>CACYZN010000025.1 GCA_902778925.1 uncultured Bacteroidota bacterium
CCCCGACCACGGCACCATCGTCGACTGCCCGCTGCCGCAGGCCGTAGTGGGTAACGTGGTAGGGGCAAGCGACATGGTCTTCCACGTGCGTGCCCGGTGCAAGGACATCCGCTGGCGGCAGTGGTCGCCTTGGAGCGAGGCGCAGCCGGTGGCGCTGAACGCAGTAGAGGCCCCCGACGGCGGCCCCGACGCCCTAACGGTAAGCCCCAACCCCACGACCGGCGCGCTCCATGTCGACAGCCGCGAACCTGTGACCGCCGTCGAGCTCTATTCCCTGGGCGGCGAGCTGCTCCTTGCGCAGCCGGCACACCACAGCACTGCCCTGGACCTCGACATATCGTCCCTTCCCCAGGCACTGTACCTCCTTTTGGTGCACACCGACAAGGGGACACACTCCCGTGTCGTCGCCAAGCAGTGAAAAAAAGAACAAGGTGGCTGCAAGTTTGTGCGCTTTTGGGGTACTTATAGGTGGTTATTTATCAATAAAGGAGAGAAGAAAAGTATGGAGAAAAGGCACGTTGCCAGGGCGTTGGCCCTGGCGTTGATGGTTTTGTTGTCGGCCTCGATGGCCTATGCGCAACCCGGCGGTCCCGGCGGTGGACCCGGTGGCGGTTTCCCTGGCGGTGGCAGGCCTTCGGGTCGCAGGCCTCCGATGGGTCAGCGCGACTGGAACCAGATGCAGGGCAGCCAGCAGGCCCAGCAGGTGAAGCAGAAGAAGAAAGTGAAGGAGGGCGACACCTTCAAGGTGGTGGGCGAGCTGCGCGACTCGACCACGGGCGAGTTCCTGTCGTTCGTCAACGTGGCCGTGCTCGACAGTGCCGACAGCAGCTTTGTGAAAGGCGCCGCCACCAACCTCGACGGCCTGTTTGAAATCAGCGATGTGCCGGCCGGCAGCTATCTGCTCCGCATCTCGGCCATCGGCTACCAGCGCCGCTTTGTGCCGTTCACCGTAAGCAACAATACCGCCCTCGGCACCTTGCGCGTCAAGGCTGGAGCCACCACCCTCGACGCCGTCGAGATCACGGCCGAGAAGCCCCTCTACGCCATGGATGGCGAGAAGATGATATACAACGTCAGCGAAGACCCCAGCATACAGACCGGCACCACCGAGGACGCCCTGCAGAACGCCCCAGGCGTCGAGGTCGACGTGGAGGGCAACGTGACGCTGCGCGGCGTGAGCTCGGTCGAGATATGGATCAACGACAAGCCGTCGAAGCTCACCGAGGAGAACCTGAAGACCTACCTGCAGACTCTGCCGGCCAACGCCTTGGCCCGCATCGAGACCATCACCAACCCCTCGGCCAAGTATGCCACCGACGCCGAGGCGGTCATCAACATCATCACCTCGGCCCACATCAAGAGCAACCAGTTCGTCAGCTTTGGCGTCAACGGCTCGAACCAGCCCTTCGCCTCGCCATGGGTGAGCTACATGTGGGCCAAGGAGAAGTGGAGTATCAACCTCTTCGCCAGCGGCCGTTTCTCGCGCCGCGAGAACACCAACAACAGCGAGGCCTGGCGCCGCCGCGACGGTGCGGTGCGCGGCACCTACGACACCACCATGTACCAGAAGACCGACGACACCAGCCTCAACTCGTCGCGCAGCGGCAATATCTTCGTAAACGTGAACTACGAGATAGACTCGATGAGCGAGCTCTCGTTCGACGCCGGCGGCATGCTCAACGGCAACACCAGCTACTCCAACCGCATACTGGGGCAGACCTTCTACCAGTCGCCCGTCGACAGCATATTGGACTATTCCATCGCCGACACCAACCACTCGCTGGGAGGCTTCGGCCACGCGGGTGCCGACTACACCAAGAAGTTCGACCTCGAGGGACACAACCTGCGCCTCGGCGTCAACGCGCGCTTTTCGCACAACGGCAGCCGCGAGTGGTACGACCGCGAGTACACCACCTACACCGACCTCGACGAGCACCGCTACCTGCTCAGCAGCAGCACCTCGGGCTCGGTCGACTTCGACGGGCGCTACAACCGGCCCTACTCCAAGGACGGCGAGATGAGCTACGGCCTGCGCCTCGAGTACGAGACCTCCGACGCCAGCTTCGACCGCTGGAACGACCGCGAGCAGACTGCCGTCGACTCGCTGCGCACCTACCGCTTCCTCAACAGCACGGCTTCGGCCACGGCCGATGTCAACTGGACCCACCGCTGGGGCGGCTTCACCCTCAGCAGCGGCTTCGGCGCCACCATCGACAACGAGAGCATCGACTACCAGACCACCATGGACTTTGCCGACAAGCAGAGTCTCCCGAGCTATGCGCTGCGCCCGTCGATACACCTCAGCTACCGCACCGAGGACATGCACAACCTGAAGCTCAACTACTCGATGCGCATGACCAATCCTTCGCTCTCCCAGGAAAGCCGCTTCCGCCGCTACGGCGAGGACAGCTACTCTACCGGCAACACCGCCGGCCTCAAGGATGCCTTTACCCACAGCATGGAGGCCGGCTGGCAGAAGTTCTTCGAGCGCTTCGGCAACGTGGGCGTCGAGGTCTATGGCCGCCTCTCGACCAACGAGATAAGCTCACTCACCGACGCCAAGTTCGACGAATACCTCGACCGTATCGTCAACTACTCTGTCCCCTACAACATGGGCACCTCGTGGCGCTACGGCGCAAGCCTCAATATGACCTACCGCCCTTCGGGATTCTTCAACGTGCGCCTCTACGCCAACGTCTATGACTACGGCTATCGTATGACCTACGACCGTACCGACGACTTGGGAATGGTGACCACCAAGACCGACGAGCGCGAAAAGGTGTCGTGGAGTGTCCGCGTCAACGCCTGGACCAAGATATTCGACCAGTATCAAGTGCACCTCTCGGCCAACTACAACTCGCCCACGCTGAGCCTCATGAGCGAGCGCAAGGCACGCTACAGCCTCAACATGGGCGTGCGCAGCGATTTCTTCAAGCGCAAGCTGTCGGTGTTCGTCAACGTGCAGGACATCTTCAACTGGGGCGGCCGCTACGGCTCGGGTTCAGAGAACACCAACCCCTACTACATCACCAATACGGTCAACAAGATGCTCAACAGTCGCTACATCAGCGCCGGCATCACCCTCCGCTTTGGTAAGATGGAACTCGAGAAAAACGCCAAAGAAGGCTCTGGCGAGGAGGGCGACAGCCTTTGAAGGTAAAAAAATGAAAGGTGAAAGGTGAAAATTTTCGGTTTACAAATTATTGATAATCACCTTTCACCTTTCATCTTTCACCATTTATCTAAAAAAAGTTTTGCCGGTTTGCAAAAAGTTCGTACTTTTGCACCCGCTTTCGAAGGAAAGAATACCGATTGTCCTATGGTGTAACGGTAGCACATCTGACTCTGGATCAGCTTGTCTTGGTTCGAATCCAGGTAGGACAACCAGAAACAGCCCTGATTGCTCGGGGCTGTTTCCTTTTTTAAGTTTATGTTTATCTTTGTTTCAAGGGTCCCCGCCTAATGGCGGTGACTTGATGCTACCAGCCGCTGCCGAAGGCTCCGCCGTCGTCGTGCCAGTTCTCCTGGGCTTGCGTGTTGTAGTCGGGGTCGTAGTCCTGCTCGAAGAACATGAGGTCCTGGAACAGACGGAAGCCGCTCGAGGCATAGCCCTGCTCGGCCTTGAAGGTGACCGCCGTCAGCGTCGGAGCTATATATACTTTCTTGGTATTCATGGCTTCTAGAATTCTATTTCAGGTATTGCATACATTGTGTTGTACTGCACCGCGAGGGTGGCGTCGAGGGTCTTGGTGCGGCTGAAGAGCTGTTTGCCGTCGGTACCGTAGCCTGTCACCTCGAGGGTCTTCACCGAGCTGACTGTTATGGGCACGCAGAAGCTTATGCTGCCGCCGTCGGCTATGGCCTTGCCGGGGGTGCCGTCGGTGCTGAAGGTGAAGTGCATCTCGCTGGCGTTGACTACGCTTACGTCGCCGTTGGTCTCACCCACCATGCCGCCGGGCACCGCGGGACCCTGCACGGCCCATGTGGCGGTGATGCCGTGGCGCGGCGCGATGGGTGCGGCCATCGAGCCGTCGCCATAGGTCACTATGCGTAGCGACCCCAGCGTGTAGCTGCAGGCCGAGGCGGTGTCGCTGAGGGTCAGTTTCAGGCCTCCGGTCAGGTGGTCGAACTTTAGCGACTCGCTGCCGGTGGCGGCTTCGGCGGCCATCGGGAAGATGATGCGGTGGCCGCCGGCAACGAAGTCGACGTTGAGGTTGTTGATGGTCACAGTGCTGGCGCTGTAGGTTACGCTGTTGCCGTCGGCGTCGATGCTGGCGGGGTAGACGGCCGTCAGGGCGCCGTCGATGGGAGCGTCGAGGTCGAGGTAGAAGTGACCGTCGTGCTGGGTGATGGTGCGGGCGGTGCCGTTGAGGTTTATCTGCTCGCCCGTAACCCACTGGGCGTCATTGACGGCGGTGGGGTCGACGAGCACCTTGGCGCCGCCGGTCATCGGTTCGCTGAGCAGGCGTATGCTCAGGGTGTCCTTGGTGCAGGCGGTGGCCACCGCGGCCATCAGCGCTGCTGCTGCTATTATCTTGTGTGTCTTCATTTCGTTATATCGTTATACCGTTATTTCGTTATTTCGTTATCACTATCTTTTGGCTCTGGCCGGCGAGGCGGAGGAGGTAGACGCCCGCGGAGGGGAATACTGAATTCTGAATTGCGAATTTCGAATTGCGAATTTCAACATTGAACAGGCGGCGGCCCATGACGTCGTAGACTTCGAGGGTGCCCTCCCCTTCCACTATCAGACGGTCGCCGTCGAGGTGGGCGAAGGCTTGATTGTGTGATTGCGATATTATGCCATTACCAGAGTCACCGCAGTCGCCTGAGAGGCAAAGTCCCATGGGCAACGGCGGCAGAGGGCCTTTGGCCTGGGCCGGGGCGGTGGTGCTGCGGGTGGCGTAGTAGAAGGTGAGGGTGGCCGGGGCGGTGGTGTGGACCAGCACAGCCTGGCCCATGGCGAGGCTGTCGGTGGCGACAGGGGCGTCATGGGCTTCCCAGCGGCCGTCGGGAAGCAGGCTGTAGTAGGGGCAGTCGAGGTGGACCGGGAAGGGATAGGGGTTGCCCACGAGATTCCAACCCGCCAGGTCGTTGGGAGCGCCGGCGGTGAGGGCGATGCTGTAGCTCGCCTCACTGTTGGGCATGCCGTCGTAGATGAGCGCCTCGTCGGTGGCGGTGCGATAGATGTAGCCGCGGGCGGGGCTGAAGGTGAAAGAGTGGGTCTTGTAGTTCTGCCAGGTGGCCGTAGGCTCGTCGTAGCGGAAGAGGTCGTAGGGGGCTGTGGTAAAGACGCTGCCGACGGTCCAGTAGGTCTCACCCTCGTCGTGCACCGGTGTCGCGATGGCCTGCCATCCGTCCCCAATGGAGATGGCTACGGGGTTCACGGCCAAGGTGCCGCTCTGGTAGGTGATGTTGGTGAAATAACCTGTCACATCGTGGCCGTCGGCGTCGAAGATATGGAACGAGGTCACCGCATTCTCTGTCTTCTCGCCTTCACCCGGGATGATGTTGGTCACAGTGCCGTCGGCGGTGGCGGTCCAGGTGAGGGCGTCGGGGACGCCTGTCACGATGAAGTCGTCGTGCGCCATCAGGGTAAAGGGGGTGCCGTCGTAGAACCTGCTGCCGCTGCCGGCCGTCACCGTGATGGCGGTGTCGTTGGACGTCACCGTCAGCGTCCCGGGGTAGTACTCAATCCAATAGTTGGAGGTCTTGTCGATGGTGGTGTCGTTCGGGGCGGTGATTCTTGCATTTTCGATGTAGTTTGTGCATGAACCCACATTGGTCTGGCTGCCGCTGAAGGACAAGCGTGAAATAACGTCATCATGGACGAGGGCAGGTTCGTCATCGGCCGTCGTACAGGTGTAGTTGTTCGAGGTCAGCGGGGTGCCGTCGTACTTCTTGGTGGCGTCGGTGGCGGTGATGTCGATAGGTCTCTGTTCCACCGTGATGTTGAAGGTGCTTTCATCGATGCTGCAGCCCCATCCTTGGTGGCTGGTGGCCGTAACGAGAAACGTGGCGTTAGTGACGGCGAATTCAGGATCGCCATACACTCTGTCATATTCATTATTATTTTGGTCTTTTTTATGTTCTACAGAGCATCCGAGCGAGTCCAATTCGATGCCGGACAAACCCGTTATGGAAAGGTCGGAGTACTGATGATATATCCACACATCCCTGATGGCATCGCCGTAGATGATGTTTTGATCATTGTCGTAGATGATGTTTTGATTGAGAATGGTGATTTGAGTGATTTTCGGCAAAGGACGAACGTGGATGGCGATTGAATCACAGGTGGTGTTGCCACAGGAGTCGGTCACGGTCCAGAGTTGTTTGTAGTGTCGCACCCCATTGTCAGAATCGCCCTGAGTTATTCTATACCCCCGAGGATGATAAAAATTAAAGCGGGAAGTATCCATCGAGCTTTGGACACTGAAATGCTCCTGCAGACTTGTGCAGTTGGAGTGCAGATTCGTAACCGTTATTTCGGCTGCGACACGGGTGACGGTGTTTTCGTAGTTGCCGTCGGGGTCGACGCACAGGGTGGTGTCATGAGGTATGTCGAAGGTGGGCCCTGTCGTGTCTTTGACGAGCTGCGCCTGATAGACAGTCGCCGGGTTGCCGTAGGTATCGGCCACCTCGTAGGCGATGACCAGCGTGTCGGTGCATTGTTCGCCGAGCTTCACCGTTTTCGACGAACCCACCAGGCTGACATCCTCGCCCGTGCAGGCGTCGCTGATGCCGAAGAGGGTTTTCAGCTGCGCAATGTTGTGGATGACCAGGATGCTGTCGCTGAGGTTCGTGGCCAATGCACTCCACAGCGTGTCGTGGGCAGCGACCGGGGGTGTCATGTCGCCACCGCTCACATAGATGACCCTGCTTGCCTGGTCGCAATAGTTAGGGTTGGAAATAGAGATGGTATAGGTGCGTGCCCACTTCCAGCCGTTGTTGTCAGCCGATATTGTCAAATCATTTGTCGTCACCGCGAAGTCTGTGGATTGCAGCGTGTCGTTGTTTGCCAGTATCAAATTCTTGATGCTGTCAGCGGAAGGCAGCGCGTCGGTATTGGATGGGGAATAGCATTCGTCCCGGTCTGTGATGTTGTCGGGCAAATTGTCCGTTCTAATCAAAAGATCACGGCATTTGATAGTAAGATCGCCTTTGTTGACAGAGACCTTATAGTTGGGGTTTGGCGTTGTACAGCTGGCTGTCAGAATGTCGGGGTAGTTGCCCACATTCTCCGAGTTGTCGTTCCTGAAGTAGTGGATTGTTCCGAGGCTGTCGCCGTCGACAAGTCCAGTGACTGTACCGGAGAAAACGGGGTCGGTGTCTCCGTAGGTTTTGCTGGTGTCATTGACGATGATGGTGGCGGGGCGCGGGGTGATGGAGAGAGTGCCGAAAATCGTATCGACATCGTAGTGGCAGCTGTGGTCGATGCCGTTGGAGATGCTGTAGGTGAATTTTGCCCCGTTCTCAAGGGTGTCAACATTGATGAGGGTTCCATTTCCGAAAGTGACGCGCAGGGTGTCGCCGTTGGCGAGGATGGCGAAGCTGTCGGCGGGAAGGGTATCGGGTTCGAAGCCCTGCTCGGTCACCACATAGCGGTTGCCCGTGAGCGCTGTGCCGTCGTAGGTTTTGCTTGCGTCACAACTCTTGATGGTCAATTCTACCGTGTTAGATGAGAACAATGTTATCATAGCTGTTTGTTCACAGGTCGGGAAAAGCGAATCGGTCACGGTCACTGAATAGTAGCCGGCTGTTATGTCCGTGAGGGTAGGTGTGTTGCCGATGGTGTCTCCCGTGAGGGAATTTGTCCACAGGTAACGGAACCCGTTGCCGGGACCCCCACTCACCGATGCATGCACTGCGCCGTCAGGGATCGTCTCGCAAGTGCTATTGATAAGTGTCGAGGTGGTGATTGTGACAGGAGTGATGGTGAGGTCCAAGGCCTGTTTATTATCGCAATTATCACCATAGGTGTAGAATCCCGTTTCGTAATAATTCTGATTGTTCCACTTGTAGCTGTTGCCGCAGGCGTGCACGGTCTGCACCGTGGCCTCCCGTGCGGCTACCACAATCGGCACCAGGCGTTCGAAGCCATAGCCGGGGTGGCTCACTTTCAACGTGTCCACACCGCATCCGAGCAGCGTAATGCTGTCTTTGTCGGCCAGATGCAGAATGTCCACGGCTGCCGACGCTGTCCCGTAGCGCGACCACTCAACTTGGCTGTCAGTAGCATTCCCCGTGACGCCGCAGAAAGGTTGCACGACTTTGTCCACCGGCATATTGCCCGGGAGCAACAACGGCTTCACCGAAACGTGGAAATAGGTGCTGTCTCTTTTAGTCGTCTTGAGAGAGGGATATTCGTTGTCGTGGTATGACCAGCAGTCGGTGCCGAAGATGCTCATGAGGCCGGTACCCGTCATCCTGGACGTGTTGTAGCCGGAGGCATTGTTGTCCTGCACCGTGCTCATCTGGAAGTCGTAATAGTTGTTATTGCTATTCACGAACATGGAGTAATCTCCACAGATGGCTCCCTTGTTGTCGTGGGTGGCGGACACATGGCCCGCGTTGTAACAGTGGAGGATGCCGCCGCCGTCAATCAGGCCACACAGGCCGCCCACGAAATCTCCGCCGGCGACGATACCGCTGTTGTAGCAATGTTTCACCTCGGCCGAGATGTGGCCAGCCAGGCCGCCCACATAGCTGCTGTCGTCCGTGGCCTTGACCATGCCGTAGTTGTAGCAGCGGCTCACGTTGCCGCCGTAGAGGGAAGTGGTTAGTGTTGAGTGGTCGGCGAAGTCGCCCACAATGCCGCCCACGTATTGCTCGCCAACGATGTTGTTGCCGTTGAAGCAGTCCTGGATTTCCGAATAGCGGGCCATGCCGACCAGACCGCCTACATATTTCTCACCTTCCACCTTCTCGCGATAGGAATAGCAGTTCGAGATGGTGCCATGGCAGTAGCCTGCAATAACGCCTACATAGTTGCGGCCGATGACACTGCATTGAGTGAAATTGACGTTCTTGACGGTACCTTGCATATAGCCGAAGAATCCCTGGTAGTCATTTGATTCGTTGTAGATACCGAAATTGATGGTATGGTCTTGACCGTCGAAGGTGCCGCGGAAAGGATGTTCGGGTGTACCGATGGGAGTCCATCCATTACCCAAGTTGAGGTCCCAATCCAGCACGATGAGTATGCCTTCGTAGCTGTTGCTGCCATTGTTGACATTGTCGCGGATTTGTGTGAGATCATCCACATTCTGTATTCTTATTATTGTATCGTATGGCAGAATGCTCACGCTGGAGCAGCCTTCAAGCATCGTGGTGTCTTCGGCATAGCCGCAGACACCGCCGCCCATGGCGGACCAACGCACGTTGCCGCTATTATTGCTGCCGCTGCACTGCCCGCTGCCCGCTCTTTGGTATCCCACCAGGCCGCCCACCTGGGCGATGCCTCTCACCAGGCCGCTGTTGGTGCAGCCCTCGAGCTGGGCGTCCGACCCCAGGAGGCCGACGATGCCGCCCACCTGGTTGATGCCGCCCACGGCGGCGCTGGCGGTGCAGTTCTCGACGGTGGTGTTCGCGGCGATGCCTGCCACACCGCCCACAAAGTCGCCGGTGATGTCGATGGTGGTGCTGGTGCACTGGCAGTTCGACACCACGGCACCGCCGAACGTGCCGCCGACGACACCGCCGACGTATTGGCCGCTGTCCGCCAGCGAGCTGCCCGTGACCTGGCAGTTCTGGAGGGTGCCTCCGAGGTTGTAGCCGCACACCACACCCCGGTAGTCGCCCCTGCCGGACAGCGTGGCGTTGGAGACAGTGAGGTTCTCCACCCTGCCGCCGGCGAGATAGCCGAACAGGCCTTGGCAGTCGTCGCCGGCGAGAGACATGTTGGTGATGGTGTAGTTGTCGCCGTCGAGACTACCCTGGAAAGGACGCGATTGGCTGTAGTCGCCGATGGGGGGTATCGAATAGCCGTCGAGGTCGATGTTGGCGCCGAGTTTGAAGAAGGTGCCGCAGAAGGGGTTGCCGCTGTTCACCTGGGAGGCCAGCAGTTCGAGGCCTTCGGGTGTGGTGATGAGATAGGGATGTTCCTGAGTGCCGTCGGCACCGGCGGCAATGCCCCAGTGGTCTAATATGATGATGACGTCCTGGTCGGGCATGGTGAGGGTGTAGGGGTTGGCCGTGCCGCTGAGGGTGCCGGCCGTGGCCATGAGGTTGCCGCTGTAGGAGATGGTGAGGCCGACGGTGGCGCCCTGCGGTGCATAGAGCGTGTCGCCGTAGAGGATGGCGCTGCCGTAGAGCTGCAGGCCGCCGTAGGGGTAGGCCACGGTGGCGTCGCCGCTCGGGGCGAGGGTGACGCCGGTGCCGGCGACGACGGCGTAGAGGTCGTACTGCGCGTTGCCGCCGACGGTGCAGTGGCGGTGGTGGCAGTCGGTGACGGTGCCGATGTTGAAGCCGACCACGGGGCCTGAGTCGTCGTTGGCGGTGACGACGGCACCGATGGCGAGGCAGCGGCTGACGGTGGCATTGTAGTTCCGTCCCACCACGCCACCATAGTTGCTGCCGGTGCCGCTGACGGTGGCGGCGGAGGTGCAGCCCACGACGGTGGCGGCGGCAGTATAGCCCACGATGCCGCCGTGATGATCGGGGGATGATCCACTAGTGCGACTATAGATGGCGACGGTAGCGGTGGCGTGGCAGTTCTTGACGGTGCCGAGATCATTCTCGCCCACGATGCCGCCCACCTCTTGGAAACCCGTGATGCGGCTGTCGCTGAGGGTGACGTTCTTCACCGTGCCGCCAACGATGTAGCCGAAGAGGCCTTTGTAGCTGTTGCTCGCATTGATGCGGATGCCGCTGACGGTGTGGCCGCAGCCGTCGAAGGTGCCGCGGAAGGGGCGGTTGTAGCTGTTATAGTTGCCGATAGAGGTGTAGTTGTGTTCGTTGCTTTCGGCATCGTTCCACTGTGAGGTGCAGCTGTAGGCGATATCGGCGCCGAGCTTGAAGAAGGTGCCGCTGAAGTCGTTGTCGCCGTTGACCAGGGTGGCCAGCAGGTCGAGACCTTCGGTGGTGGTGATGACGTAGGCGCGCTCGGCGGTGGTGCCGTCGTGGTCGGCGTCGACGCCCCAGAGGTTATTCCAGGTGGCGGTGTAGGAGCGGTCGCCGGTGGAGCCCCGGGCGATAGTGGCGGTCTGGGTGGCGGCGTCGAGGCCGGTGCCCGTCCAGCCAAGGAAGAAGCAGCCCGTGGGCTCGCTGGGATTGGTGAGGGTGAAGGTGGGGGTCTCGACGGTGTAGGTGGCGGGATTGGAGGCGCTGACGCCATCGATGCCGTAGTCGTAGGTGATGTTATAGGTGATTATCTCCCAGTTGGCGGTGTAGGAGCGGTGTCCAGTGGAGCCTTGGGCGATGGTGACGGTCTGGGTGGCGGCGGCGAGGCCGGTGCCCGTCCATCCGGCGAAGGTGTAGCCCTCGCGGGTGGGGGTGTTGAGGGTGAATTCGGGGGTCTCGACGGTGTATGTGTCGGGGTTGGGGGTGGCCACGCTGCCGCCGTCGAGGTCGTAGGAAATATTATAGGTGATGGGGGTCCAGTTGGCGGTATAGGAACGGTCGCCGGTGGAGCCCTGGGCGATGGTGAGTTCGGAGGTCGGAGTGCTGAGTTCGGAGTTGACACCGCCCGTCCAGCCGGTGAAGGCGTAATTGGCACGGGTGGGGTTGACGAGGGTGAAGGTGGCCGTCTCGATGGTGTACGTGTCGGGGTTGGCGGTGGCCACGCTGCCGCCGGCGAGGTCGTAGGTGAGGTTATAGGTGATGGTGGTCCAGTGGGCGGTGTAGCTGAGGGGGGCGTGCGTATGGTTGGCGACGGTGACGGTGGACTGCGGCGTGTTGCCGTTGCTACCCGTCCAGCCCGTGAAGGTGTAGCCCTCACGGGTGGGGTTGGTGAGGGTGAAGGTGGCCGTCTCCCAGGTGTAGGTGGCGGGGTTGGAGGCCGTGCCGCCGTCGAGGTTGTAGCTGATGGACCAGGCATAGCTGCTCTCGAGGGAGTAGAGGGTATTGTTTCCGGACCAGGTAAAGTTGTTGCCGGCGAGGTCCTTGACGGTGATGTTGTTGTTGACGTTGATGTTGAGGCCGGTGACGGTGAGGCTGCTGCTGGCATTTTCAGGGATGGTGCCGCTGAAGGTGAGCACGTTGCTGCCGCTGCCGCCAAGGTAGTTGAGGATGCCCCAGCTGGTGCTCAGCGTGAGCGCGCCGTTGACGGTGACAATCTCGTTGAAAGCCACGGTGACATAGACGGTGTTGCCCTTGGCGTGCCGGCCGGGGTTGACGGTGACAGCCGACACGGAGGGATTATGGGTGTCGACGGCCTGGATGTGCGCTTTGATATTCCGGGCGACCCACTGGTCGCTGCCCGTCGTACCGGAAGCATTGAGGCGCAGCACCAAGGTGCTGAAACTGTTGGGGATAATGAGGCGACCGTCGGTGGCGCGGCAGCCAGAGTTGAACTTCTGCTTCGTGAGGGGGTATTTGTTGCCATATCCCCAGGGGTCGGTGGTACTGGCGTTGTAGCCGACGGAGGTGACGGGGAAAGTGTAGCTCCTGAAGGTAGTGTCAGTGGAACTAGTATGCATCTCGAAGCCAGCCATATATAGGGAGAGGTTTATATTGCCGGGGTCGCCATTACTGCAGTCATTGCGGTTGTCGCAGGTGTTGGTGTTGTTGACCAGAAGCTGCAGGTATTCAAAGGCATCGTCAACTTCTTTGGCTTCGAAGCTGAGGGTCATACGCAGCTGGGCACCAAGGAAAGCCAGATAACTCTTCGTGCCATTGGTGCAGTAGTAGGTGCTGGAGACGCTCTTGTAGCCGTTGGCGTCGTAGCCGTCATCATTGGCGGCGAACTGGCTGTTCGAAATGGTGACATCCTTGATGTCGAACATACCGCTGTCGGGGACGGAGCTGCCGGTGGTGAAGCTGCGGTCGCAGTGCGCCAGTTAGAAGCCGCCCAGGTCGGTGACCTCGAAGCGGTAGGAGCGCTGGAGGGCGGTTTGGTAGCCGTAGGCGTTGTTGCCAGGGTTGAGCTCGGTGACGGTGACGGTCTTGGAGGGCTCGCCGACGTCGAAGGTAAGGGTGCCGGTGGCGGCTTGGTAGTGCCTCCCGGCGACGGCGCTGATGTTCACGGTGCGGTAGAGCACGGTCTCGGCGACAGCGGTGTTGCTGCGGCTGACGGTGAAGGTGCGGCCACTAAGGTTTTCGACCGTCCAGCCGCTTTGTGCCCAGGCGCCGGAGGGTGCCAGCAGGAGGAGCTGCAGGAGCAGGAGCAGGTGGCGCGAGGCAAAGAGATCCTCGTCGGGATGGTTGCGGCGGTAGCGCCAGGCACGGACAATCATCCCGGCGAGGATAGTCAGAACCACGGCGCCGAGGACTGTCAAAGCAATCAGTTTAAGTGTCATTGTATGAGTATTTTATTATTATTTCGTCTTTTGAAAAAACGGTGGCAAAATTAGTGATTTTTTTTCATATTCCTCTTTCCTCTGGCGAAAAATTCCACTAGAGGAAAAAGAAAATTGAAATAACCACATCCCAGCCAATGAATTGGCTGGCTACCGTTGTCCGATGCCTGCCGGCATCATCGAAACAGCGCTTGCCTATTAGCGATAGGAGGATGGAGTGCCTTTGCCCTGGGACTTGAAAGCTTTGACCATGGAGGCCTGGGAGGAGAAACCGCACTGGTCGGAGATGTCGGCGAGGAGGTGGTCGGGATGCTGGTGGATGAGACTGATGGCGTAACGCACACGATGCTGGGAGATCATGTCGTAGAACGACTGATAGCCGCTGTGATGGATGGCTTCGGCAAGGTATTTGCTGTTGGTGCCCAGCCGCGAGATGAAGAGGTCGCTGGTGATGTGCGGCTCGGTGAAGAGGTGCTCGTCGGTGAGGAGTGCTTCGAGACGCTGGGCAAGGTCGTCGAAACGGGTGTCGTTCTCCACCCTGCGTTCTGCACTCTCCACTTTCTGCTCCACGTTCTTTTCCTGCACCTTGCGCCAGGGGTTGAGGGTGATGACACAGAACCAGACGCTGGCAAAGATGAAGAGTATGTCGCGCCCGAACTTGACCCACGGGTCGTCGGCATAGAAGTTGATGGCCAGGAGGATAAGGATGAGTGTAGGCACCCAGCGTATGATGTTGGCAAAACGGACGGGGAAGTCGTCGCTGTCGGCATAGCGCTCCTCGTTGACCTGCTGCACGGCGCGACGTATGCGCAGGGCCATGTGGACGGACTGGAGGAAGTAGAGCAGGAAGAGGAGGCTCACCACCCCCACCATCCATATGCGCCACCCCTGGGGCATGGAGATGATGTTGACGGCCTGCAGGAAGAGCGGCAGCAGGACCACTGCGGCGGGCAGGAAGAGCCATGCGTCGCGGTGGCGGCGTTGTTGGGTCGGGAAGAAGTAACCTTCGCACAT
Source organism: uncultured Bacteroidota bacterium (assembly GCA_902778925.1). GTDB lineage: Bacteria > Bacteroidota > Bacteroidia > Bacteroidales > P3 > Colimorpha. The sequence continues at coordinate 14,472 of CACYZN010000025.1, forward strand.
GATGAGCATCTGGATGGAGAAGAAGAGTAGCGAGAAGGCGTTGACGTAGAGGAGTGCATCGCGGTCGCCAATCTGGAGCAGGTAGGGCAGTTCGAAGAGCTGTAGGAGGTAGATGACGCCCACGGAGCGCTGGGCAGGGAAGAGCTCGCGGAAATGGTCGTGGTAGGCCTTGGGTTTATAGAACCATTTGAGCAGCCACCCATAGAGGTGGGTTACGATAAATGCCAAATTGGTGGCGAACAGTATCAGGTATGTGGCGTCGGGCGTTGTCATTGCAGTCTTTTGGCTGATGGCGGCATGGGCGTTGTGAGAAGCGTGGGGGTCTCGTTATTGGCTGTAGTCGCGTGGTTTACGCGCGTGGTGTTCATCGTATCTCGTGTTGCAAAGAAAGTGCAAAGATACAAAAATATACTTATATGTTATTTTTAATGTGTATATTTGCACCTGCTTTTAGAATGCTCTGATATGAAACATGTCATTATCGTGTTGGTCGTTGCAGCGGTGGTGCTGGCGGCAATGATGGCAGCCCTTGGGCTGAAAATGCTGTTGCACAAGGAACGCGAGTTCCGCCGTCCCTGCGCCAACGCCGACCCCGCCACCGGCCGCTGTGCGCATTGCACGTGCGACCTGAAAGATAAAAAGAAGAAGAAAGACTGAACTAAAAAGTAGAAACAAGTATGGACAACAGACATAATGGTAGCAAGGGTTACCTATACAGTATAGTGCTGGCTGCGGTGCTGGGTGGTCTGCTATTCGGCTACGACACGGCCGTCATCAGCGGCGCCGAGAAGGGGCTGCAGGCTTTCTTCCTCGGCGCTGCCGACTTCCAGTATACCGACATGATGCACGGTTTGACGTGCAGTAGCGCCTTGATAGGCTGTGTGGTGGGAGCACTGCTGAGCGGCATTGTGGCCACTCGCCTCGGCCGCAAGCGTTCCCTTGTGTTGGCAGGCGTGCTCTTCTTTGTATCGGCCTTGGGGTCGATGAACCCCGAGATGCTTTTCTTCCACCGCGGCGAGCCTACACTTGGACTGCTGTGGATGTTCAACCTCTACCGTGTCGTTGGCGGCATGGGTGTGGGCCTGGCCAGCGCCATCTGCCCGATGTATATCGGCGAGGTCGCCCCGGCCAACCGGCGTGGCCAACTGGTCAGCTGGAACCAGTTCGCCATCATCTTTGGCCAGCTGGTGGTCTACTTTGTGAACTTCATGATACTGGGCGAGCACACGAACCCCGTGATTGAGCAGATTGGGCAGGGGGTGAACCGTGTGGCTGCCGGCAGCGATACGTGGACCATCGATACCGGCTGGCGCTACATGTTCGGTTCCGAGGCCGTGCCGGCGGCGCTGTTTACCATACTGATATGCCTCGTGCCGGAATCGCCACGCTGGCTGGCCATGAACGGCCGCGACACAAAGGCCCTCGCCGTGCTGTCGAAAATCAACGGCGACGACAAGGCGGGCGAGATACTGACCGACATCAAGTCGACATCCAGCGAGCGCCGTGAGCGCCTATTCGCCTATGGCTGGCTGGTGGTCTTCGTGGGGGTGATGCTCAGTGTCTTCCAGCAGGTGGTGGGCATCAACGCTGTGCTATACTATGCTCCACGCATCTTCGGCGACATGGGCATGACCGACCCCATGGCCAACACGGTGATGATGGGCGTGGTGAATATAGTGTTCACCCTGGTCGCCATCTTCACCGTCGAACGCTGGGGCCGCAAACCGCTGCTCATAGCCGGCTCGCTGGGCATGGCCTTGGGTGCCTTCGGAGTGGCCTTGACCTTCGGAGCCGAAGGGCTGCAACTGCTTACCATGGTCAGCATTATGCTCTACTCGGCCTCGTTCATGTTCTCGTGGGGACCCATCTGCTGGGTGCTGATCTCCGAGATATTCCCCAACACCATACGCGGTGCCGCCGTGGCCATCGCGGTGGCGGCCCAGTGGGTGTTCAACTTCATAGTCAGTTCCACCTTCGTGCCCATGTTCAACATGCACCTCGCCGCCGGCGACAACTTTGGCCACTGGTTCACCTACGGACTGTACGGCACCATGTGCATCGTGGCGGCGCTGTTCGTGTGGCGTCTGGTCCCCGAGACCAAGGGGCGGACCCTGGAGGACATGAGCCGCCTGTGGCACAAGAAGCAGTAAGTGAATAAAACCTTTCTTTTATGAGTTTTCTTTTGGGTATCGACCTTGGCAGCAGCAGTGTGAAAGTGGCTCTGGTAGAGTCGGCGAGTGGGCGCTGCGTGGCCAGCGCGTCGGCGCCAGGTAGCGAGGCCCCCATCAAGGCCTTGCAGCCCGGTTGGGCCGAACAGAGCCCCGACGACTGGTGGCAGTACCTGAAGCAGGCTGTCGCCAAGATTAAGACCGACTGTGGCCACAATCTGTTGGCCGATGTGGAAGCCATAGGCATCAGCTACCAGATGCACGGTCTGGTGTGTCTCGACAAGGACCTGCGGGTGTTGCGCGACGCCATCATCTGGTGCGACTCGCGCGGTGTGCCCTACGGCGAGCATGCCCCCATACCCGGCAACTTCACCGCCGCCAAGCTGGCTTGGGTCAAAGAGCACGAGCCCGCGATATTCGGAAGAATAAAGTACATCATGCTCCCCGGCGACTGGATAGCCCTGCGCCTGGGCGCCGCCCCCGCCACCACGGCCTGCGGCCTGAGCGAGATGATGCTGTGGGACTTCGACGCCCGCTCGCTCTCGTCGGCCATGATGTCCTACTTCGGCTTTCCGTGCGACATCGTTCCTCCCCTGGTGCCCACTTTCGGCGAGCAGGGGCGTGTGGGACGCGAGGCCGCTGCCGAGCTGGGACTGCGCGAGGGTGTCGCCGTCAGCTACCGCGCCGGCGACCAGCCCAACAACGCCCTCTCGCTGGGCGTGCTCAACCCCGGCGAGGTGGCCGCCACCGCTGGAACCTCGGGGGTAGTGTACGGCGTGGTGGACGGAGAGAAGCAGGTCGAGAACAGCGGCCGGATAAACAGGTTCCTGCACGTCAATCACCACCTGGGTCTGATGCACTGTGTGAACGGATGTGGCATACTGAGCGCCTGGTTGCGCCGCAATGTGTCGCCCGACCTCACCTACGACGAGATGAACCGCGAGGCCGCCACCGTCGCCCCTGGCAGCGAGGGCGTCACGGTGATACCCTTCGGCAACGGGGCCGAGCGCGTGCTGGCCAATCGCAATGTCGGTGCCTCGATCCACGGGCTGGACTTCAACAACCACCGTCGGGCCCACCTGCTGCGCGCCGCGCAGGAGGGCGTGGCTTTCTCGCTGATGTACGGCATGGAGCTGATGGACCGGCCCAGCCTGATACGTGCCGGCCGCGCCAACATGTTCCTCTCGCCCTTGTTCCGCCATACGCTTGCCTCGGTAAGCGGTTCGCCCATCGAGCTCTACGACACCGACGGAGCCGTGGGCGCAGCACGTGGCGCCGGCCTGGGCGCCGGCATCTACCGCGACGCCGCCGAAGCCTTCGCCGGCCTGCACTGCCTGCAACGCATCGAGCCCGAGCGCGACAGCCGCCTCGACGAGGCCTACCGCCGTTGGAAAGAGGTCTTGGGCATGTAGTCCACCGCGAACCGACAACCCACTGTCTTTTTTCGATACAGAAACCTTTAAAACCCTAGATATGACTAAAGAATATTTCCCGCAGACCGGACGTATCCCCTACGAGGGACCGGTGAGCAAGAATGTGATGGCCTTCCATTGGTACGAGCCCGAGCGCCTCGTCATGGGCCGCAAGATGAAGGAGTGGCTGCGCTTCGCCATGGCGTGGTGGCACACGCTGGGCCAGGCCAGCGCCGACCCCTTCGGCGGGCAGACCCGCACCTACGAGTGGGACCGCGCCGACGACCCGATGCAGCGTGCCCGCGACAAGATGGACGCCGGCTTCGAGCTGATGGACAAGCTGGGCATAGACTACTTCTGTTTCCACGACGTCGACCTCGTCGAAGAAGGCCCGACGGTGGAGGAATACGAGCGCCGCATGGCCGCCATCACCGACTATGCCCTCGCCAAGATGAAGGAATACCCCCGCATACACTGCCTCTGGGGCACCGCCAACGTCTTCGGCCACAAGCGCTACATGAACGGCGCCGCCACCAACCCCGACTTCGACGTGGTGGCACGCGCTGCGGTGCAAATCAAAAACGCCATCGACGCCACCATCAAACTGGGCGGCGAGAACTACGTCTTCTGGGGCGGCCGCGAGGGCTACATGAGCCTGCTCAACACCGACCAGCGCCGCGAGAAAGAGCACCTGGCCATGATGCTCGCCAAGGCCCGCGACTACGGCCGCGCCCACGGCTTCAAGGGTACCTTCCTTATCGAGCCCAAACCCATGGAACCCATGAAGCACCAGTACGACGTCGACACCGAGACGGTGATAGGCTTCCTCCGTGCCCACGGCCTTGACAAGGACTTCAAGGTCAACATCGAGGTGAACCACGCCACCCTGGCCGGCCACACCTTCGAGCACGAGCTGGCCTGTGCCGTCGACGCCGGCATGCTGGGCAGCATCGACGCCAACCGCGGCGACATGCAGAACGGCTGGGACACCGACCAGTTCCCCATCGACAACTACGAACTGACGCAGGCCTGGATGGAGATAATCCGTGGCGGCGGCTTCGGCACCGGCGGCACCAACTTCGACGCCAAACTGCGCCGCAACTCGACCGACCCCGACGACATCTTCATTGCCCACATCAGCGGCATGGACGCCATGGCCCGCGCACTGCTCTCGGCCGCCGACCTGCTGGAAAACAGCGAGCTGCCACAGATGAAGCGTCAGCGCTATGCTTCGTTCGACAGCGGCCTCGGTCGCGACTTCGAGCGGGGTCGCCTCAGCTTCGAGCAAATCTACCAGCACGGCAAGCAGGTGGGCGAACCCGCCACCACCAGCGGCAAGCAGGAGAAGTACGAGACCCTCGTGGCCCTATACGCCCGATAGCGGCCCGGAAAGGGTGCCTCGGCAACTGCCTCGCAATCAGCTCCCCTGGCCATCCTATCCGGTTCCCCTCCGGTAGTTCTTATGTACTTCTTATGTATTTCTTATGTATTTCTTATGTTTTAAACATAAATACAACATAAGAAATACATAAGAAGTAGAACGACCGGACCGGAAGGGGAGGGGAGCAGGCGGGGAGGCGGTGAAAATAATGCCAATTGGCAAATCTTTGCCGTCGCATGTCGAAATTTTTTGTATCTTTGCCGTTTGTTGTGTGGCACGCTTTTTGCTATAATGGTTTGTTGCACAACCACTAAATTGTATATTAAATACGTATATATGGCGAATTTTTTGACCAAACTGTTTGGAGACAAGAGTCAGCGCGACCTCAAGGCGGTGAAACCGTATCTGGACGCCACGCTGGCAGTCTACCCCACCATTGCATCGCTCGACAACGACGGTCTGCGCGGCAAGACAATAGAATTCAGGCAACGTATAGCCCAGGCTATCGAGGCCGAGGAGCAGGAACTGAAGCAACTGCGCGACCGCATCGAGGCCGAATACGATATGCCGGTCGACGAGAAGGAAGCCCTCTACAAACACATCGACGACCTGGAGAAGCAGAGCTACGACAAGACCCAGAAGGTGCTCGACGAGATACTGCCCGAGGCTTTCGCCGTGGTGAAGGAGACGGCCAGGCGCTTTGCCCAGAACAGCGAGGTGGTGGTCACCGCCACCGACCACGACCGCGACCTGGCGGCCACGCACCCCAGCATCAGCATCGATGGCGACAAGGCCATCTACCAGAACCACTGGGTGGCCGGCGGCAACGAAATCACCTGGGACATGGTGCACTACGACGTGCAGATCATTGGCGGCGTGGTGCTGCACAGCGGCAAGATTGCCGAGATGGCCACCGGCGAGGGTAAGACCCTCGTGGCCACACTGCCGGTGTACCTCAACGCATTGCCCGGCAAGGGCGTGCACGTGGTCACGGTGAACGACTACCTGGCCAAGCGCGACTCCGAGTGGATGGGCATGCTCTTCGAATTCCACGGCCTGACGGTCGACTGCATCGACAAGCACGAGCCCCACAGCCCCGAGCGCATTGCCGCCTACAACTGCGACATCACCTACGGCACCAACAACGAGTTCGGCTTCGACTATCTGCGCGACAACATGAGCCGCAACCCCGACGAGCTGGTGCAGCGCGGCCACAACTACGCCATCGTCGACGAGGTCGACTCGGTGCTCATCGACGACGCCCGTACCCCCCTCATCATCAGCGGCCCCACCGGCAAGGACGACGACGAGCAGGAGTTCTACCGCTTCAAGCCCACCATCGAAAAGCTCTACAACGCCCAACGCCTGCTGGTCACCCAGTTCCTGGCCGACGCCAAGAAGGGCATAGCCGAGAACCCCAATCCCAAGCCCGAGGACGAGTGCGCCAAGCAGCTGCTGCGCGCCTACCGCGGCTTGCCGAAGAACAACGCCCTCATCAAGTACCTCTCCGAGAGCGGCATCAAGAGTATCCTGCTCAGGACAGAGAACTTCTACATGCAGGAGCAGAACAAGAACATGCACATCATCGACGACGAGCTCTACTTCGTCATCGACGAGAAGCAGCGCCAGGTGGAGCTCACCGACAAGGGCATGGAGTACCTCACCTCGCTCGGCGAAGACCCCAACTTCTACCAGTTGCCCGACATAGGCAGCGCCATCGCCGAGGTGGAGGCCAACGCCGCCCTCAGCCCCGAGGAGAAAGCCGCCGCCAAGGACAAGATATACTCCGACTTCGCCGTGCAGAGCGAGCGTGTCCATACCGTCGACCAGCTGCTCAAGGCCTACACGCTGTTTGTGCGCGACGTGGACTACATACTCACCGAGGACAACCAGGTGAAGATAGTCGACGAGCAGACGGGCCGTATCATGGAAGGCCGCCGCTGGAGCGACGGACTGCACCAGGCCGTCGAAGCCAAGGAGAACGCCAAGGTGGAGGCCGCCACCCAGACCTACGCCACCATCACCCTGCAGAACTACTTCCGCATGTACAAGAAGCTGGCCGGCATGACGGGTACCGCCTCGACTGAAGCCGGCGAGTTCTGGAACATCTACAAGCTCGATGTGGTCGAGATACCGACCAACAAGCCCATCGCCCGCGTCGACATGGACGACATGATCTACAAGACCAAGCGCGAGAAGTTCAAGGCCGTCATCGACGAGGTGGAACGCCTCATCGGCGAGGGACGCCCCGTGCTGGTGGGTACCACCAGTGTCGAGACCTCGGAGCTGCTGTCGAAGATGCTCAAGATGAAACGCATTCCCCACAATGTCCTCAACGCCAAGCTGCACCAGAAGGAGGCCGACATCGTGGCACAGGCCGGCGAGCCCGGCCGCGTCACCATCGCCACCAACATGGCCGGCCGTGGTACCGATATCAAGCTCAAGGGCGACGTGCGCGAGAAAGGCGGTCTGGCCATCATAGGCACCGAGCGCCACGAGAGCCGTCGCGTCGACCGCCAGCTGCGCGGCCGTGCCGGACGTCAGGGCGATCCCGGCTCCAGCCTCTTCTTCGTCTCGCTCGAGGACGACCTGATGCGCCTCTTCGGCTCCGAACGCATTGCCCAGGTCATGGACCGCATGGGCCTGCAGGAGGGCGAGGTCATCCAGCACTCGATGATTACCAAGCAGATTGAGCGTGCTCAGAAGAAGGTCGAGGAGAACAACTTCGGCATGCGTAAGCGCCTGCTCGAGTACGACGACGTGATGAACAACCAGCGCACCGTCATCTACAACAAGCGCCGCAACGCCCTCTACGGCGACCGCCTGAGTATAGACATAAGCAACATGTTCTACGACACCTGTGAGCTGCTCTATACCGAGGGCAGCGACTGGGAGGACTTCAAGCTCGAGGTCATCAAGGTCTTCGCCCATGAGGTGCCCATGAGCGAGCGCGACTTCCTGTCGCTGCACCGCAAGGATGCCATACAGATGCTCTTCGACCAGTGCTTCTCGGCCTATCGCGAGCGCATGCAGCGCCTCTGCGAGACGGCCTGGCCCTTCATCAAGAACATCGCCGAGAACACGCGCTACATCAATGTGGCCTTCCCCATCACCGACGGCAAGAAAACCCTCAACGTGGTGGTGCCTGTCAAGAAGGCCTACGAGACCCACGGACGCGAGCTGCAGCTCTCGATTGAAAAAGGTATCACCCTCGCCATCATCGACGACCAGTGGAAGGAGCACCTGCGCCAGCTCGACGATTTGCGCCAGAGCGTGCAGAACGCCGCCTACGAGCAGAAAGACCCCCTGCTTATCTACAAGTTCGAGAGCTTCAAACTCTTCGAGCAGATGTTGCTCAGCATCAACCGCGAGATTACCAGTTTCCTGAGCCGTGCCACCTTGCCGCTGCCCGACGAGAGTCAGGTGCGCGAGGCACAGCGTCCGCAGGCTCCGCAGCGTGGTCTTCGTGCCGGACGTCAGAACGACTTCGACCGTGCCGCCCAGCAACAGCAGCAGGCCATCGACAGTTCGCACCAGCAGCCCCAGAAGGTGATGCCGGTGCACGTCGAGAAGAAGGTGGGCCGCAACGACCCATGCCCCTGCGGTAGCGGCAAGAAGTACAAGAACTGCCACGGCCGCGACGCCGAGTAAATACCACTACCAACAAGAAGGGCGCACCTCCCCCGCAGGGAGGTGCGCCTTTCTTTATTGAAGGGACGGCAAAATAGAAGCGCCCGTGGCAGATGCCACGGGCGCTGTAGGGTCGGGGGCGTGCGGATTATTCGCCTATGTATTTGCCGTCGACCTCCCAGTTTACAATCTTGGCATCTTTCTCTTTCTTCCACCACAGGAAGCCGCTCTTGCGGGCTATGCGGGCCTGGTAGGTCATCTTGCCGCGCACTTTGCAGACCCATACGTCGCTGATGCTGTAGCCCTTGAAGAGGTGGCTCACCGTGTCGCGCACGGCAGCGGGGTAGTACTGCTTGTCGATATAGTAGTGTGTCTCGGTGCCTTTGTTGCTGAACACCATGCCTTGGCGGCTCTTTTCGGCGTCGAGGTAGGTCACCTTGAAGGTCTGTTCGTCGATCTGCCACCATTCCACGTTGGTGGCGTCCTTGACCTGGCGCTGGAAGTCTTTTACATAGTTTACCTTGACATCTTTCTCGGGCACAGACTTCATGTTCTGTGCAAAGGAAGCCCCGTGCAGGAGTGCCAGGACTGCCGTAAGTAGGATTATCTTCTTCATATTGTATGTTTTATTGTATACTTTCGCTGTCGGTTTCAGCCTGCAAATATACAAAATATTATTGATTGGGCATATTCTGCATCAGATTTTCCATTACTTTTTCGCCGTCGCGGACGACCTGCATGGTCCAGTGCAGCTTGAGGTCGAGCAGTGCGTTGTCGTCGAGTTGCCAGTTCAGGCCGTCGGCATGGCGCATGCGCTCGGTGAGGCTGAAGAGGCTCAGCGCGGCGCAGACCGAGATGTTGAAGCTCTCGGTGAAGCCGTACATGGGTATCTTGACGTAGGCGTCGGCGCCGTCGATGGCTTCCTGCGAGAGGCCTGTCAGCTCGGTGCCGAAGACCAGGGCGGTGGGCTGGCTGATGTCGAGGTCACCAATCATCTGGTCGTTCTCGTGGGGCAGGGTGGCTACGATGCGGTAGCCGCGGCGGCTCAGTTCGGCATAGGCGGCGGCGGTGTCGGCATAGCGGTAGTAGTCGACCCACTTGGAACTGCCTACGGCCACGTCGCCGGCTGGGTTGAAGGGGTTGTGCTTCTCGACGACATGCACGTCCTGCACGCCGAAGCAATCGCACGAGCGTAGCACCGCCGAGGCGTTGTGGCTTTGGTATATGTCTTCGAGCACCACGCAGAGGTGGCGTGTGCGCAGTGGCGCCAGACGGTCGAAGAGGGAGCGTTTGTTTTCGCTGAAGAGTTCGGCCATACGCTCGTATAGCAAGGTCTTCTGTTTCAGGGTGAGAGCACCGAAGGGCGATGGCTGGTTGGGGTGTCGTTCCGGCATGTTGATGTGGGTTGCTTGAAATTTTTTTGCAAAAGTACAGAGAATATTCGTATATTTGCACTCCGATAGAATAAACTTATTAACAACTCAAAGTAAACTATGTTAGTAGGATACGAAGCTAATAACGCCCTCCGCAATCCGCAAGTGATGGGCGATTTCTGCCGCAATCTGGTGTCGCGTATGGCCAGCCGCTACAATAAGCAGTACCGTGCGCTGCTCTTCTCGACCCGCATCAATCCAGACTATAAGACCTATTTCCGCAGTTTTGCCAATGTGAGCACCTATGTGCCCGTGGGGATTGCCAAGGTGATGCCCTCGGCATGGATGCGCTACCGCCTGGACCCCTGCCTGAAGACCGAGAAGGTGCAGATATTCCATGGTTTGAACGAAGAGTTGCCCTACCATATCAGCCGCGACATAAAGACCATAATCACCGTATATAGCATCGCCGAGCACCACAGCAATTCGTTGCTCGACTCCTTTATGTGGCGTGTGCGCATGCGCTATTCCTACAGCTCGGCCGACGTCATCGTGGCCGTCAGCGACGAGGTGCGCCGCCAGCTGGTGGGTATTGGTGTGCCGGAGTGCAAGATAGAGGTGATTGGTGCCGACAACCCCTTCGAGGTCACCGACGAGGTGGAGGACCGCTACTTTGACCTGTATAGCCGCCTGCTGAAGTAGCCCCTGGCAGGATAATAGCAAAGAAGCAAGGCGCGGAACTGCTGTTCCGCGCCTTGCTTCTTTGTGTGTCTCTGGCGGAGAGACAGGGATTCGAACCCTGGGACCAGCAAGCTGGTCAACGGTTTTCGAGACCGCCCCGATCGACCACTCCGGCATCTCTCCATTTGTGAGCGGGTTGCTCCACGAGGTCGCTCGCCGTTCAAAAACGGGTGCAAAAGTACTACTTTTTTGTAATCTGGCAAAATAAATTTTGTCGCGCAGCGGAGGCTGCACTAATTGCGGTTTAACAATCAGGCTGTTGCGCTTCGTTTTTTTTAGGTTGGCATTCCTGGCTTTGGGGGTTGCTTCCTATCTCGAGGCGCATGTTGTCGGCGGCCATTACCACGTTTTCGAACTCGGCCGATGCCTGTTCGATCAGCACTTCGGGCTCGCGGTAGCGGGCGCTGATATGTGTGAGGAGCAGCTGGCGAGCGCCGGCCAGGGCGGCCAGCCTGCCGGCTTGGCCGGCGGTGAGGTGCTGGCGGTCGCGTGCCAGATCGGCCAGCTCGTTGGCGAAGGTGCATTCGAGGCAGAGCAGGTCGGCTCCGGATATGTAGGGCAGCAGGTCGTCGGTGTAGGCGGTGTCGCAGCAGTAGACGTAGGTGCGCTCGCGACCGGCGGCGCGGTTGGCTTCGGTGATACGGAAGCCGTAGGTGGGCACCGAGTGCACGATGGGGAAGGCGTCGACGGTGCAGCGGCGGTTCTCAAGTATGCGTTGCATGCCTTGGTCGAAGTCGAGCTCGTGCCATTCGATGTCGAAGCCTATGTGGTTGCCGGTGAGCTCGAAGGTGGTCTCTATCACCTGGCGGGCGCCGCGGGGTGCCACGATGGTGACGGGGTCGGTGCGGCCGCAGAGGTGCATGGTGCTGAGCAGTCCGGGCAGGCCGAAGAAGTGGTCGCCGTGCAGGTGCGAGATGATGATGGTGCCGAGGGTCTGCAGCCGCAAGTGGTTGTAGCGTATGCGGTCCTGGGTTCCTTCGGCGCAGTCGATGAGGAGCTTGAAGCCTCCGATGTTGAGTGCTTGCGCGCTGCAGCGGCGCGCCCCGATGGGCAGGGCGGCTCCCGAGCCGAGTATGGTGAGCGTCATGTTCATGGTTCTTCAGTTGGCGGTGGGCGGGGTCTTTTGCTTCATCGACAGAGAGCTGAGCCAGAGCAGCAGGAAGGTGACAAGGCCGTTGACGAGTAGTATCTCGAAGCCGAAGTGGTAGCCGAACCACTGGGGCGAGTAGAGCTTCAGTATGTAGCACGCTATGGGCGAGGCGATGGCTATGAATGGCACCCAGCTGTCGCGTGCGCGCAGGCGGGTGAAGAGGCCGAAGGCGTAGAGGCCGAGCAGGGGACCGTAGGTGAAGCCTGCCACGTCGAACAGGGTGTCGATGAGCGACTGCTGGTGGAAGGGGCGGAAGGCGATGATGACCAGCAGGTAGAGCAGTGCGAAGCCGATGTGCACCAGCCGTCTGATCCTTAGTTCCGAGTGCTGGCTTTTAGTCGAGGTGGTGTCGCCTTCCGAGGGGCGTTTGCCGAAGTGGAGGAAGTCGTAGCAGAAGGTGGTGGTGAGGGCGGTGAGGGTGCCGTCGGCACTGCTGTAGCCGGCGGCCACCATGCCCAGCACGAAGCACACGGCCGTGAAGCCGCTGAGGCTGAAGGCCACCGAGGGGAATATCTTGTCGGGCACCACGGCGCCGGCTTCGTTGACCGGCAGTGCGAAGCCTGTCTGCTCGGCGTAGACCAGCAGGGCCGAGCCGAGGCTGAGGAAGAGCAGGTTGACCACCACGAAGAGCACCGAGCTGGTCATGACGTTCTTCTGTGCATCGCGCAGCGACTTGCAGGTGAGGTTCTTCTGCATCATGTCCTGGTCCAGGCCGGTCATGGTGATGGTGATGAACATGCCGCTGAGCAGCTGCTTCCAGTAGTACTTGGGAGCCGTGGGGTCGGTCTCCCAGATGTGGGTGTGGCCGCTGTCGGCCGAGAGCTGCAGCACCTGGCCGAGGTCCAGGTCGAGGCGGTTGAGTATGGCCACCACGGTGGCGGCGGCGGCGAGCAGCAGGAAGGTGGTCTGCAGCATGTCGGTCCACACCACCGTCTTGATGCCGCCACGGAAGGTGTAGAGCAGTATGATGGCGATGAAGACCACCGCCGGTACCCAGAAGGACACCCCCCAGGCACGGAAGACAAACTCGTAGAGCACGAAGACCACCAGGTACATGCGCAGCGCCGACCCCAGCAGTCGGCTTATGATGAAGAACAGGGCTCCGGTGCGTTCGCTGCGGAGGCCGAAGCGCTGGTCGAGGTAGGAGTATATCGAGGTGAGGTTGAGCCGGTAGTAGAGCGGCAACAGCACCAGCGCTATGACGGCATAGCCCAGCACGTAGCCCAGCACCAGCGGCATGTAGGTCCAGCCGCCGCTGTACACGCCGCCCGGCACCGACATGAAGGTCACGCCGCTCAGCGAGGCCCCTATCATGCCGTAGGCCACCACGGGCCACGGCGACCGCCGTCCGGCGCGGAAAAAGGCCTCGTTGCCGCGCGCCCCGCGGCGTCCGGTGAGCCACATCACCGCAAACAGCAGCGCGGTGTAGGCTACAAAACATGCCAGTATTGTCAGTTCCATCGTCTAGTAATGTGCTCGTTAGGTGTGCCCGATGCAGGACAATCCACGTTGCAAAGATACGAAATAAATCCAATCCCGCGCCTGCTGGCGGCTTTTTTTGTAGCCCACGGGTTGTAAAAGCCTATCGCTAAGCCTCCTCTCCCCATCCCCTCCGGTCGTTCTTATGTACTTCTTATGTATTTCTTATGTATTTCTTATGTTTTAAACATAAATACAACATAAGAAATACATAAGAAGTACATAAAAGACGTGGGGAGGGCTGGCATTTTTGGTGGCGGGGCTATACAATATTATAGGGCATGGCTGCGTTATCATAACGATGGACAACGAACAACGTAAACGGATACTGGTGGTCGACGACGAGGAGGACCTGCGCGAGATACTGCGCTTCAACCTCGAGGCCGAGGGCTTCGACGTCGAGACGGCTGCCTCTGCAGAGGAAGCACTCTCGAAATTCGAAATCCGGAATTCGAAATTCGAAATTATTCTGCTCGACGTGATGATGGATCGGATGTCGGGCTTCGAGATGGCCCAGCGGCTGCGCGATGCCGGCGACCGCACGCCCATCGTCTTTCTCACCGCCCGCGACACCCACGACGACGAGCTGCAGGGCTTCGACGTCGGCGCCGACGACTATATCACCAAGCCCTTCTCGTTCGACACCGTGCTGGCACGGGTGCGCGCCGTGCTGCGGCGCACCGGTACGGCCAATACGACCGGCCTGACCAAGAGGGAACACCTGATACTCGACCTCTTCCGGCAGCAGCCCGGCCGCTTCTTCTCGCGCGAGGAGATACTGGCGGCGGTGTGGCCCGACGACACGCTGGTCGGCGTGCGCTCGGTCGATGTGCATATCGCGCGCCTGCGCAAGAAGCTCGGCGCCGACGGCAACCGTATTGTGAACAAAACAGGATTTGGTTATGGACTGGTCTGATGTAGTATTGCTCATACTTGCGGCAACAATTTTTGTGCTCTATGTCCGCCTGATGCTGAAGAACCAGCGTCTGCGGCAGATGGCCGACGAGGCCAACCGGCTGCGCCTCGAGGCGTCGGAGGCCGAGCACCGCAACCGCCAGCTCAAGCAGGAGATGACCTCCAACATAGCCCACGAACTGAAGACCCCCGTCAGCTCCATTCGTGGCTACCTCGAGATACTGCTCGGCGACAAGCCCGTCGACGACGATCGCCGCCGCCACTACCTGCAGCGCAGCTACAGCCAGACGCTGCGCCTGAGCGACTTGATACAGGACGTCTCCATCATCAACAAGCTCGAGGAGAGCGCCGACCTCTTCCCCCGCACCGAGGTGGATGCCGCCGAGGTGGCCAGGGAGGCTATCGAAGACCTTGGCGACAAGGCCGAGGCTGCCGGCATCACCATCGCCAACAACTTGCCTGCCATGCCGCTGCAGGGCAACCGCGAGCTGCTCTACTGCATCTTCCGCAACCTGGCCGAGAACAGCATCGCCTACGCCGGCCAGGGCATCGACATCGTCCTCGAGACCTACAAGGAGAGCCCCGACCACTACTTCATACACTACTACGACACCGGCAAGGGCGTGGCCGACGAGTATCTGTCGCGCCTCTTCGACCGCTTCGTGCGCATCGACGAGGGCCGCTCGCGCCAGAACGGCGGCACTGGCCTCGGCCTCAGCATCGTCAAACATGCCGTCCTCTTCCACGGCGGCGAGATATACGCCAAGAACCGAGGAGGTGTCGGCTCAGCCGACAACCGCCTCTCCGGCCTAGAATACTTCTTCTCACTGAAAAAACAATAAACCATGCACACAACACCGATACAAATACGCTTCAACGACGTGGACCAGATGGGACACGTCAACAACGCCGTCATCATGGAGTACCTCGACCTGGGTAAAGATGCCTTCTTCTCCTCGCACGGGGTGCCGCCCACCAAGGGCGACTTCACCGTCATGGTGGTGCACTACGACGTCGACTTCCGGGCGCAGATACACTATCACGACAGCATCGCTGTCACCACCGAGGTGGAGAAACTCGGCAACAAGAGCCTCACCATAATGCAGCGCGTCATCAACACCGAAACCGATACGGTCTGCGTGGAGTGCCGCACCGTTATGGCCGGCTACCGCCGCAGCACCAGCAGCTCCGAGGTCATCCCCCCCGAGGTCCGCGAGTGGCTGACGCGATGAAAAAGATTTGGTCAGTTTAATTAATAGTTGTATCTTTGCAGCGAGAAAAACGAATAGAAATATGTAGAAAACAGAAAGCATTTTAATACATTGAGCTGACGCTCTTGTTTCCCTTAATGTAAAGTCTGGTAAACTCGCATTTGGAATGGAAATAAGAAAGCGAAGGTTCGCGCATCGGCGTGATTCTTTCCCACTTATTTATTCCAAAGGTATTACCAGACACCGACATTAAGAAGTAAGTGGCAAAATATGAAAGGAATTACGCCTTTCTTCATCCCTCTTACTCAAACATCGGCTTCCAGCTCATTGGCAGGAAGCCGATATTTGTTTAATCATTATAAAACCTGAGGGGCCAACAGGATAACACTGGCGATAAAAGGTATGAAGAAAATGTATCTTCTTACAATCGTAGCACTTCTTTCGCTTCAGTCATGCACTGTAATGAAAGATGTTACAACCACAACAAGGCAAGCCACCTATTCAGTGTCTTTAGATAAGGTTGAATTGCCATCCAACTCAAAAGAACGCTTCTCCGAAACAATCCAGAAAGAGAACTCCGACGAAGGTGTAACCAAATACGTTTTCGAGGATGAAAATATTAGAATCTTCTGGCTTGTATTGAACAAGCAATTCTCATTCACCATATACAACAAAACAAACCATGCTTTGAAAATAAACTGGGACGATGTTGTTTATGTCAACACTGACAAGAGCATCTCAAAGATGATTCATTCCGGTATAAAGTATAGTAAGATGAATGAGGGCCAGGTGCCAACGACACTGCCACGGGGAGCGAAACTTGAAGACATTCTTGTTCCGGTTGACAATATACACCTTGTTTCAAATGAATGGACAACACTACCGTTATTCCCCAATTGGTTCTCCACGGATGCTGCAATGGAAAAGGCCAAGACGTTGGAAGGGGAAAGTGTGAGTATTCTTCTGCCGATAAAAATAGAAGATGTGCAGAATGATTATACTTTCAGTTTTAAAATAAACAAGGTAGAAGTGGACTCAAAAACGGAGACACATCAGGAACATGATTATGATGAGGAGCTCTCAAGAACAATGAGTGCAACCTTGTGGGGCACACTTGGAGGAATAGCACTAGTTGTCCTTATTGCGATTGCATCAGTGCAACACTAAAACAGTTTCATCACCTCCAACTCTGCCTTGAGGTACTGTCCCGTGAAGTTGTCCTTCTGCTGGGCTAACGCTTCGGGCGTGCCGCAGAAGGTGATGCGACCGCCGGCGCGGCCGCCGTCGGGACCGAGGTCGATGACCCAGTCGGCCACCTTGATGACGTCCATGTTGTGCTCGATGACGAGGACGCTGTTGCCCTTGTCGACGAGCTTCTGCAGCACGCCGAGCAGGATGCGGATGTCCTCGAAGTGGAGGCCCGTGGTGGGCTCGTCCAATATATATAATGTCTTGCCGGTATCGGTGCGCGAGAGCTCGGTGGCCAGCTTCACGCGTTGCGCCTCGCCGCCGCTGAGGGTGGTGCTCTGCTGTCCGAGGGTGATGTAGCCGAGGCCCACGTCCTGCAGGGCCAGCAGCTTGCGCCGCAGCTTGGGGTAGGCGTCGAAGAACTCCACGGCCTCGTTGACCGTCATGTCGAGCACGTCGGCGATGGACTTGCCCTTGTAGCGTATCTCCAGCGTCTCGCGGTTGTAGCGCTTGCCGCCGCAGACCTCGCACTGCACGTACACGTCGGGCAGGAAGTTCATCTCTATAGTCCGCAGGCCGGCACCCTTGCAGTGCTCGCAGCGGCCACCGCTGACGTTGAAACTGAAGCGTCCTGGCTTATATCCGCGGATTCGCGCCGACGGCAGCTCGGCGAAGAGCCGCCGTATGTCGTCGAAGAAGCCCGCGTAGGTGGCGGGGTTCGAGCGCGGCGTGCGGCCGATGGGGCTTTGGTCAATCTGGATGACTTTGTCAATATGCTCGATGCCCTCAATGCTCTGGTAGGGCAACGGGGCGCGAAGCGAATGGTAGAAATGCTGGCTGAGGATGGGCTGCAGGGTGTCGTTGATGAGGGTCGACTTGCCGCTGCCGGAGACTCCGGTGACGCAGACGAACATGCCCAGCGGCAGGTCGAGGTCGATGCCCTTGAGGTTGTTGCCGGTAGCGCCTTTCAGTAGTATATGGTCGCGGCCTTCGATGATTCTCCTTTGCGGTAGCTCGATATCGCGCTTTCTTTCTAGATAGTCTAGAGTTAAACTAGATTCTTTAGTTTTTCTGGATTCTTTAAGATTTCCTGCGAAGAGTATCTTGCCGCCGTGGACGCCGGCGCCGGGGCCTATGTCGACCAGGTAGTCGGCGGCGAGCATCATGTCGCGGTCGTGCTCGACAACGATGATGCTGTTTCCGAGGTCGCGCAGCTGTTTGAGGCTCTCTATGAGGCGTTGGTTGTCGCGCTGGTGAAGGCCGATGCTGGGCTCGTCGAGGATGTAGAGCACGTTGGTGAGCTGCGAGCCAATCTGTGTGGCCAGGCGTATGCGCTGCGCCTCGCCGCCGGAGAGGCTCTTGGCGCTGCGGTTCATCGAGAGGTAGCCCACGCCAACGTTGTTGAGGAACGATAGGCGTTTGAGTATTTCGTTGAGCACCTCGTGCGCCACCTTTCGGTCGCGCTCGTCGAGCTGCGGCTCCAGAGCTTCAAGCCATTCTTGCAACTCCTGTAGATCCATGTCGGCCAGCTGGCCGATGTTCTTGTCGAGGATGCGGAAGGCAAGGCTCTCGGCTTTCAGGCGGTGCCCATGACATTCGGGGCAGGGTACGGTATTCATGAAGCTCGCTGCCCACTTCTGCAGGCTGGCGGGACTCTCGTCGCCGGCCAGCTCGGTGATGTAGTTTACGATTCCCTGGAACTCGCTGAGGTAGCCCGGATCTTCGGGGTCCTCGATACCGGCGAAGTGGTTGCTGCCGTAAAGGATGGCGTTCACGGCCTCCTCGCTGAGGTTCTCAAAAGGGTCGTCGAGCGTGAAGTCGTAGTGCTTGCCCATGAGCTCCAGCTTGCGGTAGACGTAGTTGGAGGGCGAGTACTTGCCCAACACCTCGATGGCACCGTCGCGGATGCTCTTCTTTGGGTTGGGAATGAGCTTCTGCATGTCTATCTGTGCCACTTCGCCGAGGCCGTTGCAGTGGGGGCAGGCGCCGTAGGGCGAGTTGAACGAGAATGTGTTGGGCTCCGGCTCGGGGTAGGAGAGGCCGCTGTCGGGATCCATCAGCATGCGGCTGAAGTAGCGGATGCTGCCG
>CACYZN010000026.1 GCA_902778925.1 uncultured Bacteroidota bacterium
TCCTCACCACCGAGTGCGTCCTCTGCGACATCAAGGAACCCGAACCCCCGATGCCCGCCGGCAACCCCGGCATGGGCGGCATGGGCGGAATGTATTGATTTAGGAGTTAAGGAGACAGTAGTTAAGTAGTTAAGACAATACTGCTGATATCCACAATGCGAAGGGAGCATCCGATTGGGTGCTCCCTTTCTTTATGCCTTCTTTGTGGGTTCTTTCTGGCTCCTTTAATCAGTTGGCACAAAACTCTTGGTAAAGTGCCACGGGCCCGAGGTGCCATTGCTTTGTGGATTCCTGTTCTAAGCGTTTATAGACATCTGAGAGGTATATATCTTTCACGGCCTGAACAATGCTTTTGCCACTATCTTCGGCGAGCATTTCTGCCACTCGGCTGACTTTCGATGGCAATATCAAGTATAGGTTATCCTGTGTTATGTCGAGGTTCATAACGTCACCTCCTTTGCTTCAACAAAAGTCAGTATTTGCAAGGCTGTCTCTGTATGGAATAAATATTGGTCTACCAGCTTGTATGTCTTTAATTCTTTGATAAGATCTTGCTTGTTCAATAGACCTCCCTCATATAAGGCAAAGGCTGCATAAACGCGGTCGTTAGCCACAGGGCCATATACAATATCATAATCGTGTACAAATCCTTTCTCCGTGCGATTGCGCATCACGAAGTCCACCCACTCTTCTGTCGGCGATTGGAAAAGCAGCTGTCGCAATTCTGTCGGCAAAGACTCCGGAATTTCGTAGACATTTACATAGCCCTTGTTCAGCTTCGCCTCGTCCATACGACGCTTTACCCATGCCTCTGCCTGCTCATACGATGTGGTGGTATAGAAACCTGTGCCATAATCAAGTGTACGGTTTGCCTTGCGTATTTCGGGCTTCTGTATAATCTCCAGACTTCCATGATACAGTTTCATGAGACCTCCTTTCTGCGCAATGCAATAAACTCGTCAATATCTTCCATCAGCCACTGGCGGCCCTGCGTGTGCAACATTTCGTAGTGCTTTGCCAAATAGTCCAATACCCCATATTTACTCATCACATCCATTGCGTCACTGCCAGACAAATGTTTTTCGTTCTTGTACTGTTCGGTACAGAACGACAGGAAATAGGCTATATCTTGTTGTTTTTTACTCATATTTCAATTTGCAAAGATACAACAAAATCTTGAAACGTAGAAAATATATTTTGTGATATAAGAAAAATGTCGTAATTTTGCAGTCGGTTTTGAGGGAGAAATCTCAAGGCCGAAAGTTAATGATTAGAAGCGTTATGCTTCCTTGTACTTGAGAACCTAGGAAATTTTCAAGCAGAGTAATCAAGGTTGTATTGCGGCTTCGCGTGTTCACGCGTGGGCTGTTTTACATTTGATTATTCGGGTTTTCCTAGGACCTTCAAGTACGATGTGAGACATACAGGCCCACGCTTCTTTTGTATACCTGCCGCAGTAGGGTCTATTCGGCACAAAATAGTGGCTATGAGTGAAAATGACATTTTATACGGCTTACTGAAAGTCAAAGAGCAGAATTCCAATGCAACGATAGGCATGGCATTAGAGCAATTAATGGGACTTGACGGTTTTCATTTCGACAATTTGGGAGGCAACATTGTTACTGTCAATATCTCCGAGAATTGCAAATTCAACAAAGACGATGTGGCTGGAGTTATTGGGTTAGTTAGTAGTATGGTAAGGGAAGGAAAGTTATTGCTTGAAGAAATTGACGAAGATTTTGGGAAATATACAGAGTATGAACTATTGCGTTTGTCAACATTGGGATCTCTTGAACATGTATTGGGTGCTGATAACGAAACATGGACACTATTATCAAGTAAATATTCAATCAATAATTAAACCGTATTTAATATGAAAAAGAAACTTCTTTTAGTGTCCACTTTGCTAATTACGTTAGTACACTCAGCATGGGCGTATGATTTCCAGAAAGACGGCTGGCTCTATGATATAATCAGCAATGCCAATCTTACCGTCCGCATCGTTGGACGGGGTAGTACTCTATCTGGAGAAGTTGATATTCCGGCAAGCGTAACATATAACGGAATCACTTTTAATGTTACGGAAATTGGCAATTATGCTTGTTTTAGTCTAACTTATAATGGGTCTGGTTGGGCTTATGACATGTATCAAAACCGACTTTATAATGCAACTACAATAAACATTCCTAATACAATTACAACCATCGGGGATAGCGCATTTGCTGCTGGGACTGGTTATGGTGGAATGGCTCTATTAACCCTCAATATTGCAGGATCTGTAACATCTATTGGATCACATGCCTTTGACGGATGCAGTAGCCTCACGAGCATTAACTTTAATTCGACTACTCCGCCGTCTATAGGAACTGGTGCATTTAATGGTGTTCCTCTCTATGCGTTTGTTTACACACCATGCGGAACATCATCAGCTTACTCCAACAATTCACAGTTGAATCAGTTTTCTCATTTCGTGGAAGAGGGTGTGTATGGAATAGTAACTCTGCAACAAACGACGGGTGGCACAATAGAAATGACCCAAGAACCGACCTGCACATTGCCTTCAATTATTACAGCAACACCTGCAACCTCATATTCATTCCCAGCATACGATTTTGTATCATGGAGCGACGGGGACACAAACAATCCGCGCTCACTGTATGTGACAAGCGATACCTTGATTAGCGCAATCTTCACGCCCCGTCAATTCTACAATATTGCGGAAGTATTTGATTCAACGCAAGGCTATGCCGTCGGCGATACGGCATACTTTGGCGATACGGCAATATTTACCGCTTATCCGTATCATGGGTACGTATTTTCTTTGTGGAAGGCGTATAATTCATCGACGCACCAATGGTTTACATTCTCGAATGAAAACCCATACTATAGGGTTATGGATTATAGTTTGAGATTGAGAGCGGAATTCACTCCCGCACAATATACGGTAACAGTTCAATCTAATGGTGGCGGAACTGTGTACGTGGGAAGTAGCGGTAACAATACAGGAAGTTTCAATTACCTTTCGTCGGCTTATGTTTATGCGACACCCAGCACTGGATACAGGTTTGTGATGTGGAGCGATAGCAGCGAGTTCGCAAGTCGATATATAACGGTTAGAGGCGACACAACACTGTCAGCAGTATTCGCATCCATTGAGAGCCTGCGCGACACGATTTATGTGCATGACACCACGGTTGTATATCACGCCGACACACTTTGGCTGCACGACACCATCATTATACATGACACTGTCTATATCACCCAAGAGGGCATTGACGGCGTGGATGTGATGAACGCAAAAGTATATTCAAGCCAAGGACAGATTTTGGTCGAAGGGGCTGACGGCAACACGGTGACATTCTTCGACATCAACGGACGAATGCTTGCCACCAAACGGGACGACTATTCACCCTTGCGTTTTGACGTACCTGCCAGCGGCACCTATATGATAAAGATTGGCAAACACGCCGCAAGGAAGGTGGTGGTGATACGGTAGCCACCAAAAAACAAGCGCATGAAACTTTGAAATCATGCTCTTGTTTTCTGGAAATCATGCTCATGATTCACCCATAATCATGAGCATTTTTTTGTAAAGATACGCATGGATTCTGTAAGAAATGAATGAAACGTGATGCTGGGGTATATGCTGTGTATACGCATTGTATATGCAGGGGTATATGTTTTGTATATGCATTCTATATCCATTCTATATCCGTTGTATATCCATTCTATATGGTAGGGCTATGGTGAGGATATGGTAAGGATATGGTGGGTATAACTTTGCAAGGTGGAAAAATATGCGGTGTGGGCAGATTTATTTTCTTCATGTCGCGAAAAAGTCGTACTTTTGCAGTTGTTTAATCGCAATCAGAATAAAAAGAATAATCAGAATCTCTTTTCCATTCTTTTCATTCTGATTGAAAAAAAAGAAAGAATATGCTACAGATTGGAACCAAGGCGCCGCAGTTCGAGGGCGCGGATGAAAATGGGAATAGTATAAAACTCAGTGACTTCAAGGGCAAGAAGCTGGTGCTCTACTTCTACCCCAAGGACAGCACGCCGGGCTGCACGGCCGAGGCCTGCGACCTGAGGGACAACTACGAGCGCTTCCTCGCCCTCGGCTATGAGGTGGTGGGCGTCAGCCGCGACAGCGTCGCCAGCCACCAGCGCTTCCGCGAGAAGTACCAGCTGCCGTTCCACCTTATCTCCGACCCCGACCACAAAATCCTCGAGGCCTACGAAGCCTGGGGCGAGAAGAAAAACTACGGCAAGGTCTCGATGGGAACCCTCCGCACCACCTACGTCATCGACGAGCAGGGCACCATCGTCGACGCCATAGGCAAGGTGGACACCAAGAACCATACGGCGCAGATATTGGATTAGTTGGTGGTTGTCGTTCCGCTGGGCACGAGTGTGCGCCGTGCAGGGTGCTATAATTGTGAACAATTGACAGAGAAAGCACTATACAGCAGTCTGGGTGCGCTGACCAGAAGTCGGGAGCGGTGGGAGGAAAACATCCCATACGTGGCGTCGTTGCTATGGTCGGATAGCGTGAAAATACAAGCCAAGGCGCTGTGGTTGCTGGGCGAGATGGGGTTGGCCTTTCCGGCAGCCATGGCGGACAACGTGCCTGCGATAGCCGATTTCCTCGACAGTGAGGAGCCGCTGCTGCGGGAGCGTGCGCTGAATTCCATAGGCAGGGTAGGGCGTGGGCGATACCAATCGGTAGAGCCGTATTGGCAGAGCCTGTTCCGGTTTGCCGGCGACGGGACGGCAGCCGTCAGGCTGGCGTTCGTATGGGCGTCGGAGAATATAGCCACCAACATGCCCGATGTTTACGGAGACCACATGTCGATATACGCGGAACTGCTGCACGACGGCGACGACCGTGTAAGGATGGAGGCGCCCGAGATGTTCCGTGTGGTTGGTACGCGACGGCCGGAATATATAGAGCCCTATCTTGGGCTGCTACACGAAGCGGCCGAGAACGACAGCAACCAGGTGGTCCGGATCCACTGCCTGGGCGCTATTCGTCTTTATAGCCGGCAGCAATGCGGGCGCGCTTGCGCTCGATCTCGTCGAGGATAATCTTGCGTATACGGAGGTTGGTGGGAGTAATCTCGAGGTACTCGTCCTCGCGGATATACTCCATGGCCTCCTCGAGGCTCATCTTGATGGCCGGACTGGTGGTCGACTTGTCGTCGGCGCTTTTGGAGCGCATGTTGGTGAGGTTCTTGGCCGTTACCACGTTGATGACGATGTCGTTGCCCGGCCGCAGGCTTTCGCCGATGACCTCGCCGGCGTAGACGTGGTCGCCCGGCTCGATGAAGAAGGGGCCGCGGTCCTGGAGCTTGCTGATACTGTAGGCCGTAGCCTCGCCGGTCTCCTTGGCTATGAGGGCGCCGTACTTGTGGTCGTCCATGTCGCCCTTCCACGGCTGGAACTCGAGGAAGCGGTGGGCGATGATAGCCTCGCCGTTGGTGGCGGTGAGGAGCGTGTTGCGCAGGCCTATGATGCCGCGCGAGGGGATGGTGAAGTCGAGCTGCACGCGGTCGCCCTTGGTGTCGATGGTGCCCACCTCGCCCTTGCGGCGTGTGACGACGTCGATGACCTTCGACGAGAACTCCTCGGGCACCAGCACGGTGAGCTGCTCGACGGGCTCGCACTTCTGTCCGTCTATCTCTTTGATTATCACTTTGGGTTGGCCCACCTGCAGTTCGTAGCCCTCGCGGCGCATGGTCTCGATGAGGACGCTGAGGTGCATGATGCCGCGGCCGTAGACCAGCAGTTGGTCGGGCGAGCCGGTCTCCTCGATGCGCATGGCCAGGTTCTTCTCCAGCTCGGCATAGAGGCGGTCGCGCAGATGGCGGCTGGTGACGTACTTGCCCTCCTTGCCGAAAAATGGCGATGTGTTGATAGTGAAGAGCATAGACATGGTGGGTTCGTCGACCTTGATGGGGGGCAGAGCCTCGGGGGCGTCGGCATCGCAGATGGTGTCGCCGATTTCGAAAGCCACGTTCTTGTCGAGGTCGAGCAGCACGGCGCATATCTCGCCGGCCTCCACTTCGTTCTTGGTGCGCTCCTTGCCGAGGCCTTCGAAAGTGTAGAGCTCCTTGATCTTGGTCTTAACCATCGTGCCGTCGCGCTTGGCGAGGGTGATGGCCTGGCCTGCCTGCAGGGTGCCGCGGTGCAGACGTCCCACGGCGATGCGGCCGAGGTAGCTGCTATAGTCGAGCGAGCTGATCATCATCTGGGTGTTGCCCTCGGGTACGATAGGCGCGGGTATATGCTCGATAATTAGGTCCATAAGGTAGCTTATGTCCTCGGTGGGGGTGTTCCAGTCTTCGCCCATCCAGCCCTGCTTGGCGCTGCCGTAGGCGGTGGGGAACTCCAGCTGGTCGTTGTTGGCGCCGAGGTTGAACATGAGGTCGAACACAGCCTCCTGCGTGGCCTCGGGGTCGCAGTTGGGTTTGTCGACCTTGTTGACCACCACGATAGGCTTCAGTCCCAGCTCGATGGCCTTCTGCAGCACGAAGCGTGTCTGGGGCATCGGACCCTCGAAGGCGTCGACCACCAGCAGGACGCCGTCGGCCATGTTGAGCACGCGCTCCACCTCGCCGCCGAAATCGCTGTGGCCCGGAGTATCGATAATGTTGATTTTGTAGCCTTTGTAGCGGACGCTGACATTCTTGCTGAGGATGGTGATGCCGCGTTCGCGTTCGAGGTCGTTGTTGTCGAGAATCAGCTCGCCGGTCTCCTGGTTGTCGCGGAAGAGCTTGGCCTGATGAAGCATGCGGTCGACCAAGGTGGTCTTGCCGTGGTCGACGTGGGCTATGATTGCGATATTTCTTATATTTTGCATCGTTGGGATGTTTGATTTCTCCTGATTGTCGTTACGTCCGACATTGGTGCAACGGCGTCGAAATGTGAGTCTTGCACGGATGGCTGCGTAACTATACGGTCTGCAAAAATACACAAAAATCCGGAATTGTGCGCACACGAATGTAAAAATATAGCACAAAAATGCGCGAGCGGTCCTGCCTTTCGTGGGATAGGGTAGTGGTCCTGTAGGCCTCCGGTAGCCTTCCGGTCCGGTCGTTCTTATGTCGTTCTTATGTATTTCTTATGTTGTATTTATGTTTAAAACATAAGAAATACATAAGAAGTACATAAGAAATACATAAGGCGAAATTTGGTCGCTGAGCGACTTTCTCCATCAAATAGGAGTCCGGTATAGGTCGGGGTGGAGAACGTGCATTAGGAAGGAAAACGCACTGTGTACATTTGTAAGCCACAACACCCCACCAGTACCCCGTTACAGATGTAACAACGGGGCAAGGCAAGGCTGATTACAACCGTAAAGTGTGGGTAAAATGTAAATAATGTTAAAACAGTTAGGATAGAGAATACTGTAAGATATTTGTGACTGATTACTAATATTATCAATAATAGAAATTAAAGTGATACTTAGTCTATTTTGTTGTCATGTGGAGATTCTTGGTTTTGGTGATAATGTATAGTGTAATAAGTTGTGTATTCGTATTATATATAATGTTATTTAAAGTAAAACATCTTATTGTGGGCTTGGTTACAAGTGTAATGTTGTAAATGTAATATTTGCATATTAGAAAAATTATGTATCTTTGTAATCGCAAAGGATTGTTGTATACAAATGTAAGATTATGATAAACAGGATAAATCTGATTTTACGGGCAAAAAATATCACCGCCCGACAGTTTGCAGAAGAAATCGGCATACAGCCCTCCGGCATGTCGCATATATTGGGTGGCAGGAACAACCCCAGTCTCGAATTTGTATCCAAGGTGCTGCGTCGCTATCCCGAGATCGATGCCAACTGGTTGCTATTGGGCAAGGGTGCCATGTATGGCTACGACGAGCGAGGTGTCGACGAACCACAGCCGGCGAACGAGCCGGAGGCCCCACGTCGGGAGCCCACCTTGTTTGGCGACGCCGACGAAGGTGAGCCGACGCCTAAGGCGGCGGAACCTTCGGTAAACCAGTCGATTGTGGAGACCATGCGACAGATGGCGACCGCCGACGGCAGTCCCTATGAAGTCGCCGACGAGCAGGCTGCTCCACGCGACGAAGCGGCACCGCAATACAAGGCCAGCTACATGGCCGTGGCGCCGGCCGAGGCCGAGCCGCCGGCACAGTCTGGCGACAGGCGGCTGGTGCGTATGCTGCTGATTTATAGCGACAATACCTTTGCCGAATACACGCCGCAACGTTAAAAAAATGCAGGGCAGTGCTTTTTTTGTCCAAGGCATACAATAAAGGTATGCCCTGGGCGTTATAAATATGTTCTTAATATAAATATAAATCACAACAACATGAAAAGCATAGCCATACTCACAGGCGGCGGTCCCGCCCCGGGAATGAATACAGTGGTGGCCTCGGTGGCCAAGACCTTCTTGCGCGACGGATACCGCGTCATAGGTTTGCACGGCGGCTACAGTGCCCTTTTCACCGACAAGCCCCGCATGCAGGAGCTCGACTTCCTGACTGCCGACGAGATATTCAACAAAGGCGGCAGCATACTGAAGATGAGCCGCTTCAAACCCACTGCCGAGGATTTTGAGCAGCGTTTCAACCTGAAACTCTTTACCGACAACGAAATCAAGCTGCTTGTGACCGTGGGTGGCGACGATACCGCCAGTACGGCCAACCGCATAGCCAAGTTCCTGGCCGACAAGCACTACCCCATTGCCAACATACATGTGCCCAAGACCATCGACAACGACCTGCCGCTGCCCAACAGCAGTCCCACCTTCGGCTACAACAGTGCCAAGGCCCAGGGCTGTGTGCTGGCCACCGCCGTCATGGAGGATGCCCGCACCAGCGAGAACTGGTTCGTGGTGAGCGCCATGGGTCGTTCGGCCGGCCATCTGGCCCTCGGCATCGCCGGTGCCTGCCACTATCCGATGGTCATCATACCCGAGTTCTTCAACAAGACCGAGATCACCGTCGACAAAATCATAAACATGGTGGTCAGCTGCATTGTGAAGCGCAAGTTGATGGGTATCGACTACGGTGCCGCCATGATATCGGAAGGCGTCTTCCACTCGCTCAGCGACGAAGAGATCCGCAACAGCGGCATCCACTTCAGCTACGACGAGCATGGCCATCCCGAGTTGGGCAAGGTCTCGAAAGCCCATATCTTCAACGATTTGCTCGAGCGCAAGGTGAAGGAACTCGGCATAAAGGTGAAGTCGCGTCCCGTCGAGATTGGCTACGAGATACGCTGCCATACCCCAATCGCCTTTGACCTTACCTACTGCTCGCTGATGGGCATGGGTGTGCATACCCTCTTCAACCAAGGTTGCACGGGATGCATGGTCTATACCGACCACCAGGGCAACGTCAGTCCGCTCTACCTCAAAGACCTGCAGGACCCTGAGACCGGCAAGATACCGCCGCGTCTGGTCAATGTGGCGTCGAACAAGGTGCAGAGCTATGTCAACGACATAATGGACTACATCACGCCGGCCGACTACGAGGCCGCGCGCAAGTACCTGCCCAACCCCGAAGAGTATGACTTCAAGCGCATCCTCAACTGGAATTGACAAGGTGAAGGGTGAAAGGCTGAAGGGCAAAGGTGTCTGGCGCATTGTATTGCTTGCGTCGGTATTCATCTTATACCTTACGCCTTTCACCTCTGCCTATGGCCAGTCGAAGCAGCAGCTCGAGAAGGACAAGGCCAAGGTGGAGCAAGAGATAAAGAAGCTCAACACCGACCTCGCCAACGCCAAGAAGTCGAGCAAGAGTGGTCAGAAGCAGTTGCAGCTGCTCGAGCAGAAGATAGCTCAGCGCACCAAGCTGATAAACACCATCAACGGCCAGATGAACCTGCTGGGGATACAGATGTCGCAGACGCAGGACAGCATCGTCATGATGCAGACGCAGGTCGACAGTCTGAAGCGCGAGTATGCCCATGTGGTGCGGGTGCTCTATGGTGAGCGCGGCAACCTCGACAAGGTGGTGCTGATGCTCGACACCAAGAGCTACAACTATGCCTACCTGCGCACCAAGTACTTCCGCGACTACAGCCGCTACCGCCGCCGTCAGGCCGCCTTCATCCGTCAGAAGGAAGAAGAACTGCACGACACCGGTGTGGAGCTGGCCCGCCAGCAGCAGGAGAAGACCACCCTCCTGGCGCAGGAGAAGCGCCAGAAGGACGAGCTTGCCCGCGAGCAGAAGCAGCGCCAGCAAAGCCTCAAGCAGTCGAAGCAGCAGGAGAAAGACCTGCAGGCCCAGATAAACCGCAAGGAGAAGCAGAAGCGTCAGCTGCAGCAGCAGATACAAAGGATAATAAACGAGGAGATAGCCAAGGCCAACAAGCAGAAGAAGAGTGCGGCACCGACGGGTGGCAGCAATGCTGCCTCCACAGCCGAGGTTGCCCTCACGAGCGATTTCGCCTCCAACAAGGGACGTCTGCCGTGGCCGGTATTCTACAATAAGGTGTCGCGCGAGTACGGCCGCTACACCCACGAGTCGGGTGGCCAGAATATGAACAATGGCATTGACCTAGTCTGCAAGTCGGGAGCCTCGGTGCAATGCGTCTTTGAAGGCAAGGTGAGCCGCGTGTTCACCTGTCCCAACGGTACCAAGGGCATTATCGTGCGCCACGGCGAATACATGACCGTCTATGCCAATATGGGCAGCGTGGCCGTGTCCGAGGGCGCCAAGGTGGCCACCAAGCAGAATCTGGGTACGGTATACACCAACTCAGACGGACAAGCCGAGTTCAGCTTCCAGCTGTGGAAAGGCACTACGTCGCAAAACCCACGCTCATGGCTGAGGTGAGAGACAAGCTCTACTTTGTGACCGATGCCCACCTCGGCAGCGGTCCCGACAGTGCCGGGCGCGAACGCGAACTGTGCGCCCTGCTGGAGCGTATCGGTGCCGACTGCAAGGTGCTGGTGCTGCTGGGCGACATGTTCGACTTCTGGTTCACATACCGCCACCTGGTGCCACGGGGCAACGTGCGCCTGCTGGGCCAGCTGGCGCGCATGGCCGACAGCGGCATAGAGATACACTTCTTTATCGGCAACCACGACATGTGGATGTTCGACTACCTGGCCACCGAGTGCGGGGTGGTGATGCACGACGAGCCCGAGGTGATGCACTTCGACGGCAAGACCTTCCTGGTGGGCCATGGCGACGGCCTGGGCCACCTCGACCGTGGCTTCGACCTGATGCGCCGTGTGTTCCGCAGCCGCCTCAACCAGCGCCTCTTCGCCCTCCTTCCGGCGGGCCTCACCTTCCCCTTCGCACGCCGCTGGAGCGACAGCAACAAGCGCAAGCACGAGCGTCAGGACTCGCTGCACTACCTTGGCGACGACCGCGAGGGTATAGTGCTCTACTGCCGCGAGCGGCTGCAGCGTGAGCGCTTCGACTACTGTGTCTTCGGCCACCGCCATACGCCGCTCACCATGCCGCTCGACGACCGTTGCACCTACGTGAACGTCGGCGACTGGCTCAACAACCGCAACTATGCCGTCTACACCCCAGCTACAGGATCACTCACCCTCCATGACTACCGCGACCAGCTTTCGTGAGGCCACCATGGCCGATGTCGACGCCGTGATGGACCTCGTGGCACGCCGCATCGACTGGATGAACGCCGTAGGCCTGCATCAGTGGAACGACACCGACTATTTCGGCCGCTATCCCCGCACCTATTGGGAGGCCAACATAGGCCGTTTCCTGGTGGGCGAGCGCCGTGGCAAGGTGGTGGTAGCCATAGCCCTCTATGCCGACGACATGCGCTGGGGCGCCATGCCCGACCGAGCCTACTATCTGCACCATCTGGTCACCGACCCCGAGGCCAAGGGCGTCGGAGTGGAGATGATGCGCCATGTGGAACATTATGCCGCGGCTCACGGCATCGCGGTGCTGCGGCTCGACTCGGCGGTCGGCAACACGGTGCTGGAGCGCTACTATACCGACCTCGGCTACCACGAGTGTGGCCGCTGCCAAGACCGCCTTTACTTCGGCGTGCTCCGCGAGAAACGCCTTGCCCTATAAACACTTACCTGCCATGAAGAAAATCGTCACTGCAGTGCTCCTGATGCTCGGCCTCGCCGCCGGTGCGCAGACCACTGCCGGCCCGGTGGAATACAGCTTCACCACCCCGTCGGGCCACACCCTCTATGCCCGTCCCGTGGTGAACGACACCATGAAGCTCGAAGTCTACTACAAGACCACCAAGCCCACCGGCGCCCTCGAGCTGCCCAACCACATCGGGGTGAAGCGCATAGTGCGTATCGCCCAGGCGGCCTTCCGCGACTGCACCGGCCTCACCGCGGTGACCATAGCCGACTCGGTGGCCACCATAGCCCTGCAGGCCTTCAGCGGATGCACCGCGTTGGCCGATATAACCCTTCTCTCGACCACTCCGCCCACCGTCGAGCGCCGCACGTCGGTCTACCAGCCGGTGGACCAGAATGTCTTCTATGGTGTGCCGTCGGGTGCGACGGTGCATGTGCCGTGCGGCAGCGTGGCGTCCTATGCCGATGCCGACGCCTGGGGCACCTTCTTTACCACCTTTGCCGAGGCCGACCAGCCCCGGCTGTTTGCCCTGCCTGCCTGCGACACCACGCGCGGCAGCGTGGCCGCCGTGCGCAGCGACTGCCACTGCTGGCACCTGGTACCCACGCCCATTGAGGGCTACAGCTTCGACGCCGCCGCCAGCGGCTGGGACACCCTGCAGCTGTTCTGCAATGGCGCCGCCGCTCCCGACACGGCAGTCTTCGTGGCCACCGCCGTGCCGCCGACGCAAGACTCCACGACCGCATACGACACCATCACCGTGAACGACACTGTGACCTACGTCGACACGCTGACCGTCGTGGACACCCTCGTGGTGCGCGACACCCTTACCGTCCTCGACACCCTTACCATCCTGGATACCCTTACCGTCTACGACACCTTGTCGGTCCTCGACACCCTTACCGTCCTCGATACCCTTACCGTCCTTGATACCCTTACCGTCCTCGACACCTTGACCGTTCTTGATACCCTGACGGTACTCGACACCACCGTGGTCGCTGTGGTCGACACGCTGTGGCATATAAGCAACGTGACCATATACGACACCGTGGCGGTACACGATACCGTCACCTACCTCGACACCACCGTGGTCACTGTGGTCGACACGCTGTGGCATATAAGCAACGTGACCATATACGACACCGTGACGGTGCGCGACACCCTGACGGTCTACGACACGGTGCATGTGGCCGTCGTCGACACCACGCACTGTGTGGTCTACGACACCGTGGTGGTGACGGTAGAGGGCGCCGACGAGTTGATGCTGACGGTCGGCACCGCCGGGCGCCAGGTGCTGGTGCGCGGCGCCGGCGGCCATGCGCTGGCCCTCTACGACGCGGCGGGTCGTCCGGTGGGTAAAAAAGAGACCGCCGTCGATGCGACGGCAGTCTTTCCGGTATCGGTGCCGGGCGTCTACCTGCTGCGGGTCGACGGCGGCACGGTGCACAAGGTGGTGGTTCCCTGATGTGCGCTACTCTACCCAGCGCACGTAGTCGGGCTTGCGCTGCGGTGCCGGGGCGCCCTGTTTGGCGGCATAGCCCAGCACCAGGTGGTCGACGCCCACGTAGTCGCCCTCGATGCCCAGCTCGCGCAGCAGTGCTTTTCCTTCCTCGCTCTCGAACTCTTCCTTGGCGCGGTGTATCCAGCACGAGGCCAGACCCACAGCCTCGGCGGCGTTGGCCATGTTGGTGAGCACGGCGCATCCGTCGTACATGTGGGTGGGCACCGTGCGGTCGGCCAGCACGAGCAGCACCACGGGGGCGCCGTAGAAGGGGTCTATGCCCTCGTGCGGGGTGCCGCCGCGCTGCACGGTCAGCTCGTTCCAGATGCGGGCGTTCATCAGGCTCAGCCGGTCGCGCACGTCGCGGCGTGTGACGGCCACAATCACCGGGCTCTGCTTGCCGTGGCCCGTGGGGGCGTAGGTGCCGGCCTCGCACACCTGGGCTATCAGCTCGTGGGGCGGCAGCTGGGGCTGGAACGAGCGGCACGAGCGCCGCTTCTTCATGGTGTCGAGCGTGGCGTTCATTTTCCCAGCACTTTGAGCAGTGTGATCACGGCGGCGGCAGTGGCGGCGGTCTGCGTCACCTTCTCGGTGTTGAGGTTGGCCAGGCCCGAGGTGGCGAGCAGCTTGTCGACGAAGGCCGAGGCGTTGGCCTGGGTGATGAGGCCGGCCGAGCTGGCTATCAGACCCGTGGTGAAGGCCTTGCGGTAGGCCTGGTCGCCCTTGTGCTGCTTCAGCGTCGAGTAGGCGGTGGCCAGCGCCAGGGCGTTGTTCAGGTTGTTGGCGTTGCTCAGGTCGATGGTGCCGCTGTTGTGGTACGAGCTGTAGAGGCCCTGCACGGCGGTGCCGCAGGCCTGGCCGGTGGCCTGGGCCACGGGGTCGCTCGAGGCGGCCGACTGCATGAAGCTGCACGATGTGGTTGCCAAGGTGGCAAAACATGCGATGAGAAGTGCTAAACGTTTCATAGTTAATGTGTATTATTATTGTTTGTTGTTACTAATCCGACTGCAAAGGTACGCATTTTTTCCCAATCGGCGCCATACTTTTTTACTTTCCGCTTTTCACCCCCACTTCCGTCCCCGACAGACCCCTTGTCGCCACATACACAGTGTGTTATAAGCTGGAATGCACCGTAACGCCCTCTAAATCAGCTCCCCAAGGGTTCCTCTCCGGTTCCCCTCCGGTAGTTCTTATATCGTTCTTATGTATTTCTTATGTATTTCTTATGTTTTAAACATAAATACAACATAAGAAATACATAAAGTGGAGAGTGGAGAACGGAGAGTGGAGAGAGGGGAGTGGAGAGTGGAGAGTGGAGAACGGGGAGTGGAGAACGGAGAGCGGAGAGTGGAGAGCGGGGAGTGGAGAACGGAGAGCGGAGAGTGGAGAGCGGGGAGTGGGGAGTGGAGAGTGGAGAGTGGATTGGAAAGGGATAAGGAGGGGTGGCTGAGGGGATGCGGAGGGGTGGCTGAGGGGTGACTGGGGAAGAAAAAAAACAGGCTGTTGGTAACTTTTTTCGCCGCATTGAGGAAAAAGTTGTATATTTGCAGTCCGAAAAACATTAAAACCAATACTATGAACAACAGTATCTTCATGTTCCCGAAACCCGAGAACGAGCCAGTGAAAGGCTACGCTCCCGGCAGCGCTGAGCGCAAAGAAATCCGTAAAGCCCTCGACGAGCTCTACAACAAGGTGACCGAGATTCCCGCCATCATCGGTGGCAAGGAAGTCAAGACCAAGGATATGGGCGAGGTTGTGATGCCCACCGAGAACCACCATGTGCTGGCCCGCTATCACAAGGTGGGCGAGAAGGAGGTGAAGGCCGCCATAGCCGCCGCCATGAAGGCCCAGCGCGAATGGGCCGACACGCCGTGGATCGACCGTGCCAGTGTGATGATGAAGATAGCCACGCTGATCAGCGGCAAGTATCGCTATCTGATCAATGCCGCCACCATGCTTGGCCAGGGCAAGACCACCATGCAGGCCGAGATCGACAGCGCCTGCGAGCTGGTCGACTTCCTGCGCTACAACACCTACTATGCCAGCCAGATCTACAGCGACCAGCCCTGCAGCGACAAGGGCACGCTGAACTATGTGAGCTACCGCGCCATGGAGGGCTTTGTGTTCGCCATCACGCCGTTCAACTTCACCAGCATCGCCAGCAACCTGTGCATGAGCCCCGTGCTGATGGGCAACGTCTGCATCTGGAAGCCCTCGACCACCGCTCTGCTGTCGAACTACATCCTGATGAAGATCTACAAGGAGGCCGGCCTGCCCGACGGCGTGGTCAACTTCCTGCCCGGTAGCGGCGCCCTGATAGGCAAGGTGGCCTTTGCCGACGAGAACCTCGCCGGCGTCCACTTCACCGGCAGCACCTCGACCTTCAAGGGCTTCTGGAAGGCCATCGGCCAGAATATAGACAAATACCGCACCTATCCCAAGATTGTCGGCGAGACCGGCGGCAAGGACTTCATCATGGTGCATCGCAGTGCCGACCCCGACCAGGTGGCTACCGCCATCGTGCGTGGCGCCTTCGAGTTCCAGGGCCAGAAGTGTTCGGCCGCCAGCCGTGCCTATGTGCCCAAGAGTCTGTGGCCCAAGGTGGAGAAGATTGTCGGCCGCATGCTGAAGGAGATCAAGATGGGCGATGTGCGCGACTTCAGCGCCTTTGTCAATGCCGTCATCGACGAGGCTTCGTTCGACAACTGCAAGGCCTATATCGACCATGCCAAGAAGAGCCGCGATGCCGAGATAGTGTTCGGCGGCAAGTGCGACAAGAAGATGGGCTGGTTCATCGAGCCCACGGTGATACTGGCCAAGAAGCCCGACTACAAGAGCATGTGCGAGGAGATCTTCGGACCCATCATCACCATCTATGTGTATGACGACAAGGACTACGAGAAGACCTGCCAGCTGTGCGACACCACGTCGCCCTACGCCCTCACCGGTGCCATCTTCGCCACCGACCGCAAGGCCCTGCGTGCCGGCTACGACCTGCTGCGCAATGCCGCGGGCAACATCTACTTCAACGACAAGCCCACCGGCGCCGTGGTCGGTCAGCAGCCCTTCGGTGGCGCCCGCGCCAGCGGCACCAACGACAAGGCGGGCAGCTACCTCAACCTGCTGCGCTGGGTGAGTCCGCAGGCCATCAAGGAGACCTTCGATCCCGCCAGCGACTACAAATATCCCTTCATCAGCAGCAAGGAATAGTCTGAAGGGCGCGAGGTGAAAGGTGAAGGGTGAAAGGTTAAATCTAAAACATTGCAGATATGAAGAATATTAAGTATTTGTTGTTGGTTTTCACCTTTCACCTTTTACCTTTCACCTTTATTGTGTCGGCCCAGGACAGCGTCTACGCCCGACGCATAGTGTGCGACCTGGCGGCGGACGACATGTACGGGCGCGGCATGCAGATGCGGGGCGACTCGATAGCGGCCGACTACCTGCGCCGCGAGCTGATGGCCAACGGCGTGAAGCCGCTGTGCGACCGCTACTACCAGTATTTCCGCTTCCCGCAGTCGCGCACCAAGCCCCCTATCGTCAAGGCGGGCTACCGTTCGCAGAACATCTGTGGCTACATACCCGGCGAGGTGGACACCATGATAGTCTTCACCGCCCACTACGAGCATCTGGGCATGAACGGCGACACCGTCTTCCACGGTGCCCATGACAACGCCAGCGGCACGGCGGCGGTGATGGACCTGGCCCGCATGGCCAACCAGCAGCGTGGCCACTACACATACGTCTTCCTGCTCTTTGGTGGCGAGGAGAGCGGCCTCGTGGGCTCGCGCTGGTTTGCCGAGCATCCGCTAATTTCGCTCGCCAAGGTGAAGCTGCTGGTCAACATAGACCTCTTCTGTGGTGGCGACGACGGACTGATGGTGGTCAACGCCAACAGCCGCGAGACGGCGCCGTATGTCGACCTGCTGCAGCGCATCAACGACCTGCAGGGCCTTACGCCCAGGATCGGGCGTCGCGACAATGCCGCCAACAGCGACCACTACTGGTTCACCGGCGAGTGTCCAGCCATATTCATCTACACCCTCGGCGGTCCCTTCGGCGGCTACCACAGTCCCACCGACACCTGCGAAGGCTGTGGCCTGGCCAACTACCACCGCCACATGACCCTCCTGCGCGCTTTCATCGAACAGCTGTAGATTGTTCTTTCAATTATCAATTCTAATCTTTAAATACATAAAGCTATGGGTATCATCATCACAATCCTTATCGGAGCCCTTGCCGGATTCCTGGCGGGCAAGATCATGAAAGGGGCCGGCTTCGGCTTCTGGGTCAACCTCTTGGTTGGTATCGTCGGCGGCTTCATCGGCGGCAACGTCCTGGGGTGGATAGGCATCCACTGGGGCAGCACCCTCGTGGGCCAGATCATCACCGCCGTCATCGGCGCCGTCATCCTCCTTTGGGTTATCTCCCTTATCAAGAAGAAATAAGTGGAACCCAACCCTCTCGTACTAATGCTGGTCCTGTGGCCAGCATTTTATTTGCCATATCGCAAAATGTTCGTATCTTTGCACTCGCTTTCGAGAGCTGAAAGCAGTAAGCGAGAAAAAGCATTGCTGCAGCACATACCCTCATGCCTTTTCTTATTGTATTGAATTATTGTTCTGCGGGAGGGTCGCGGGAAGAAAAATAATAGATGAAACGTAAATGCTTGTTTGCCGTATTGTTGGCCATATCTATGTGTGTGACTGCACAAGTGAATAATTATCCAGCTGTCACACCGTCTGGACATACATTATACTATAACATTGCTGATGGAGAAGCGGAAGTCACCTTCAAAAGCTACAATTACCCCAATTATGGCAGTTTGATAGACAGTACATTGATAATACCGGACAGTATTATGTATGAAGACGTCAAATACCCGGTAACCGCAATCGGCTACCAGGCATTTGCGTATGCAGAGATGCAGCATGTTGTCATCCCCAATACCGTACGTACTATCGGCATGTGGGCGTTCGGTCCATGCCCGTATTTGACGGAGGTGGTTATTCCAAATTCCGTTGTTGTGATGGGACAGGGAGCGTTCGGTGGTTGTTATAGTTTGGCTTCTGTTGTGCTGCCGGATTCGATAACTGCCATCGCGAGTCAGACATTCGATGCCGACACTTCACTTGTTTCAATAGTCATTCCCGACGCAGTGACCACAATAGGAGCTGGCGCCCTTTCGCAATGTTACAGCCTCCGGTCGGTAACATTCGGGCGTTCGGTGAACAGTATAGAAGGTGGAGCCTTGTCTCATGGGAAGAATTTGGACACTCTTGTTTTTCTCTCTAATGTAGCCCCGTGGATTGGTAACATATTCTATACCGACACGCTTCACCTTGTCATAGACATCCCATGTGGATCCTACCACTCGTATTATCCAAAGTTCGGTTCAAACCATACATATATTGTACCATCGGTCAACCTGTCTATGAATGTTACCTCTTCGGCTCCAGATTGGGGCATCGCGAATGTCGTACTAGATGCCGATCAGCAGGATGTGAGATGCGACTCAAGTGCTGTGATACAAGCTACAGCCAACTACGGCTATCACTTCACTGGATGGAGCAATGGCAGCATGGCGAACCCAGACACATTGATGATTGACAGGGATAGTGTATTGACTGCCGGTTTTGCGAAGAACAGCTACACGGTGGAGGTGCAGAGCTCCGACCCGACTATCGGCTCTGTCACTGGAGTCGGTGTGTTTGACTATCTTGATACTATTGTGTTGGCCGCAACTGCTGTAAGCCCATACCACTTTGTATGTTGGAGCGACGGGAACACGCAAAACCCACGGCAATATGTTGTGACAAGCAATGCTGTGAGAACTGCAATGTTTGGTATTGATACATTTAGCGTGAACCTTCAGGTCGATAGCCTCACCCATGGCATCTGTACAGGTTTCGGCAACTACCCATACGGTTCTGCAGCCTTAGTGGTGGCAGTGCCATACAGTGGATACCAGTTCTCTCATTGGAGCGACGGTTCGACGTTCAACCCCTACATTTTTGCTGTGGTTGACAACGTCCAACTGACAGCATTCTTCTATGAAAACGGTAGCCCCTACCAAGATACCTTAGTGGTGCATGACACAGTGTATGTGGATGTCCCGGTTCATGATACCACATACATAGCGCTGACAGATACCTTGTATTTAACAGCGACAGACACTCTTTTTCTCCACGATACAATTTATCTGCCGCAATACATCCACGATACCGTTTATATCACTCAGGAAGGCATCGATGGCGTGGAGGCGCTGAATGTCAAGGTGTATTCTAGCCAAGGGCAGATTGTGGTGGAAGGTGCCGAGGGCAACATGGTGACGCTCTATGACGTGAACGGACGTGTGCTGGCTACCAAGCAGGATGAATACGCTCCGCTGCGTTTTGACTCGCCCGTCAGCGGTACCTATATGATTAAGATAGGCAATCATCCAGCCCGCAAGGTGGTGGTGATTAGATGAGAAATGTCCGCGAGTTGTCAAGAATAATTCATGATAATTCGCGGTCATTTGCGGTAATTCGCGTTTAATATAGAAGTAGCGGAACGTTAAAGTTTAGTTAAAAAAGGCCCTGTCGCACGACGGGGCCTTATATTATATATGCGTCACTTTATAGGATTGAGGGAATGCGACGCGGTGTTCTTTGAAATGCTGAGAAGATAGGTTCTTACAGCACATTGATGAGCTCGACGGTGAAGATGAGGGCGGCGTAGGGCGGGATGTCGGCGCCGGCGCCGTGCTCGCCGTAGGCGAGGTTGTAGGGGATGTAGAACTTGAAGATGGACCCCTCTTTCATCAGCTGCACACCTTCCGTCCAGCCGGCGATGACCTGGCGCAGGCCGAATTCGGCAGGCATGCCGCGGCGGTAGCTCGAGTCGAAGACGGTGCCGTCGATGAGGGTGCCCTCGTAGTGGCAGCGCACGGTATCGCTGGCCTTGGGTTTGCGGCCGGTGCCCTCTTTGACGACCTCGTACTGCAGGCCGCTGGAGGTGGTGGTCACTTCGGGACGCAGTTTGTTGCGGTTGAGGAAGGATTCGCCTTCGCTGCGGGCTGCCTTGCCGCGCTCGGCGGCTTCGGCCTGCTGGCGGTCTTCGAGCTCGGTGAAGAAGTGCTGCAGCACCTGCTGAACCTCGGCGGCGCTCATCTGTTCGGGCCGGCCTTCCATCACGTCGCGTATGGCGGCGGCATAGTCGTCTACGTTCAGGCTCTTTCCCAAGCCCATTCCAATCAGTTGGTGGCCAATATTGTGGCCTAATGCATAGCTAAGTTTATCCATATTATTGTTTGTTGTTCATTCTTTCTCTTAAATACAGGATGGCGTCGATGTTGCGTGGCACCTGTAGGTCGAGGGTGCCGCTGACGATGCCTATGACGTGGCCGTTGCGGACGGCGCGCAGGCGGTTATAGGGCTTCATGCCGCAGAAGGCGGCGCTGTCCTCGCGGCGCACTATGATGTAGTCGGGCTCTTCCCTCATCAGGGCTTCGAGGCTGTAGCTCCAGCCTTCGATGTCCTCGGCTATGTTGCGGCCTCCGGCCATGCGTATGATGTCGTTGATGAAGGTGTTGCCGCCGGCGGTGAAGTTGCCGCCAGCGCCGAAGCCCACGACGTAGTAGACCTTTGGTAGTGCGTTATTGTGTAATTGTGTCAGTGTGTTAGTGTCTAACGCATTGACGCGTTCACGCATTAACGCATTCAGCGAGTCGGCCTCGTGCTCTTTGCCCACTAGACGGCCTATGGCGCTGATGTTGTCGTATAGGGCTTGGAAGCGGGGCTTCTCGATAACGCATACCATTGGCACACCCATCTGGTCCAGTTGGTCGGTAGCCTTGCGGCTGACCATCGAGCCGCTGATGACCAGGTCGGGCTTCATGGCGAGGATGCTCTCGATGCTGAGGTTGCTGATGCCGCCGATGGAGGGTATGGTGGCGACTTCGGGCGGGAACTCGCAGAAGTCGGTGCGTCCCACGAGCAGTTTTTGTGCGCCGAGGGCATACATAATCTCGGTGACGGCGGGCGAGAGGCTGACCACGCGTTGGGGGTGGGCGGGTATGGCAACGGTGCGGCCGTAGTCGTCGACTACGGTGTCAGTGACGGAGGCTTGCTGCTGCGGCGCACCGCAGGAGGCGAAAAGAATTATTAAAAGGAGTGAAAGGGAGTGAAAGGGAGTGAGAGG
This sequence comes from uncultured Bacteroidota bacterium, assembly GCA_902778925.1. Taxonomy (GTDB): domain Bacteria; phylum Bacteroidota; class Bacteroidia; order Bacteroidales; family P3; genus Colimorpha. Next base: position 21,758 of record CACYZN010000026.1, read on the forward strand.
GAGCGAAAGGACAAATGATTTCTTTTTCATTTTCAATTCTCAATTTTTCAGTTTTCAAGCGTCTTCCATACCGCCGCAGACGGGCAGGAGTACACTGGTGATGTAGGGGCACATGTCGCTGGCGAGGAAGACGCAGGCTTGCGCCACCTCGTCGGTGGTGCCGGGGCGTTTCATCGGGATGCGGCTGCACCAGGTGTCCATCAGTTCTTTGGGTATGTCGGCCGTCATCTCGGTCTGCACGAAGCCTGGCGCCACCACGTTGACGCGGATATTGCGGGCGGCGAACTCCTTGGCGCAGCTCTTGCTGAAGCCCACGATGGCGGCCTTGGAGGCGGCGTAGTTGGCTTGGTTGTAGTTGCCGGCCACGCCGACCACCGAGCCGATGTTGATAATCGAGCCGTGGCCCTGTTTCCACATGGCGGGCTGAATAGCCTTGGTCATGCAAAACACCGAGCCGAGGTTGGTGTGCATGACGCGATCCATCTGCTCTTCGGTCATGCGCTTCACGGCGGCGTCGTCGGTGATGCCGGCGTTGTTCACCAAGATGTCCACATGGCCGAAGTCGGCGAGGACTTCCTTGACGAAGGCCTGTGCCTGTTCCATGTCGGCCACGTCTACGGCATAGCCTTTGGCCTTGATGTTTAGCGCAGGATTCTCGGCGCTTAATGCTGAGTAAATATCATTCAGTTCCTGCTCCACGGCTTCCATGGCGGCGTTGCGCGAGCGGCCGCAGAAGGCTACGTTGCAGCCCTCTTTGGCAAAGCGTATGGCAATAGCACGACCGATGCCACGGGTGGCACCGGTGATGATGGCTGTTTTGTTTTCTAATATCATTGGTTATTCTTTTGTAGCAAAGTAGTTAAAAAGTTAAGTAGTTAAAACGATAGCGCTTGTTGTGACTGTTGCAGCGACAAGTACTATTGCCTTAACTACTTAACTACTGTCTCCTTAACTACTTAAGGTTTTAGAGCAGCTTGGCGAGCTTGGCGGCCAGGTCACCTACGCGGGTGCTGTAGCCCTTCTCGTTGTCGTACCAGCTGACGATCTTCACGAAGTTGCCGTCCATGACCTGGGTGAGCAGAGCGTCGAAGATGCTGCTGTGGGTGTTGTCGATGATGTCGATGCTGACGATGGGCTCCTCGACATACTGCAGTACGCCTTTCATGGGGCCTTCGGCGGCCTCTTTGATGGCGGCGTTTATCTGCTCCTTGGTGACGGTGCAGTTCAGTTCGGCGGTCAGGTCAACGACGCTGCCGTCGGGAGTGGGGACGCGCATGGCAAAGCCGTCCAGCTTGCCTTTCAGTTCGGGGATGACCAGACCCACAGCCTTGGCGGCGCCGCTGCTGGTGGGGATGATGCTGACGGCGGCGGCACGGGCGCGACGTAGGTCGCTGTGCGGCTGGTCGAGGATCTTCTGGTCGTTGGTGTAGCTGTGGACGGTGTTCATCAAGCCGCGCTTGATACCGAATTTGTCGTTCAGCACCTTAGCCACGGGAGCCAAGCAGTTGGTGGTGCAGCTGGCGTTCGAGACGAGCTGCATGTCTTTGGTCAGCACGCTGTCGTTGACGCCCATGACGATGGTGGCGTCGACGTCCTCGGCCTTGCTGGCGGGCACGGTGAGGATGACCTTCTTGGCGCCGGCGTTGATGTGTTTCATCATCTGCTCGCGTTTCTTGAACAGACCGGTGCTCTCGACCACAATGTCCACGCCGAGGTCTTTCCAGGGCAGGTTCTGCGGGTCGCGCTCGGCATAGATTTTCACCTTCTTGCCGTTCACCACGAGGCAATCACCTTCGGCGTGCACTTCGCCGTCGAAGTTCTCGTGTACAGAGTCGTATTTGAACAGGTATGCCAGGGTGTTGGCATCGGTGAGGTCATTGATTGCGACAATTTCCAGCTCGGGGTGGGCGAGCATGGCGCGGAAGGACATTCTTCCAATACGGCCGAAACCGTTGATTGCTACTTTTACCATGTTATTTGTTTTTTAATGATTTATGTTACTTTGTCCTATTTGGTGTGTCTGCAAAAGTACATATAGTTTTTGAACTGTGCAAATTTATTTTTTCACCACACGTGTTGCTATTGCATCTGCACGCAGTATATATATGCCACGGGGCAATGCCGAGAGGTTCATTGTGGTGGTGCCGGTCTGGGCTTTCTGTGTAAGGATGATGTGGCCTGTTATGTCGATCAACTGCAGTGTGGCCGGGTGGGGAAGCTCTACGGTCAGCCGGCTGGTAGTGGGGTTGGGATACACGGCCAGCCTGAATTCGTCTTGCATGTCGTATATGCCCACGGGATGGGGGGCGGAATAGGGCATATAGCGGAATGACTTGCCGCTGTCGGTTGTGTCGTGCACGAACTGGCGGCGCACACCGTCGCTGAGCACCTGCAGCATCTGCACCGAGCTGTAGGTCGAGCTGTTGCTGAAAGCAGTGGTGTAGGCCAGGTCGACCTGCTCCACCGAGCCGGCTTCGAAGATGAAGGGCCCGCTGGCACCCAGGCCGCGGCGGTCGCCAGGAATGTTACCTATGCCATTTTCGCTCCAAGTGTATGAAATATCGGGCACCACGCCGTCGGTGTTCCAGAACCAAGGATCGCTGTCGCCAGGGAACATGAAGTTGCAGTCGAGAGATGTAATCCCAGTATTGAAACCGTTGCCGCCAAACTTCATGTGCTGTCCGTTCTTCCAATAGCCGCGCAGGTAGTTGTATACATCTGATGCTTCGGCGGGGTCGGTGTTTGGAAAGTTGGTATTGCCGTTCTCATAGTAGACGAAGCCGGTGAGGCCGAGGCGTTCGTTGTCCACCACTCCGTCGCCGAAGTTTAGACCGTTGATGGCTTGGTTGCCAGTTATGTCGCCAGGGACGAAGTGCCACGAGCGGTAGTCGATGAAGAAGAAGCGGTCGGCGGCGGCGTTGATGGCGACGGTGTCGAGGGTGCCGTCCGCGCGACGGAAGGTCTCGAGGGTGTCGTGCAGCGCCTGGTTGGGGCTGTTGAGGATGTATTCGATGTCGACACGGCCGTTATCGCGCTCATCCTGCTCCTGCACTGCGCCTCCCAGCAGCATGCAGCCTTGTGCCGGAGGTATACCATAGTACATACTTGAACCTGGGCCATCTTCGTCGTCGCCGTTGTAGCCATAGAACAAGCCCCGACGCACATCACAACCGATGAAATCGTCGTAGGAATAGCCAAGGTCGAAGTCAACGAAGAGTCCTAAGTAGGTGTCGATGTAGGTGGTTTCGGAGCGGTTGTAGATGTCGTAGTGGGCGAAGACGGTATTGTTCAAGGAGGCGTCACTTGTGTCGCCGAAGACGTAAGTCATACAGTGCACCTCGATGCCGAAGGGAGAGCCGTATGTGTTGCGATGCTGTCCTACATCGTTGAAGATTGAGAAGGTGCACTCGTCGCCGCGTATGATGGGGTAGTCGCCGGCCAGCGCGTTGTAGTTGCCGTTGCTATCGGCGTCGTAGAAGGGGGCCATGCGTTCTGCGAAGCCCTCGGTGCCGCTACCTGGCCATGAGCGTATCTCGTCGATGGGCTCGTAGTCTGGCTCGCCGCAATGGGCTATATGGTAGTCTATCTGTTCGCGCGTGAGGTGCCACACACGGTTGTACTTCTTCACTGTGGCAGTATCGGTCGAGGCACTGCCGTCTATACGCAGTGGCCCCGGCATGTAGTCGTAGCTATTGGTTCCATAGGTTTGTGTTGTCGTAGCGTTGGCAGCGCTGAGCCACAGTCCGTTGGTGTAGAGGGGTGATGCTCCTCCAATGGTGTAGTTCGATGTTGTGCCGTTGAAGCCCATGTTGCCGAAGGGAAAGACGGGGGCGTTCACATTGTTGGCCGTCAATGTGGCGGGCTGGCCCAGAGTCAGCGCGTAGGCGTGCACGGTGTCGGGTCCTTCGACGACTTTGTGGTTCGCGCCGGTGCTCCATATAATCATTTTATTGTTGGGCTGCTGGAAGGAGCCGCCGGTGAAGTCGGCATAGTACCAGGCTGTCTCTCCAGGCTCGTAATATGCCGGCCAGCCGTATATTTCTATGGTGGGGTCGTCGGTGGTCACTTCAAACCATACGGCGCATGGCGACCAAAGACGCGAACGGTACCAATTGTTGATCCAGCGCCAGTTTGGCATGGCACCGCAGGGTAATGCCACCACGGTGTGGTTGAGGTAGTTGTTTCCCAGAGAAACAGTGATGTCGGCGCCCTTCGTAGGGGGTGTCATGCCGGCGAAGGCCAGTGTGTCGAGGCTGGAAGTGCTAAATGCCGATGCTCCGATGAAGTCGATGGTGGAAGGCAGCGACACGTAGTTGACGCTGGCTCCAGAGAAGGTTATAGGGTTCACCCCGGTTACTGTCCATACGGTGTCGTTGTACGTCAGTGTCTCGGGCACTACTATGCGGCCGGTGTAGGCGTGGGTAGTGTTCTTGCAGATGAACACCTGCGGTGGGTCGGTGCTGACTATGCCGCAGCGCAGTTCCACACTGTCGGCATTGTACACATTGAATACGCGCGTAATCGTCTGCGCGGTGACGATGTTGCCCGCCATAATTAGGAAAATAGCTGCCAATGCTCTGTAAATCTTTGTCATGTTGTTGATATTTAATTGATTATTTTTTTTGTGTCTTTGGGAATGTCTTTTGCAAAGATACGAAATTGATTTTGTATTTCCAAAAAACAATTTGCGAAGGCAGGAGGAATTATAGTCAATGCGATGTGTTGTCCTGGACTATAAACGATAAGCCTGGCAGCCATAAAGCTGCCAGGCTTGAGGTGGATGTTTGTTTTGTGGTTATACTGTGTGCGATATATTCACTGTAGCGGGTACGTATGTCAGGCGCCGAGGGCGGCAATCTGGGCACGGAGGGCTGCGATTTTGGTTTCAGCGTCACGCTGCTTGTTGCGCTCCTTTTCGATGACGGCGGCCGGGGCGCCGTTGACGAATTTCTCGTTGGAGAGCTTGCCCATAACGCTGCGCAGGAAGCCTTCGGCGTATTTCAGCTCGTCTTGCAGCTTTTTCAGCTCCTCTTCCTTGTTGACGTTCTCGGGCATGGGCACGAAGCATTCCATGGTGCCGACCATGAAGGAAAGGGCGCCGGCGGGCTTCTCGTGTATTTCGCTGATGGCGCTGACATTGGCCAGCTTGCGGACTATGCCGTCGAAGCGGACGAAGCGGTAGCGGTCGTCGGCAGCGATGAACGATACCTCCAGAGCCTCTTTGGGCGATAGGTTACGGGTGTTGCGTATGTTGCGCACGCCGGCTATGACCTCACGGGCGGTGTCGAACTCGTCGAGCAGGCGCTGGTCGTAGAAGACGCTGGTGGGCATGTGCTGGTTCATGATGCTGAAGTTGGCATTGATGAAGGCGGTCTTCTCGTCGTCTTTGCCGATGGTCTGCAGGGCATGCCATATCTCTTCGGTGACGAAGGGCATGAAGGGGTGCAGCAAGAGCATCAGACGGGAGAAGATGCTGACGGTGGCGTCGTAGGTCTCGCGGTCGATGGGGGTGCCGTAGGCGGGCTTCACCATCTCGAGGTACCAAGAGCAGAAGTCGTCCCAAGCCAGCTTGTAAGTGGCCATGAGAGCCTCGCTGAGGCGGTACTGGTCGAAGTCTTTCTCTATCTCCTCGATGACCTGTGCCATGCGCTGCTCCATCCATTGGACGGCCACGGCATTCTCCTGACTCTGCTGTATGTCGCCCACCTGCCAGCCGCTGACGAGGCGCAAGGCGTTCCAGAGCTTGTTGCTGAAGTTGCGGCCTTGCTCACAGATGGCTTCGTCGAAGGGGAGGTCGTTGCCGGCAGGGGCGGTGAGGAGCATGCCCATGCGGACGCCGTCGGCGCCGTATTTGTCGATGAGCATGATGGGGTCGGGGCTGTTGCCTAGCGATTTGCTCATCTTGCGGCCCAGCTTGTCACGCACGATGCCGGTGAAGTATACGTTGTGGAAGGGTACGTCGTTGCGATATTCCTCGCCGGCCATGATCATGCGGGCCACCCAGAAGAAGATGATGTCGGGAGCGGTGATGAGGTCGGCGGTGGGGTAGTAGTACTTGATTTCGGGGTTGTCGGGGTTGCGTATGCCGTCGAAGAGCGAGATAGGCCAGAGCCATGAGCTGAACCAGGTGTCGAGCACGTCCTCGTCCTGACGCAGGGCGCCGGTGTAGCCGTACTTCTCGGCGGCTATCTTGCGGGCTTCCTCTTCGTTGATAGCCACGATGGTCTCCACCTTGCCGTTCTGTTCCAGATACCAGGCGGGGATGCGCTGGCCCCACCACAGCTGGCGGCTGATGCACCAGTCCTTGATGTTCTCCAGCCAGTGGCGGTAGGTGTTCTTGAACTTGGCGGGGTGGAAGCGGATGGTGTCGTCCTCGACTACTGCGAGGGCCTTTTTGGCCACGTCGTCCATCTTCATGAACCACTGGGCCGAGAGCTTGGGCTCGATGACGGCGTCGGTGCGCTCTGAGTGGCCTACCTTGTTGGTATAGTCTTCGGTCTTCTCGACAAGGCCGGCTTCCTCGAGGTCTTTCATGATAGCCTTGCGGCAGGCAAAGCGGTCCATGCCGGCGTACTTGCCGCCGTGCTCGTTGAGGGTACCGTTGTCGTTGAAGATGTCGATGCTCTCAAGGCCGTACTTCATGCCGAGGTTGTAGTCGTTGATGTCATGGGCGGGGGTGATCTTTAGGGCGCCGGTACCGAATTCGCGGTCTACATACTCGTCCATGATGATGGGCACCACGCGGCCTACGCCGGGTACTATGACGCGCTTGCCCTTGAGCCACTGGTAGCGCTCGTCCTCGGGATGCACGCACACGGCGGTGTCGCCCATGATGGTCTCCGGGCGCGTGGTGGCGACGACGATGTACTTGTCCTCGCCCTCGACGTAATATTTAAGGTAGAAGAGTTTGCCGTGGCTCTCCTTATAGATGACCTCCTCGTCGCTGACGGCGGTGAGGGCCTGGGGGTCCCAGTTTACCATGCGCACACCGCGGTAGATGAGCCCCTTGTTGTAGAGGTCGACAAAAACGCGGATGACGCTCTCGTAGCGCACCTCGTCCATGGTGAAGGCGGTGCGGTCCCAGTCGCAGGAGGCGCCGAGCTTGCGGAGCTGCTTGAGGATGATGCCGCCATGTTCTTCCTTCCACTCCCATGCGTACTTCATGAATTCGTCACGTGTGAGGCTACGTTTGTCGATGCCGCGGTCGGCGAGCATCTTCACCACCTTGGCTTCAGTGGCTATGCTGGCGTGGTCGGTGCCTGGCACCCAGCAGGCGTTCTTGCCCTGCATGCGGGCGCGGCGAACGAGAACGTCCTGGATGGTATTGTTGAGCATGTGTCCCATGTGGAGTACGCCGGTTACGTTGGGCGGCGGAATAACAATAGTATAGGGCACACGGGTATCGGGCTCCGAGTGGAAGAGTTTCTTGTCAAGCCAGAATTGGTACCATTTCTCCTCGATGGCACGTGGATCGTATTTTGATGCTATTTCCATTTGGTATTAGCTGTTTATTATTTCTTCTTTGTCATGGAGTTCAGTCTATCCGTGGCTGTGCGGCTGTGGGGGACTGAGAAACCTACACCAAAGGTGAGGCCGTTGAATTCTTTCAGCTTCGGCACTATCTCGTAGCCCACCGAGAAGTGGACCATGTAGATGTTCACCGCCAGCGTCGGAGTCATGGTGAAGTAGGTGTTCTTCTCGGTCTTGCCGGTGCTCTGGTTGTGGTCTTTGGTCATGTCCATACCCAGCACAAGCATCGGACGGAAGGTGATGGCTCCCCAGTCGGTGACGTCTTCGTCGAAGGTGTAGCCCACCCAGCCGAGGCGCATGGACCATGTAGGCTCAATACGCTCGGCGCCGTTGTTGGTGAGAAAGTACTTGCCGTTTTCGCCGAAGCCGAACGAGAGGAACGAGCCGCCGGCCGTAGAGAAGCCGTAGGGGTAGGCGGGCTGGTACGAGTAGCCTACCATCTTCATCCATGAGTGCTTGATGTTGAAAATGTTTTCGCTCTGGGCGAATGTGGTGGCCATCAGCGAGAGCATGGCCGCAAAGATAATGCTTTTTTTCATGTGATGTGTTGTATTGATTATATTCTTGAGAAGGGATGTTTGCGCCAATATAATATAAGGATGAGTCCAATGAACATGCCGCCGAGGTGGGCGAAGTGGGCTATGCCGTCGTATGAGCGGAAGATGCCTTCGAACAGCTCGATGGCAATCATGCCTATGATGAACCATTTGGTCTTGATGGGGACCAGGAAGTAAAGGTATATGTACTCGTTGGGGAACATCATGCCGAAGGCCAGCAGCAGTGCGTAGATGGCGCCCGAAGCACCCACCGATACGTGTACGCCGGGCACCAGCAGGTTGAGCAGGCCGGCTCCGATGCCGCACACCAGATAATAGAACAGGAAGCGGCGCGAGCCCCAGTAGTTCTCCAGCGTGGTGCCGAACATCCATAGCGAGAACATGTTGAAGAACAGGTGGTCGAGCGAGCCGTGCATGAACATGTAGGAAAGTGGCTGCCACAGACGGAAGTTGCCCGACGATGGGGTCCAGATGCCGAGCCAGTAGTTGAGGTCGACCACGTGCTGCATGTTGAGCACGTAGTACAGTCCATAGCAGAGTATGTTTATGATGAGCAGGTGTTTTACTGCCGGCGGCAGCATGCTGAATCCTTGGGGTTGGTATTGGGCCATGTCTATTTCAGTAGTTCTTCTGGTTTGACTATAGTGATTATCTTCTTGCCCGAGGGCGAGGTGTCGGCCATGGGACAGGCGAAGAGGTCGGCCACCAGCTGCTGCATCTCGGCCTGCTCGAGGCGGGCGGGGCATTTGGCGGCAATCTGCTTGGCCAGCGAGGCACAGAGGCTTGTGCTGCGGTCGACGAAGCGCTGCATCGTGGAGCCCCTGTAGTCGGCCAGCAGACGCTCAATGAGGTGCTGCAGGTCGTCCTCGTGCACTTCGGGCGGGGTGGCGGTGACCACGAAGGTGCCACTGCTCCGCTGTGCTATCTCGAAGCCGTACTGCTTGAGGTCGGGCAGCAGTTCGCTCAGCATCTCGGCATCGGCAGCCTGCAGGTGGCAGTCTACGGGAAAGAGCAGCGTCTGCGAGCTGTTGGCGCCCCACTCCGAGTTGCGCACCATGCGGTCGAAGGCGATGCGCTCCCTGGCGCGTTGCAGGTCGATGACGGCCAGCCCCGAGCTGAGGGCGGTGACGATGTAGCGCTCTTGCAGCTGCATGCAGGTGCCGGCCGATGGGGTGGGGGTAGGGGCTTTAGGGTCTATAGGGTCTTTAAGGTCCTCAAGGTCGTTAAGGTCATTAGGGCCTTTAAGGTCGGTGGACTCTATCTTCAGGCGGGTCTGGGCGGCGGTGGCCCGGAAGGGGTTGTAGTCGGGATTGTAGCTGATGCGGGGTGGGGTGGGGGTGTGCCCTTTGGGGACGGGCCCGATGTTGAACTCGGGCGGGGTGTCGAAGCTGAGCTCGGTACCGAGACTGAACTGGCCTATGGCGCGCTTCACGGCCGACCGCAGTATGGCGAAGAGGGCGTGGTCGTCGACGAACTTCACCTCGGTCTTCGTGGGGTGTATGTTGACGTCGATGCGCGAGGGGTCGACCTGCAGGCCTATGAAGTAGCTGGGAAAGGAGCGGTCGGGCAGCAGGTCGGCATAGGCGCGTTCGACGGCGGTGTTGAGCGAGGGGTGCTTTATGAAGCGGCCGTTGACGAACAGGTACTGCTCGCCGCGCGTCTTGCGCGAGAACTCGGGCCGGCTCACGAAGCCGTGTATGCGCACCAGGTCGGTCTCCTCGTCGACGGCGTACATGCGCTCCTTGTAGAGCGAGCCGAACAGGCCTGCTATGCGCTGCAGCATGCCGCCTGGCTTGAGGTCGTACACGGTCTTGCCGTTGCTTTGCAGGGTGAAGCCTATGTCGTGGTGTATAAGGGTGATGCGGCGGAACACCTCCTCGATGTGCCCGAATTCGACGCTGTCGCGCTTCAGGAAGTTGCGGCGGGCCGGTACGTTGTAGAAGAGGTTCTTCACCGCCACGGTGGTGCCGCAGGGGCATACCAGGTGGTGCTGGTCCACGATGTGCGACCCCTCTATCTGCACCTGGGTGCCCAGCTCGCTGTCGGCCTGCCGGGTGCGCAGCTCCACCTGCGCGATGGCTGCTATCGAGGCAAGCGCTTCGCCGCGGAAGCCCATGGTGTGTATGGCGAAGAGGTCGTCGGCACGGTGTATCTTGCTGGTAGCATGCCGCTCGAAGCATAGACGCGCGTCGCCGTCGCTCATGCCGCATCCGTTGTCGGTCACCTGTATCAAGGTGCGGCCGGCATCCTTCACCACCAGGTCTATCTGGGTGGCGCCGGCGTCCATGGCGTTCTCCAGCAGCTCCTTGACGGCGCCGGCAGGGCGGTCCACCACCTCGCCGGCCGCTATCTGGTTGGCTACGCTATCGGGTAGTATGTTGATTATGTCCAACTTGCTCCTGTTTCTTTTCGTGTTCGTCAAGGAAGCGCATCAGCCCCTTGATGGGCAGCACCTTGTTCATGATGACGTCGCGGTGCTCGTCCAGTATTATCATCGTCGGGGCGCCGTGCACGTTGTAGGCCTCCTGATAGTCGATGTTGACGTTGGTGCCGCCGACGTTGACCCAGCGGAAGTCGTGTTCGCGCACATAGCGCTTCCACTTGTCGACGTCGCTCTCGTAGCCGATGGCGTAAACCTCGAAACGGTTGTTGCCCACGGCGCGCAGCGAGTCGTACAGCACCTTCAGCTCCTCGCTCTGCTCCTGGCAGTGGTGGCAGTCGGGGTCCCAGAACCACAGTATCACATAGCGGTTGGGAAACCTGTGGCTCGAAATCCAGTCTTTGGGGTCGTTGCTCTGGTTGGTGTCGGCCATCAGCAGCTCGCGGCCGTGGGCACCGATCAGGCTCTGGCTTATGCGGTTCAGGTTGTAGCGCATGTTGTGCAGGGTGGCCTCCGTCGCCCAGGGGCAGCGGCCGCGCAGGTAATACTGCGAGGCTAGGTGGCACCACACGGCGTCCCACCCTATGTTCTTGGTCGACCGGAAGTAGCGCGGCTCGATGTGGTCGAACACATACTGCAGCAGCTTGGTGTTGCCGCCGATGCGGGCCGCCAGCCGGTCGATGGTCGCGTTGATGGTGTCGCTGTCGGCATAGTACATCAGGCCGTAGAAGAAATAGTTCACCTTGTTGAACAGCTGCGGGCTATGCAGTACCTCCGTACTCTGCAGGTCGTAGTCGGTGTTGAAGAAGGCGTCCCAGTAGTGCATGCGGTAGTAGGTGGGCTTGTCGGCTACAGTGTCTGGCACCTCCGGCGCCTCGCACAGGTTGAGCAGGGTGAAGTACAGGTTCTGCTGCTTCCCGTGGCGGGTGGTGCGCTCGTAGTCCGTCATGCGTTCTATCAGTGCGGCCTCCTCCTTGGCGGCCTGCTCGCGCTCCGTCCGGTCGGTACTTTTCTTGCGTTTCGCTATGGCGTCCATCTCAACCTTGGCGGCATCTTCCACGGCCATATAGGCATACATGGCGCTGTTGGTCTCACACCCCTTCACCTTGACCGAAGCCGCCGAAAGCCGGGCGTCGCCCTCGATGGTGAAGCGGCGGCTACGGTCTATGCAGAAGTCGCCCACCGCCGTCTTGCCGTCCTGCCGCAGCAGTGCATACATGCCGCGCTCCCACTTCCGCCGGCCGGCGAAAGTGTAGCTGCCGCGGTGCAGCCGCGCCGTGTCGACCACCGTCGTCTTGTCGCGGAAATGCTGCCCTATGTACAGCACACTGTCGGTGGCACCGTCGAGGCGGAAGGTGAAGCTATATTGCTGGGCCTCAACGCAGCCCATGCCCAGCATCAAGGCCAGTATCAGTATGGTGTGTCTCATCGCTTTCTACTGTCAAACTATTCCTAAACGTCCCTCGCGCGATATTATTGTGCGCAATGAATAAAATATTCTTTCGCAACCTCTCACTACCTTTCACAACCTCTCATTTTTAACTTTTAACTCTCTACTCCCCCCACTCTCCACTCTCCGCTCCCCGCTCACCACTCTCCACTCCCCACTCCCCACTCCCCACTCTCCACTCTCCACTCCTCCTCCCCTCCGCCCGTTCTTATGTCGTTCTTATGTATATCTTATGTTGTATTTATGTTTAAAACATAAGAAATACATAAGAAATACATAAGAAGTACATAAGAAATACCGGCGGGGGAGCTGGTTGCCAGGCGGTTATGAAGGGGATGCTTTTTGGCCTAAATCTTAAATTCTTTAGGTTTTAACTTAAATAGTGTGAAAAACGAGGTCTGACGGTGTCTGTAGGGGCGGTGCTTCTGGTGTCGGTGCCGGGCAGGGAGCGCGGCATCGGTGCAGGGGGCTGTGGGCTAGACTTTTGCAAATTATTTTATACGCGGTGGCCGGCAATCCGTTTTTTTTGCGTAATTTTGCAGGCGGAAAATAATGTCAAAACCAATGGACAACTTTGTCGTATCGGCACGGAAATACCGTCCGGCCACCTTTGCCAGCGTCGTCGGACAGGAACACATCACCCGTACCCTGAAGAACGCCATACTCACCGGCCAGCTGCCGCAGGCTTTCCTCTTCTGCGGACCGCGCGGAGTGGGCAAGACCACCTGCGCCCGCATTCTGGCCAAGACCATCAACTGCGAGCACCTGACCCCCGAGGGCGAGGCCTGCAACGAGTGCCAGAGCTGCCGCTCGTTTGTGGAAGGGGCCTCGATGAGTATCTTCGAGCTCGACGCCGCCAGCAACAACTCGGTCGACGACATCCGCGAGCTCGTCAAGCAGGTATACATTCCGCCCCAGACCGGCCGCTACAAGGTCTACATCATCGACGAGGTGCACATGCTCAGCGCCGCCGCCTTCAACGCCTTCCTGAAGACCCTCGAGGAGCCGCCGGCCTATGCCAAGTTCATCCTCGCCACCACCGAGAAGCACAAGATAATACCCACCATACTGAGCCGCTGCCAGGTGTTTGACTTCAAGCGCATCGAGGTGGCCGACATCGTGGCCCACCTGCGCTACGTGGCCGACCGCGAGGGGGTGAGCTACGAGCCCGGCGCCCTCGACCTCATAGCCCGCAAGGCTGAAGGCGGCATGCGCGACGCCCTCTCCACCTTCGACCAGCTGGTCAATTTCACCCAGGGCAACCTCACCCGCGCCCTCTGCCTCGAGAACCTCAACGTGCTCGACGAGGACTACTACTTCCGCCTGGTCGACAGCGTGCGGTCGGGCGACATCAGCGGCGCCCTGCTCCTCTACCGCGAGGTGATAGGCAAAGGCTTCGGCGGCCAGCACTTCCTCACCGGCCTGTGCGAACACCTGCGCAACCTGATGGTGAGCCTCGACCCCCAGACCCTCGTCCTCATCGACGGCGGCGACGAGCTGCGCAGCCGCTACGGCCAACAGGCCCAGCGCTGCGGCCTGCCGCTGCTGCTAGGCTGGCTTACCATGGCCTCCGACTACGAGTATCGCTTCCGCGAGGCCAACAACAAGAACCTCTTTGTCGAGATATGCCTCATGCGGCTGGCCTCGGCCTGCATGGCGCCTGCCGCCGCGCCGGCAGCAGCCCAGCCCCCGCAGGGTTAGATAGCAAGTAGTCCCGCAAGGGCAGGCACGGACACCCCCAAGACCGCTCCCGAACCCGAGCGGCCGCCGCAGCCAGTGGCCCCCGAGCCGGTGGTCGCCCCGCCGGCAGCGCCTGCACCGGCGCCGGCACCAGTGGCAGCGCCACCCGCCGCCCAGCACGGCCAGGCTCAGCGGCCACAGCGCCCGTCGCTGCTCTCCGGCTCCATAAACATCAACGTCGCACCCCCCGCGCCGACCGCCGTGCCCAAGGTGGCAGCCGACGTCGAACCCCTCACCCAGGAGGCACTGGAGCGCTACTGGACCGAGGTCGCCGACGAGCTGGACCTGCAGGAACTGCTGCGCGACGGACAGGTGCGCCTCGGCGAGAAGCCCGGCCTCATCGAGGTCGACGCCCAGACCACCTGGTTCCACGACGACTTCCGTCAGCACAAGCTCGACGTGCTCACCGCCCTGCGCAACAAGTGCGGCATGCCCATGCTCGAGTGCAAGGTGAACCCCCTCTTCGTCGAGAAGAACGGGGTACTCTACTCGCCCGACCAGAAATACAATGCCATGCTCGAGCGCAATCCGGCCATAGCCGGACTGCGCAAGCTGTTCCCCAACATAGACTACTAGGATGAACATACCGTTCTACAAATTCGACGGCGCCGGCAACGACTTTGTGGTCGTCGACAACCGCGAGCGTGGCTGGAGCCCCACGGTCGACCAGGTGGCGCATCTCTGTCACCGCCGCTTCGGCGTAGGCGCCGACGGCCTGATGACCCTCGACCCGGCTCCCGACGGCTTCGACTTCGAGATGCACTACTACAACAGCGACGGCCGGCTGGGCTCTATGTGCGGCAACGGCGGACGCTGTATCGCCGCCTTCGCCCACCTGCTCGGCATCGGCAGCCACCTGCGCTTCGCAGCCTACGACGGCCCCCACACAGCCGACATACTCACGTGGGACGGCCATATAGGCCTCGTGCGGCTCGGCATGCGCGACCTGCTGGCTTCGGCCATCGAGCGGGTGCTCGACGGGTGGTTCCTCGACACCGGTTCGCCCCACTACGTGCAGCGTGTCGAAGGCCTCGACACCTACGACGTGGTGCAGTGCGGCCGCCAGCTGCGTAGCATGGTCGACGTATTCCCGCAGGGCACCAACGTCGACTTCATCGAAGACCTGCCCGACGGCCGCCTGGCCATACGCACCTACGAACGCGGTGTCGAGGACGAGACCTGGGCCTGCGGCACCGGCGTCACCGCTGCCGCCCTCGTCAGCGGTAACCACCGCCTCGTGGCCCGGGGCGGCGACTTCCGGGTCGACTTCGATGCCACGGGCGACGCCTTCACCAACGTGACCCTCACCGGACCGGTGGCACTCAACTTCACCGGCGAAGCCCCAATACAATAGCCCCAATACCATGGACCTCTTCAGCGCAATAGACACCGAGCCCGCGCGCCAACGCATGGAGCAGCTGGCCGCCGACCTAGACCGCCTCAACTACGAGTACTACATGAACGACCGCTCGCTCGTGAGCGACGAGGAGTTCGACCGTATGATGCGCGAACTGCAGGACCTCGAAGCCCAGTACCCCGAGCTGGCCAACCCCCTCTCGCCCACCAAGCGCGTGGGCGGCGAGGTGAACAAAAGCTTCCGGCAGGTGGAGCACCGCTTCCCCATGCTCTCGCTGGGCAATACCTACTCGATTGAGGAAATCGAGGAGTATGAGGCCCGCACGCGGCGGCTGCTCGACGGCACCCCTTTCAGCTACACCTGCGAACTGAAGTACGACGGCGTGGCCATAGGCCTCAGCTACCGGCACGGACAGCTGCGGCAGGCTGTGACACGCGGCAACGGTACCGTGGGCGACGACATCACCACCAATGCCAAGACGGTGGCCACGATACCGCTGCGCCTGCAGGGCGAGTACCCCGACGACTTCGAGGTGCGCGGCGAGGTGGTGTACCCCTTCGCGGCTTTCGAGGCGATGAACCGCCAGCGCGAGTCCGAAGGCGACGAGCCTTTCGCCAACCCGCGCAACGCAGCCAGCGGCAGCCTGAAGCTGCTCGACTCGGCCGAGTGTGCGCGCCGCAAGCTGCTCTTCTGCCCATACTTTGTCATGGCTCCCGCCGGCACGGCATTGCCCGCGACCCACTCGGCCCGCGTCGACTGGCTGTCGCAGATGGGTTTCCGCGTGCAGCCCTTCCTGCGCGAGTGCAAGGACATAGACGAGATAAAGGCCTACATCGAGCATTGGGACCGCGAGCGCTGGCAACTGCCTTTCGGTATCGACGGCATCGTGATAAAGGTGAACCAGGTTCCGCTGTGGGACCAGCTGGGCCTGACCGCCAAGTCGCCCCGCTGGGCCATAGCCTTCAAGTTCAAGGCCGAACGGGTGAGCACGCCCCTCGAGAGCATCAGCTACCAGGTGGGGCGCACAGGCATCATCACCCCGGTGGCCAACCTGCGGCCGGTGTGGCTGGGTGGCACCACGGTGCGCCGCGCCACTCTGGTGAACGCCGACTTCATAGCGAAGATGGGCATCTGCGTGGGCGACAGCCTGCTGATAGAAAAGGGCGGCGAAATTATACCCAAAGTGGTGGGAGTGGATACCGACCAGCGGCCGGCGGGCGCCATGCCCGTGCAGTACATAGTCCGCTGTCCCGAGTGCGGCACCCCGCTGGTGCGCGCCGAGGGCGAGGCCGGCCACTACTGTCCCAACGCCGACGGCTGCCACCCCCAGATCATAGGCCGCCTGGAGCACTTCGCCTCGCGCCGCGCCATGAACATCGACTCGCTGGGTCCCGAGCGCCTCGAGATGCTCTATTCGGCCGGCCTCGTGCGGTCGGTGGCCGACATCTACAGCCTGCGCCGCGAGCAGCTGATCGGCCTCGGCGACGAAGCCACCATACAGGACAAGAGCGCCGACAACCTGCTTGCCGCCATCGAGGCCTCGAAGCAGGTGCCCTTCGAGCGGGTGCTCTTCGCCCTCGGCCTGCGCTATGTGGGCGAGGTGGGCGCCAAGAAGCTGGCACTCTACTTCAAGACCGTCGACGCCCTGATGGCCGCCACCGAGGAGGAGCTGGCCCAGGTGGAGGATGTGGGCCAGGTGACGGCTCGCGCCATCTACGCCTGGTTTTCCGACGCGAACCACCGCCAGCTGGTGGAGCGCCTGCGCGCGGCCGGCCTGCAGATGCAGGTGGCCACCGTCGAGGGCGACGACAGCCTGGCCGGCGCCGTCATAGTGGTCTCGGGCACCTTCGAGCATTTCTCGCGCGACGAAATCAAGGCCGACATAGAGCGCCACGGCGGCAAGGTGGCCTCGTCGCCGAGCAGCAAGACCACTTTCCTGCTGGCCGGCGCCAAACCTGGTCCCGAGAAGCTGAGCAAGGCCGCCAAGCTTGGCATCGAAGTAATCGACGAGGCCGCCTACCTCGCGAGAACCCGCAAATAGCGCACGCCGATGCACCGCTGCCGACTGTGCCTACTGATGCTTGCCCCGCTGCTGGCCCTCGCCCTGCCGTCGGCCGGCCAGCAGGCCCGCCTCGAGCTCTCGGCCCTGGGTGCCTACATGATGCCCAACAACTTCAACATGCCCGAGTTCAACCGCGGTGCCGCCGGTGTGGAATTCGCTTGGTGGCGACGCACCGGCGGCGACGAGGAGTGGAAGCAGCGTCGCGCCTACCCCTACTTCGGCCTCAAGGGATCGTTCCTCTACATCGTCGACGGCCCCTCCGGCCACCGCTTCGGCCTCTCGCCGGCGCTCAAGGCCCCACTCTTCGGCCACAGGCTCTTCTACTCCATGGCCCTCGGCGCCTCGGTCTACACCAAGCCCTACTGCCTCACCCACGACCCCGAGAACATCTTCATAGGCCCCTGGGTGAGCTTCCTCATCGAGTTCGGACTGACCTACCACCTCGGCGACCGCCTGCTGCTCGGCGCCTCGCTGCTGCACACCAGCAACGGTGGCCTCTACCGTCCCAACAAGGGCCTCAACTACCTGCAGTTCAGCCTGGGCTATGCATTGACCGCCGGTGACGGCAGCAACCTGCGCGCCACGCCCGACCGCCACGCCATGCCCGACGGGCCTCGCCGCGAGGTGGGCTTCACCCTCTCGCACGGACTGGTGATGAGCCGCCACCTGATGCAGGACGGCTACTTCCCGTGCTACGACTTGGCCGTCAACTACATGCGCTACCTCACCCCCGTGGTGGCCGTCGGCGGCAACGTCGACCTGTGGTACAACCACAGCCACACCTGGCAGCTGCCGCGCTACCACGACCGCTACCCCCTGCCCGTGTACCTCGGCCTGCAGGGCGCCGTCGAAGGCTTCTGGGGACCGGTGAGCCTGCGCCTCGGCGTGGGTGTGGTGGCCCTCGCCTCGTCGCGCGTGGGCATGCGCCTCTACGAGCGCATGGGTCTCTACTACAACTGGGGCCGCAACTATGTGGGCCTCGGCCTCAACGCCCGCGCCGGCATGATCGAGTTTGTCGAGCTCGGCTACGGCCTCCGCCTGCCCCTCGGCCGCCACGGCCGCTAGCCTCCGGCGCCACCCTCCTTCGCCCCCGCAAGACACCCCTTTTAACGCCGTTTAACTTAAACCTTAAAGGATTTAAGATTTCGGCTGGATTTTGACCCCTTCGTAACCGGCTGATACCCAGCTCCGCCAGCCATCCCCTCCGCTTCCCCTCCGGTACTTCTTATGTATTTCTTATGTATTTCTTATGTATTTCTTATGTTTTAAACATAAATACGACATAAGATATACATAAGAACGACATAAGAACGGGCGGAGGGGACGGAGTGGGGGACGGGTGGGGGAGGGCGGAGAGTGGCGAGGGGGAGTCTGAAGCGGCGAAAAAAAAGAGGCCGGAGCTAAGCTTCGGCCTCTTTCAGTTTCTGTTCCACCTGCGCTCGCTTCCACGGCGTCGAGAGGTCGAAAATCTGGTCTATGGGCTTGCTGAGCATCTCGACCAGCTGGTGGGTGTTGTCCTGGTGGTCTATCAGCTCCAGGTCGGCGGCCACCTGCGTCCAGTCGTGCTGCGAATAGAGCAGCGGCACGAAGTCCATCAGGTCGAAGTTGCGCAGCACCATGTTGTCGATGCCTTCGGTCTCGATGCGCGAATGTGCGCGGGCTAGCTTGATTTCGCCCACCTCCTGCAGCACCTGCTGGTACTTCTCGTAGAGCACGTATTCGTTGAGCATGAAGGCCACGACGGCGTCGGAGAGGCGGTTCCACAGGCTCACGGGCAGCGGGCGTGCCACGAAGCGGCCTATCATGAAGCTGCCGGCGGTGAGGCCCGAGATGCCGCGCGAGGTGCAGGCGTGCTGCACGCGCTGGAAGAAATCGACCTTGTGCTTGGTGTGCAGCAGGTTGAAGAGTCGGCTCTGGTCGTTGTGGTCGCCCATGCGGCTTTGCAGCACCCCGTCGATGTAGTCGTCGGGGCGGTTCTCGTACCACGTGTTCACTATCTCGGCGGCCTGGCGGGGCTTGTCCTGCATGTCGAGCCTGATGAGGCGGGCCAGCTTGTTGATGTCGGTTATGTGAGCCACCTGCTGCGAGCCCACGATGCCTTGGTACTGCAGGTAGGCGTGCTTCATCTGCTCGAAGAAGGTGTGCTCCTCGTCGCTCAGCTCCACGGGAGCCCCTTGCAGGTACTTGGTGAAGCGGGCAGGGCGGAAGTTGGCCTGGCCGCGGTAGATGGTCTGGCGCCGCGAGCTGAGGGTCAGCATGTCGCCCTCCTTGATCGAGAGGCCGTCGGCGTTGACGATGGTGTCGCCCACGATCTTGATGCCGTAGGACTGAAGGTCCATGAAGGCCGGTATGCCGTAGCCGCGGCAAGCCGTCACCACGTGTATGGCGGCCGGCATCATCGAGAGTATGGCGTCGACCTCGTTGAGGGTGATTGTGTCTTCCGGCACAAAGTGCTCCTGGCAGAGGCACACGTTGAAGCCCTTGGCCTTGAGCTCACGGGCGCGCCCTATCGAGAGGCACAGGCAGGCCGAGGTGGCGGTGCGCGGCAGCACCGACAGGCCGTGGCCGAAGAACTGCAGCTTCGACAGCGAGCGGTCGTCTATCGAGGCCGAGATGATCTGGCGCAGGTGGTAGGGCTTTATGAGGTCCATCACGTCGGTATCGTCGACCTGGCCGTTGTTGCGCAGGTCGATGGCCGAGATGAGGGCGGCGCGGCCCGTCATCTCCGAGGCGTTCAGCTGCAGCACTGAGAAGAGGCTCAGCTGGTGGGGGCGGCTCTCGACGGCAAACTCGATGGTCACCGGCGTGCGGTAGCGGGCCTCCAGCTTCTTCAGCAGCGGGTCGAAGTGGTACACCGCCGGGAACTGGCGCCGTATCTCGTTGCGGTCGCTGTAGGCCAGGTCCTCGGTCGTCACGTCGCCCGTCATGATTTCCTCGCCGAAGATATTGCGGTAGCTCTCGATCTGCTTGCCGGTGCCGGTGCGTGAGTGGCGGCTGTAGAGCACCCCGGGGTAGCTCTCGTTGTTGCCTATGGTCCACACCATGCGCTGCAGTATCAGGCTGGGGTAGGCCTGCTTGCCCTGCATGAAGGTGAGTATCAGGTCCGAGTTGTTGATGTAGAAATCGCGCACATGCTCCGTCAGGCGCAGGGCCTGGTAATGGGCGTCGGTCAGCAGGCGCTCGTCGATGGCCGAGATACGGCTCTCGAGGTCGGCAATGCGGGTCTCCTGCTCGGCGGCCGTCAGGCTGATGTCGGTGCGCTGGTAGCGGTGCTCTATGCCAAGCATCTCGGCTATAGTGTGCATCGTGCTCAGGTAAACACGGTTGGCCATGCTGTCGGCATACATGTGGCGCAGGGCGCTGTAGGCCGTGCGGGTCACGCCGATATTGAGCAGCGTGGGCATCAGGCCGGGTATGTACTGCGGCATGGCGCAGCGTATGGCGAACACCAGTGGATTGTGGCTGTCCCCCAGACGCAGGCGCGTCATCACCTCCAGGTTGGCAATGGCCGTCTCGAGCAGCTCGGGCAACAGCTGCGGCTGGTTGAAGGCACGGGCTGTGATGATGCAGAAGTCGGGCACCGGATAGCAGTTCTGTGTCAGGTCGAGCAGCATGCGCCCCTTGTAGCTGATGCCCTCGTCGGTGAACTCGCCGTGCGAGAGGGTGGTGATGAGGCAGTCGTTGTCGTGTAGCGGGTGGCTCTCGACATATTCAATGCACTCGCGGCGGAAGGCGTTGCGCAGTTCGGTGAGCTCGGCGCAGGTGTGGCCGTCGCGCTCGGCCAGCAGCATCTCCAGGTAGCGGCGGCGGT
The DNA here is from genome assembly GCA_902778925.1 of uncultured Bacteroidota bacterium. Lineage (GTDB taxonomy): Bacteria > Bacteroidota > Bacteroidia > Bacteroidales > P3 > Colimorpha. The sequence continues at coordinate 42,645 of CACYZN010000026.1, forward strand.
CGCCGACCGAGAGCTTCAGCAGGCGGTACATGTCGTACCAGCGCGGCGGAAACTCGCGCACCGTGCCGTCGGGGTCTCCCTCGAGGCGGTAGATGACGGTGCCGGGCTTGTTGCCTTCGAGCCGGTTGGCAGGGTCTTCGCTGTCGTGGTCGAATATCTCGCGGCCCTCGCGGGCGTAGAGGTCGACCATGAAGAAGTTGGGATAGCTGGCGCGGATGCGGAATGAGGTGACTCTCATTTTGCGGCCAGGTTGTTGGCTGAAGCGGCGTTCATGATGGCGTCGAACATCTCTTCGGGGCTCATGCCGATGTAGGGCAGTGTCTTGCGGGCGTCGTCGGCCAGGTAGTGGTCGGGATAGGTGTCGGCGAAGTAGGTGTAGGCTTCGCGGGCTTCGTCGTAGCGGCCGGCGGTCTCGAGGGCGTAGCCGCGCAGGAAACAGCAGCCTGCTATGTCGTCGAAGCCGGGGTAGAGGGCTATGATGCTGTCGAGCAGCAGCACGGCCTGGTCGGCCTGACCGGTGTTGACGCACACGTCGGCGGCGCGCATGAGGTAGACTGGGGCTAGGCTGTCGTCGGGAAAGTCGGCGGCGAACTGGCGGTAGAGGCCGAGCATCTGTGCCACCGCCTCGTCGGCCGTGCCGATGTCGATGGTGGAGAGCTGCAGCTCGTGCTGCGAGATGGCTTCGATTTGTTTATCCCTGCTGGTGCCGCAGGCGGCCAGCAGCACGGCGGCTATCAGGGTGACGATGGTTCTTCTCATGGTATGTCGGTTGGGTGGTTAGCGTCTCTTCATGCGGTAGCGGGTGGCGACTTTGCCGGCGGCGATGTCGTTCAGCTTGCGGCGCAGCATGGTCTTGCGGAGCGACGAGAGGCGGTCGGTGAAGACTTTGCCATCGAGGTGGTCGACCTCGTGCTGCACCACGCGGGCGTAGAGGCCGGTGGCGGTGTCGGTGTGCTCGTGCCAGTCCTCGTCGTAGTAGCGCACCACTACCGACTCGGGCCGCAGCACGTCTTCGTGTATGTCGGGCACCGAGAGGCAGCCTTCGTTGAAGTACTTCTTCTCGCCGAGGAACTCCACTATCTCGGGGTTGATGAGGGTGTGCTGCTCGGCCACCTCGCCGTAGGTGTCGGTCTTCTCGTCGTAGGGGCGGAAGCCGATGACGACCACGCGGATGGAGAGGTCCACCTGCGGTGCCGCCAGGCCCACGCCGTCGGCGGCGTACATGGTCTCGTACATGTTGGCTACCAGCTCTTTCAGGTTGGGGTAGCTCTGGTCTATCGGTTGCGCCACTTTGCGCAGCGTCGGGTGGCCGTAGCCTATAATCGGTAGTATCATAATGCTTGTTTGTTTGATCTCATGTAGTCTTGCAGCATGATGGTGGCCGCCACGCGGTCTATCATGCCTTTGTCGCGGCGGTCTTTCTTGCGCAGGCCGCTGTCGATCATGCTCTGGAAGGCCATCTTCGACGTGAAGCGCTCGTCGATGCGTGCCACCTCGCGGTCGGGGAACGCGGCCCGCAGCGCTGCGACGAAGGGCTCGATGAGCTGCATCGACTCGCTGGGGGTGCCGTCCAGGTGGCGCGCCTCGCCCACCACGAAGAGGTCCACCGCCTCGCGCGCGCAATAATCTTTGATATACTGCATCACACGCGGTGTCTCCACCGTGGCCAGCGCCGTGGCAATGATGCGCTCGGGGTCGGTCACCGCCAGCCCCGTGCGTCGTGCGCCATAGTCTATTGCCATAATGCGTCCCATACTTGCAGGGTGTAAAGATGAAAGTGGAAAGCGGAAAGCCTTACGCGTCACTTTCCTCTTTCCACTTTTCTCTTCCTAGTGGCCCCTCTCGGGCTCGAACCAAGGACCCGCTGATTATGAGTCAGCTGCTCTAACCAACTGAGCTAAGGGGCCGTTTGACCACTGTTCCTACTCTCGAAATCGGCTGCAAAATTACTACATTTTTCCGACATACAAAAAATTTTTTTCTCACCGCCAGCGCCCCAGCGCCCTAACCGCCTGATATTGCGCCCCTATGCGCCTGCCAATTTTTTTCAACACCCTAGCCGTCCACCTTCGACCCCGTCAGCAGCCGCCCGGGAAGCCTTTTTAACGCCGTTTAACTTAAACCTTAAAGGATTTAAGATTTCGACCGGATTTTGACCCCTTTTTAACCGGTTGATACCCAGCTCCGCCAGCCATCCCCTCCGCTTCCCCTCCGGTACTTCTTATGTACTTCTTATGTATTTCTTATGTATTTCTTATGTTTTAAACATAAATACAAGGCGGTGGTGACCCGATGGCGAGGCGACGCGGAGGCGATAAGAAATATTTTTTTTGGCAATCGATTTTATTTTGTATCTTTGTGGGCAGTTAAAACGACATAAATAACACACAAAAAACTAACAACCATGAATATAGATTGGCAAAACCTCCCGTTTGGTTACGTAAAAACGGACTACAATGTGCGCTGCTGGTACCGCAACGGCCAGTGGGGCGAGATTGAAATCTCCAGCTCCGAGCACATCGAGATGCACATGGCTGCCAGCAGCCTCCACTATGGCCAGGAAGCCTTCGAGGGCCTGAAAGCCTACCGCTGCAAAGACGGCAAAATCCGCATCTTCCGTCCCGAAGCCAACGCCGAGCGCCTGCAGAGCACCTGCCGCGGCATCATGATGCCCGAGCTCAGCACCGAGAAGTTCGTCGAGATGTGCAAGCGCGTCATCAAACTCAACGAGCGCTTCATTCCTCCCTACGGCACCGGCGCCAGCCTCTACCTGCGCCCGCTGCTCATCGGTACCGGCATCACCGTGGGTGTCAAGCCCGCCGACGAATACCTCTTCATGATCTTCGTCACCCCCGTGGGACCCTACTTCAAGGGCGGCTTCAAGGCCAACCCCTACGTCATCACCCGCAAGTACGACCGCAGCGCCCCGCTCGGCACCGGCGTCTACAAGGTCGGTGGCAACTACGCCGCCAGCCTGAAGGCCCACGTCGAAGCCTGCCACGGCGGCCAGTACGCCTGCGAGTTCTACCTCGACGCCAAGGAGAAGAAATACGTCGACGAAGCCGGCGCCGCCAACTTCTTCGGCATCAAGGACGGTGCCTACATCACCCCGAAGAGCACCTCCATTCTGCCCTCCATCACCAACAAGAGCCTCATGCAGCTCGCCGAGGACATGGGCATGAAAGTCGAACGCCGTCCCATCGACGTCGAAGAGCTCTCCACCTTCCAGGAGGCCGGCGCCTGCGGCACTGCCGCCGTCATCAGCCCCATCGAGCGCCTCGACGACCCCGAGACCGGCAAGAGCTACGTCTTCGGCAAAGAGCCCGGCCCCTACAGCACCAAGCTCTACAACGCCCTCCGCGCCATCCAGCTCGGCGAGGCAGAAGACAAGCACAACTGGAACACCATCATGGACTAATCCAGCGATACTTCGAGGCCTCGTGTTGAGAAGCAACAAGGAAAGCCGCTCAGCCGAGCGGTTTTTTTTATGCATCGTGTAAGATTTCGACCGTTTTTTACGTCGTATATATTTTGTATGGACAAACCAGCCAGGAAGAGTTATGCCGACTACGAGGCTTTCATGCTGCGGCACCGCGTCACGGTGTGGCGCGCCTGCTGCCGCTTTGCCCATAACGACAAGGAGCTGGCCCGCGACCTTGTGCAGGAGGTCTACCTGGCCCTTTGGCTCCGCTTCGACCAGCTCGAGGCCGGCGACAACCCGTGGCAGCAGAGGGTCTGGGCCTGGCGCGCTACGCTGTCGGTGCTGGTCGACCTCTACCGCAAGCGCAAGCCCGCGACCGTGCCGCTCGACACCGTACGCGACCTGTCCGACCACTCGGCCGCGGCCGAGATGGCCGAGCTCATCGACGACCTGATGTCACGGCTCGACGACGAGGAGCGCAGGATGCTGCAGATGCGCCTCGACGGCTACGACGCCACCGAGATAGGACGGGCTCTAGGTATCGAACGTAATGCGGTATATCAGCGAATGAACCGTATCATAAATAAACTGAGGAAGGAATATGGAAGGTGACATTAAACAACAACTGGAAGCCATCATCGACGGCTACGACGAATGGTTCGAGTGCCGGCGGCGCCGCCGGGCCAATGTCTTGCGGTCGGCGACACTAATTGTGGCGGTGGCGCTCTGCGTCGGTTCGGCGGCTTGGCTCATGCCCCAACGTAGCGACACCTATGTGACCGGTAGCCTCGGCTGCTGCACTGCCGAAGCCTGTTCCCATGTCAGTGTGATGTTGGCAAGCCTATGAAAAGGTGGATTATAACTTTTGTTCTTTTGACTACCCTTGGAGTGGGGGGCGTCGCCGTGTGGCGCTACGTGCTTCCGTGGCAGCAGGTCGGCGACCTCTACCGCCGCTATGAGCATGCCGACGGCATCGCCGCCAGCTACATCCACAATTTCCCCGTCAACGACACACTCTTGCTCGACGTCACCCTGCTCGAGGCCACTACCGACAGTGCCTTCCGGCAGCTGCTAGACGACCTCTCCATACCGGAAATGGACTCATCGTTGATGCAGGCTGTCTATGATAATCGGAAGGACCTGGTTTTCTCCAAAATGATTGCCAAAGGCGAGAATCCGAAGGCCGCGGTCGACCCTGCGCAGGCAGACCTCGTCGCTGTCTCCATCCTCAGCCGCACAGCCACGGTGTTCCATGTCGGCGGTATCGGCGAGCTGCAGGCAGTGTTACACTACAACTACGATAAATCAACAAAAACCATTGAATAACATAATATAATAAAGTCAACAACAATGAAAGACACAAAAGTATTTGCAATCCTATTGGTGATTTGCCTTACGGCTGCCCCGAAGCTGGCGGCGGCTTACGACTTCAGTGCCGTGTGCAGCACGGGACAGACACTCTACTACAACTACGGCGGCGGGGTGAACGGTGTGACCGTCACCTATCCCGGCACCTCTGCCGACTCGCCCTGGAGCGGCTACACAAAGCCTACGGGCACGCTGATTATCCCCTCCACTGTCGTCCACGACGGAGTGACGTACAATGTCGTCGCCATCGGGAACGATGCTTTCTACAACTGCAGCTCCATTACCATGCTGACCATACCGAATACGGTGACCCAGATAGGGGCGGAAGCGTTCTATCAGTGCCAAGGGCTGGTGTGGCTGACGTTGCCCGACAGCCTGCTGCTCATGGGCAGCAAAGCCTTCTTGCGCTGCAACAGCCTGCTGTCGGTCACGCTGCCCAACAGCTTGATAGCAGTGCCCAACGAGGCTTTCGAATATTGCAGCGCCATTACCTCGCTGACAGTTGGCAGTGGCGTGGCCTCGTTCGGCAATAATGCATTCCACGGATGCTACGGCCTCACTTCCATCACATGCTATCGAAGCGTCGCCCCCGCGCTGAGCAGTGGTGCAATGCAATTTGTCCCCTCGTCGGCGGTGGTAACTGTTCCTTGCGGCAGTATGGCATCCTATCAGGCAACGTGGACTGCCTTCAGCAACATTGTCGAGATGGAGGGAGCCTCGTTTTCGGCCACCGCATCCGACGGAAACATCGGGGTCGTCAATGTCCTAACCCAGCCCACGTGTGCCGCGCCGATGGCGGTGATAGAGGCTGTGGCAGGGACCGGATACCGTTTCGACCACTGGAGCGATGGAAACACCCTCAATCCAAGAACACTGACAGTCACAACCGACACTTCGCTGGTGGCGTTCTTTGTTCTGGACAGTCTGCATGACACAGTGTATGTCCACGACACTGTGTATGTCTACGACACAGTGTACATACACGACACTATCATTGTGGGGATAGACGGGGTGGACGCTCTGGTGGCAAAGATATACTCCTCCCACGGGCAGATAGTGGTCGAGGGTGCCGGGCAAAATGTGGTGACGCTATTAGATATGAGCGGACGTATCCTCGCCACGCGGCAGGAAGGAGACGGGCCGGTGCGCTTCGACGTCACTGCTGCAGGTGCCTACCTCGTGAAGGTCGGCCCTTATGCAGCGCGGAAGGTTGTTGTTGTGAAATAGGCAAGATATAAAGAAAACAGGGAGCTCCTGGTCAGGGACTCCCTGTTTTCTTTTGTCAAGATGCTTTAGTGCTTAAGCACCGATTTTGGCGGTGTAGGCGGCGGCATCCAGCAGGCCGTCGATGTCGGCCATGTTAGCGGGCTTCACCTTGATGATCCAGCCGGCACCGTAAGGATCGTTGTTGATGGCGCTGGCATCCTCGAGGGCGGCGTTGAACTCGACCACCTCGCCGGTAACAGGCATCAGCAGGTCGGCCACGGTCTTCACGGCTTCGACACTGCCAAAGGCCTCGCCAGCCTCCACGGTGTCGCCTTCACAGGTAACGTCGACAAACACGATGTCGCCCAACTCGTGCTGAGCGTAATCGGTGATACCAACGAAAGCAAATTCGCCTTCTACTCGCACCCATTCGTCGTCCTGGGTGTACTTCAAATTTGTGGGAATGTTCATATTCTTATGTTATTAGGTGTTTATTTCACTCTTTAATCAACTCTGCAAAGATACACCTTTTTTTTGAACCGCACGTTTTTTTTTACCCAATTACCGAAAAATGTGTATCTTTGCCGTGTCAAGTTGAAGATGCAGAGTGTCGCAACATGCTGACACAGCGTCTGAAATCACAAAAACAGGTTTGCGTTTTAGGTTTGGGAATACTGCTTTGTTGCTGCTCGAACCGAAACAGACAACTAAAACAAAACTATGTATAGTAAAACCGAATTGGAGAACAAAGCCCAGATTGAGCTACTGACCATAGCCGAGCAGATGGGCATCCCGCGCGCCAAGCGCCTCGAACAGCAAGAACTTATTTACCGTATTCTCGATGTACAGGCTGCCACACCGGCAGAAAAGGACGACCAAGACGACAGCCAGCGCCGTCACCGTCAGCACATGAAGCCACAGCTTCTGGCCGAGTCGTCGCTCAAGAACCCGGAAGTACACAAGAAGAACGACCGCCGCCGCGAACAGCAGTCCGAGGCTCAGAGCCCGAAGGCCGAGCCCAAGCCCAAAGCTGAGGCCAAGCCCGCCGAATTCAATATAGCCTCGGTCGAGATGCCCGAGGTTCCTACCGTGCCCGACCTCTTCACACCGGACCGTCGCTTCATGGTGCGCCGCAACGAGGCCGCCCCTGCCGCCCCTGCTGCCGAACCTGCCCCTGCCGCGACCGAGACCCAGGCCGAGCCTGTAGCCGCCGAGGCTGTACCGGCTCAACCGGCGAAGCGCAAGCGTGGCCGTCCGCGCAAAAACCAGGCGTCGGCATCACAGCCTGCCGCCACCGACACCACTGCGCCGGAACCCGCCCCCGAGCCTGCCCCCGCAGCCGCCAGTCCCGCACCGGCCGTGGTTGCCGAGCCGACGGCACCTGCACCGGAACAGCCTGCCGAGCCGACACAAAAGAAAAAGCATTATGCCTACGAGACCGAGGGTGTAATCGAGGCCGAAGGTGTGCTCGAGATGGTACCCGATGGCTACGGCTTCCTGCGCTCGAGCGATTTCAATTACCTCTCGTCTCCCGACGACATATACATCTCGCCGCAGCAGATACGCAACTACGGCCTTAAGACTGGCGACACCATACGCGGCCGCGTGCGTCCGCCGCGCGAGGGCGACAAGTTCTTCCCCATGGTCAAGTTTATCGAAATAAACGGCCTCGCCCCCGACCGTATCCGCGACCGCATACCCTTCGAGAGCATGACGCCGCTCTTCCCCGAGGAGAAGTTCAAACTTACGGGCCATCCGCAGGAGACCCTCTCCACCCGCATTGTCGACCTCTTCACCCCCATCGGAAAAGGCCAGCGCGGCCTCATCGTGTCGCAGCCCAAGACCGGTAAGACCACCCTGCTGAAAGAGATAGCCAACGCCATCAGCTACAACCATCCCGAGGTCTACCTCATGGTGCTCCTTATCGACGAGCGCCCCGAAGAGGTGACCGACATGCAGCGCTCGGTCAAGGCCGAGGTGATTGCCTCCACTTTCGACGAGCCGGCCGACCGCCATGTGCGCATTGCCAACATAGTGCTCGAGAAGGCCAAACGCCTCACCGAGTGCGGCCACGACGTGGTGATAGTGCTCGACTCCATCACGCGACTGGCGCGTGCCTACAACACGGTGCAGCCCGCCAGCGGCAAGGTGCTCAGCGGTGGCGTGGAAGCCAACGCCCTGCAGAAGCCCAAGCGCTTCTTCGGTGCCGCCCGCAACATCGAGGGCGGCGGCTCGCTGACCATCATTGCCACTGCCCTCACCGAGACGGGTTCAAAGATGGACGAAGTCATCTTCGAGGAGTTCAAGGGTACGGGCAACATGGAGCTGCAGCTCGACCGCCGTCTGGCCAACAAGCGCATCTACCCGGCCATCGACCTGGTGGCGAGCAGCACGCGCCGCGACGACCTGCTGGTGAAGCCCGACATACTGGCGCGCAGCGTGGTGCTCCGCAACCACCTGACCGACCTCACGCCGCAGGAGGCCATGGAGTTCCTGCAGAAGTCCATGCGCAACACGACCTCAAACGAGGAGTTCCTCTACACGATGGACAAATAGAACAGCGGGCCGCCTGGTGGCGGCCCGCTGCTGTCTTTGGCTCAGACTATGGTGCCCGAGCCGAGGTAGGCGCTGGGACTGTTCAGCCCCTTGTTGTCCGCACCGTTGCCGACGGCGAAGCCGTAGGCGTGGATGCGCATGCCCGACCAGCCGGAGGGTACGCTGATGCTGACGCTGCCGGCGCTGCGAAGCACCGCGCTGCTCAGCACACCGCTCTTGGTGTCGGGCTGGAAGACGAAGACGTAGACCTGGTCTCGGCTGTCGGCCATGTACACGTCGCTGTTGGGCACGAAGGTGACGTCGACCGTGAGCGCCTCGTCGGTGCGCACCGAGCCGAAGCCGGGCATGTGCAGCAGACCGTAGCTCACCTCGAGCTGTGTGTAGTCGACCATCACCTCGGCCGGGGTGTCGCCGCTGACGGCCTTCCAGTTGCGCTCCATGAAGTCGTTGCCCTGGCTCTGGTGCTTCTGGGAGGCCGAGCCGGCCAGGCCGATGTTGATGGCGGGTACGAAGGCCCGGGCCACCTTGCCCAGCTCCGAGAAACGGGCCCGCACCAGCTGCTGGTCCTTGGTACGGGGGTTCTTCACCTTGGCCACATAGGCACGCATGTACTTCTTGCCATAGCGCTTGTAGCCTACCACTGTTCCTACTTTACCGTTGACACCGTCGAGGATGCCTAGATTGAAACTTGCCATTTTTTTGCTCCTTTCTTTTGTTTGGGTTGTTGATGTTTTTGTTTGCTTGCCAATCGTCGCGACCGTTTGACACCTTTAAAGGTAAGGCCTGGGCGGCGGAAAGGCTTTTTTCTTCATCAACTTTCCCTTGGTTGCCGCAACTTTTCGTTCATTTCTGCAGCGCCACTCTTGTCGATGCGGCCGTTTTCCTGCACGATATTCGACTTGAGCAGCCGGTCGATCTGGCTGTGGCTGTAGTAGACGCGCCCCCCGATGATGTGCGGCAGCACGTAGCCCTTCTTGGCCCAGTTGCGCAGTGTGCGTGCCGAGACCTGCAGCATGTCGCATGCCGCCCGCACCGTGAGCCATTCGTCGTGTTGCAGCTGCTCCTGCGGCCGCTCCATGGCCACCACGGCGGCCTGCCGCGTGGCGGGGTACTCGCGGTGCATCAGGTCGACGATGCCGCTGTCGCTCAGCTCTCTGCCGCGCCGCACGCCGATGCTGAAGTTGTCGATGCGCCCGTCGGGACGCTCGATGAATAGGTATATCATGCTGGGCTCTGCCTCGTAGTCGAGCCCCAATTCGTGCAGTATGGACTGCATTTCGTCGTGTGTTATCATGATGTTTTGTCTTTTGGGTTGATGATACTTTGTTTTGGACGTCCGTTTTTCGACCGCAAAAGTACAACTATTATCGATTCGATTTTCGTAAATTGTTGTGCGTCAATTTATAGCACGCGCGCCGAACTTTCTGCGCACCCGTGCGGCACGCCATCGCACGGCTTGCGCCAAAAGAGAGCACGAAAATTGTTGCAAAATCCCAAAAACATTCGTACCTTTGTTAGGTCGAAAATACAAGCTCATACCACGGTAACAGCCATGACTTTCAACAAAGTATGGCAAAAGTCGCCAGCATCCTGCCGGCCGATATTGCTGCCGTGCGCCAGCTGCTGGACGAGGAGGGCACGCCACCCCGGGTGCAGGTCGAGGTGTGGCTGGCCCTGTGGAGCCTAAACTATGGCCCCCGCTGGGCGCTGCAGTGCATGGCCGAGGCCGAGCGCCTGGCCGACCTGATGGAGCGCGAGGCGGCGGTGCGCAGCCGGCTGGCGGCCCTGCAGGCTTCGGCCGGCGCCGCAGCCGTGCCGCCCACATTGCCCCCGCGCCGTTGCTACTACTGGCTCGGCCCCCGCCTGGGGGTGAAGTCCGACAGGCTGAACGAGTGCATCCTGAACCTGGCCGCCGCCAGCCTGATAGCCCACAGCCGCGAGCAGCTGGACGCCCTGCGCCGCGGCCTCGGCCTGACATTGAGCGCCGCCGAGGAGGGCACCACCCCGCCGTGGGTCTACTGGCTCGGGCCGGTCGACGTGCTGTGGCTGCTGGTCGACGGACTGTTCCGGCTGGGCGTCATCGACTGCAGCGGCGGCCCCCGCATGAAGTGGCGCACCGCTACCGGCATCTTCCTCCATGCCGACGGGTCTCCCTTCGACACCACGCTCAAAAACTCGCGCTGCACCAACCCCGAGAAGCATAAGTTGCTGCAAAACCTTGTCTTTACGCCACTTGAGGATGCTATCGCCCACCGTGGCGCCTAGCCTCGGGTGGTCTTCCCCAAGCCTTCCGGTCCGGTAGTTCTTATGTACTTCTTATGTATTTCTTATGTTGTATTTATGTTTAAAACATAAGAAATACATAAGAAATACATAATAAGAAGTACATAAGAACTACCGGAGGGGAAGCGGATGGGAAGGGGAGAGGGACTGTGGATGAGTGGGTTACGGCGGTGGTGGCTGTTTTTTTTCGGCAAAGGGGTGTGCGATTGAAGAAAAGTGCGTATCTTTGCACCTCGAAATCAAGTGGAAAAAAACATTCTGACACGATGAAGCGCGGATTTGGAAGCGACAACCACTCGGGTGCCAGTCCCGAGGCAATCGAGGCCCTGGTGCGGGCCAACAGCGAGCATGCGCTGGCCTATGGCGACGACGAGGTCACGGCACGGCTCGAACAGCTGATACAGACCACTTTCGGCCCACAGGCCAAGATATACCTGGTGTTCAACGGCACGGGTGCCAACGTGCTGAGCATCGACGCCATGTGCCGAAGCCACGAGGCGGTGGTGTGTGCCGAGACGGCCCACATCAACGTCGACGAGTGCGGGGCGCCGCAACGGGTGGTGGGCTGCCGACTGCTGACGGTCGACACGCCCGACGGCAAGCTGACGCCCGACCTGGTGCGCACGCGGCTGCACGGCTTCGGCTTCGAGCACCACTCGCAGCCCAAGGCCATCAGCATCAGCCAGCCCACCGAGCTGGGCACCCTATACACCCTCGACGAGATTCGGGCGCTGGCCGAGTTGGCACACAGCCACGGCATGTACCTGCACGTCGACGGCGCGCGGCTGGCCAACGCCGCTGTGGCGCTGGGCTGCTCGTTCAAGGAGATGACCACCGACTGCGGCGTCGACGCACTGAGCTTCGGCGGCACCAAGAACGGCCTGCTCATGGGCGAGAGCTGCGTGCTGCTCAACCCCGCCCTCGACGTCGAGATGAAGTACCGCCGCAAGCAAATGACCCAGCTGGGCAGCAAGATGCGCTTCATGGCGGCGCAGATGGAGTGCTACCTGGAGAGCGGGGAGCTGAGAGTGGAGAGTGGAGGGTGGAGAGCGGGGAGTGGAGAGTGGAGAGTGGAGAGTGGAGAGCGGAGAGTGGAGAGTGGAGAGCGGAGAGCGGGGAGTGGAGAACAAGCTCCTTTGTGGAAGAGAAACGCCGAGCACAGCAACCGCATGGCGCAGCTGCTGCGGGCCGAGGTCGAGAAGGTCGAGGGGGTGAAGATTATGTATCCCGTGCAGGTGAACAGCGTCTTTGCGCAGTTGCCCACCGACGTGTGGCACCGCCTGCAGCAGCGCTATTTCTTCTACGACTGGGACGAAGCCGCCGACGTGGTGCGCTGGATGTGCTCGTTCGATACCACAGAAGACGATATTCACGGTTTCATTAATGCTTTAAAGGAAGAGCTATGCAGACAGTAAGACTAGGACGGAGCGGACTTGTGGTTCCGCGCAACGGATTCGGGGCTTTGCCCATACAGCGTATCAGCCAGGCCGATGCGGTGAAACTGATACGCCGTGCGCTCGACGGCGGCATGTACTATTTCGACACGGCCCGCTTCTACACCGACAGCGAGGAGAAGCTGGGCGTGGCCCTCGAGGGTCGCCGCCACGAAGTTATAATCAGCACCAAGACCGGTGCCACTACCGCCGATGGCTTCTGGAGCGACCTGGAGACCAGCCTGCGCCTGCTGCGCACCGACTATGTGGACCTCTACCAGTTCCACAACCTGGCCTTCTGCCCCAAGCCCGGCGACGGCAGCGGACTGTACGAGGCCATGCTCGAGGCGCAGCGCCAGGGCAAGGTGCGCCACATAGGCATCACCAACCACCGCCAGCGCGTGGCCATGGAGGCCATAGAGAGCGGCCTGTACGAGACCCTGCAGTACCCCTTCAGCTACCTCGCCACCGAGGCCGACAAGCGCATCGTCGAGAGCTGTCTGCAGCACGACATGGGCTTCATCTGCATGAAAGGCCTCAGCGGCGGCCTAATCACCCACTCGGCGGCCGCCTACGCCTGGCTGGCGCAGTACGAGGTGGCACCCATCTGGGGCATACAGAAAGAGAGCGAGCTCGACGAATGGCTCAGCTACCAGGACAACCCGCCGGCGCTCGACGCCGCCATGCAGGCCGTCATCGACCGCGACCGCCGCGAGCTGAGCGGCGACTTCTGTCGCGGCTGCGGCTACTGCCAGCCCTGCACCGTCGGCATCAAGATACAGGACTGCAACCGCATGTCGCTCTTCCTGCAGCGTGCCCCGCACAGCGTCTACGTCACCCAGGAGTGGGCCGACGAGATGGCCAAGATCGACGACTGCGTGCATTGCGACCTCTGCAAGAGCCGCTGCCCCTACGGGCTCGACATACCCAACCTGCTGGTGCGCAACAAGGCCGACTTCGACCGGGTGTGGAACCGATAGCACATATCGAAAGCCCCTTCGGCAGCAAGTTCGGCGTGCCGCGGCAGGCCGGGCTGGCCGACTGCGAGGCCCGTGTGGTCTTCGAGCCACGCTACCGTGTGGCCGAGGCCGTGCGCGGCATCGAGCAGTTCGACTACCTGTGGCTTGTGTGGCAGTTCCATCTGGCCGAGCGCCAGGAGTGGAGCCCCACCGTGCGCCCGCCGCGCCTGGGCGGCAACCGTCGCATCGGCGTCTTCGCCACCCGCAGCCCCTTCAGGCCCAACCCCATAGGCCTCTCGAGTGTGCGCCTGCTCGGCGTCGACCTCGACGAGCAGGCGGGACCGGTGCTGCGTGTGGCCGGTGCCGACCTCGTCGACGGCACCCCCATCCTCGACATCAAGCCCTACATACCCTATGCCGACAGCCACCCCGAAGCCCGTGCCGGCTACGCCGCGCAGGCACCTGCCGCGCTGCCGGTGGTCGACGACCACGGCCTGCTGCTGCAGCTGCCGTCGGCCGAGCGCCAGGCCGTGCAGCAGGTGCTAGCCCTCGACCCGCGTCCCGGCTACCAGCACGACCCGCAGCGCGTCTACGCCGTGGACTACGGCCGCTGGGAGGTGCGCTTCCGTGTGGGACAGGCGGTCGAGGTGGTCGACGTGTCGGAAAGAAAAACTTCACCCGCGGTGTAACATTTTGCCACCGGCAGACGTCTATATGGCGATGAGCATGAGCAACGCACAGATTGTCGAAGGCTGCCGCCGCCGCGACGCCAAGGCCCAACGGGCTCTGTACGACGCAACGGCACCGATGGCTCTGGGCGTGTGTATGCGCTATGCCGCCAACCGCGACGAGGCCCAGGACCTGATGCAGGACGCCTACATCAAGGTCTTCGAACGCATAGGTCAGCTGCGCGATGCCGACCGCCTCGAGGCATGGGTCTACAGCATCATGGTCAATACCGGCGTGCAGCATTGCCGCAAGGCACACCGCGAGACGGTGGTCGACGACCTGGAGCCGGTGGCGTCGGCGGTCGACTTCGACCCCTACAGCGCCCATGATCTGGTGGCGGCCATGCAGCAGCTCAGCCCGCGGCACCGCCTGGCGTTCAACCTCTTTGCAGTCGAAGGCTATTCGCTCGACGAGGTGGCGCAGCAGATGAAGTGCTCGAATGTGAATGTGAGGGTGATGCTCAACCGAGCCCGCAACAAGATGAGAGAGTTCTTGAGATAGCAACGAAACTGGAATAAAACACAAGCAGAATGGACTGGAAACAATATACCGAGCAACCCGACGAGGGACTTTTCGACGAGATACAGCACAGGCTACATGTGCGTCGCCTGTGGCGCGTGGGCGGCTGGGTGGCCTCAGTGGCCGTGCTGGCCACCGTGGGCATCGTGGCATTGGGCATCGTGTCCACGCAGGACAGCCGCCAGCAGGCCGAGCCCACGGCAGAAGCCGTGTTGCCGGCAGCCGGCACAGTGGCGCCCGATGTTGTGGACCAGCCGGCCGTGAAGCAGCAGGTGGCCGTGGTGCCGTCGGAGGCAAAGAAGGTTGTCGCCGTGGCCGAACCCGTGGTGGCAGCCACGGTGGCCGACAGCGTAGTCGAGGCTCCGCGCATGCTGTCGGCCGTCGAGCCCAAGCAGTCCGAGAGGGTGGCCGAGGCCGTGGCGGCAGCTCCCGCCGCAGTGGCAACTCCATCCACCAGCACCGTGCAGCCGGGCACGCCCCGCGAACCCCGGGCCACCGAGCAGGCTGTGGCCGCCAAGATTGGGCAGCCGGCGGTCGACTCGTCCTACCGTTTCAGCATACTGAAAGCACCCAATGTGATAGTGCCTGGCGACGACGCCGACGAGGTGCGCCGCTTCAAGGTGACGCCGCTGGAAAGCATCAGCGACTTCTCGATAATGATATTCAACCGCCGTGGACAGAGGGTGTACAGCAGCAAGGACCAGGCCTTCGCCTGGGACGGTACGCACGAGGGGCAGCCCCTGCCGCAGGGTGCCTACGTGTGGGTGGCCTCTTTCCGCGACGCCTCGGGCATGCCGCACACTGAGCGAGGCACAGTTACGGTGCTGAGGTAAGTTTTTTCTTCTATATATAAAAAAAGTTGTATCTTTGCAGTCCGAATATAATGGCAGGGACTGTTCTATCGCCGTGTGCCATAGTGCGCAGGGAGGAAAGTCCGGGCAGCGCGAGCCACCATGCTTCCTAACGGGAAGGGGCTGTGAGGGCAACCGAACGGCTACAGACAGCGCCGCAGAAAGAGATACCGCCCACTATGCTGCCTCGGCAGCATAAGGCAAGGGTGAAAACGCGAGGTAAGAGCTCACGTCGTGTCCTGGCGACAGGCACGGGGGCAAGCCTCATGGGCTGAAAGACCATGTATACCGGCAAGCCGCAAGGCAGCAGGCAGGCTCGCTTGCATTGCCGGGGGGTAGGTTGATAGAGACCGTCGGCGACGGCGGTAGTAGATTGATGATAGAACACGACAGAACCCGGCTTATAGGTCCCTGCTTTTTTTATTCGCAACAAAAGACTGCGCAGATGACAAAGAAACTGATGATAGCAATGGGAGCCCTTTTGCTGGCGGCATGCTCAGGACAGTATGTCGGTGTGCCCCGCAATACCGTGCTAAGCTATCAGGCCCGCCCCACCTACGGGCACCTCTACGACATGGCCGAAGCCTATGCCGTGGCTATCAACAACGCCGTGGCTGAAGATACCATGCACCCGGGCATGTATGCCGAGTACGGGGTGGCGCTGGCTCTCATGGGCCACGATGGTGAGGCCTGCCTCATGCTCAACGCCGAAGCCCGTGCTTTCCCGCAAAGCCGCCTCATGGTGCAGCGCATCAAGCAGCGCCTTATGCCGGACCTGCTGGCCGACACCATGGCGCCGCTATACCCGCTGGCCGACATCGACAAGTTGCACCTGTGGGCCTACGACAGTGTCAAGGCACTTATAGCACTGCCCCCGATAGCTGCAGTAATCGACAGTACCGATACCGCCCGCATCATGGAGCAGACACCGGTGGACTCGGTGCAGTACCCGATACGCCTTACCGCCAACCAGAAACGCGAGATGTTGGCCGAAGAGCAGGCCAAGGCCGAGAAGCGCCGCCAGTTTGTGGCCGACTCGATAGCGGCCGCCAAGCAGGCTGCCATCGATGCCCGCAAGCAAGCCCAAGCCGACCGTCAGGCCGACAAGAAGGCTAAGCAGGAAGCCCACAAGAAGGCTGACAAGCAAAAGAAGCAGGCTGCCAAGGAGAAGGAGAAACAGCGCAAGCAGGAACAGGCCCAACGCGAAGCCGAACGCCGCGAGCAAAAGAAGAAAGGAGGCAAGCAATGAAGCGTCTGCTAGTGTGGATGCTGCCCTTGATACTCTTGGCTATGGGCTGCAAAGGAGAAAAGAAACTGTCGATATACAGTCAGATGTATAAGGAGGATCCCGCCGTGCTCTATATAGCGCCGCTCAACGACATGGCCATGCGCCGTGCAGTGCGCGAGGTGGGCGACTCGGCCTACAACAACTCTATCAATACGGCTGCCATGCAGCTCTACCTCACTGCGGCCAGTCCGCTGGTGAGCAATGGCTACTATGTGCCCGGTCCCGTGGCGTCGGCCCAGATAGCCGCCACCGAAGGCCGCACCGGAAAGCAGCTGCGCAACAGCAGTATCGACGACCTTTATACCAACCTCGGTATCGACGCGGTGCTCTTCATCGACCTGCTGTCGTGGAACCAGACCCACAACACCTGGACGGTCGAGGTGGAGTACATGGTGCGGTCGACCCACAGCGGTGGAGAGCTGCTGTACAAGCATGTCACCGCCACCAAGATACTCCCCACCGACTACAGGGGCAACCCGCAGCCCTTGAAGGAGGACTTGGACTTCCAGCATGACTACGGCTGCGACCTCGAGACAGCGCAGCGCTGCCGCCTGGTGGAGATACTGAACCAGTACGTCCTCCGCGACCTGCCCTCCGGCCAGCGTGCACGCCGCCACAGCAGCGAGCCCTACACCGTGTCTCAGCCCGAGTATTTCAAACTACGCATCCACAAAGATGGCAGCGTCGAGGCCATGAAAAGCAGTGCCGAGTGATGAGAATAGAGCTTTCGCTATCGCCTGCGCTGTATCCCTATCGCACCATCCAGTGCGGCCACACCACGGTGGCTATCGACGTGCTGCGCGCCACTACGGCCGTATGTGCTGCCTTCCAGGCCGGATGCGACGAGGTGGTGCCGCTGAGCGACCTTGAGAGCCTGGCCCGCTACCGCTCGCTGGGCTATCGTCTGGCCGCCGAACGCAACGGTTGCAAGGTGGACATTACCCTTGCCGACGGTAGCGTGGAGACCGCCGACTACGGCAATTCGCCCACGGAGTATCTTCGCTACGACATGCACGGCGTGCGTCTCGCCTACAGCACCACCAACGGCACTGTGACGATAGTGCGCGGCGCCGATGCCGACCTCACCTTGGTGGGAGCTTTCGCCAACCTTTCGGCCTTGTGCGAGCGCCTGCGCGCCGACCGACGCGACGTGGTGCTGCTCTGCTCGGGTTGGAAGCAGGACTTCTGCATCGAGGACACCCTCGTGGCTGGAGCCATATTGGAGCGCATGTCCGATGTGGCCACACCCCACGGCGATGCTGCCCAGATGGCCCTTGCTCTGTGGCAGGTGGCCAAAGACAATCCTTTCGATTATTGCCAGCGATGCACCCATGTGCACCGCCTGTACCGCCTGGGCGCCGAGGCCGATGTGCGCTTCGCCTTCGAGCCCGACACTTGCCCTGTGGTACCTCAACTGCACAATGGAATACTGACACGATGAGACGTCTGCTGCCCATAGTACTCCTGTTGTTGTTGCCTGCCCGACAAGCGGCGGCACAGTGGGATACGGCAGGGCTGCGTATGGACCATTTCGCGACTACTCCCGCCCTCGTGAGCGTAGGCCTTGGGGCTGCCGGGAGCGTGCTCACCTTCGTGCCCACGGCCAACCGCCTTGCCGTCGCCGTGCGCGACGAGGTAGTGGCCGCCGACCTGCCGCGTCTGCATTTCGACGACTACCTTCAGTATCTGCCCCTCTCCACTCCGGTGGTGCTGCAGCTGTGCGGCGTGAAGGGACGTCACTCCCTCGGCCGAATGGCTATGCTCGAAGGAGGAAGCTACCTCTTGGGTGGAGGCTGGCTGTACGGGCTGAAGTACGGCATCGGACGCATGCGGCCCGACAGTAGCAAGAACAACAGTTTCCCCAGCGGCCACACCTTCACCGCCTTTGCCGGCGCCGAGCTGCTACGCCGCGAGTATGGCGACGAATACCCTTGGGTGGCTGTGGCGGGCTACACCGTGGCCACGGTGGTAGCCTTGATGCGCGTGTACAACAACCGCCACTGGGTAGGCGACGTGCTGGCCGGCGCCGGATTGGGCGTGCTGAGCGTCACCCTTGTGTACTGGGCCTTGGATTAGAAAAACCTTATTCACCATGAAACTATTCGATACAAGCAACCTGAAAGGAGATCTCTTCGGCGGCGTCACCGCCGGAATTGTGGCCTTGCCTCTGGCCTTGGCCTTCGGAATACAAGCCTTTGGCGGTGTGAGCGACCCCAACGCAGCTTCGATGGGCGCCTACGCCGGTCTGGTGGGAGCCACCCTGCTGGGCTTCTTCGCTGCCATGTTTGGCGGCACCCCCAGCCAGATCAGCGGCCCCACGGGACCTATGACCGTCGTCTCGGCCACCCTCGTCTCGGGTGTGTGGGCTTCCAGCGGCGGCGGCAATGTGTCGTCGGTGCTCGTCAGCATGGCGCTGGCGGCCATCTTCTGCGGCCTCTTCCAAATCCTCTTTGGCTGCATCAAGATCGGCAAATACGTGCGCTACATACCCTATCCGGTGCTGAGCGGCTTCATGAGCGGCATCGGCGTGATCATCATCCTGCAGCAGCTCTATCCCCTTGTGGGACAAAGCGGCAGCGGCTCGATGATCAACCTGCTGGTGGGCTTACCCTCGGCGGTAACCTCGCTCTCGCCCATGGCCTTGGTGCTCGGTCTGGCCACCGTGGCCATCATCTACCTCTTCCCCTTGCTCACCAAGAAGGTCCCGTCGACCCTTGTGGCCCTGATTGTGGTGACGGTGGTGTCGCTGTTCCTCGATATGGACGGCGTGCCGACCATCGGCGACATACCCGCCGGCCTGCCGTTGCCGTTCTTCGCTTCCGACAAGGTCGACCTGGCCGCTATCGACTGGATGTCGGTGCTGGTGGCTGCCATCGTGCCTGGTCTCACCCTGGCCGGTCTTGGCTCGATCGACACGCTCCTCACCTCGGTGGTGGCCGACAACATCACCAAGACCAAGCACAACAGCAACCGCGAGCTGATAGGGCAGGGCATAGGCAACACCGTGGCCGGCCTCTTCTGCGGTCTGCCCGGCGCCGGTGCCACCATGCGTACCGTGGTCAACGTGAAGAGCGGCGGCCGCACCCGCCTCAGCGGCATGGTGCACGCCCTCGTGCTGCTGGCCGTGCTGCTCGGACTTGGGTCGCTGGTCAAGTATGTACCCCTCTCGGTGCTGGCCGGTATCCTCATCACCGTGGGCGTGGGCATCATCGACTTCCGCGGCTTCCGCGACCTGCCCAAGATACCGCGCGCCGACGCAGTGGTGCTTATCGTGGTGTTCCTCGTTACCGTATTCGTTGATTTGCTCACCGCCGTCGGCATCGGCATGGTCATTGCCTGCGTGCTCTTCATGAAGCGCGCCTCCGACCTCGTGGAAGGCGGCTACAGCAGTCAGGAACTGACCAACTTCGACAAGGAAAGCCCCTGGGACGACGAACACGGCATGCCCGACACCGTGGCCCACAAAATCTACGTACAGCGCCTCAACGGCCCCATCTTCTTCGGCACCATCAACAAGTTCAAGGAGGTGATGCAGACTGTGCCGCAGGACGCCCGCATCGTCATCATCCGCATGCGTCTGGTGTCGTTCATGGACCAGAGCGGCCTCTACGCCATGGAGGAAGCCATCAAGGACATACAGTCGCACGGCACCCAGGTGCTCATGACCATCATCCAGCCGCAGCCGATGTACATGCTCACCACGCACAAAGTCATCCCTGGCGTCGTCCCCGAGGACCACACTTTCAAGACATTCGAAGAATGCACAGAATATCTGCGTAATCAATTAGAAAACAAATAATACTATGGGAAGAGCATTTGAATACCGCAAAGCGAGAAAACTGAAACGTTGGGGCCACATGGCCCGCACCTTCACCAAGATCGGCAAGGAGATCGAGCTGGCCGTCATAGCCGGCGGTCCCGACCCCTCTTCCAACCTGCGTCTGCGCCTGCTGATGCAGACCGCCAAGAGCGAGTCGATGCCCAAGGACAACGTGGAACGCGCCATTAAGCGCGCCACCGAGAAAGACAAGTCGGCCTACAAAGAGGTCGTCTACGACGGCAAAGGCCCCCACGGCGTGGCCATCGTCGTCGAGACCGCTACCGACAACCCCACCCGCACCGTCGCCAACCTGCGCGCCGCCTTCGTGCGCGGCAAGGGCGAACTCGGCACCATGGGCATGAACGACTTCCTCTTCGAGCGCAAGTGCAGCTTCGTGGTCGCCTGGCGCGACGACATCGACATGGATGAACTCGAGCTCGAGCTTATCGACTGCGACATCGACGAGGTGTTCCGCGACGAGGACGAAATACTCATCTATGCCGACTTCACCAACTATGGCCCCATCAGCAAGTTCCTCGAGGACAAAGGCCTCGAGATAAAGAGCTTCAAGTTCGAGCGCATACCCCTCACCACGCGTGAACTCACCGACGAGGAGCAGGAGGATGTCAACGGCCTCATCGAACGCCTGGAAAACGACGACGACGTCGTCAACGTCTTCCACAACATGGCCTAAGCTCTAGCAGCGAGTGGAGAGTGGAGAGTGGAGAGTGGAGAGCGGAGAGTGGAGAGTGGAGAGTGGAGAGTGGAGAGTGGAGAGTGGAGAGTGGAGAGCGGAGAGTGGAGAGTGGAGAGCGGAGAGTGGAGAGCGGAGAGTGGAGAGTGGAGAGTGGAGAGTGGAGAGTGGAGAGTGGAGAGCAGGCTAGCACACTAGCAGCTGCTCGCCACTCTCCCTTTTCTAACTTCGAACTTCGAATTTAGCCTTTCACCTTTCACCTTTCACCTCCCACCTTTCACCTTTCACCTTTCACCTCCCACTTTTACCTTTCACCTTTCACCTCCCACCTTTCACCTTTCACCTCTCACCTTTCACCTTTCACCTCCCACCTCTCATCTTTCACCTTTCACCTCCCACCTTTCACCTTTCACCTTTCACCTCTCACCTTTCACCGCATCCTCTCCGGTCGTTCTTATGTCGTTCTTATGTATATCTTATGTTGTATTTATGTTTAAAACATAAGAAATACATAAGAAATACATAAGAAGTACATAATGAGGGGTTGGTTGTCAGGCTGTTACAAAAGAGGTGGATTTCGGCCCAAATCTTAATTTCTTTAAGGTTTAAGATAAATAGTATTAAAACCAAGGATGGTCGGGTGGTGGGTTGGTAGTGGTTTGGTGCGATTGGGGAGGGAAACACGAAGCACCCCGGAAATGGTTGTCAAAGGGTGCCGTCGGGGACATTTTGCGAGGGGCAGAGGCGGGGCAATGGTAAAAAGTGGGTGCTGGAAATCAGCGGTGTGCGATAAAAGTTGAAAAAATATTTTGTCAGTTCGGAAAATGTTTGTACTTTTGCACCCGATTTCGAGAGCGAAACCGCCACAAAAATCGCAACGCGCCGCATTCGTCTAGTGGTCCAGGACATCTGCCTCTCACGCAGAAGATCATCAGTTCGACTCTGATATGCGGTACCAAGGTGACAAGACCGTCTGGTTTTGTCACTTTTCTTTTATGTCTTTCCACAGCAGGTGGCTGGTGGGGCTCCGGACGATGTTTGCTGCAAAAATTATCGCCCGGACATAATAAACAGTGTTAATTTTCGTAATGATACTAAATACGTTACTGTATCGAACCATTTACACCATAAACACATTACAAATATATGGAGAAAGGAATTACTATCGGTTTTTCGTCGGGGAACAGACTGACTGCATTTGTGCGGCTGTTTTCCGTCGTCGTGCTGTTGTTTCTTTTGCCGAACGGTGTCTTGGCTCAAACGCTGCAGGGTACGGTGACCGACGCCATCAGCGGTGAGTCGTTGATTGGCGCCACTGTCCAGATTGTGGGGTTGCAGAAGTATGCAGTAGCCGACACCAATGGCGATTACGTCATAAACAATGTTCCCGTGGGTCGATACACCATCGAGTGCCGGATGAAGGGCTACCGCACACAGCAGTAGGTCGAGGTGCAACTGGCCACCCATCACGCCACGGTGGTGGACTTCAAGCTGAGTGTGCTGCCCATGATGCTCGAGGGGGGCACCATCACCGTGCAGGTGAACAAGGCCCATGCCCTGAACCCCACCGCTGTGGTGGGCACCAAGATGATAAGCGTGGAGGAGGCGAAGCGCTATGGCGGCGCCTTCGACGATATAGCGCGTGTGGTGAAGCACAACGTGGGCACCACCGGCTCGGAAGACAATACCAGCCTGTCGGTGCACGGCAATCCGGCCTAATCCACCGTATTCCGCATCGACGGTGTGGAGATGCCGGCGCCCAACCACTTCGACGGCACGGGCGACTATGGCACGGGCAAGATAAGCGCCCTGCACACCGACCTTCTGGCCAACAGCGATTTCTACACCGCCGCCCCGGTGGCCGAGATAGGCAACTCGTTCGGGAGTGTGATGGATTTGAACCTTCGCAGCGGCAACAAGAAGAACTATGAGCACAGCGCACGCCTGTCGGTACTGGGACTGGACATAACCAGCGAAGGCCCCATAGACCGGGAGCGGGGCTCGAGCTATATCGTCAGCTACCGCTATGGCCTCACCAAGCTGGCCAACGACCTTGGAATAAGCATACTTGAAGGCGACCAGGCCGATTATCAGGACCTCTATTTCAAGTTGAACTACCCGGTAGGCAAGCGTGGCAATATCTCGGTATGGGGATTGGGACTGTGGGACCACGGTTATATGCCGGTGGATGGCGTCGACCAGGATGACTGGGAAGGCATACTGTACGACCAAGAGGACTGGTTCGACAGGGTGAACACCCTGATGGGCGGTGTGACCTATGTGCAGAAATTCGGCGAAGGGTGGAACCTCAGGGCCAACCTCGCAGCCGCCCACCGTCATTACATGGCTCGCGATGGCTACTATATGTTCTCCACCACCGGCGACACCTTGAACGTACACAACCGCCAGAATGTGGCATGGGGCCCCATGACCCCATACGCCTCGATGGACAACAAGACGCTGTGGCTCACGGCGGCGGCGGCGGTGCAAAAGCGCTTCACCGAGAACTACCTGCAGAAATTCGGCTTACAGCTGCGCTCCATCAGCTACAACCAATCGCTGAAGCGAGCAGACAATATCTACAGCGGATTTCTGAAGACGCTGGCCGAAGGCAATGCTCTGGGGTGGCAGCTCGACATGTACGACGACAACAACTTCCGCTACCAGTACTGGACTTTCAACGCAGGCCTGCACCTGCAGTTCTGGTCGCTCGCGAGCGACTGCGACCTGCAGCCGCGCCTGTCGGCCGAATGGCATCCGGCCGATGGCCACACCTTCAGCGTCGGTCTGGGACGCACCAGCCGCATCGAGAACATGGAGACCCTGCTTGCCGCCACGGGCAACCGCGACCTGAAGATGGTGCGTAGCAACCAGGCCGTGATGAGCTACAAATGGCATCCGCGCCACGAGCTTTGCTTCACCATCGAGGCCTGGGGCGAATACCTTACCAATGTGCCGGTCAGTCCCACGGGTACATTCTGCATCTTCAACCGCCGTCTGTTCTACACCAACGAGGCCTTGGTCAGCGAAGGCCATGCCCGCAACGTCGGCGTCGGTGTCAACGTGGAGCACTACATGACCCAAGGCTACTACTTCCTGGTCAACGCCACCCTCTTCAGCTCGGAATACCGCGCCATAGACAAGGTGTGGCGCCCCACGCTCTACGACCGCGGCTGGGCCGTCAACGCCGTCGGTGGCAAGGAATGGGTGCTCGGAGCCAAGAAGACCCTCAGCGTCAATATAGCCGGCACCATGATGGGAGGCCTGCGTGCCACGCCCTTCGACGAGGCTGCTTCGGCCGCCAACTACGCGGCGGGAATACCCTATTGCGCCTACCAGGAAGACAAGGCCATGAGCCTCAGAACCGGCGTGGTGTCAGACTTAAGCTTCAATATCAGCTACAGGATAAACGCCAAGAAAGCCAGTCACATCATCGGCCTGGATTTTATGAATGTATTGGCAAACGAGGAGCCTTTCCAGGACTTCTACAATTATGTGACACACAAACCCATGTCCGTGATGACCTGCTACTCCATTCCTAACTTCAGTTACACGCTGGAATTCTAAAAGCTATGAGCAAGAAAAGGCTGATTGTTCTAGTGGTAATGTGCGGCCTGTGGGCGTCGCCCCTATGTGCCCAGCAGGACGGGGACACTACGGTCGGGTGGTGGAAGTCGTTTGTGAATTGGATGACAGCCTACAACGAAGACCTGGACCCGGAATACGTGTGGCAGGCGCCGAGCGACTGGACTATAACGGTGGAAAACGACATCTACAACAGTGGCATAAACCTGAACACAAAAGGGAAGCTGAACTTTAGCGATGCACCGGAACTGAATCACGAGTATACCTGGAACGGACTCATACACTCGGCGGTGAGTGACGAAGTCGCGCTGTCGGTCACTTGGGGCTCGCTTTCGGCTGGTTGGGGTTTCGATGTGAGCAACATAACGACCGACGAACGTAACAGGAGTTCCTTTTTCAGTTACCTCGATGCCGGTATCGGTTTAAGCCTCAACTACAACTCGGTCTACAGTCAGCTCAATTCTTCCTACCACAATCTGCTCACCGATTCGATAGTGGAACTCAACACGAATCGTCCGGGGCACTACACAACTTTCGTCGTCGAAGGCTATGGTGTCGTCAGCAAGGACAAATTTGCCTTCAATGCATGCTACGACGGTTCCTACGTGCAGCGCCGCACCGGTGGGTCCTTCCTCCTATACACCAGATTCATCCATGGAAGGCTGGATTTCCCTTCCGACGAGTTCGAGTTTGTGGATTTCAACAATAATGTGATGGGATACGTATCCAACCAGTTCTTCCTTGGTGCCGGATACGGTATAAACTTCGTCCCCTTTCACCGCGACCCCACCGATGGTTTCCGTGGACTGCGCAATCTTACTATCAATGCAGTGGTCTGCCCTATGCTTACCCTAGTGAACAAGTTGCACTACCTTGAGGGCGAGTTCGACGTGGCTTCCAATCAATGGGTGCAGGTCGACGAAAAGGTGGCGGCAGGACAACCCGATTTCAATCTGGCATTGCGTGCCGCCGTTTGTTACAATTTCGGACGGTGTGCACTCTCGGCAGTCTTCACTTACAATCAGTTCGACCTCGTGACTAAAGGAATTGACTTTATGGACAACGAGACCGATTATTTCGAAACCGAACTAAACTTCTACGATTGGCAGGCCTTGTTATTGTTCAATATAAGGCTTTGATAAAGGATTGTGCCCTATGGCAGTTATTATCAACCCCACCATTGCCGGTGGGGTTCGCTTTTATATTTTTCGCTGGCGATGCACAATTTTTGTGGCTTTGCTGCGTTATAAAGTAAGTAATGTTTAAAAAGACATGACAATGAAACGCTTTTTGGCTACGTTGTTGCTGCTGGCCGCCGGCTGGACGGCTGGCGCGCAGATACAGGCTCTCTTTGGCTATTCCACTTTCTACCTGCCCTCGCAGAACCAGCCCTACGTGGAGACCTACCTGCAAGTGGATGCGTGGACGGTGCAGTTCGAACAGCAGCCGTCCGGAGTCTACAGCGCTACGGTGGAAGTGACCTTGGTGGTGAGGCGCCAGGACTCGGTGGTGTTTGTGAAGAAGTACGACCTGCACAGTCCCACAGTGGCTACGCTCGACGAGCTGGACTTCAGTTTTATAGACCTGCAGCGCTTCTCGATCGACAACGGCTACTACGATGTCGAGGTCTCGGTGCGCGACAAGGCCAGCGACCAGCCGGCCATAAGCACCATGGGCAAGTTGGCGGTGGGCTACAACGAGCGTCAAGCCATGCTCTCGTCGGTGCAGCTCATGGCCGAGGCCACACCCACGCGCGGTGAGGGAACAGTCTTCTCGCGCAACGGCTACGACATGGAGCCTTACGTGAGTGACTTCTACCCCAAGCAGGTGGAGCAGCTGAACTACTACTACGAGGTATACAACATCGATAACGAGGTGGGCAGCCGTCCGTTCCTCGCCATGGCCTATATAGAACAGCAGGAGACGGGCATCAAGGTGGCTGACAAGCAGACCGCCGTGCGCAAGCAGAGCGCCCGCATGGTGCCGGTCTACGGCTCGCTCGACATCGCCGACTTGCCGTCGGGCAACTACAACCTGGTGGTAGAGTTGCGCAACCGCGACAACCAGTCGATGCTTATCTCGCGGGTGCCGTTCATGCGGTCCAACCCCGGCGTGAAGGGCGACGACAAGCTGAGCGACTTCACCACTACCTTTGTGGGCAAATACACCGACGAGGACGAGCTGAACACCTACCTCGACGCCCTGTATCCCATTGCCTCGGAGATTGAGAAGGAAGTGAGCCGCGAGCTCATCAAGCGCCCCGCCCTCGAAGAAAAGCAGGCTTTCCTCTACCGCTTTTGGACGGTACGCAGCCCCATGCCCGAGGTCGAATGGCTTAAGTATAAAGACCGCATAGACTACGTGCAGGCCAACTTCAGCTACCCCAAGACCCCCGGCATCCACACCGACCGTGGGCGCGTGTACCTGCAGTACGGACCCCCCGACTTCGTGCGCGATGAGAAGAACTTTGTGTCGGCCAACCGCATCGGCACCGGCGTCTACAGCGTCGAGCAGGCTACCCAGGTCCAGCTGGTGCTAAGCGCCGACCAGCAGAGTGGCCGTCCCAGCCAAGGCCATGTCTACTATCTGCCCTATCAGCTGTGGCGCTACAACAAGCTCGACAACGATCTGGCCAACCGTGTCTTCATCTTCTGGGACGAACACCGCTCGGGCTACTACAAGCTGTTGAACAGCAATGCCAAGGGCGAGGTACAGGAGGTGGATTGGGAACGTCGCCTCTGCCGTCAGCAGCTCGATGAAGGCGTCGTGGGCGAAGTGGGAGAACAGTTCAACCGCGGCTATTAACCAGATGTATATCCTTGCCGACATACTCTACCTGGTGGTCTACTACCTTGTGCGCTACCGGCGCAAGGTGACGCGGGCCAACCTGGCAGCTTGTTTCCCCGACAAGGCAGTCGGCGAGCGCCGCCGCATTGAGCGCCGCTACTACCGCTACATGTGCGACCTGTTGGTCGAGGCGGTGGTAGGCCTTTGGGCTTCGCCGGAATTCATCAAACGACACTACCGCATCCGCAACCGTCAGGTGGTGGACCGCTACTACGAGCAGAGCCGCACCGTGGTCCTCGCCTCGGCGCACTATGGCAACTGGGAGTACATGGTGGCATCGCTCGGCATGCAGCTTCTGCACCATGGTATCGGGGTTGGCAAGCCGCTCGACGACAAGGCCGTGGCCTCTTTCATCACCCGTCGTCGCACCCGCTTCGGTACCCAGGTGGTAGACCAGACCGACGTGCGGCAGCATGTGGCCTTCTTCGACCGCTACCACGTGCCCTGCGCCTTGATGATGCTTGGCGACCAGTCGCCGGCCAACCCGCATCGCAGCTATTGGACCACCTTTCTGGGCCGCGACACGGCGTTCCTATACGGAGCCGAGCACTTTGCGCGGCAGTACAACTACCCGGTGCTCTACTACAGCGTCGAACGTGTGCGCCGTGGCTACTACGAGCTCACCTTCACCCCACTTTGCGACAAGCCTCTCGAGGTGCCGCAGTATTCCATTGTGGAAAGCTATGCACGGACCCTCGAACAGCAGATACTACGCGCGCCTGAATACTGGCTATGGAGCCACCGGCGCTGGAAACTTACACGCAATGGCCGCATACAGAAAGACGGCACCATAAAGATTATACCGCAATGAGAACAGCAGTCGTTATACTCAACTGGAACGGACGCACCATGCTCGAGCGCTTCATGCCCTCGGTGGTGCAGCTCACACAGGCCGACGTGATAGTGGCCGACAACGGCTCTACTGACGACAGTGTGACTTTCCTGCAACAGCATTATCCCCAGGTGAGACTCATATTGCTCGACAAAAACTACGGCTTCGCCGACGGCTACAACCGCGCCCTTGCACAGCTTGAGGGCTACGACTACTATGTGCTGCTCAACAGCGATGTAGAGTGTACTCCGCAGTGGGTCGAGCCGGTGGTGGCCATGATGGATGCCCAACCCGACCTGGCTGTAGTGCAGCCAAAACTGCTGATGTTCGACCAGAAAGATACCTTCGAGTACGCCGGCGGCGCAGGTGGCTTTATAGACAGCTATGGCTACCCCTTCTGTCGTGGACGCCTCTTCAATACCCTTGAGCAGGACCATGGCCAGTACGACGACCCTTGCGACATCTTCTGGGCCACGGGCGCCGCCATGTTTGTCCGCGCCGCGGTGTGGAATCAGCTGGGCGGCCTCGACGGCGATTTCTTCGCCCACATGGAGGAGATAGACTTCTGCTGGCGGGTGCACAATGCCGGCTACCGCGTGGCCTACTGCCCGCAGGCAGTGCTCTACCATGTCGGCGGCGGCACTCTGCCCAAGAGCAACCCCTTCAAGACACAGCTCAACTTCCGCAACAATCTCTCGATGCTCTACAAGAACCTGCCCGAGAAGAGGGTGCGCTGTGTGTTGGCGTTGCGCATGTGGCTCGACCGCGTGGCGGCCCTGAAGTTCCTTCTTGAAGGCCACAAGGGTGAGTACCTCGCCGTGCGCAAAGCCCACAAAGAGTACCGCGCCTGGAAGCCCCAGTTGCGCGCCAAGCGCCAGGCTATAAAGCCCCACACGGTGCCATGCGTCTACCGCGGCCAGCTATTGTTAGACTATTACCTCCGCGGCCGTAAGCACTTCTCCGATCTCCCTGGTGAGTTCACTCGCTAGCTTTTATACAGTATACAAAGACAGCCCCGTCGCATAGTACGGGGCTGTCTTTGTATTGTCTGTGTAAGATGTTTTATTTTCCTTTGACGGTCTTGTATTCTTCGTTGAGGCCGGCGATGATTTCGTCGGTGATGTCCATGGCGGGGTTGAGGTATAGGGTGGGAGAGTCGTTGAAGGTCTTGCGCAGTATGATGTCGAACTGCTGGTTTGCGGCGTTGTACTCACGTATGTAGGCGAAGATGGCGTTGAGGAGCTTGGTGTTCTCGCTCATCTGGCGCTCGGCCACTTTAGCCATCAGTTCCTGTTCGAGGCCGGCAATCTTCTCGGCACGCTGCTTCAGTTCGGCTTCTTTCTGCTGCTGCTGTGTGAGGGTCAGGTTGGCTCCGTTCTGCAGATAGTTCTGGTAGTCGGTCTGGAACTGGGTGGCCTGTTGCTGATAGTATTTCTCTTGCTGGTCTTTGTAGGCGTAGAGCTCTTTCTCCATGTCGATGGCATACTGGTATTTGGCCAGCAGGGTGTCGGTGTTGACATAGGCCACGGTGAGGCCGCCTTCTTTCTCGAGAGGAGCGGT
The DNA here is from genome assembly GCA_902778925.1 of uncultured Bacteroidota bacterium. Taxonomy (GTDB): domain Bacteria; phylum Bacteroidota; class Bacteroidia; order Bacteroidales; family P3; genus Colimorpha. Next base: position 72,596 of record CACYZN010000026.1, read on the forward strand.
GGCGTCGGCGTTGACTTTGCTCTTGGTGCCGATGCCGGCGAAGTGGATGATGTAGATGCCGATGAGGCCGAGCAGCAGCACGGCGTTGCAGATAAGTAGAATCTTGCTTGTCTTGTTTTCCATGTTATTTTTAATTATCAATTATCAATTGTCTATTTCACCGATGGTGTCTATGGCCCGTTGCACACGGCGGATGGTCTCCTCCTTGCCGAGCATCATGACGAGTGTGAGCATGTCTGGTCCGACAGTACGGCCGACGACAGCCAGCCGCAGCGAGTTCATCACCGAGCCCATGTTCAGTTCGTTGCCTTTGATGTAGTCCTCCAGCAGGGCTTGGTGGATGGCGTCGTACTCGAAGGGAACTGTGTTTAATATCTCGATTACCTTGGCCATGTGGGTGGTCATGCCGGCTTTCCAGCGTTTCTTCACGGCGGCGGGGTCGTACTCGGTCGGAGCCACGAAGAAGTAGCAGCAGGTGTCCCACAGCTCCTTGGGGAAGGTGATACGCTCCTTCATCATGCCGGCCACCTTAACCACATACTCGTGCTGTGCTTCCACGCCGTGCTCCTTCATCTGAGCCTCAAGGTAGGCAGCCACCTGCTCGTCGCCGAGCATCTGGAAGTACTCGTGCTGGAACCACTTGGCCTTGTCGAGGTTGAACTTGGCCCCGTTCTTGCTGATATGGCCTATGTTGAAGAGCTTTATCAGCTCGTCCATGCTCATCAGTTCCTGCTCGGTACCGGGATTCCAACCCATCAGCGCCAGCATGTTGACCACCGCCTGTGGCAGATAGCCCTGCTCGCGGTAGCCGCTGCTGACTTCGCCGCTCTTGGGGTCGTGCCATTCCAGGGGGAACACGGGGAACCCCAGGCGGTCGCCGTCGCGCTTGCTCAGCTTTCCGTTGCCCTCGGGCTTGAGCAGCAGGGGCAGGTGGGCAAACTGTGGAGCCTCCCAGCCGAAGGCCTTGTACAGCATCACGTGCAGCGGTGCCGACGGAAGCCACTCCTCGCCACGTATGACGTGGGTGATCTCCATCAGGTGGTCGTCGACAATGTTGGCCAGGTGGTAGGTGGGCATGCCGTCGCTCTTGAAGAGCACCTTGTCGTCGAGCAGGCGGCTGTTCATCGTCACGTCGCCACGTATCAGGTCGTGTACCGTGATGTCGATATTGTCGGGGAACTTGAAGCGCACCACGTAGGGCTCGCCGGCGTCGATGCGGCGCCGGGTCTCCTCGTCGCCCAGCGCGAGGCTGTTCTCCATCTGCTGGCGTGTGGTGCAGTCATACTGGAAGGTCTTCTTCTGGGCCTCGTATTCCTTGCGCTTGGCGTCGAGGGCTTCGGGCTTGTCGAAGGCATAGTAGGCCCAGCCGTCGGCAATCAGCTGGTCGGCATACTGGCGGTAGAGCGGCTTGCGGTCGCTCTGGCGGTAGGGGCCGAAGGGACCTCCGATGTGCACGCCTTCGTCAAACTTTATGCCCAGCCAGTCGAGGGCTTCTATGATGTATTGTTCGGCACCCGGCACAAAGCGCGTCTGGTCGGTGTCTTCTATGCGCAGTATCATCTTGCCGCCTTGCTGGCGGGCGAAGAGGTAGTTGTAGAGGGCGGTGCGGACGCCGCCGATGTGGAGGGGCCCCGTGGGTGATGGGGCAAAACGTACTCTTACCATTGTTCTTTGTTATTCTTTGCTGAAGGAGCCCAGACGGTAGGAGAGCGAGACCATGAAGGCGGTGTTGTTGCCGGTGGGTATCTTCTCGTCTACCTTGTTGGCGCTCGTGGCGTTTGCGTTTTCTACTATGCGTATGATGTCAAGGTCTTTCGACACGGTGATGAATCCGTGGTCTACAAACATGGTCAGCGTGTAGGGGCCGTACTCGTAGCTCACGCCCAGAATGCCGCTCACGTCGAGCCGGTTGATGTGGCCGAAGACGTCGCGTTGGCTGTCGCTGCCCTCGACGCTCAGGTCGTAGTTCAGGCGTGCGTCGGGGTTGCCGGGCGAGACCATGCGGTCGTTGTAGCGTCCCATGATGCCATAGCTCACGGCAGGTCCCAGGAAGACACCCACCACATGGCCGGGCTGGCGCACCGGTATCTCCAGGTGTACGCCCGCCAGCAGCGGCAGCTGCACGGCAAAGTAGTGGCTGAAGCCTTCGCGGTGGTGCATCTTGTTGCGGTACTCGAATATCTCTTCGTGCGAGCGGCCACGTCGTGTGATGTTCAGGCCCGTCTGCAGGTAGAATATCTCGGCCAGCACGCTCTTGCTCTTGGCAAAGGTGTAGTTGATGTAGCCACCCACGTTGAAGCCCATGATGGGCGACTTGGTGGCCAGGTCGTCGCTGATGGTCGCTACGCCCAGTGCACCTCGCACGCCGTAGTCGCCAAACTGTGCACGGGCACCCACGATGCCCATCAATCCCATTAAACCCAATAGAATTATCTTTTTCATTGCATTATAATTTTCTCTCGATGAAATCAGTCATCAGCTGGTACAGGTTCAGGCGCGTCTGGCCCGTTGCGTCGTAGATGCTGTGGTTCTTGTTGGGGTAGATGCGGAACTCGAACTGCTTGCCGGCGTTCTCGAGCTTCTCCACCATCTCGGCGCTGTTCTGGAAGTGCACGTTGTCGTCTATCCCTTGGCATTGTCCTTGGGCAGGGCCAGGAAGCGCTCGGTGTATATGTTGTCGTAGTAGCGCCAATTCATCACCGGAGCCACAGCGATGGCGGCCTTGAACACGTCGTTGCCCTTCAGCAGGCTCAGCGTCGAGAGGTAGCCGCCGAAGCTCCAGCCCCAGATGCCGATGCGGTCTTTGTCTACCCAGCTCTGCCGGCCGAGCCAGCGGGCGGCCTCGATGGCGTCCTCGCACTCCATGCGGCCCAGGTCCTTATATGTCTGTTTCTTGAACTGTGCTCCGCGTCCGCCGGTACCTCTGCCGTCGAAGCAGAAGACCACGTAGCCCTTCTCGGCCAGCATGTGGTACCAGTAGTAGTCGGAGTAGCCGTAGCTGTTCGAGACCTGCTGGTTGCCGGGACCGCCGTAGACGTAGATAAGCACGGGGTAGCGCTTGTTGGCGTTGAAGTCGGCAGGCTTGATGGTGTAGTAGTTCAGCTCGGTGCCGGTTGAGGTGGTGAAGGTGCCGAACTGCTTGTGGCTGGTGCCGTAGTCGGACATCTTCTTTTGCAGGTCAGCGTTGTCCTGCAGCACTTTGATCAGTTTGCCATTGGCGTCGTGCAGCGTGTAAGCCGGTGCCATGTTGGCATTGCTGTAGGTGCAGATGTAGTATTTGCAGCCATCGCTGAAGGTGGCGTTATAGGTGCCGCCGCTTGTG
>CACYZN010000027.1 GCA_902778925.1 uncultured Bacteroidota bacterium
GTTGGTCAGCACCTTGTCGGCGTCGACGAAGATGGCGTGGCCACCGGCGGGACGCTGGTAGGGGATGCCGTACTCGTCGAGCTTGGCGGCCAGGTAGTGGACCTGCTTGATGCGGGTCTCGACCATCTCGAACTCTATGTTCTCTTTCAGACCGACGGCCAGAGCGTCCATGTCGCGGCCGTTCATACCGCCGTAGGTGAGGAAGCCTTCGAAGGGGATGCAGAACATCTTGGCGCCTTCGTACCATTCCTGCTTGTTGGTGGCGATGAAGCCGCCCATGTTCACCAGACCGTCCTTCTTGGCGCTCATGGTCATGCTGTCGGCATAGCTGAACATCTCCTTGCAGATCTCGCGCAGGGTCTTGTTCTCGTAGCCTTTCTCGCGGGTCTTGATGAAGTAGGCGTTCTCGATGAAGCGGGCGCTATCGACGTTGACGGGCACACCATAGCGGTGGCAGAGCTCGCAGGTCTCGCGGATGTTCTGCATCGAGACGGGCTGGCCGCCGACGGTGTTGTTGGTGACGGTGAGGACCATGAAGGGGACGTTGCCCGACGTTGCCCTTGTTCTCCTTGAGGATTTTCTCGAGTTTCTCGAGGTCGACGTTGCCTTTGAAGGGAACTTCGAGCTGGGTGTCGTAGGCCTCTTTCACAGTCACGTCGATGGCGAAGGCCTTGCGGCTCTCGATGTGGCCCTTGGTGGTGTCGAAGTGGGCGTTGCCGGGGATGATGTTGCCGGGTTTCACGAGGTAGCTGAACAGCACGTTCTCGGCTGCACGGCCCTGGTGGGTGGGGATGACATACTCGAAGCCGGTGAGCTCGGTGATGGTGTCTTTCATGTGGTAGAACGAACGGGCGCCGCCGTAGCTCTCGTCGCCCATCATCATGGCAGCCCACTGGCGGTCGCTCATGGCGCCGGTGCCGCTGTCGGTCAGCAGGTCGATGTAGACGTAGTCGCTCTTCAGCATGAAGACATTCTGATGGGCCTCGTTGAGCCATTTCTCGCGCTGCTCGCGGGTGCTTTTCTTGATGGGCTCAACCATTTTGATTTTCCAGGCTTCTGCAAAGGGTAATTCCATAATGTTGAATGTTTTAATTGATTATTGTTGATTTGAAAATATGATACTGGAACACCAAAACCTCGCGGGGAGGCTTTGTCGAATCAAGAACCAGAGTCTTCGCCGAGCAAACTCTTAATTCTTAATTCTTAAATCTTAGTTAAAGTAAACGTCTCTCTTCTTGATGTTTAAGAAGAGCTTGTGGAGGGTCATATGAGGGTTGTAGGCAGTCATAATAACGGCTGCAAAGATACGAAAAAAACAATACGCGCAGAAAAAAATGTGGGTCGGCGGTGCAATTTTTTCACTGGGACAGTGTGCCGTTCAAGAAAAAATATGTACTTTTGCCGAAACAACCAAAAGGATACTACTATGGGTAAAGATATAGTTTGCAGTGGCATACGGCCTACAGGCAACCTGCACCTGGGCAATTATTTCGGTGCGTTGCGCAACTTTGTGAAGATGCAGGACGAGATGGACTGCTACTTTTTCATAGCCGACTACCACTCGTTGACCACGCACCCCACGCCGGGCAGCATCTACAACGACGCCCGCGCCATACTGGTGCAGTACCTGGCGGCCGGCCTCGACCCCGAGAAGGCTACCATATACCTGCAGAGCGACCTGCCCGAGACCATCGAGCTGTACCTCTTCTTCAACATGAACGCCTACCTCGGCGAGCTGGAGCGCGTCACGTCGTTCAAGGACAAGGTGCGTCAGAACCCCAACAATGTGAATGCCGGCCTGCTGACCTATCCCACGCTGATGGCTGCCGACATCCTGATACACAAGGCCACGCGCGTGCCTGTGGGCAAGGACCAGGAGCAGCATCTGGAGATGACGCGCACCTTCGCCCAGCGCTTCAACAACATGTACCACAGCGAGGTCTTCCCCCTGCCGCAGGCCATCGGCTCGGCCGCCGGACTGGTGAAGATACCCGCCCTGAACGGCAGCGGCAAGATGGGCAAGAGCGAGGGTGAAGCCAGCACCATCTTCCTGACCGACGAGCCGTCGGTGATACGCAAGAAGATTATGAAGGCCAAGAGCGACAGCGGCCCCACCGAGATGAACCAGCAGAAGCCCGAGGAGATAGAGAACCTCTTCAGCCTGCTCAAGGCCGTCTCCAAGCCCGACACGGTGGAGTACTTCGACGACCTGTACAACCGCTGCCAGATACGCTACGGCGACCTGAAGAAGCAGCTGGCCGAGGACATGGTGGCCTTTGTGGAGCCGCTGCGCCAGCGCATACTCGAGATCGGGGCTGACGACGAGGCCCTGCGCCGCATCATGGACCGCGGTGCCGAGAAGGCGCGCGTAAGCGCCCGCGCCACCCTCGACGAGGTGCGCCGCGTGATCGGGTACAGGAATTAAGGTATAGGTATACAATAAAAAAAAGAAGTCCGCAGACGCGGACTTCTTTTTTTTTGTGTGTCTCTGTAATAATTACTGAGCGACAACCTCGGTGGCTTCCTCGGCGACGGTCTCGACGGCGCTGTCGACGATTTCCTCGACGGCGTTCTCAACGTTCTCCTCGGTCATCTCGATGGTGGAGTCGATGGTCTCTTCGGGTTTGTTGTTGTTGCAGGCGGCAAAGCCGAACATACCGGCGATAGCCATTGCGAATAATACTTTCTTCATTTCTTTCTTTGTTTTAACTGTTAGTATTCTTTAATTTTTCGGGCTGCAAAAGTACAACATTATTGCAAACCGTAGTGAAAAACAAATGCAAATAATTCATAAAAAAAACCTAAGTCGCTGTGCTGCAATACCAATTAAGTTAAAATAAAAGCCGCCTTTTGCGTCTTTCTGTCGTGCAAAATGCGGCTTTAGGGGTTGGTGGATGTGCTTTTTTCAGGGCAGCGGCACCAGGTTGTTGAAGCCCATGAAGGCCATGGCGAGGATGCCTGCCGTGACGAGTGCTATGGGCACGCCTTTCATGCCGCGCGGGGTGCCGGTGAGGGCCAGCTGCTCGCGGATGCCGGCGAAGATGATCAGTGCGAGGGCGAAGCCGACGGCGATGGAGGCCGAGTAGATGACGCTCTCGAGGAAGTTCATGTTCTTTTGTATCACCAGGATGGCCACGCCGAGGACGGCGCAGTTGGTGGTGATGAGGGGCAGGAAGACGCCCAGCGCCTGGTAGAGTGAGGGGGCAATCTTCTTGAGCACGATTTCGACCATCTGCACCAGGCCAGCTATGACGAGGATGTAGGCGATGGTTTGCAGGTATTCGAGGTGCAGCGGCACGAGGACGTAGGTCATGATGAGCCATGTGACCATGGTGGCCAGGAGCATGACGAAGAGCACGGCGCCGCTCATGCCTACCGACGACTTGACATCCTTGCTCACCCCGAGGAAGGGGCAGATGCCGAGGAATTGCGCCAGCACGACGTTGTTTACCAGTATGGCCCCGATGATGAGGGCAGGTATTGTGATTGACATAGCTGTTTTCTTTTTAGTTTTCGGGCTGCAAAATTACACACTTTTTTGGAACCGGCCAAATTTATTTTTATTCGACCCATCCCACGACGTCGCCTTTCTTGACCATCTGGCCTTGTCGGGCGCAGGTGTCGACCACGCGGCCGCCCTTGACGGCGACGAGTGGCACGATGGCGTAGGAGGCCTCGATATTGGCCAGGGTGGCGCCTTCTTTCACCTCGGTGCCGGGGGCGGGGGCGGTGCTGCGGTCGTCGAAGCGCACTTCCCACAGCATGCGGCCGGTGGCGGTGGCCACGAGCGGGGTGGCGTCGGGGTGCTTCTGCGAGATGTAGTTGAGCGCACCCGTGGCCGCGTCGGCAGCCGTTTCACCTTTCACCTTCAGCTTTTCGTCTCTCAGCTGGGCCACTTCCTTGTTGAAGCGCTCCTTGGCGAGGCCGCTCTTGTAGTCGCGGTACTGGCGGTCGTGCATGGCCAGCTCGAAGAGTTCTTCGTCGTCCTGGCCGCGGTCCCAGCCGTTCTGCTCCATTTCCTTGATGTATTCGGGCAGTGCGTCGGGATAGGCGTCCTGTGGCACACCGTCGTAGAACTCCATGCCTTGCTGCTTGGCGAGCTCGACGATTTCGGGCGCCAGGGGTCCGGGCAGGCGGCCGGCGCGGCCCAGTATCATGCTCCACGAGTCCTTGTCGATCTGGCTGAAGCGGGGCTTGCCCTGGGCCATCGAGAGGAGGTTCATCACTGCGATGTTCTTGGTGTACTGGCTGAAGGGGGTCACCAGCGGGGGGTAGCCGAGCATGGGCCAGATGTGTTCCACTTCCTGGAAGAGCTGCACGGTGAGTTCTTCGAAGCTCACCTCGGGTTTGCCGTTCTTCTTCAGTGCCATGTTGATGGCGCCGTGCACGCCGCGCAGGTCGGTCATCATGCTGCCCATCATGCCGCCGGGCAGGCCGCAGCCCACGAGCAGCGAGGTGCTGATGCGGTTGGCGGGGTTGATGTAGAGGCCCAGGAAGTCGTCGATGAACTCCTGCGTCAGCTTGCGGGCCTCCATGTAGGCGTCCATGTTGATGTCCTTGACCAGGAAGCCTGCGTCCTTGAGCATGGCCTGCACCGATATGACGTCGGGGTGCACCATGCCCCACGAGAGTGGTTCCATGGCGCAGTCGATCACGTCGGCGCCGGCTTCGGCCACCATCAGGGTGCTGGCCATCGAGAGGCCGGGGCCCGTGTGGCCGTGGTACTGCACCTTGATGTGCGGGTATTTGGTCTTGATTTCTTTCACCAGACGACCCAGCGTGGCGGGACGGCCCACGCCGGCCATGTCCTTGAGGCATATCTCGTCGGCCCCGAACTCGACCAGCTGGTCCACGATGCCCATGTAGTACTCCACCGTGTGCACCGGCGAGTGGGTGATGCTGAGGGCGGCCTGGCTGATCATGCCGGCCTCCTTGGCGTAGCGCACGCTGAGCTCCAGGTTGCGCGGGTCGTTCAGTCCGCAGAACGAGCGCATGATGTCCACGCCCTGGGCCTTCTTCACCTTGGCCATCAGCTGGCGCACATCCTTCGGCACGCCGTACATGCGCAGACCGTTCAGGGCACGCTCGAGCATGTGGGTCTGTATGCCCGCCTTGTTGAAGGCCTTGGTCCAGGCACGCACTGCGCGGTTGGGGTTCTCGCCGTACATCAGGTTCACCTGTTCGAAGGCGCCGCCGTTGGTCTCGATGCGGTCGAAGCAGCCCATGTCGACTATCACGGGGGCGATGCGCTCCAGCTGGTCGACGCGCGGCTGGTATTTGCCGCTGCTCTGCCACATATCGCGGTAAACGAGGCTGAATTTAATCTCTTTAGCCATATATTAATCTCTTGTTTTATACAGTGTTAATGCTCGCCGACTACTAAGGGGGCGAACTGCAAAGATACATCTTTTCCCCAAAAGTGTTAGTTAATTTTTTGAAAAAAACACGTCCACGACCCTCCACCGCCGGCCGCATGTTTCGGGTGCCGCCGTAAAGTGCTGAGAACCACTTTCCCTGGCCTTCCTCTCCTGATCCCCTCCGGTATTTCTTATGTACTTCTTATGTATTTCTTATGTATTTCTTATGTTTTAAACATAAATACAACATAAGAAATACATAAAAGGGAGTGAGAGGGAGTGAAAGGGAGTGAAAGGGAGTGAGAGGGAGTGAAAGGGAGTGAAAGGGAGTGAGAGGGAGTGAGAGGGAGTGAAAGGGAGTGAAAGGGAGTGAAAGGGAGTGAAAGGGGGTGAGGGAGTGATGGGGTGTGAAAGACAAAAGTGCTCCCGGAGGCATTGTCTTTAACTACTTTGGCTACTATAACTCCTTTAACTACATGAAGATGAGGGAGTGAGAGGGAGGAGAAGAGGTGAGAGGTGGGATGCTAATAAAAAGCCCGCAGTGCAACCGGAGCGGTGCACTGCGGGCTAATGGGTTGTGGCAGAGGCTACAGTATGAGCTCGGCCACCGAGGTGTCGGTCTCGGCCAGGCGCAGGCTGTGCAGGCGTGCGCCGGCAGGTATCACGGGCTCGAGCAGCCGCGCGAAGTGCAGCAGCAGGTTCTCGGTGGTGGGTGCGAAAGGCACAGCCACGAGGTTGGGCGCCTCGATGGCGACCCCTTCGGGCAGCACGAGGGCGTGGTCGAAGCGGTCGACCACGGTGGTCTGCACTATCTGCTTCAGGGTGTGGAAGTCGACACCCATGCCGTCGGCGTTCAGCTCGTGGCTCTCGACGGTGACCTCGAGGTGGTAGGAGTGGCCGTGCAGGTTGGCGCACTTGCCGTTGTAGCCGGGCAGGGCGTGTGCCATCTCGAAGCAGAACTTCTTGGTGAGCAGCATCTTCATAGCTTGATCTTTTCTTCCGCCATGGAGCGGGTGATGGTGTAGGTGGAGCCTTTCGAGGCCTGCGGCAGGTCGAACATCAGGTCGGTCATGATGCTCTCCATGATGGAGCGCAGTCCGCGGGCGCCGAGGTGGTATTCGACGGCGCGGTCGACGACGAGGTCGAGCACCTCGGGCTCGAAGTGCAGGTCGATGTCGTCCATCTTGAAGAGCTCTATATACTGCTTGGTGAGGGCGTTGCGGGGCTCGGTGAGGATGCGGCGCAGGGCGTCGCGGTCGAGCGGCTGCAGGAAGGTGAGCACCGGGAAGCGGCCCACGAGCTCGGGTATGAGGCCGAACTTCTTGAGGTCCATGGGCTGCACGTATTGCAGCATATTCTCGCGGTCCAGCTCTTGGCGGCGTTCGTCGCCCTTGAAGCCGATGACGTTGGAGTTGAGGCGGGCCGCTATGGCGCGCTCGATGCCGTCGAAGGCGCCGCCGCAGATGAAGAGTATGTTGCGGGTGTTGATTTTGATGAGCTTCTGCTCGGGGTGCTTGCGGCCACCCTCGGGCGGCACGTTGACATCGGCCCCTTCGAGCAGCTTGAGGAGGGCCTGCTGCACACCCTCGCCGCTGACGTCGCGGGTGATGCTGGGGTTCTCGCTTTTGCGGGCTATCTTGTCGATCTCGTCGATGAAGACGATGCCGCGCTCGCAGGCCGCCACGTCGTAGTCGGCCGCCTGCAGCAGGCGCACCAGCACGTTCTCGACGTCGTCGCCCACATATCCCGCCTCGGTCAGCGTGGTGGCGTCGGCAATGCAGAAAGGCACCTTCAGCATGCGGGCTATGGTGCGGGCCAGCAGGGTCTTGCCGGTGCCGGTCTCGCCAACCATCACTATGTTCGACTTCTCGATTTCGACGTCGCCGACCTCCTTGTGGGTGGCGTTGTAGCGCAGACGCTTGTAGTGGTTGTATACGGCCACCGAGAGCACCTTCTTGGCCGACTCCTGGCCTATTACGTACTGGTCGAGGAAGGTCTTGATGTCGTTGGGTGTGGGGATAGGCTCGTTGTCGATGCTGAAAGCCGAGTGCTGTTTTTGCTGTTGGTCGTGGAATATCTGCTCGGCCTGGTGGGCGCAGTCGGCACAGATGTAGCCGCTGAGCCCGGCGGCCAGCATGCCGGCCTGCGAGGCCGGTCGGCCGCAGAACGAGCAGCGCTCTTCGGGTTGGTTGGGTTTCTTGGGCATTAATACAATTGGTTTTTAGAGGCGTCGAGCCTTATAAATATGAAAAGCAGTATGGTGAAGGCGATGAGCGACGAGCCACCGTAGCTGAAGAAAGGCAACGGTATGCCGATCACCGGCACCAGTCCAAGCACCATGCCGATGTTTACAAAGAGGTGTATGAAGATGATGCTGGCCACCGAGTAGCCGTACACACGGGCGAAGCGCGACCGTTGGCGCTCGGCCATGGCCACCAGGCGCACCAGCAGCCACACGTAGAGCGCCACAATGGCGGTGCTGCCCAGCCAGCCCAGCTCCTCGCCCACGGTGCAGAAGATAAAGTCGGTCTGCTGCTCGGGCACGAAGTTGGCCTTGGTCAGGGTCCCGCCCAGATAGCCTTTGCCGAAGAAGCCGCCGCTGCCGATGGCTATCTTCGACTGGTGCACGTTGTAGCCCGAGCCGCGCAGGTCTTCGCTCTTGCCCAGCAGCACGTCGATACGCTCGCGCTGGTGGGCCTCGAGCACGTGGTTGAACACCATGTCGACCGAGAAGACGAACACCGCGCAGCAGGCCAGCACGCCTATCACCCGCCAGTAGTCGCGGGCGGTGCGTTTGTTGAGCCATAGGAAGAGGTACAGCACCCCGAGCACCGCCAGGATGCCCAGCAGTATGTATTTGTTCACCAGCAGTGCCAGCACGAAGAGGATTATGGCGACCACGCCGATTACCAGCACCACGCCCGAAAGTCCCTCGCGGAACAGGGGGAACACGAACGAGAGGAATACCAGAGCCGAGCCGGTGTCGTGCTGCAGGAAGACCAAGGCCGCCGGCAGGGCCACCAGGGCCAGGGTCACCATCTTGGTGCGCGACTGTTGCCACGCCACGTCGATGCCCGACATGTACTTGGCCACGGCCAGCGCCGTGGCGAACTTGGCGAATTCGGTGGGCTGGAACTTGAAGGCGCCGAAGTCTATCCACGACTTGCCGCCCTTGGTCACGGTGGCCAGGAACAGTGTGGCGACCAGCAGCACCAGTATGGCGCCATAGATGGGGTAGGCGCCGTTGGAGAAGAAGCGGGGCTCGGTGAACACTATCACCACGGCGGCGAGTGTCGCCACGGCGGCCCACACCAGCTGTTTGCCGCCGAAGTTGCTGAAGTCGAACAGCGAGGCGTGGTCGCTGCTGTAGGTGGCCGAGTAGATGGTCAGTATGCCCAGCAGGGTGAGCACTGCCCATATCGCTACGGTCCACCAGTCTATTCTCAGTCGTTCTTGGTACATGGCATCACTTCTTTTTCTTTTTCGGGGGCAGGGGCGGCTGGCAGGGGTTGATCTCGCGGTACATCTTCTCGACGTCTTTGCGTTTCACCTCGCCATTGATGTAGCGTTCTATGATGAGGCCTGCGATGGGGGCGGCCCAGGAGCCGCCGCCGCCGCGGGCGTTCTCGACGTATACGGCCAGTGCTATCTTGGGGTTGTCCTTCGGTGCAAAGGCTATGAACACCGAGTGGTCGTCGCGGTTGTTCTGGGCGGTGCCGGTCTTGCCGCACACGTCGAGCCCGTCGACGCGGGCGCGCCGTCCGGTGCCGCCGGCCACGTGGACCACGTCGAACATGCCTTGTGCCGCTATGTCGAAGTATTCGCGCTTGATGCCAGTCTCGTGGCGGGTGCGGTATTCGTCGTCCTGCAGCGAGTCGGGACCGTAGAAGCGCACCACGTGGGGTGTGATGTAGTAGCCGCGGTTGGCCACGATGGCGGCCAGGTTGGCCATCTGCAACGGCACGACGGTGACCTCGCCCTGGCCTATACTGTTGCTGTAGATGGTGGAGAAGGCCCAGCGGTCGCGACCGTACCAGCGGTTGTAGAACGAGGTGTCGGGTATGTTGCCGGTCGACATGCCGTTGCGCGGCAGGTCGATCTTCAGCTTCTGCCCGAAGCCGAAGCGCAGCATGTAGTCGCGCCACACCGTCAGTCCGTATTGCGAGTCGCGGTAGATGTTCTTGTATCGGCCCTGCTGTATCACGCGGCGGTAGACCTGGTAGAAGTAGGGGTTGCAGCTCATCTTGATGGCTTCCTGCACGCTCTGGGCCGAGGGGTGGTTGTGGCAGCCCACGAGGCTCTTGTCGCACACGAAGCCGCTGTGGGGCGTGATGACCCCCAGGTCGAGGGCGGTGACGGCCTGTGCCACCTTGAATATCGAGCCCGGCGGGTACTGTCCCATCATGGCGCGGTTGAGCATGGGGGTGCCGTAGTTGCTGTCGAGCTTGCGGTAGTTCTCGCCACGCACGCGGCCCACCAGCAGGTTGGGGTCGTAGGTGGGCACCGACACCATGGCCAGCACCTCGCCTGTGGCGGGCTCGATGGCCACCACGCAGCCGCGCTTGTTGGCCATCAGGCTTTCGGCGTATTCCTGCAGGTCGGCGTCGAGGGCGGTGTAGAGGTTGCACCCCTCGACGGGCAGCGTGTCGAAGGCACCGTTCTGGTAGGGGCCCACCTCGCGGTTGTGCACGTCGACGTGCATGATTTTCTTGCCCTTGATGCCGCGCAGCACTGCCTCGTAGCTCTTCTCCAGGCCGCTCTTGCCTATGTAGTCGCCCATGCTGTAGTAGGGGTCGCGGTCGAGGTCGGCCTGGTTCACCTCGCCCACGTAGCCCAGCACCTGCGCCGCTATGGGGCGGTCGTAGATGCGCAGCGTGCGTTGCGAGATGTAGAAGCCTTTGAAGCGGTACATCTTGTTCTCGAAGCGGGCGTAGTCCTCCTTGGGTATCTGCTTCATGAATATCGAGGCCGAGAAGGGCGAGTACTTGCGCGCCTTCTGTATGCGCTGGTCGAAGTCGTCGCGTGTGATGCCCACGCTCTGGCAGAAGTAGTCGGTGTCGAGGTCCTTCACCATGCGCGGTATCACCATCAGGTCGTAGACGGCCTCGTTGTGCACCAGCAGTTTGCCGTGGCGGTCGTAGATGAAGCCGCGTGCCGGATACTGCGTCACGTCGCGCAGCGCCTGCCGGTCGCCGGCCTCGCGGTATTCGGGGTCGAACAGCTGCAGCATGGCCAGCCGTCCCACGAAGAGGACGCCCACCACGATGAAGATGGTCTTCACCACCCGACTGCGATCCGAATACTTGTCAGACATATTAAATCAACAAACGCGATGCCCCGCCTTATATTGTGCCCTGCACAAAAATATTCTGCCGGCAGCATGGCGTCGGCGATGCAACTTTCTACACTCCGGTGCAATAATTGCCACACGGTCGCCGTTATAGGGGCATGAAAAAGCGCAACACCATACTGGCTGTCGTCGTAGTGCTGCTGGTGGCCCTGCTGGGGTCGGCATGCAGCTCGGGCGAGCACATGTACAAACACCGCCGCAGCGACTGCGACTGCCCCACGTTTTGACCACTAGCGAACGATACCGCGCCATACTGGCCAACCACCTGCCGGCTGCGGCGGTCGACTGGGTCTACTCCTATCTGGACCGCTACCGCGTGCACTTCCACATCACCCGTGGCCGCCGCTCGAAGCTGGGCGACTACCGGCCGCCCTGCCCCGGCCACCAGTGCCACGAGATGTCGGTCAACGGCGACCTCGCGCCCTACCTCTTCCTGTTGGTCTTCCTGCACGAAGCCGCCCACCTCGAGACCCGGCTGCACCACGGCGCCGTGGCGCCCCACGGCCGCGAGTGGCAGGGCGAGTACACGCGCCTGCTCGTCGACCGCGCCGCTTTCTTTCCTCCCGATGTGCAGCCGCTGATAGCGGCCTACACCTCGCGCCTGCCCCTCTCGCGCTCGGCGGGCCAGCGTCTCGAGCAGGCCCTGCGCCACTACGGCCAGCCTGCGGCTGCGACCCTCACCGTCGACGACCTCGCCGCCGGCAGCACCTTCCGCCTCGCCGGCAGGCCCGATATGGAGCTGCGCATGCTCGAGCGCCGCCGCACCCGCTGGCTCTGCGTCGACGACGCAACCGGCCGCCGCTACGCCGTCAGCGCCACGGCCGAGGTCCTGCCTTGACCGTTGCGGTTAATTTCGAATTTTGAATTTCGAATTTCGAAATTATCCTCCTACATTTCACCTCACACCTTGCGGTTAATTTCGAATTTTGAATTACGAATTTTGAAATTATCCTCCTACATTCACCTCACACCTTGCGATGAATTTAGAAGTTCAAAATTCGAAATTCGAAATTCGAAATTAGCGTTCCACCTCTCACCTTTCACCTCATCCTCTCCGGTCGTTCTTATGTACTTCTTATGTATTTCTTATGTTGTATTTATGTTTAAAACATAAGAAATACATAAGAAATACATAAGAAGTACATAAGAAATAAGGGTGGGGGAGAAGGGCGGGGTGCAGTGGGTGCGAAAAAGGTGCTGCGGTGGGTGGTGCCAAATTGTGGAAAAACTGTTGAAAACGCCTTCGGTTGTGCCAGCCGCAGGTGTTGATAAACGGTGTGGGGAGGCAAAAATATTTGCAAAAAATGATTTTGTAATTGGCAGAAAATCAGTGGCGCGGTAAGATTTTATGTTTTTTTAACACTTGTTGGAACGTCGAGAGTTTGGTGGGATGAAAAAAAGGTTGTACTTTTGCAATTCCTTTTTGGGCAGATTGTGCCCATGAATGAGACTGAAAAACAAGTAATAAAAAATAAAAACAAACAACAAAAAATGCCAACAATTCAGCAATTAGTTCGCAAAGGACGTCAGCAGATGGAGTACAAGAGTAAGTCTCCCGCCCTCGACAGCTGCCCGCAGCGTCGTGGTGTCTGCACCCGTGTTTACACCACCACCCCCAAGAAACCTAACTCGGCCATGCGTAAGGTGGCCCGTGTGCGTCTTACCAATGGTAAGGAAGTCAACGCCTACATCCCGGGTGAGGGTCACAACCTGCAGGAGCACTCGATCGTGATGATTCGCGGAGGCCGTGTGAAGGACCTCCCCGGCGTGCGTTATCATATCATCCGTGGTGCCCTCGATACCAGCGGAGTCGACGGCCGTCGCCAGCGCCGTTCCAAATATGGTGCCAAACGTCCGAAACAGGCCGGTAAGTAAAGTTGAAAGATTAAAGTTGAAAGTTTAAAGTTTTCTAGCAAAATGAGAAAAGCTAAGCCCAAGAAAAGAATAATCCTCCCGGATCCCAAATACAACGATGTCCTCGTTACCAAGTTTGTCAACAACCTGATGATGGGTGGCAAGAAGACCATCGCCTACCGCATCTTCTACGATGCAATCGACGTGGTGAGCGACCGTACCAAAGAGGACGGCCTCGAGGTGTGGAAGAAGGCTCTGGCCAATGTCACGCCCAGCGTCGAGGTGCGCAGCAAGCGTATCGGCGGTGCCACCTTCCAGATTCCGACCGAAATCCGCGCCGAGCGTAAGCAGAGCATCGGTATGAAGAACCTCATCGGCTTCTCGCGCAAGCGCAGTGAGAAGACCATGGCCCTCAAGCTGGCCGCCGAAATCCAGGCCGCTTACAAGGAAGAGGGTGCCGCCTTCAAGCGCAAGGAGTGGCCCATATCGACGCCGGCAAGACGACGACGACAGAGCGCATACTCTTCTACACCGGCAAGAACTACAAGCTCGGTGAGACCCACGAGGGCAGCGCTACCATGGACTGGATGGTGCAGGAGCAGGAACGTGGTATCACCATCACCTCGGCCGCTACCACCGTGTACTGGGAATGGCACAACAACCGCTACAAATATAATATAATAGACACCCCAGGCCACGTCGACTTCACCGTCGAGGTGGAGCGTTCGCTGCGTGTGCTCGACGGCGCCATCGCCATCTTCTGCGCCGTGGGCGGCGTGGAACCCCAGTCGGAGACCGTCTGGCGTCAGGCCGACAAGTACGGCGTGCCCCGCATAGCCTTCATCAACAAGATGGACCGTGCCGGCGCCGACTTCTTCTCGGTGGTGAACCAGATCAAGGAGCGCCTCGGCGCCAACCCCATCCCCATCGAGATACCTATCGGCCAGGAAGACCTCTACAAAGGTGTCGTCGACCTGATCTCGAACAAGGCTCTCGTGTGGGACGAGAACTCCAACGGCCAGCGCTTCGAGGAAATACCCATGCCCGAAGACCTGAAGGAGGTGGCTGCCGAATACCGCCAGCGCCTCATCGAAGGTGTGGCCGAGGAGAACGAAGAGCTGATGATGAAGTTCTTCGACGACCCCGACTCGATTACCGCCGACGAGGTGATTGCCGAAATACGCAAGGCAACCCTCGCACGCAAGATTGTGCCCGTCATGTGCGGCTCGGCATTCAAGAACAAAGGTGTGCAGACGCTGCTCGACGCAGTGGCCGCCTTCCTGCCCAGCCCGCTCGACATGCCCGAAGTCGACGGCATCAACCCCAAGACCGAGAAAGAAGAAAGCCGCAAGGTGGACGTCAAAGCCCCCTTCTCGGCCCTCGCTTTCAAGATAGCCACCGACCCCTACGTCGGCCGCCTCTGCTTCTTCCGCGTATACAGCGGCAGCCTCGAGAGCGGCTCGTACGTCTACAACGCCAATACCGGCAAGAAGGAGCGTATCTCGCGCATCATGCAGATGCACTCCAACAAGCAGAACCCCCTCGACCGCATCGAGGCAGGCGACATCGGCGCCGCTGTGGGCTTCAAGGACATCAAGACTGGTCACACCCTGTGCGATGAGCATCACCCCATCGTGCTGGAGTCGATGAAGTTCCCCGAGCCGGTCATCTCTATCGCCGTCGAACCTCACACCCAGGCCGACATGGACAAGATGACCAACGCCCTGATGAAGCTCGTCGAGGAAGACCCCACGTTCCGTGTGAAGACCGACGAGGTGAGCGGCCAGACCGTCATAAGCGGTATGGGCGAGCTGCACCTCGACATCATCATGGACCGCCTGCGCCGCGAATTCGGCGTCGATGTCAACCAGGGCCGTCCCGAAGTGGCCTACAAGGAAGCTATCACCACCACGGTACAGCATCACGAAATCTACAAGAAACAGACCGGCGGCAAGGGTAAGTTCGCCGACATACTGTTCGAAATCGGCCCCGCTGACGAAGGCGTCATGGGATTGCAGTTCGTCAACGAGGTCAAGGGCGGCAACATACCGAAAGAGTATATGCCCGCCATCGAGAAAGGCTTCAAGGAGGCAATGCAAAACGGCGTCCTGGCCGGCTACCCGATGGACAGCATGAAGGTGCGCATCATCGACGGCTCGTTCCATCCGGTCGACTCCGACCAGCTCAGCTTCGAGCTCTGCGCCAAGATAGGCTTCAAGACAGCCTGCCGCAAAGCCAACCCCGTGCTGCTGGAACCCATCATGAAACTCGAGGTGCTCACCCCCGACGCCTATGTGGGCGACGTGACCGGCGACCTCAACCGTCGCCGCGGCATGCTCGAGAATATCACCGCCAAGGTCGGTGTGCAGGCCATCCATGCCAAAGTGCCCCTCGAGCAGATGTTTGGTTACGTAACCTCGCTCCGTACCATCACCTCGGGCCGTGCCAACTCGACAATGGAATTCTCCCACTATGCCGAGCTCACGCACGACCAGCAAGAGGCAATATTGAAGAATAAAAATAATTAACAAATAAAAACAATGAGTCAAAGAATTAGAATCAAGCTCAAATCTTACGACCACAATCTCGTCGACAAATCGGCCGAGAAGATTGTGAAGACCGTTAAGATGACTGGCGCAGTGGTCAATGGTCCCATACCCCTGCCTACCAACAAAAAGATCTTTACTGTCAACCGCTCGACATTCGTGAACAAGAAGTCGCGCGAGCAGTTCGAACTGAACACCTACAAGCGTTTGATGGACATCGAAATCAACGATCGTGCCAAGACCATCGACGCCCTGATGAAGCTCGAACTCCCCAGCGGTGTGGAAGTAGAAATCAAAGTGTGAGTTTAATCAGCCTATGTCAAGCAGATAAGCTGAAATTGTCAAACAAAAAGAATCCAACTAAAAAGAGATGTCAGGATTAATCGGAAAGAAAATCGGAATGACCAGTCTTTTTGATGCCGACGGAAAGCAGATTCCGTGCACTGTTATTGAAGCTGGTCCTTGTGTCGTTACACAAGTGAGAACAATCGAGAAAGATGGCTATGAGGCCATTCAGCTCGCCTTCGGCGAGAAAAAAGAAAGCCGCACAACCAAGGCTATGCGCGGCCACTTCGCAAAAGCCAATACAACCCCCAAGCAGTACCTTGCTGAATTCAGCCGCTTCGAAGAGGGTCACAAGAAGAAACATGGTGAAGTCCTCACCGTCGAGGTGTTCCAGGAAGGCGAGTTCGTCGACGTGGTCGGTACCTCGAAAGGTAAAGGTTTCCAGGGTGTCGTGACACGCCACGGTTTCGGTGGTGTCGGCGACCTCACTCACGGTCAGCACGACCGTCTGCGTGCCCCCGGTTCGATTGGCGCATCGTCCTACCCCTCGCGTATCTTCAAGGGTATGCGTATGGCCGGTCAGATGGGTAACCACCGCGTGAAAGTGCAGAACCTTCAGGTGGTGAAAATCATCGCCGAAAAGAACCTCATGCTGGTCAAGGGCTCGGTCCCTGGCCCCAAGGGTTCTATTGTCAAACTTGAAAGATGGAGCTAATAAGACATGGAGATTAAAGTATATAACATTAACGGAAGCGAAACCGGTAGAACCATCACCCTCGACGATTCTATCTTCGCCATCGAGCCCAACGATCACGCCATCTACCTCGATGTCAAGCAGTATCTCGCCGACAACCGCCAGGGCACTGCCAAGGCCAAGGAGCGCAGCGAGAACTCTCACAGCACTCGTAAGCTGAAACGCCAGAAAGGCACCGGTGGTGCACGTTCGGGCGATTTGAAGAGCCCCGTTTTCGTCGGTGGCGGTACCATCTTCGGACCGAAACCTCGCGACTACCGCTTCAAACTCAACATTAAAGTGAAACGTCTTGCCCGCCGTAGCGCCCTCAGCTACAAGGCCAGCGACAACGCCATGACCGTGGTGGAGAACTTCACCTTTGAAGGTCCCAAGACCAAAAAGATGATTGAGGTGCTCAACAACCTGAAGCTTGGCGACAAAAAATCACTTTTTGTGCTTGAAAATCAAAATAATTTCGTATCTTTGTCAGCTAGAAACCTCAAGAACGTCAAGGTTGTAAACGTGTCGCAGTTAAATACTTACGACATTGTTAACGCCTCCAATATTGTTGTTTGCGAGGGTTCATTGAGCGAGATTAACCGTGTTTTGGCAACAAAATAAGGTGTGTGAGTAAAACGATTTAAGAAAGTTTAACAATGATGAATGTAATAGTAAAACCGCTGATAAGCGAAAAGATGACTCGCCTGACCGAGGCTTCGGCCAATCCGGTCCAGACCCGCATACAGCGTAAGAAAGGCATAGAGGTTGCTCCTGCCCATAACCGTTATGGTTTTGTTGTTGACAAACGCGCCAATAAGATTCAAATCAAGAGTGCTGTCGAGCAGTTCTACGGTGTGAAGGTTATCGACGTCAACACGATGAACTACGCTGGCAAGAAGAAATCCCGCTATACCAAGGCCGGCTTCCTCACTGGCCGTACCAACGCCTTCAAGAAAGCTATTGTAACACTGGCCGAAGGCGATAGCATAGACTTCTACGCAAGCATCTAAATCAGGTAAAAACAGTTAAGTAATAATAGTAAGGTCCACTGATAAGAGACCAATAAGAAAACAAAGAAATGGCTTTAAAAAAGATTAAACCAACAACACCTGGTCAGCGCCATAAACTCGTTGTTACCAACGACGATATTACTGCTACCAAACCAGAGAAAAGCCTTGTGTACGGTATCCGTAAGAGCGGTGGCCGCAACAATCAGGGTAAGATGACCATGCGCTACATCGGCGGTGGCCACAAAAAACTGTATCGCTTTGTAGACTTCAAGCGTAACAAAGATGGTATCCCCGCCGTGGTGAAGACCATTGAGTACGACCCCAACCGTAGCTCGCGTATCGCCCTCATCTGCTATGCTGACGGCGAGAAGAGTTATATCCTGTGCCCCCAGGGTTTGACTGTCGGTCAGACCGTTATGTCGGGTGCCGGTGTTGCTCCTGAGGTCGGCAATACGCTGCTTCTCTCTGAGATTCCTTTCGGTACTTTGATCCACAACATCGAGCTTCGTCCGGGTCAAGGTGCCAAGATGGTTCGTTCGGCCGGTGCCTATGCCCAGCTCATGTCGCGCGACGACAAGTACGCAATCATCAAGATGCCCAGCGGCGAAATGCGCATGATTCTTCAGGCCTGCCGCGCCACTGTCGGTATCGTAAGTAACCCCGAGCACAACCTTGAAGTTGGTGGTAAGGCTGGTCGTAGCCGTCACCTGGGTCGCCGTCCGCGCAACCGCGGTGTCGTCATGAACCCCGTCGATCACCCGATGGGTGGTGGTGAAGGCCGTCAGACCGGCGGACATCCCCGTTCGCGCAAGGGTATCCCGGCTAAGGGCTACAAGACTCGTGCTCCCAAGAAGCAATCGAGCAAGTACATCGTCGAAAGAAGAAAGAAGTAACTCAGTAAAAAGAAGAAACAATGAGTCGTTCATTAAAGAAAGGTCCTTATATTTTCCACAAACTGGAAAAACGAGTTATCGAGGCACAGCAGTCGAACAAGAAGGTTACAATAAAGACATGGTCGAGGGCTTCGATGATTTCTCCCGACTTTGTGGGACAGACTATCGCCGTGCATAATGGCAATAAGTTCATCCCTGTGTATGTTACCGAGAATATGGTTGGACACAAACTCGGAGAATTCGCTCCCACCCGCATCTTCCGCGGACATGCAGGATCTAAAGATAAAGGTAAAAAGTAAACAGTAAAAAGAAATGGGACGTAGAAAACATAATAGTGCAGAAGCACGCAAAGAGGCCAACAAGAACCTCTATGTGGCCAAGTTGATGAACAATCCTACTTCGCCGCAAAAGACCCGCCTTGTTGCTGACTTGGTTCGTGGTGTCGACGTGGAAAAAGCCCTCGGTATTCTCCAGTATAATCCCAGAGAGTCTGCTCCTAAGATGCGTAAACTCCTTCTTTCCGCTATTGCCAACTGGCAGGCTAAGAATGAAGGTGTCCGTATGGAAGATGCCAAACTCTATGTGAAGCAGGTTATGGTCGATGAAGGTCGCACAATGAAACGTATGCGCACAGCCCCCCAGGGACGTGGTTACCGTATCCGTAAACGTAGCAACCATATCACCATGATTATTGGCAGCCGTTTGGAGGACACCCCTGTCGCCTCGACAGAGAATGAAGAAACAAAATAAAGTATAAATAAGAAGAAACTCAACAATGGGACAAAAGACTAACCCTATTGGAAACAGATTAGGTATCATCCGTGGATGGGACTCCAACTGGTTTGGTGGAAGAAGATTTGAACAAAAACTGGTTGAGGATGACAAAATCCGTAAGTATCTCAATGCACGCCTTGCAAAAGCTGGTATAGCCAAGATTTACATCGAGCGTACATTGAAGCTTTTGACTGTTACAATCAATGCTGCTCGTCCGGGTCTTATTATCGGCCGTGCAGGTTCGGAGGTTGACAAGCTGAAGGAAGAGCTTAAGAAACTTACGGGTAAAGATGTCCAGATAAACATCAGCGAGGTTAAGCGTCCTGAGATGGATGCTGTTCTGGTTGCCCAAAATATTGCCAAGCAGATTGAAGGCCGTATCCAGTATCGCCGCGCTATCAAGAATGCCATTACGTCGACAATGCGTACTGGTGCCGAAGGTATAAAAGTGTCTATCAGTGGTCGTATTGGTGGCGCTGAAATCGCTCGTAGCGAACACTTCAAAGAGGGTCGTACTCCTCTCCATACTCTTCGTGCTGATATAGACTATGCTAATGCAGAAGCTCATACCACCTATGGCCGTATTGGTATAAAGGTTTGGATTTGCCGTGGTGTTATTTATGGCAAACCGGATCTTGTGTCTTCAACCGTAGGCGGTCAGGCCAGAGATCACCGTGGCGGTTTTGGTGGAGCACGTCGTCCAGAAGGCGCCCCTCGCCGTCGTCAAGGTGGTAGCAGAGTTAATAACACTAAGTAATAATTGCGTTGAGCATAAATAATAAGAAGAGATGTTACAACCTAAGAAAACAAGATATAGAAAGCAGCAAAAAGGTAAGATAAAAGGAAATGCTTTCCGCGGTCATGAATTGGCATTTGGTACTTTCGGTATTAAATCGCTCGAGACTTGCTTTATCACTGGCCGTCAGATAGAGGCTGCACGTCAAGCTGTAACGCGTCACATGAAGCGTGAAGGTCAGATATGGATTCGTATCTTCCCGGACAAGCCCATTACCAAGAAGCCTAATGAGGTCCGTATGGGTAAGGGTAAAGGTGCTCCTGAGTATTTTGTTGCTCGTGTAATGCCTGGTACGATGCTGTTCGAATGCGAGGGTGTCCCCATGGATGTTGCAAAGGAAGCCTTGCGTCTTGCTGCACAAAAACTCCCTATCTCGACGAAGTTCGTTGTGAAAAGAGATTACATAGAAGAATAAAAAATAGAAGCACCCTACAGTCATGAAGAATGAAATCGTTTTAAAGGAGCTCTCGACTGCTGAACTTATGGAGAAACTCGATACTGAGCGTGCGCAATACCAGAAGATGCTTATGAGCCACGCTGTCTCGCCCCTCGAGAATCCCAACAAAATTAAAGAAAGTAGAAAAAACATTGCCCGCTGCCTTACCGAGCTCCGTGCCCGCGAAATTGCAGGTAACAAGTAAGCATGGCAAGTAAATCCAATTCTAAGATGGAAAGAAATTTAAGAAAAGAGAGAATCGGTGTTGTCGTGAGCAACAAGATGGACAAATCAATTGTGATTCTCGTTGAACGTAAGGTTAAACACCCCAAGTACGGCAAGTTTGTCAAGAAGTCCACCAAGTTCATGGCACATGATGAAAAGAACGAGGCTGGAATTGGCGATACTGTCCGTATTATGGAGACCCGTCCGCTCAGTAAAAACAAATGCTGGCGTATGGTGGAAATCGTCGAGAAGGCTAAGTAACACTTCACTACATTTAGAAAAATAAGAAGAAATGATACAACAAGAAACCAGAATGACAGTTGCGGACAATAGCGGTGCAAAGAGTGCCCTGTGTATCCGTGTCCTCGGTGGTACCAAGAAGCGCTATGCTTCTATTGGTGATACCATTGTGGTGGCAATTAAGGATGCAATACCGTCCGGCAACGTAAAGAAAGGTAGCGTATCGAAGGCTGTTGTAGTGCGCACCAAAAAAGAGATTCGACGCAATGATGGTTCCTACATCCGCTTCGACGATAATGCTTGTGTTTTGCTCACTGCTTCAGATGAGCTTCGTGGCACTCGTATTTTTGGCCCAGTTGGACGCGAGTTGCGTGAGAAACAGTTTATGAAGATTGTATCTCTTGCTCCCGAAGTATTGTAAACATCAAAAAGAAAGTAGATAACAATGAAATTGCACGTTAAGAAAGGGGATATGGTTCAGGTTATCGCTGGCGACGACAAAGGTAAAATCGCCAAGGTCCTGAAGGTATATCCTGAAAAGAATCGCGCCATCGTAGAGGGTGTAAACGTGAACAAAAAGCATACCAAACCCAATGCACGTAACACCCAAGGAGGTATTGTAGAGCAAGAGGCTCCAATACACCTGTCCAATCTTATGGTTGTTGTTGGAAAAACTCCAACCAAAATAGGTCGTCGTGTAGATGAAAAGACAGGAAAGATAGTCCGTTATTCAAAAAAAACAGGGGAGGAGATTAAGTAATGGCATACGTTCCGACATTAAAGACCAAGTATAAAGAGGAAATAGTTTCTGCTCTTATGAAAGAGTACAACTATAAGACTGTTATGCAGTGTCCTCGTCTGTTAAAAATAACCTTGAATCAGGGCCTTGGCAAAGCCGCCATAGCAGATAAAAAGGTTATTGATAAAGGTATTGAAGAGATGACAGCTATCTCTGGACAGAAAGCTGTTGCGACGAAGTCCCGTAAGGATATTTCGAACTTCAAACTGCGTCGTGGAATGCCTATTGGTGTACGTGTGACGCTTCGTGGTGAACGCATGTACGAGTTCCTCGAAAGACTAGTTACTGCCTCTATTCCTCGTATCCGTGATTTCCGCGGCATCAACGATAAAGGTTTTGATGGTAAAGGTAACTACACTTTCGGTATTGCAGAGCAGATTATCTTCCCGGAGATTGATATTGATAAAATTGACCGCATTCAGGGAATGGATATAACATTTGTTACATCCGCCAAAACCGACAAGGAAGCAATGTCGTTGCTCAAAGAGTTTGGTTTACCGTTTAAGAATCAACAAAAATAATAATAAATGGCTAAAGAATCAATCAAAGCAAGAGAGCGCAAGAGAGCAAAGATGGTGGCCAAATATGCTGCCAAACGTGCTGCCTTGAAGGAAATCGTCCGTACTGGCGAACCCGAGGATGTTGAGAAGGCTATCATTGCCCTTCAGAAACTTCCGAAAAACGCTTGTCCAATTCGTCAACATAATCGTTGCCAGTTGACAGGTCGTCCTAAGGGATATATGCGTCAGTTCGGTATTTCTCGTATTAACTTTAGAGAGATGGCTGTTTCCGGTTTAATTCCCGGTGTAAAGAAAGCCAGTTGGTAATTAATTAACAGTTTTGGTAGTTTTGCAAGTTGGCATAACACCAATACTACAAAGCTTAAAATCAAAAAAAATGGTAACAGATCCTATTGCAGATTATCTGACCCGCATGCGCAATGCTATTGCGGCAAAACATCGTGTGGTAGAAATTCCTGGTTCGAAGTTAAAGAAAGAGATGACGAAGATTCTCTTCGAAAAAGGTTATATACTTAACTATAAATTCGAGAACGAGGGTGCACACAACCAGACAATAAAGATAGCCTTAAAGTATCATCCCGTAACAAAGCAATCGGCAATTGCTGACTTGAAGCGTGTTTCGAGCCCCGGTCTGCGTAAATATGTATCGGTCGACGATATGCCACGTGTTCTCAATGGCCTTGGCATTGCTATTGTGTCCACTTCCAAAGGTCTTATGACTGACAAGGAAGCTCGCACGCTCAATGTTGGAGGTGAAGTTTTGTGTTATATCAGCTAAACCAAGAGAGGAGAATATAAAATGTCAAGAATAGGTAAAATGCCGATTCACCTGCCGAAAGGTGTTGAAGTAAAGATTTCGGATGAAAACATTCTGACCGTAAAGGGTCCTCTCGGAGAACTCACTCAGAAAGTGAACCCGATGATTGAGATGAAAGTTGAGGATGGTGTGCTGCACTTCAACCGTCCGAACGATGAAAAAGAGACCAAAGCTATGCATGGTTTGTATCGTGCATTGGCTGCTAATATGGTAAAAGGTGTTAGCGAAGGTTTCAAGACTGTTCAGGAAGTTATTGGTGTTGGATACAAAGTCCAGGCTACTGGCAATGTGATGGAGATGGATTTGGGTTATTCTCACAAGATTTTCTTCGAACTGGCTCCGGAAATTAAGGTTGAGACAGTTACCGAGAAAGGTAAGAATCCTATCATTACAATGACCAGTTGCGACAAACAGATACTTGGGCAAGCAGCTGCAAAGATTCGTTCTTTGCGTAAACCGGAGCCTTATAAGGGTAAGGGTATCCGCTTCCAAGGCGAAGAGATTAGAAAGAAAGCTGGTAAGGCTGCTGCTAAATAAGTAAAAGATTAGGGAGAACCTTAACATAAGCCTCAAAGAAAAAGAAATATGGCAACAAATAAGGATATAAGAAGAACAAAGATTAAGTTTCGCATCCGCCATAAGGTGAATGGCACGTCCGAGATGCCTCGCCTGTCGGTGTTCAGGAGCAATAAAGAAATCTATGCTCAGGTAATAGATGATGTGAAAGGTGTGACACTGACCGCAGCCTCTTCCAAAGAGAAAGGCTTTGAAAAGAGTGGCACAAAAAGTGAAGTGGCAGCAAAGGTCGGTAAGGCTATTGCCGAGCGTGCTATTGCTGCTGGTATTAATAACGTTGTATTTGACCGTAATGGTTATCTGTATCATGGCCGTGTGAAGAGTCTTGCAGATGGTGCCAGAGAAGGTGGTTTAAAATTCTAACAAGTCATGGCAGAGTTAAACGTTAATAGAGTTAAGTCGAGCGACATCGAGTTTAAAGACCGTCTTGTCGCCATCAACCGTGTAACCAAAGTTACCAAAGGCGGTCGTACATTTACTTTCGCAGCCATTGTCGTCATCGGAAATGAAAATGGTGTGGTTGGATATGGCCTTGGCAAAGCTAAGGAGGTCCAGGCAGCCGTGCAGAAAGGTGTTGACGATGCCAAGAAGAACCTTGTCCGTGTTCCCGTATTGAAGGGTACCATTCCCCATGAGCAGGTTGGTAAATACAGTGGTGCCAAAGTCTTCTTGAAGCCTGCTGCTCCCGGTACTGGTGTTATCGCCGGTGGTGCTATGCGCGCAGTGCTTGAGAGCGTTGGTGTGAAGGATGTACTTGCCAAGTGCAAGGGATCGTCCAATCCCCACAGCGTTGTGAAGGCTACCATCAATGCCCTGCTTCAGATGAAAGATCCTTATATGGTCTCTCAGTTGCGTGGAATTTCCTTAGACAAAGTGTTTAACGGTTAATATAGGAGTCAAGAATATGGCAGAAAAGAAACTCAGAATCAAACAGGTTAGAAGCATCATCGGTCGTCCGGCACGTCAAAAACGCACGATGGAGGCTCTTGGTCTTCGTAGAATTAACCATGTCCGTGAGGTAGTTGCTACTCCACAAATTCTTGGCATGATTGACAGTGTTAAGCATTTGATTGCTGTAGAAGAAATCTAAACAAGAAAACTAAGAAAGGAAGATATAAATGAACTTAAGTAATCTTAAACCGGCTGAAGGTTCTGTAAAACACTCGAAGCGTATAGGTCGTGGTGCAGGTTCTGGTAAAGGTGGCACTGCAACCCGTGGTAACAAGGGTGCAAAAGCTCGTTCTGGTTATCATCAGAAAGTTGGTTTTGAAGGTGGTCAGATGCCTCTGTACCGTCGCGTTCCCAAGTTCGGATTCAAGAATATCAATCGCGTTGAGTATGTCGGTATCAACATCGATACACTTAACACTCTTGCCGAGACTAAGAACATAACCGATTTCAACATTGAAGTGCTTAAGCAGAATGGTCTTATTTCTGGTAAGGATCGTATAAAGATTCTTGGCCGTGGAGAACTTGCCAAAGCCGTAAATGTTACTGCTCATGCATTCTCGGCTACTGCCAAGAAAGCTATTGAGGACAAAGGTGGCGTTGCTACCGTTATTGAATAAAACATTTTTGTTACAATGAAGCGATTTATACAGACACTTAAAAACATCTGGTCAATAGAAGACCTGCGGAAGAGGATCCTCTACACTTTGGGTTTGGTCCTTATCTACCGCATAGGTTCTTATGTTGTTTTGCCGGGTGTTGACCCCTCACAGTTGCAGGGATTGCAGAAACAGGGTTCCGAGGGACTGATGGGTCTTCTCAACATGTTCTCGGGCGGAGCCTTCTCCAACGCCTCTGTTTTTGCTTTGGGTATTATGCCATACATTACTGCATCTATTGTCATACAGTTGTTGGTGATGGTGGTGCCCTATTTCCAAAAGATGCAACGCGAAGGTGAAAGTGGCCGTAGAAAGATGAATCAAATCACTCGCTGGCTTACTGTCATTGTTACTGCAATGCAGGCGCCCGCCTACATCACCAATATGATGTATCAGCTTGGTGCTTCGTCGACGGCGTTCTATCCTTTCGATGGCACAGGCCCCACCACATTCTTTTGGATATCCAGTATCATTATCTTGATAAGTGGAACCCTCTTTGTGATGTGGCTTGGCGAGCGTATAACCGACAAAGGTGTTGGTAACGGTATCTCGCTTCTGATTATGATAGGTATTATCGCCCGTCTCCCGTTTGCTCTGTTCGGTGAATTGGCTTCGCGTCTGTCGGAGGGCGGTGGACTGGTGATGTTCCTCGTCGAGTTGGTGGTTCTGTTGGCCGTCATACTCTTGGTCATTATGCTTGTTCAGGGTACCCGCCGTATACCGGTACAGTATGCAAAGCGTATTGTCGGTAATAAACAGTACGGTGGTGTCCGCCAGTATATTCCTATCAAAGTCAATGCGGCTGGTGTGATGCCTATCATCTTTGCCCAGGCCATCATGTTCCTCCCCATCACCTTTATGGGATTTACCGGTAACAGCAGTTCCAAGTTTGCAATGGCATTCGCCGACTATAACAGCTTCTGGTACAACTTGGTGTTTGCTATCCTTGTTGTGCTGTTCACCTATTTCTATACCGCCATCGCCATCAACCCCAATCAGATGGCCGACGATATGAAGAAGAACGGTGGCTTTATACCTGGTGTCAAACCTGGTAAGAAGACTGCCGAATACCTCGAGGGTATTCTTTCGAAGATAACCCTTCCTGGTTCGGTGTTCCTTGCTATTGTAGCCATCCTGCCCGCCATCATCCGTTTGTTTGGTGTCAACACTCAGTTCGCCCAGTTCTATGGTGGTACGTCGTTGCTCATTCTTGTCGGTGTGATACTCGATACGTTGCAGCAGATAGAAAGCCATCTTTTGATGCGCCACTATGACGGACTGACCAAGACCGGCCGTATCAAAGGTCGTACCTCAATGTCGATACAGGCATAAAAGATAGATTGTAGATGATCCTGCTCAAGAAGAAAGAAGAGATAGAGCTCATACGTGATGCCGGCCTCCTCCTCGGGAAAACTCTCGCGGAGGTGGGCCGTCATATCCGTCCGGGTGTAACTACAGCTTTCCTTGATCAGATTGGCGAGCAGTATATCCGCGATAATGGGGCCAAACCTTTGTGTAAGGGTTTTGAGGGATTCCCTGCTGCATTCTGTATATCGGTCAACGATGTCGTAGTGCACGGTATACCGGGCGAGGAGTTTATAAAGGAGGGCGATAACGTTACTCTTGATTGCGTCATCGAGCTCAACGGCTATGTTGCCGACTCGGCCTACACTTTTGCAGTGGGAGAGGTGAGCCCCGAAGTGAAACGCTTGATGAAGGTGACGAAGGAAGCCTTGTATATTGGCCTCGACCTTTGCAAAGCTGGCAATCGCGTGGGCGATATTGGTCATGCTGTGCAGATGCACTGTGAGAAGAATGGCTACAATGTGGTTCGTGAATTGTGCGGCCATGGCGTAGGCTTCCAGATGCATGAGTCGCCCAACGTACCGAACTACGGTGTGAAAGGCACTGGCCCGTTGCTCAAAGAAGGTATGGTGATAGCAGTGGAGCCCATGGTGTGTATGGGGTCCAAGAATGTCAAGTTCTCGAAGGAGGACGGCTGGACCTGCCGCACCAGAGATGGCAAGCCTGCCGCCCATTTCGAGCACACCGTCGCTATCACTGCCGATGGACCGGATATACTGACCACATTTGATTATATCGAAAACAAATAAGACGGCAAACATAATGTCAAAACAGGCATCAATACAACTTGACGGAACTGTAACCGAGTCGCTCGGCAACGCTATGTTCCGTGTGGAATTAGAGAATGGACATCAGATAATAGCCCATATCTCGGGTAAAATGCGTATGCACTACATCAAAATTCTTCCTGGCGACAAGGTGCAAATCGAGATGTCGCCCTACGATCTTTCGAAGGGCCGCATAACCTATCGTCACAAGTAGTATTGAGTGGAGGAAGCAGAAAAATAGTAACAAGATTAATAACTACACAAAATGAAAGTAAGAGTTTCAGTCAAAAAGAGATCGCCCGAATGCAAAGTGGTACGCCGCCACGGGGTGGTCTATGTAATCAACAAGAAGAATCCTAAGTTCAAACAGAGACAAGGATAATTAACAAAACAAAAAGAATAAAAAGAATCTATGGCACGTATTGCAGGTATTGACTTACCCAAGAACAAAAGAGGAGAGATAGGCCTGACCTATATCTTCGGTATCGGACGTAGCACTGCCAAGGAAATTCTGGCCAAAGCCGGAATCGACGAGGGCAAGAAGGTGCAGGATTGGACCGATGATGAGCAGAACACCATCCGTAACATCATCAACGATGAGTACAAAGTCGAAGGTGCTCTTCGTAGCGAGGTCCAGATGAATATCAAGCGACTGATGGATATTGGTTGCTACCGTGGTATCCGCCACCGCCTGGGTCTTCCTCTTCGTGGCCAGAGCACCAAGAACAACGCTCGCACGCGCAAGGGTAAGAAGAAAACAATCGCTAACAAAAAGAAAGCTACCAAGTAAGTAAAGGTAAGTAGCGCCCCTGCCGCGGATCAGAGAACAGACTTATAGGAGCGGCTGGAAAGTAAGAGAACAAAAGAAAATCAAGCAAAAGAAATGGCAAAAACTTCAAAACCGACCAAAAAGAGAGTCGTAAAAGTTGAACCTCAGGGAAGAGCATGCATCTTTGCATCCTTCAACAATGTCATCGTTTCGTTGACGAACAATGCCGGTCAAGTGATTTCTTGGTCGTCTGCAGGAAAGATGGGCTTCCGCGGATCGAAGAAAAACACTCCGTATGCTGCACAGATGGCTGCGGAAGATTGCGGCAAGGTTGCTTATGATTTGGGCCTAAGAAAAGTGAAGGTCTTTGTGAAAGGACCCGGTCAAGGACGTGAATCTGCAATACGCGCAATCAATACTTGTGGTATCGAGGTGACCGAGATTACCGATATCACCCCGCTGCCTCACAATGGCTGCCGTCCCCCGAAGCGTCGTCGTGTGTAATTATTAATCTTAAAAAGGAAAGTAAACAATGGCAAGATACACAGGTCCGAAGACCAAAATCGCAAGAAAGTTCCACGAGCCTATTTATGGCCCCGACAAATCGTACGAGAAGAAACCCTATGCTCCCGGTATGCACGGCCAGAACCGTCGCCGCAGCAAGACTTCTGAGTACGGCATACAGCTCGCCGAGAAGCAGAAGGCCAAATATACCTATGGCATTCTCGAGCGCCAGTTCCGCAAACTCTATGCCGAGGCTTCGCGCCGCGGTGGTATCACCGGTGAGGAGTTGATGAAGCTCATCGAGGCTCGCCTCGACAACGTCGTCTACCGCCTTGGCATCGCCCGTTCGCGCGCCCAGGCCCGCCAGCTGGTTTCGCACTGCCACATCGCCGTCAATGGTGAGGTGGTGAACATCCCTTCCTACTCGCTCCGCGAGGGTGACGTGGTGTCTGTGCGCGAGCGCAGCAAGTCGCTCGAGGTTATCACCGATAGCTTGGCCTCGCGTGCCAACAACTATCCGTGGCTCGAGTGGGATGGCTCCAATATGAGCGGCAAGTTCGTAAGCTTCCCGCAGCGTAGCGACATCCCCGAGACCATCAACGAGCAGCTCATCGTTGATCTTTACTCGAAGTAATAGCCTTTAGGCCCAGACAAGACCTGCCTGCGAGGCGGGTAACAATAAACAAAGAAAGAAAGGATAACAAATGGCAATATTATCATTCCAGAAACCTGACAAGGTGGTCATGCTGGAGGCCGACGACTTCCGTGGCACGTTCGAATTCCGTCCGCTGGAGCCCGGCTATGGCACTACCATCGGCAACGCACTGCGTCGCGTCCTTCTCTCTTCGCTCGAAGGCTATGCTATCACTTCGGTCCAGATCGACGGTGTCGACCACGAGTTCTCGTCCATACCCGGTGTGGTCGAGGATATGACCGACATTGTGTTGCGCCTGAAACAGATCCGCTTCCGCCGTCAGCTCGAAGATACCGAACACGAAAAGATCAGCTTCACAGTAAAAGACCAGACCGTTTTCAAAGCCGGCGACCTGAACAGCAACCTCAACGGCTTCCAGGTGCTCAATCCCGAACTCGAGATTTGCCACATGGAGCCCAAGACCGAGCTGCACATTACGCTGAGCATCGACAAGGGTCGTGGCTATGTGCCGGCCGACGAGAACAAGAAGGCTACCGACCCGATTGGCGTTATAGCCATCGACTCGATACATACGCCTATCAAGAAGGTTATGTATGCCGTCGACGACTATCGTGTCGAGCAGCGTACCGACTATGAGAAGCTGACCTTCGACATTGAGACCGATGGTTCGATTCACCCCAAGGAGGCTCTGAAAGAGGCTGCCACCATCCTCATCCAGCACTTCATGCTCTTCTCCGACGAGCGCATCACTCTCGATGTGGAGCCCAAGCCGGTGCAGGAGGAGTTCGACGAGACGACGGCTCACGTGCGCCAGTTGCTGCTCACCAAGCTGACCGATCTCGACCTCTCGGTGCGCGCCCTCAACTGCCTCAAGGCCGCCGAGGTCGATACCCTGGGCGATCTGGTGTCGTTCAACAAGAGCGATCTCTTGAAGTTCCGCAACTTCGGCAAAAAATCACTTACCGAGCTCGAAAACCTGGTCGCTTCGAAGAACCTGGAGTTTGGTATGAATGTAGCAAAGTATAAACTTGATAAAGAATAAGAAAGAATATGAGACACGGTTGCAAAGTAAATCATCTGTCGCGCACCCACGCCCACCGCGTGGCAATGCTCTCCAATATGGCCACCTCGCTTATCATGCATAAGCGCATCGAGACCACCGTGGCCAAAGCCAAAGCCCTTCGCGTGTATGTCGAGCCGCTTATCAGCCGCTCCAAGGAGGACAGCACCCACAATCGCCGTATCGTCTTCAGCTATCTGCACAGCAAGGAAGCTGTCAACGAGCTTTTCCGCGAGGTGTCGCAGAAGGTGGCCCAGCGCCCCGGCGGCTATACCCGCATCCTGAAGACCGGCATCCGTCATGGCGACAACAGCGAGATGGCTATCATCGAGCTGGTGGACTACAACGAGAACATGCTCAAGGAGACCTCCACGAAGAAGGCCAAGAGCACCCGTCGTAGCCGCGCCAAGAAGGCCGAGGCTGCTCCCGCCGCTGCCGCCGAGGTGGCCGAGGCTCAGCCCGTTGCCGAGGCCCCCAAGGCCGAGTAAGCGCCGACCACAGATTGAGTCGAAATGGAAGCCCCTTGCTGCAAAGCGAGGGGCTTTTTGTTGGCCGCCGCCCCTGCCGGGGCGGCGGCCGCGTCGTTGCAAGCGGCGGGCGCTTCGTCAAGGTCTGGAGCGGCGCAGCCGCTCCAGGCCACAGTGCCGATATATTCCGATTCCGAGGCGCGGCCGGCGACGTCCTCGACGAAGCCGTATAGGTGCACCTCGAGGCCGGCCCACTCGTCGGGCAGCACCATGGCCACCCTCCGTTCGCGCCGCGGGGCTCCGCCGCTGAGCAGGCCGCTGCCCAGGGCGGGGCAGTAGGCGAAGAGGCGCACCTCGTCGGTGGCCGAGGCGGCGCGGTGCTGCGGGTTCTTCTCGAAGGCCACGCTCACAATCCCGCCGTCGACCGCGGCGCTGCCGAATGCCACCGGCGCCACCGGCCCGTAAGCCACCGCCACGCGGCTGTAGTCCACCTCGCCGTCGCCTACCGCCCCCTGGTTGAGGCTGATGAAGAGGTTGCACTCGGTGACGCCGTTCTGCAGCGCCATGTGGTGCATGCCGCGCCGCAGCGTCGGCAGCATGCGTGCCGCCAGCCGCGACAGCGTGGCGAAGCGTCCGCGCACGGCCTGCTGCTCCGGGGTGCGTGGATTGTGCACCCGCACCGGCCTTGCCCGCAGGCACCACCGCCCGCGCCACTGGTAGCCTATCACCGTGCCCACCCGGCCACGGTACACATCGATGATTCCATTCTGTTGTTTCGCCATAGTCTTTCTTTTTGTTTGGTTGATGATGTTTTTCAAATCCGACCATTATAATATAAGGGCAAAATGGCGGAAAGCGTTTTTTTAACTAAACTTTAACACTTCCGGGCAACCACCGGCGCTCCTTTGACGACCCCGCGACGGGTGCCCGGCGGGCGAAGGCCGACGCCAGTCGGCCTTCGCCCGCCGATGGTCCGGACATGGGTCGGCGATGGGTCGGACTTGGCCCCTGCAAGCCACTGAGAGGCAGTGCACTGGTCGTGGGCGTAAAGGCTCGCCGACGGGCCGTTCCACCGGCTTGGGGCTCTTCTGGTCGACGGCCTGGTGCGCCGCTCTCCGGCACCGGAATTAGGACTTTTTAAGACTGTGTGCTAAAAAATATTTTGTCAGTTGAAAAATTGTTCGTAACTTTGCACTCTCCAAAAATGGGGATGCTGTGCCTTGTCTACCCGTTCAAGGTTCACATCCTCAGGTTGATAAACGTGGAGGCCAACTATCCGTCGGCGGCCAAAATGCGATGCAATCGGAGGAGAAATTAACAAAAAGGAAGTAAAACATCATCGTTAGTAAAATAAAAAAATGAGTACGTTAAGTTACAAAACCGTAT
>CACYZN010000028.1 GCA_902778925.1 uncultured Bacteroidota bacterium
GGTAGTTCTTATGTACTTCTTATGTATTTCTTATGTATTTCTTATGTTTTAAACATAAATACAACATAAGAAATACATAAGAAGTACATAAGAACGACCCTACCGGAAGGCTACCGGAGGGCTAGGGGAACGATGGAAAAGGGCTATCGGCGGCCTGGTTTTCTACGGCCGGAAGCTACTGACACTGAGCCGAAAAGGCACGGAATATAGGCCTCGCAGCCGGCGCGGCGCAGACTCTGTTCGATGGCGCGGCGCTCGTCGGGCCGGTAGAAGAAGAAAAGGCGCCGCTGGTCGGCCTTGTCGCCGGGGGTGGTGGCCACGTAGACGGGCTTCATGGTCGAGGGGTCGATGCCGGTGTAGTACATCTCGGTGCTGAGCGTCATGGGTGTCGGGGTGAAGTCCTGTATCTGCTCCAACCGGTAGCCCATGCGCTTCATCTCCAGCGCCAGCTCGGCCATGTCCTGCAGGCGACAGCCGGGGTGGCTGCTAATAAAATAAGGTATCAACTGATACTTCAAGTCTGCCTGCCTACAGACCTCATCGAAGCGGCGTTTCGTTTCCTTGAACAGTGCGAACGAGGGCTTGCGCATCAGCGCCAGAACGGCCTCGGAAGTGTGCTCCGGCGCCACCTTCAGTCGGCCGCTGGTGTGGTGCAAGACCACCTGGCGAAAATACTCCCAGCCGTGATTATCGGGCTGGAACAGGTCGCAGCGGATGCCGCTTCCGACGTAGAGGTGCTTGACCTTGGGGTTGGAGGCCACACGGCGCAGGAGGTCGATCATGGGCCGGTGGTCGCTGTCGAGGTTCTTGCACATTGTGGGCATCGAGCAGCTGTAGCGGGAGCACCGGCGGCACAGGTCGGGGTTCTTGCCCCGCATGCGCCACATGTTGGCCGAGGGACCGCCGAGGTCGGTCAGCACGCCGTGGAAGTCGGGGTCTTGTGTGATGAGGTTTACCTCATTGAGTATCGACTCCTCGCTGCGGCTGGCTATCTGCTTGCCCTGGTGGGCGCTGATGGTGCAGAACGAGCAGCCGCCGAAGCAGCCGCGGTGGGTGTTGACGCTCCAGCGTATCATCTCGAAGGCCGGTATTGGGCCGCGCTTTTTGTATTTTGGGTGCGGCAGACGCATGTAGGGCAGGTCGAAACTGGCGTCAATCTCGGCGGTGGTCATGGGCGGCTCGGGCGGGTTGACGACCACCAGGCGGTCGCCGTGGCGCTGCACCAGCGTGGCCGCCTCGATTTTATTGCTCTCCAGCTCGATAACGTGGTAATTCTCAGCCTCTGCGCGCTTGCTCTTCAAGCATTCCTCGAAGGAGTGCAGCTCGATAAGTGGAGAGTGGAGAGTGGAGAGTGGAGAACCTGCTGGCGCGTCAGCCCGTTCTCCGTTCTCCGTTCTCCACTCTCCGCTCTCCGCTCTCCACTCTCCACTCTCCACTCTATATGCCACCTGCGGAAGTGAGTAGCAGGCCTCGATGCCTTTGCCCTCGTCGAGCAGACGGGCTATCTTGAGGGTCGTCCTCTCCCCCATCCCGTAGTTGAGCAGGTCGGCGGGGGTATCGATCAATATGCTGGGAAACAGGCGGTCGTCCCAGTAATCGTAGTGTGCCAGGCGGCGCATCGAGGCCTCGATGCCGGCCATTATGACGGGCACGTCGGGATAGAGCTGCTTCAGTATGCGGGTGTAGACGTAGGTGGCGCGGTCGGGACGGAAGCCGGCCTGCCCGCCAGGGGTGTAGGCGTCGTCGTGGCGCAGACGGCGCGCGGCGGTATAGTGGTTCACCATGCTGTCCATGGCGCCGCTGGTGACGCCGAAGAAGAGCCGCGGGGCGCCGAACTTGCGGAAGTCACGCAGGTCGTCGCGCCAGTTGGGCTGCGGGATGATGGCCACGCGGTAGCCGGCGGCCTCGAGCGTACGTCCGATGACGGCGGTACCGAACGACGGGTGGTCAATGTAGGCATCGCCCGTTACGAGCACCACGTCCACCTGCTCCCACCCGAGGCGCTTCACCTCGTCCAACGTTATCGGCAAGAAATGTCCCATAAAAAGAAGGTCCTTAAAGTCCCTAAAGACCTTAAGGACCTTGTCGGTCGTTATTGAGATTAGTCTTGGATGGCTTTGATGCCGGGGAGGACCTTGCCTTCGAGGTACTCGAGCATGGCGCCGCCACCGGTGGAGACGTAGCTCATCTGGTCGGCGAGGTGCATCTGCTTGACGGCAGCCACCGAGTCGCCACCACCCACAGCTGCGAAGCAACCCTGCTTGCAGGCGTCGGCGACGCTCTGGGCTATGTCGCGAGTACCCTTGGCGAAGGTGTCGAGCTCGAAGACGCCGGCAGGGCCGTTCCAGAGGATGGTCTTGGAAGACAGGATGATGTCGCGTATGGCCTTGCAGCTCTCGGGGCCGCAGTCCATACTCTCCCAGCCGTCGGGCACTTCGCCGGAGGGGACAATCTGGGTGTTGGCGTCGTTGCCGAACTTGTCGCCGATGACGCTGTCGACGGGCAGATAGTACTTCACGCCCTTCTCGTCCATGCGGCGCATGAGCTCCTTGGCCAGGTCGAGCTTGTCGTCCTCGCAGATGGAGTTGCCAATGCGGCCACCGAGAGCCTTGGTGAAGGTGTAGCGCATGCCGCCGATGATGATCATGTTGTCGACCTTGTCGAGCAGGTTCTCGAGGATGCCGATCTTGCTGCTGACCTTGGAGCCACCGATGATGGCGGTGAAGGGACGCGGCGGGTTCTGCATCAGCTTCTCGAGGTTGCGCACCTCGTTCTCCATCAGGAAGCCGAAGTATTTGTCGTTGGGGAAGAAGCGGGCGATGACGGCGGTGGAGGAGTGCTCGCGGTGGGCGGCACCGAAGGCGTCGTTGATGTAGCAGTCGCCGAGGGCGGCCAGCTGGCGGGCGAGGTCTTCGCCGCCTTTGGTCTCTTCGGGGTAGAAGCGAATGTTCTCGAGGAGCATCACTTCGCCACCCTTCAGCTCTTTGGCCATCTGCTCGGGCTTGCCACTGCCGAGGAGTTCCTGAGTGAACTTCACGGGGCGACCGATGAGGGTCTCGAGGTATTTGGCCACCGGCTCGAGGGTCAGTTCGGGCTCGAAGCCGCCTTTTTTGGGACGGCCGAAGTGGGCCATGATGATGATGGCGGCACCATCCTTGAGGAGCTTCTCGATGGTGGGCATCGACTCGCGCATACGGGTGTCGTCGGTGATGTGCTTCTGGTCGTCCATAGGGACGTTGAAGTCGACGCGCAGCAGCACTTTCTTGCCTGCGAAGTTGGTATCTTTTATGCTTTTCATGGGTTTTATGGGTTTATTGGGTTTATTCTGCGTGATGGGGCTCTGCGACAGCCATGCCGATGTAGAGGGCTGTGAGCATGGTGAAGACGAAAGCCTGGATATAGGCCACAAGGCATTCGAGCAGCGAGATAAAGACACTGAACAGCACGCTCACCACAGAGACGGCACCGCCGACTGCCGGGCCAAAGAGGTTGCTCAGGATAAAGATGATTACGATAAAGCCAAGTATGACGATATGGCCGGCCGTCATGTTGGCAAAGAGTCGAATCATAAGTACGACGGGCTTGGTGAAGACACCCACCAGCTCGACGAGCGGCATCAGGGGGAAAATCTTGAGCCAAGCCGGCACGCCGGGCGTGTTGAAGATGTCGGTCCAGTAATGGCGATTACCGCTGATATTGGTTATGAAGAAGGTTATAACTGCGAGTGTGGCGGTAACGGCCAGATTGCCGGTTATATTGGCACCTGCCGGGAAGAAAGGTATCAAACCAAGGATATTGCAGAGGAAGATAAAGAAGAAGAGTGTGAGCAGGTAAGGCAAGTATCGCTGATACTTGTGCTCCCCTATCATAGGCTTGGCAATACTGTCGCGGACAAAGACCACCAGCATCTCGACGAGGCTCTGCAGTCCGTGGGGAGCCTGGTTGGGGCGCTTCTTGTAGCCGGCACGTGCCACGAAGACTATGACTATCAGCAGCACTACGGCTATCATAATGGCAGCGGAAGTCTTGGTGATGCTCAAATCGAGCGGTGCCGCGCCGGTCAGGTTGCCAGCCTCGTCGACACACACTATCTCTTCTTTCTCGGCACCGCCGCCCACAAGACGATAGCCCTTGTAGTCGGCATGTCCGTGGTGGAAACGACTCGACATAAAGACGTCGAGATGTCCGTTGTTCCACAGTATCACAGGCAAGGGTATTGCCACAGCATGCTCAGCTCCATCGCTTGTTTTGTAGTCGAACATGTGCCACGAATGGGCGTCGGTCACGTGGCCTATTATCATAGAACCGGGGGCAAAGCCGGTCTCTGCTTCTTCGGCATGCAAAGTGGCAGGTAGTGCCATGAGCATGACGGCAAACAGTAGGCCCAAGAGTTTCTTCATCTTAATCCTTGTTATTTACCTTTGTTGTCTGATTGAAAATATCTATCTGCAAAGTATCGAAAAGACGCAACTGGTTCTCGTCGGAAAGGGTGTTGGCGGCACTTGCCACCTGTCGCAGCGATTGGCGAACCAGACGCGCCAGAGCCGTGGGACGATCTATGCCACACGTGGCAGCATAGACCGTCAGACGGTGCATCTCGTTCTCCGAGAGCGACACTGTGTACTTCCTCTTTTTCGGTACTTTCGGCATCAGTTATAATACATGGTAGTATTGAAAGCGGAGAGTATCGTCTTGCAACGGGCCGAGAGGGAATCATCATTCAGGTCCTGGTCTGCCATATCGCTGAGCAGAGACATGAACTGCAAATCGCTCTGAAGCGCCGAACGCACGCCAGCCGCCTTCTCGCCCTTGAACTGCGAGAGGTAGGAAATCTCCTGGTCATAGTACTTGAAGGCATTTTCCCACAAGGTGCGTGCTTTTTCGATACCGTAGATTTCTTTGTAGAGGTTCACTACATCGACACGGACACTGTTGGTGGCCACATAGACCGAGTATATGTCGTTGGGGAAGTTGGGGGCCGGGAAATTGGCCTCTGCAAGGTCAAGTAGCTGTTTGGCTTTAACCGTGTCGCCTTTCATATATTTATCATAGGCCAGCATGAGCATAGACTGACGCTGCACGGTACCCATGTTGAGGCTTATGGGATCAACATAGATGTCGCTGTTCAGGTTGCCCCACTTCAAAGGCTCGCCATCTACACCGTTGATGAAGTAGTCGGCTGTGGTCGAGGTGTAACGCTCACCTTGTCTCGGATAAGGTATCAACTTTTGGTTCATACCATCCTGTATCGAGTAGGAATAAATCGGGGTGAAGACATCTTGAATATAGCCCGGGTTCATGATATTTATGTCGCGCATGAACTTGTTGGTGCCAATGATGTCAAGAATCATCATCTCGTGGCGGTAGAGCATCGACTTGTTGATTTCCCAGCGTATCTCGGGATTGACGCGGTCGGCAATCTCGGCCGGGATAACACCTGCTTCCACCAGTGCCGGTATGTCGAGGGTTATCTTGAAGCGCTTGGTAGGCACATACATTATGGTCTCGCCGCTGCGCTGGTCGCGCAGAGAGAAGCGTTCGGGCTTGTCGCGCAACAAAGCCAGCACTTCCGACACCTCGAGGTAGTCGTTGGAGCGGTCCATCACATAGAAGACATCCTTACCGAGACCATAGTAGCTCTTGGGCAGTGTGAAGGGCAGTGCATCGCTTTCGTAGAGCTTGTTGTAGAGCTGCTCAACATACCAGTACATACCCGAGAGCGTATAGTTGAGTATACGCACATCGGTACGGGTGCCTTCCACTTCCTGTGCATACCACAGGGGGAAGGTGTCGTTGTCGCCGAAGGTGATGAGTACACCGTTCTTCTTAACACTCTTGAGGTAGTTCTGGGCGAAGTCGCGGGCTGCATACTTCTCCGAGCGGTCGTGGTCATCCCAGTTCTCGGCAGCCATCAGACACGGCACACCGGCCATGCAAGCCACAAAGACTATCGGCATAACAACCTTGTAGGCCTTACCTTCGTTCTTCTTGAAGAGCTTGCTTATCCACTCTGACAGTGCCATCACACCCAATCCTATCCAGATGGCGTAGAAGCTGAATGAGCCCACGAAGGCATAGTCGCGCTCACGCGGCTGTTTGGGTGGCATGTTCAGATAGATGGCAATGGCCAGACCGGTCATGAAGAACATAATGAACACTATGAAAGCGTCTTTTGGATGCTTGCGGATGTGGTATGCCAAGCCCAAAATACCGAGCAACAAAGGCAACATGTAGTATTTGTTGCGAGCCTTGTTGTTCTCCATAGCTTCGGGCAGGTTGTCCTGCGGGCCAAGGCGTGACTCGTCGATGAACTTGATGCCGCTAATCCAGTTGCCCTTCAGATAGTCGCGGGTACCATCGTCGTTGAAGTAGTGGCCTTGCTCGTCGTTCTGTCGACCGGCGAAATTCCACATGAAATAACGCCAGTACATCCAACCTAGCTGGTAGCGGTTAAAGAACTTCAGGTTCTGGCTCGATGTGGGACGTTGGTTGCCGTAGGTCTTACCAGCCCAGTACTCGTAGAAACGAGGGTGGTCGCGTTTGGTATCGTCGCTCCACATGCGGGGGAAAACGCCAGTGTGCTGCTGG
This sequence comes from uncultured Bacteroidota bacterium, assembly GCA_902778925.1. Lineage (GTDB taxonomy): Bacteria > Bacteroidota > Bacteroidia > Bacteroidales > P3 > Colimorpha. The sequence continues at coordinate 6,589 of CACYZN010000028.1, forward strand.
TTATAGACAAACTTCTGGGCGTGGGCTGCCACAATGTAACGGTCTTTGCCCTCGGGGCTTTTGCCACGCACGTACTTGGTATATCCCTCCTTGACGCTGATAGGACGGCCTGCAGTATAGAACTGGCCGGAGAAGAGTGGCGTGTCACCATACTGCTCGCGGCCAAGGTAGGCACGCATCGCCACGGCATCCTTCGGGGCGTTCTCGTTGAGCGGAGTGTTGGTGTTTGCACGTATCACAAGCACAAAGAAGGTGCTGTAGCCAATCACCAGCATGGCGAAACTGAGGATGGCTGCGTTGAGCACAGGTTTGTTTTTGCGCTGGGTATACCAGAGGCCCCATATCACCAAAGCTGCCAACAATGTGAAGAAGAAGATGGTGCCGCTGTTGAACGGCAGACCCAGGGTGTTGACGAAAAACACGTCGAAGGCCGAGTCGACATTCACAATGCCAGGGATGATACCCCACAGGATGATGCCAAGTGTGACCACCGACAACAAGCCTGTTACGATAAAGCCCTTCCATGTTGTCTTGGGCCACTTCTTGAAGTAGACCACGTAGAATATGGCAGGTACAGTAAGCAAGTTGAGCAGGTGGACACCGATGGCCACACCCACCAGCAGGCTTATCAATATGAGCCAGCGGAGCGAGTGCGGGTCGTCGCTCTGTTCCTCCCACTTCAGGATGGCCCAGAACACCAAGGCAGTGAAGAAGCTACTCATGGCGTAGACTTCGCCCTCGACGGCCGAGAACCAGAAGGTGTCGCTGAAGGTGTAGGCCAACGAGCCCACCACACCGGCTGCAAAGACGGCCCAGGTGCGCCAGTCTTTGAGGCTGGGATTCTTGGGGTCGGGCAGCAGATGTTTGCCCAAAAGGGTGATGGCCCAGAAGAGGAACAAGATGGTAAAGCCGCTACACACGGCCGACATGATATTCACTGCGTGGGCTGCCGTCTCGGGGCTGCTGAACATGGAGAACAGGCGTCCGATGAGCTGGAACGAGGGTGCTCCAGGAGGGTGTCCTACTTGCAGTTTAAAAGCGGTCGAGATATACTCACCGCAGTCCCACCACGAGGCGGTAGCTTCCGCCGTCATGATGTACACAGCACAGGCCACGGCACAGATGAGCCAGCCTATGATGTTGTTCGCTAGATGGTATTGTTTCATTATTAAAGGTTTGTTGTTTTCTTTTTCGATGTCCAAGACTTCAATCCGCCTAGTCTCTCAGTATCGGCATGGTCATGCAGCGGGCGCCACCGCCGGCACGCGGCAGCTCACTGCCCGGGAATGCGGCCACGAAGCGGTCGTAGCTGTTCATATCCACCCTGCCTTCGACAATATCCTCGGCATTGAGCACGGCAAAGCCGGCGCGGTCGAGGGCGTCGATGGTGTGGGTGTTGCGGCGGTAGCCCAACACCTTGCCGTCGCCGAGGGCGAAGAAGTTGGCGCCGGAATGCCACTGCTCGCGCAGCTGCACCCACGGGTCGCTTCCGCCACCCACAACGGGTTCTATCTCCCACCCCAGGCTGTTGAGGCCTTCGACAATGTTGTTTACTTTGCGATAGCTGATATTGCCTTTGTAGATGGTTATCAGCGTGGTGTCCTTGCCTGCGAACAGGCCGGTCTTCTTGAGCATGGGTTCGAATGCCATGCACTGGTGCTTGCCGAGGAAGGTAAACACCATGTCGAGGTGGATGAACGACTCAGGCTTCTGCGGCAGCTCCTGAACCAGTATGTTGAACTGTTCGCGTTCCTTGGCAAAGGTCTGGGCCAGATACTTGATGCCCTTGGTGTTGGTGCGAATACCTTGGCCAATGCAGAGTAAGTCCGGACCCGCAATCTGCACATCGCCGCCCTCGGTGCGGGCGTCGCGGTCCCATGCCATGGCGTTGAGGGTATCGACATGGAAGAAGTGGCGGAAGATGGCCTCGTAGATGAGGGTCTCGCGTTCGCGCACCTCAAAGCTCATGGAATTCACCAACACCCGGTTGTATACGGTGCTCGAGGCATCGCGGGTGAAGAAGAGGTTGTAGAGCGGCTTGAGCAGGTATCGGTCCTCATCGATACCGTCCCACTCGGGGTCTTCGTAGCCCTCAATCAGCACTGCTGCCAACTGCCGGGCATCCATATCCATCAACTGTTCGGCCAAGCCGTCGTCGCAGTTGTCCATATCGCAGCTTTCCTGCACCAGATGGCGACGTATGTCGGCATCCTGCAGCAACTGTTCGAGTACGTCTTCGACATAGTATACCTGGGTCCACTTCTCGAGCACGCCGCTGAAGTAGTGGTACTCGCGGTCGACGATAGGTTTGTTCAGTATGTCGCTGTAGAGGGCATGGGCTGCATTGAGGGGGGTCATACGTTCTATCTCGACGCCGGGGCGGTGCAGCAGCACTGCACGCAATCTACCCGTCTCGGACGAGACGTTGACTTCACAGGGCAATATGTTTTTTTTATTCGTCATATTGTATTTACTATCTGTAGCACAGCGGCTTCCCCGACTTGGGGCAGCTGTTGTGAGAATGCAAATATACACAACATTTTTAAACCCCACAAACTATCCACCACATTTTTTTCAACAGCGTACCTTAAACACACCATCGACGCACCATCTCCGACCGTAGTCGGACTTGATACGGACTTGATACGGAGTTGATACGGAGTTGATACGGAGGAGGTGCTTAGTATCAGGCTGTTAGACAAAGCGCTTTTCGGGACGGTTTCCAGATAGAAGAAGCGCCGCGTAACCCGTTGGTTACGCGGCGCTTCGGTCGAATTAAAGTATTCTTGGCCTATTCCACGGTCAACCGTACCGCGGGGGCCACGGCGCGGAACTCGGGGGCATACATACACTGCATGGTGGCTGCTCCGCTGAGGAAGGTGCCGGGATTGGTCACATAGAGCTCGTATTCGGCCACATAATGGCCTTTGTCTATGTGCTCTATGTAGAAGCGCGTGTCGGTATTGTTGACTGTCACATAGTAGCTTAGGCCGTCGTTCCAACGCCAGCCGGCACGGGTGCTGAGGGGCTCGGTGCACGAGGGGCGCCCGTCGACAAGTTCGAGGTAGTCCATGGCGCGGTCGGCGGTGATCTCGATGCGCACTTTTATGCGGTCGCCCACGTGCAGTTCGCCTTCCGTCACATAGTTCCTCGATATCTTGATGCCCATATCGCTGGCAGGTATCTTGTCCATATCGTCGGTAAACTGGTAGTAGACAGCACCCCAGGCTATACCCGGCGTGGTCTTTTCCAAGGTTATGTCCGACGAACGGCGTGCCACAAGGGCATCGAGGTCGCTGCCGCTCCAGCGGTGGCTGAGGTAGCCTTCCGGATTGTCGGCAGAATGGTGACTGGATGAGGCTAGCGCACTGTCGCCCAGAACGGTCAGCCTCACGTTCTGGCCTGCTGGATTCGCTCTTCCAGCGGTCTTTTCGCCCACCATCAAGGCCTTTATAGCCTCGGCGGTGGCGCGCTCGTTGCCCCAGTGGGTGGTCTGCTTCTGTTTCAGCAGCCACTGCTGCATCAGCCCGATGGTGGTGGTGTCTTGCGGGGTAATCTCGGCAAAGGCCTGCACGAGGAGGGCCTGGGTCTCGATGGGACGGCTGTACCAGTACCAGCCGCTACGGTTGTCGCGCCAGTAGAGGCCCATCTCGTCGTTCACAAGCGATTTCTCCTTCAGACGGCGCAGCAGGTCGAGGGCTTCTTTCTTGTCGCCATGGCGGTGGAATACGAGGGCCAGCTGGGCCTGGGTGTAAAGGTTGCCGTATTGCTTGTAGTTCTTCAGCGCATTGGAATAGTAGAACTTATAGGCCTCGGTGGAAGCCTTGCCGTACAGAGAGCGCATGTACAGGTAATCGATGTCGGTGGGCTGCCAGTTGTACTTCTTGGCGTAGGGCTTCACATAGCGCTCGTAGTAGCGCTGCTGCTCGCCGTCGACAAATGTCAGGGCACGTTTCGTGTCGGGTGCTTGGTGTTTGGGGGTGCGTTTTGTAAGGTTCAGCTCTGTGCCACAGACCTTTTGCAGCACCTGCTGCGTCACCCACAGGCTGCTCTTCCCTTCGGGCATCCAGGGCCAGCCGCCGTCGCCGTTCTGCCGTTCGGCGAGGCCTTTTACCAGCTCGGCGTGCTGTGCCTGCATGGCGGCGGTGTCGAAGTAGTTCTTCACGGCACGCATCTGCTCTTCCTCGCTCTCGGCATCGCGCAGCCACGGGGTGGCCTGCAGGGCCGTCTGCTTCACGTCCTCGTTCATAGCCAGACGGCTCGGCGCGGAGCCCAGATTATCCAGAAGCTCTAGATTATCCAGGACATCCAGGTCTTCCAGAACTTTCGCGCCGAGCCCGTTGACGTAAAGCTGGTTGGCCAGGTAGAGCGTCGAGGGGTTTTCCATAGTCTTCATGTACGGCATTGCCTTGATGGCGAGCCAGATGGGGTTGCTCACTGCCTCGGCCACCACCAGCTGTGGCTGGCGGGTAGCACCGCCGGCCTGCCACTCGGGCAGCGTGTAGTGCTTCTCCCCCGCCCCGTTTATGTACATAGCCTGGCTGACGGTGACAGCCTGACGGTTGGAGACAACGGGCACCTGTCCCTGCTCGCCGTCGCTATACCTCTTCTCGGCGAGGACGCCGCCGGCGGCGGTAGCTACAATGCGGTAGGTAGCCACATAGACATTCTGCGGCACCTCGACGTCGAACAGCACCTGTGCCGCATCGCGAACCGTCACCTGTTCGGCGTGGTTGCAGATGGTGTCGCCGGTAGCGGCATCGGTGAGCAGAAGGGTGACTGTGACGTCGACGGGGTCGGTCGGCTCGGACATAACCACTTTGGCCATGAGGCTGAGGCTGTCGCCGTGGCGCAGGAAGCGCGGCATGTTGGGCTGCACCATCAGGGGCTTCTGCGTAACGAGGGTCTTGTCCAGTGTGCCGCTCTTGAGGTCTTTGGTGACAGCCAAGCCTCGGACATTCCAGCGGGTAAGCAATTCTGGCACAGTGAAGCGGTAGGTCAGTATGCCGTCGGCATCGGTGCGCAGGGCCGGGGCAAAGAAGGCCAAGGTGCTGAGGTTGGTGCGCACCTGCACTTCGGGATCTTTCTCCACGATGCTGAAGATGGCCTCCTCTGCTTCTTCCTCTTCTATGGCGCCGCTTGCCTGGGCTTTCACTGCGGCGACGTCCATCACGGCATCGTCTTCTATCACAGCCAGCTCGGTAGTAACCTCGACAGCATTGCGCGCCGCTGCCGACTTGTACATCATCTTACCGCGCCAACGGCTGTAGTACGGCAGGCCGTCCTTGAGTCTCCATACCGAGGGGTAGATGCCGTTGTAGCCACGATAGGTGCTGCCGTCATATCTACCCCATGAGAAGTACGGCGAGTAGTCGGTCTGCCATACAGTAGAATGGCCACGCCAGGGCGAGAGGCCCCATGACTGTGTACCGTATGTGTTCAGCGCGTCATCGTACATGGTAAGCACCAGAGCGGCCGGTTCTTTCTCCTTCAACCCTTCACCTTCCACCTTTATAGTCCACTCCTCGCTCTCGCCAGGCTGCAACCTGTCGCGGAAGGTAGCAATCTCTACCTTCAGCTGCTTGTGGGTGTAGGGCACCTCGACGGTGAGTTTCTTGGTGAAGGTCTGCCCCATATAGGTCGCCGAAAGCGTCATCGTAAAACCACCCAACTGGGCGCTGTCTACATCGACGCTCACTTCCTGCAGGCGCTCGCCCAAGGTGAGCCATCCGGAGGCGAGGGTCTTGCGGTCACCGTATTCTATCCAGTAGAAAGCCTTTACGTCCTTGAAAGCCGAGCCGACGCGGAAGACCACGCGCTCGCCGGGCTGGGCAGTAGCCTTGTCTTGGTCGGCCCAAAGCACCTCGTCGGTACGCGAGCGGTGGTCGGCAGCGGGAGCAAGCACTGTGTACACGGTGTCGGCCACAGTGTCGCGGCCATCGAGCGCGAATGCCACAATACGGTAGATACCACCCTGCAGCGGCGGCATGGCCACCTTGCCCTCGGCTGCCACGCCAGTCCAGCGCCATTCCGCCGCCCACTGCTGCCGGTTGTTCTCTTTTATATCATATATGTATTGGGGGAAGCGGCGACGGTAGTCAGCACTGTCGAGCGTCTGATGCATGCCCAGCTTGAGCACCGAGGGTGCCAAACGCATGGGGGCGGGCCGCTGCAGCCGTTCTATGCTCACCTCTACCCTGCCCTGCTGTGGGGTGTTGTTGATGTCGGTCAAGTCCACCTTGACCATCTGCAGCTCACGCACCGAGGGTTCCACATCCTTCAGTCGTACTATTATGTTCCTGTAGCCCACGTGCAGGGTGGTCTCGGCATCGTGGCTTTCGCCGTTGAGGTCGGTGACTGTTGTCTGCACACGGTAGTTGAAGACAGGTTTGGCCGAGAGCTCGACACTGTTGTCGGGCTCTGGGATGAAGGCCACGCTGAAGGTGCCGTCGGCAGCCGTCTGGGTCTCGCCCTGGGCCACCACAGTGCTTACACTCGGGCCCCAGCGCCACAGGCGCTGACTACGTGTGACGGTGTATTGCACCCTCGCCCCACCTATCGAGACTCCGCTGTAGGCCGCCGCCATACCCTGCACCGTGCAGGGCTGGCCGAAGCGCGGAGCCGGACCGTCGGCGGCAAGGCTGACCATGAAGCGCGGCTGCTTGTATTCCTCCACCCGCAGGCCTAGCAAATCGCTGCCGGTGCTGTCCTGCACCCTCACCATCCAGTGGCCGGCCAGGCGGTCGGTGGGCAGCGGCAGCGAGCAATGGGCCGAGCCGAAGTCGTCGGTAGCGAGCGCGAGCCGTTGCACCTCCTGCCCGTTAGGGTCGACGAGCGTCAACTCGAACGGATGGCCGGCGGCCAGCAGTTCGCCGTCGCGCCCATCGGAGCGGTATAGGGTGGCGGCCACCTGCACGGTGTCGCCCGGACGGTATACGGGCCGGTCGCTGACCATGTGGAAGCGCGTGCGACGTCCATCGGCGGGCGAGTTGCCTCGGTTGTACACAGACTGCTCTATGTTGTAGCCGTTGCGCGCAATGCGGATGATGCTGTTGCGCGGCGGAATGCTGTCGAAGCGGTAGAGACCGTCGGCATTGGTGACGACAGTCTGCAGCAGGCGTTCTTCATTGACATGGTATACTTTGGGAATGACCAGCTGCACCTTCTGGCCCACCACGGGTGCTCCCGTGACGCGGTCGACCACAAGGCCACGGCCGTCGTTGGTGTAGCGCAGGGCTATGTCGGTGACGTGCAGTTCGATGCTGGCCAGTCCTTTGGCAAAGTTGGCCGTTGGGGCTGCCAGCAGGCGATACTTCCCTATGGGCAACGGCGGCAACGCAAAGGCGGCCGAAGCCTTGCCATAGGCGTCGGGAAGCGGCACCTCGACGGTCCACTCGCGCAACGGCTTCTGCTTGGCCAACTGCTCGTCGCTCATATACTTTGAGGGCTCCTTGATCAAACGCAGGTGTACCACGGACAGATTGCGGTAGTCGACGCCCAACAGCTCCTCGCGCTGCGGTGCGATGAAGTGCACTTCGCTCGATAGCTCAATGCGCGGAGCCGTGATGCTGCTGCGGATATTGGCACACTCCACACCGCCTTCGCTCTTGGGCCATCGGGCAATGGCTGTGTCGCAGTAGCGCACAGCCTGCACCAGATCTTTCATCTTCCAGCGGCAGTGGTTGGCAGCCTTCTGGTATAGCGAAGCCGCCTGTGAGCTCTTCGTGCCGCGGTATTTGTCTATAAAACGCTGATATGTACCCAGCTTCATGGGATGGTTGGGTACCTGCTCCATGTAGTCGAGCAGGCGCCGGTCGTGCCAGATGCGCAGGCCGTCGTCCTTGTCCTGGGCGTGGAAGGCGCAGAGGCGCTGCTGCCATTCGACCAGCTGCGGCGGCGTCAGGCCACCACGGTCCTGCATCATGACCACCAGCATGTCGTAAACGGTGGGCGTCATGTTCGGCGCCTTGCCCGGCTCGTCGCAAAACTCGCGCACCGCCTCGACGGGCGTGCGCTGCAGCAGGGCGCTGTCGACCAAGGCTGTGTCGTAGACGCCTAGGAAGGCGTAGCAGAGGGCACGGTCGAGGGCAGAGAGCGAAGAACCGGCCAGCAGGGAACGGTAGCGGGCCACGGCGCTGTCGCGGGCGTCCTCCTGGTAGAGGGCTGCGGCCTGCGCCATCCAGTAGGCCGCGGTGAGCCGCTGACGGCCGTCGGCCATCTTACTATTGTATACCGCCTCGGCCTTGCTGTAGGCCGTCTTGTACGAGCCGTCGTCTATGAGGCGTTGTATGCCTTTCCAGTCGGTCTGTGCCGAAAGGGATAGCGACAGCGATAGCAGTGCGAAGAAAAGAAGACGTCGCATCATGAAGGTTTTTGGGGATGTGGCAAGAGGCTACTCGGTCTTGAGGTCGCCCAGTTTGCCGGTGATGATAATCTCGGCCTTGACGCTGCTGAATCCACCGCCACGGTCGAGGGCGGCAGCGGCGGCGCGCTTGATCTCGTTCTTGGTCATGCCGGCCGTGGTGATGCGCTCGGCAGCGATACCATGCTGGATGAAGTATTCCTTGACCGACTTGGCACGGTCGAGCGAGAGCAGCATGTCGGCTTCGGCATTGACTCCATAGCTCTGCACATAGCCTTTGACGAGGAAGGTCACATCGGGGTGGTTGCGGAACATGGCCACATAGTCCATCAGCACCGAGTCGGGGTTGCCGATGAGGGTGGCCTCGTCGACCTCGAAGTAGATGTCCTTGATCTGGAAGGTGGAGCCGCGCTCGGTGCGTTCCATCTGGTAGAGCATCACGGTGTCCTGCAGCATGAGGTCGCGGGCATTAAACTCGCGGTAGACCGAGAAGTAGCCGTCGTGCTTGGCGTAGAGGGTGTAGCTGAAGCCAGGCACGAACTTGACCTTGCCGCCGCGGAAGTGCTGTTGCTGCACCACGGGGCGCTCGGAGCCGTTGCCGCGCTCGAGTATCATGAGGTCGACATCGACATAGCGGCGGGCCTTGCGGTCGTAGAAGAGCACCAGTGGCTCGTAGGCATCGGCCTGGACCGAGGCGGTGATGGTGTGGCCCGAGCCGTTGTTGGAGCGGCAGTCGAGCACGATGTAGTATTCCTCGCCCATGCGGACGGGTATGGACTTGATGAAGTCGCCGGTCTGCTTGCTGGTGAACATCTTGGCGGTAGCCTCGCGGCTCATGCCGATGGTGGGCTTGGCTTCGACGGGCATGTCGAGGCTGGGCATGACGCCCTCGTCGGTGCGCACGGCGGTCTTCTTGCTGGTGGGCTGGCGCTTGCGGTCGGCACCGCTCAGGGCGGCGGCGGCCAGGCTGTTGCTGTCGACGGTGGCCAGATGCACCGCCACCGGCAACACCTTGTTCTGGATCACCTGGTTGGAGAAGTAGGTGCCGGTGTTCTTATAGACCAGGAAGTCGTAGTCGTCCCACTTGTTCTTCTGCACAATGCTGATTTCCAGCTCGCCGTTGTAGGGCACTTTTATCTTGTACCACACCGAGTTGTGCTCACGCTCGAAGAGGTTGGGATGGGTCTTGTCGGCCACGATTTCCTGAATGCGGCCGCCGCCGTCGGGGGCGGTGGTGGGGCCGTAGGGCTTGTCGAGCTGCAGGGGTATGGCAAAGATGCAGTCGTTCGAGTTGTAGGGCAACTCCACATCGGTCTTCACCGGAGCAGCCGGAGCGGCAGCCTTCGAGCTCTTCTTCGAGCCTTTCTTGGTGGTCTTGGTGGTGGTGGCTTTCTTTTTAGTCTTCTTGGTCTGGGCTTGCACGTCGACCGCGGCGCCAAGCAGCAGTGCACACGAGAGGAAGGCTATCAAAAAACGCTTCATATCAGTTCGGTTTTTACTTGTTTTCAAGGCAGGCTACAACGCCCGCATACTATAATTTTGCAACTGCAAATGTACAAAATAATTCCGAACCCGCCAAATATTTTTTCCACCCCGGCACTACACCGTTAAACAACAATCACTTACGCCACAGCACCCACCGCCGCTCCCCCACCCTTTTTCCCAAACCCCGCCGCCTTGCCCACTCGTTTTTCCCCACCTCCACCAGTCGATTCCCGCCACGCGCTCTACCCATTCCGCCCACCTCATACCCCGCTCCGCACCCCTTTCCCTCCCCTTCCCCTCCGGTCGTTGTACTATCGTTGTACTATTGTTGTACTATCGTTGTACTATTGAAAACATAAGAACGATAGTACAACGATAGTACAACAATAGTACAAGGATGGGGTGCGGAGGGGGAAAAGATGGCGCTGGGAAGGTGAAAGTGGGGAACGGAGGTTTATTTTTTTTGCGGTTTGAATTTTTTGTGTAAATTTGCAACGGCGGTCGGGAGTTTGGCCGCCGATAAAAGACTGAAAGAAAATGGAGTATAACTTTGGTGAAATCGAACCACGGTGGCAAAAACGCTGGCGGGAGGATGGTGTATACCATGTTTCGAACCACAGCGACAAGCCTCACTACTATGTTTTGGACATGTTCCCCTACCCGTCGGGTGCCGGCCTCCACGTGGGGCACCCGCTGGGATATATAGCCAGCGACATCTACGCACGCTACAAGCGGCTGCGCGGCTACAATGTACTGCATCCCATGGGCTACGACGCCTACGGCCTGCCCGCCGAACAGTATGCCATACAGACCGGCCAGCATCCCGCCGTCACCACCGAGCAGAACATAGCCCGCTACCGCGAGCAGCTCGACAAGATAGGCTTCAGCTTCGACTGGGACCGCGAGGTGCGCACCTGCGACCCGCGCTACTACCGCTGGACACAGTGGACCTTCCTCCAGCTCTTCAAGCACTACTACGACAACACGCTGCAGAAGGCCATGCCCATTGCCAAGCTCGAAGAGCGCTTTGCCCAGCAGGGCACCGAGGGCCTCGACGCCTCGTGCACCGAGCCCATGTGCTTCACGGCCGAAGAATGGCGCGCCATGGGCATAGCCCAGCAACAGAAAGTGCTGATGAACTACCGACTGGCCTACTTGGCCGACATACCGGTGAACTGGTGCGCCGAGCTGGGCACCGTGCTGGCCAACGACGAGGTGGTGGGCGGACTGAGCGTCCGCGGCGGCTACCCCGTCGAGCGCAAGCTGATGCGCCAGTGGAGCCTCCGCATCACCGCCTACGCCCAGCGGCTGGTCGACGGCCTGGAGCAGGTCGACTGGACCGACTCGCTGAAGGAGATACAGCGCAACTGGATAGGCCGCTCGGAGGGTGCCGCGGTGTGGTTCCCGCTGGACGTGCCTGCCAACGAAAACGTGCTGCCCGGCGCACAGGCCTATATGCCGCAGTTCGACCCCCAGCCGGTGCCGAGCTTCGAGATTTTCACCACACGCCCCGACACCATCTTCGGCGTCACCTTCATGGTGCTCTGCCCCGAACACGAGCTGATAGACAGCATCACCACCGACGAGCAGCGCCAGCAGGTGCAGGACTATGTGGCCTGGGCCAAGAACCGCAGTGAGCGCGAGCGCCAGGCCGAGGTGAAGAAGGTCAGCGGCGTGTTCACCGGCGCCTACGCCGTCAACCCCCTCACCGAGGAGCGCATACCCATCTGGGTCTCCGACTACGTGCTGGCAGGCTACGGCACCGGCGCCATCATGGCCGTGCCGGCCCACGACAGCCGCGACTTCGCCTTCGCACGCCACTTCAACCTGCCTATCCGCCAGGTGGTGGCCATGGAGAAGGACGCCGTCAGCGACCCCGCCACATGGAGCGAAAGCATGGACGCCAAGACCGGCTACTCGGTCAACAGCGGCTTTGTGAGCGGCATGAAGGTGAAGGATGCCATGGCCGCCGTCATCGACAAGATAGAAGAGATGGGCATAGGCCACCGCACGGTCAACTACCGCCTGCGCGACGCCATCTTCAGCCGTCAGCGCTACTGGGGTGAGCCTTTCCCGATGTACTACAAGCAAGTGGACAGTGGCGAGCAGGTGGCAACCCCGATACCCGAGGAGTGCCTGCCGCTGGAGCTGCCCGAGGTGAGCGAGTTCAAGCCCACAGCCACCGGCGAGCCCCCGCTGGGCCACGCCAAGGCATGGGCCTGGGACGAGCAGAAGCGCTGCGTGGTGGACAAGAGCCTCGTCGACAACAAGACGGTCTTCCCCCTCGAGCTGAGCACCATGCCCGGCTTCGCAGGCAGCAGCGGCTACTACCTGCGCTACATGGACCCGCTGAACGACAAAGCCTACTTCTCGCCCGAAGCTGTCGGCTACTGGCAGAACGTCGACCTCTACGTCGGCGGCGCCGAGCACGGCACCGGACACCTTATATACGCCCGCTTCTGGAACAAGTTCCTCTTCGACATGGGCATGGCCGTGAAGGAAGAACCCTTCCAGCGCCTCATCAACCAAGGCATGATACAGGGCCGCTCGAACTTCGTGTACCGCTCGAAGAAAGACAACAACCTCTTCATCTCGAAAGGCCTGATAAAAGACATGGCCGAGGTGACGCCCATACACGTCGACATCAACATTGTGAACAACGACGTGCTCGACGTGGAGCGCTTCCGCCAGTGGCGTCCCGAATACGCCGAAGCCCGCTTCGAGCTCGAGGACGGCCGCTACGTGTGCGGCTGGGAAATCGAGAAGATGAGCAAGAGCATGTACAACGTGCAGAACCCCGACGACCTGGTGGCCCGCTACGGTGCCGACACGCTGCGCCTGTACGAGATGTTCCTCGGTCCGGTGGAACAGGCCAAGCCGTGGGACACCAACGGCATCGAGGGCGTGTCGCGCTTCCTGAAGAAGTTCTGGAAGCTGTACGACGGCGGCGTGACCGACGACGAGAACAAGGAAGGCCTGAAGATACTGCACCAGACAATAAAGAAGATAACCGACGACATAGAACGGTTCTCGTTCAACACAAGCGTCTCCACGTTCATGATATGCACCAACCGCCTGGGCGAGATGAAGTGCAACAGCCGCGCCGTGCTGGAACCCCTGGTGGTGCTGATGGCACCGTTTGCGCCCCACATAGCCGAGGAGCTGTGGCACCAGATGGGCCACACCACCACGGTGTGCGATGCCGAATGGCCGGTGTACGACCCGAAGTACCTCGTCGAGGACATGGTGAAGTACCCCGTGCAGTTCAACGGCAAGATGCGCTTCACCATCGAGCTGCCAGCCGACGCCACACAGGCCGATGCACTGAAGGCGGTGAGCGAGGCAGCCGAGGGCCGCAAGTGGATGGGCGACGCCCAGCCCAAGAAGGTTATCTTTGTACCGAAAAAGATTATCAACATAGTACTCTAAGATGCTAAGCAGACACTTTTTGAGAAGCAAGGTGCTTCAGGCCCTCTATGCCAACGAGATGGACGGCCGCGACGCCGTGGGTGTGAAGAAGGACTTCGAATACCATATCGGCAAGCTCAACGAGCTGGGCGTGCTACAGGTGGCCCTGTTGCCCAAGATGCTCGAGGTCGGCAAACGGGTGATCGAGGAAGGCCGCAAGAAATTCCGCCCCACCGACGAAGAAAAGCAGCCGAACCGCAAATTCCTGAACAACGAGTTCCTGCACCGCATGGCCGACAACTACGAGCTGCGCAAAGCCATCGAGCAATGGGGCGGCTGCTGGGACACCCACGAAGACCTGGTGCGCGAGGCATTCATCGAGTTCCGCAAGACCAATACCTACTGCGAGTACCTTTCGCATGCCGACACCGACTTCAAGCAGGACAAGGAGCTGGCCATTATGCTCTTCCGCTTCCTGATGAACCGCGAGGCGCTGGTGACCACGCTGTCGGAACGCAGCCTGCTGTGGGAGGACGACTTCGACCAGATTGCCCAGTACAACTTCATGATGCTGAAAACGCTCAATGAAGACAACTTCGACGAAGCCATGGAGTGGCCCCTCATGTACGACAAGCGGGTGTCGAAAGACGACATCGACATGACGTTTGCACGCGACCTGCTGCAGGCCACGCTCGACAACCGCGCCGAGGGCGACGAGATGATAAAGAGCCGTCTGCAAGGTTGGGAGTTCGAGCGCGTGGCGCTGATGGACATACTGCTCATCAACATGGCCATCGCCGAGTTTATCAGCTGCCCGACCATTCCCGAAAAGGTGACGGTGGACGAATACATCGAGCTGTCGAAAGAATTCAGTTCGGAGCGCAGTCGCCTGTTCATCAACGGCATCTTGGACAAGCTGGTCATGGAGCTTCGCAAACAAGGCAAGATTAGCAAGAGCGGCCGCGGACTGGCCGAAGCGGCCGAATAACACATAAGGAGAGATATGAAGACACAGAGGTTGATATATACAATAGCCCTTCTCGCCGCAATCACCGTCATGCTCGGCGGCTGCAAGCAGAAAACAGACGATGTCGACATAGACCTGGTACGCAACCCCAATAGCGCCCAAGGCTACAACGACACCGAGAAAATGCCGGTGATGACGTTCGACAGCGAGATGCACGACTTTGGACGGCTCTCGGCAGGCGAGAATATCAGCTACAGCTTCCACTTTCGCAATACCGGCGAGGCCGACCTCATCATTGGGTCGACATCGGCCACCTGCGGATGCACCGTGGCCGACTTCCCGCGCGGCCGTATCGCCCCGGGTGGTGAAGGCTACATAACGGTCTCGTTCAACAGCACCGGAAAGTCGGGCCAACAGTACCAAGAGGTAACGGTGGTGAGCAACGCCCAGCCCGCACGCGTGAAACTAAAGATAACAGCACAAGTAGGACGATAAACAAAACAGATAACCAATGAAAACAGCACTAATTCTCTTACAACAAGCAGGACAAAACACCGGCGGCAGCATGTGGATATGGATGATCCTCATCCTTGTGATCATGTGGATACTCATGCTTCGCCCACAGCGCAAGAAGGAAAAAGAAGAGCAAAAGTTCCGCAACGCCTTGAAGAAGGGCGACCGCGTACTGTTCTCGGGTGGCATATATGGCAAAGTGCACGCCGTCAACGACCACACTGTTGACGTAGAAGTGGCCAACGGCACCGTGCTCACAGTAGAGAAGAGCATGATACAGCCTGCTCCCGAAGCAAAGACCGAAGAAAAGAAGTGAAGCACTTCCTAGTCATACTGGGCCTTACAGCACTGGTGTGGCTTGGAGTGACGCTCTCCGAACCGATAGAATACCCTCTGCACGTCGATGTCGAACTTACGGGTTACGACACCATAAAGTATGCCATACTGCAAGCCGACACGTCTGCCACTGTAACTATTGAAACCAAAGGGTACAGCGTCTTACTCAACAATCTGTGGAACAAAAAGACCAAGGTAGTTCTGCCACTGCAAGGCGACGGAACACACCACGCGGTCGGGGTCGACGAATTGCAGAAGGCGTTACGCTCGACAATCAGTGGCATTCAGAACATACACAGCGACGTGGACTCGCTGTATATCACCCTGGCCGAACGTTGCAGCCGCCAGTATCGCCCCAACATCGAACACGTGAAGTTCTCCTTCTCCGAACAGTACGGACTCTATGGACAGCCTGTCATATCGCCCGAGGTAATCACTCTATATGGACCGGAAGAGGAGCTCGACAAGATTAAAGAGGTCTATGTCTCGCCAAGCAAGATTGAGAATATCTCGCAGTCGGGCAAATACCGTCTGCCCCTCGAGGCACCCTGGACCACATCGGCCGACATACGCTCTTCGTGCGACATGGTGGAGATATACCTGCCTGTGGAAGCATACGTGGAGCGCGAATACGATGTACCTATACGAGTAGCCAACGCCGACACCACGGTACAGCTCCGCCTCTACCCTTCCTCGGCCACCCTGCACGTTTGGGTGGCGCAACGCGACCTACAGAAGATGCCTGAGTTCGACATCAGCATTGACTACAACGACATACAGTCGCACAAGCAACACATACATCCACAACTGACCAGTTTCCCTGAATACATGCGTCCACGCAACATAGAGCCCGACGAGGTGCAATGCGTAATAATTAAATGAAACGCGTAGGTATAACAGGTGGTATAGGTTGCGGCAAGAGTACCGTGGTGGCCGAATTCCAAAAGCTCGGCATCCTTAGCTTTGTGGCAGACCAAGTGGCTGCCGACTACTACAAAGACTCGCAGTTTCTTGACGAAATAAGGCGTCTCTTCGGCGACAGCGTCTTCGACAATAGTGGAACCATCGACAAGAGGGCATTGGCAAACATCGTCTTTGGCGACCGACAGGCTCTTGCCAAACTCAACAACCTTGTACATCCCAAGGTGATGCAGGACTTCGACGTCTTCTGCCGTGAACACGACGACCAGCCCTACGTGCTTTTCGAGAGTGCCATCCTCTACGACTACAGCTTCGACCGTTTTATGCACAGCGTAATCGGCGTGTACCTCGATCTAGACGAGCGCATACGCCGTCTGCTACTGCGCGACAAAGCGAGCGAGGCGGAAATCCGCGCCCGCATAGCGAACCAGCTACCCGCCGAGACAATACTGCAACGAGCCGACTACATAGTGCTGAACTATGAAGGCAATCCGCGGGCACGACAAGTGGCATACATTGATAAACAACTGAGACAATGAAAAGACTTATAGTCCTCTTCTTCGCGGGCGTACTGCTCGGCATGTCGTTCGCCAACGCCCAACAACGCTTCTCGGCACGCGGCCTCCATTTCCGCAGTGCACAGGAAGCCTGGGTCGACTCGGTGATGCAAAAGCTGTCGCTCGAGCAACGCATCGCCCAGCTTATGATAATCCGCGTACCGCTCAACCTCGACGACCAGCAAGCGGCCGACTTCTCGACCCGCATCAACGGTTACGGTATCGGTGGAGTATGCTTCTTTGCCGGCACCGCCGAGCGCCAAGCCATCATGACCCGCCGCTTCCAGACGGAGGCGCAGGTGCCCCTGCTGGTGTGTATCGACGGCGAGTGGGGTCTCGGTATGCGCCTCAAAGACACCTACTCCTTCCCACGCAATGCACGCTTCGGAAAGTTGCCTCCCGAAGCCGACAGCATAGTATACCGCATGGGCGAAGAAATAGGACGTCAATGCCGCGAGATGGGCATACACATCAACTTCGCACCTGTCGTCGACATCAACTCCAACCCCAAGAACCCCGTCATCGGTACCCGCTCTTTCGGTACCGACCGCGAGCGTGTTGCCCAACTGGGCATCATGTATGCACTAGGCCAACAGAGCCAGGGAGTCATCGCCACAGCCAAGCACTTCCCCGGACATGGCGACACCGACGCCGACAGTCACCTGGAGTTGCCCGTGATAAACCACACCAAAGAGTACATCGACAGTATCGACACCTACCCCTTCCGTCGCCTTATCGAGGCCGGCGTCGAAGGTGTCATGGTCGCCCACCTGCAGGTGAATGCCCTCGACAGCAAACGCCCCTCCTCGCTCAGCCCGGTCATCGTCGACGAACTGCTGCGCCAGAAACTGGGCTTCAAAGGCCTTGTGGTCACCGACGGCCTCGATATGAAAGGTGTAACCAACACCTACGCGGGCGGCACCGGCTCGCTGGAAGCTCTCGTCGCCGGCAACGATCTGCTACTGCTACCACCCGATGTGCCACAAGCCATCGAGACCATCAAGCAGGCTGCCCTCAACGATGAGCACATACGCTCGCTGGTCGACATGCACTGCCGCCGTGTGCTCGAGGCCAAATACACCCACGTAATACCCTATCGCAACGACAGTATACGTGTGCCCGGCGAAGAACACCGCGCTGTGTGCCAGGCTATCGTCGACGACCTCAACAACACCCTCGAGCTGCACGCCTTCGCCACCGACCGCCGTATCGACAGCCTCGTGCAGCGCGCCATCGACGCCCATGCCACTCCCGGCTGCCAGATTGCCGTTATGCACAATGGACGCCTTGTCTTCAACCGCGCCTATGGACACCTGACCTACGACAGCATCGCCGAGCCGGTGTCCACCTCGACCCTCTACGACCTGGCCTCTCTCACCAAAGTCTGCGCCACCACGCTGGCGGTGATGCGGCTCTACGACGAAGGGAAGATAGCCCTCGACGACCGACTGGCCAAATACCTCCCCTATCTCGACACCACCGACAAGCGCGACATCACCATCAAGCAGGCCCTCAGCCACTGTGCCGGTCTCAAGGCCTTCGACGCCCTCTGGCAGCAGACCTCCAACCGCGACAGCATACTCCTGCTGGTGGCGCAAAGCAAGCTGAACGGCAACAAGAACTACTGCTACAGCGACTTCGGCTTCATGCTGCTGGCCGACATGGTGGAACGCATCAGCGGACAACCCCTCGACACCTTCGTGACCCAACAGTTCTACCAGCCCATGGGTCTCCACAACACCCGCTTCAACCCCAGCTGCCAACCCAACCTTGTGGCGCCCACCGAGCAGGATACACTGCGACCCGACCAGGACGGATACATCTGGGGTAAGGTGCACGACCCCAATGCCTACGCGATGGGAGGAGTGAGCGGCCACGCCGGACTCTTCTCTACCGCCACCGAGCTGGCCCGCCTCATGCAGATGCTGCTCGACGGCGGCGAGCTCGACGGCCACCGCTACCTGAACAAAGCCACTGTCGACCTCTTCACTGCGCGCCATTTTGCCGATGCCGGCAACCGGCGTGCGCTGGGCTTCGACAAGCAGCTCTTCAACCCCTCGGCCAACGGCCAATGCTGTCCCGAAGCTTCGCAGGCCAGCTATGGGCACACCGGCTTCACCGGCACCATGCTGTGGGTCGACCCCGAACAGCAGCTGGTCTATGTCTTCCTCTCGAACCGCGTGCACCCCACCTCCTCACCCAACCTGCTTTCGCAGATGAATGTCCGCACCGACATACAATCGGCAATATATAAAATACTGAACCAATGAGCAGCATCACCAAATGGCTTTTCGCCGGACTGGGGTGGGCCATCGGCGGCCCCATCGGCGCACTGCTAGGCTACTGGCTGGGTCGAGCCATCAGTCCCAAAAACCAGGTTGGCGACGGCAACACCACCTACAGCGCCCCCCATCGCGGCCCCTACCGCAATACCGGCACCCAACAGGACATCAACGCCGCACTCATGGTCCTCATCGCCGCCGTGATGAAAGCCGACGGAGCGGTGAAGCGCAGCGAGCTGGACTATGTGAAGCGTTTCCTCCTGCAGAACTACGGCGAGGAACGCGGCAAGGAAATGCTCAAGGTGCTGCAACAAATGGTACAGCAGGATATTCCCCTAGACCAGGTCTGCCTGCAGATAAAGGTGAACACCGACTACAACACGCGCTTCCACATGGTCGACTTCCTGTTCGGCATTGGCGGTGCCGACGGCGAGTTACACCAGACCGAGGTGAATATGCTGCGAACGATAGCGCAGTATCTCGGTATCTCGCAGTCCGACTATACCAGCATCTACGAGCGCCATACCGCCAGCAGCGACCGAAGCTACTCGGGTGGCTCAGGCCGCTCCCAGTCGGCCGGCAGTTACGACAAGGACCCCTACCGGGTGCTCGGTATCGACAGTTCGGCCACCGACGACGAGGTGCGTCGTGCCTATCGCCGCATGGCAATGAAATACCATCCCGACCGTGTGGCTGGCATGAGCGAGGAAATTCAGCGCAATGCTGCCGAGCAGATGAAAGAAATAAACCGCGCCTACGAGGTGATCAAGCAGCGCCGCGCAAGTCTGGGCTAGCAAGCCAGTCTTTCCACCACGGTGCCCACCAACTGACGCATCGGCTCGTGGTAGTCGTTGAGGAAGGTGCCCTTGGGGCGGTTGGCTATGATGAGGCACACAGTGAGCGCATCGTGACCCAGCATGTGGCTGAAACCGTAGATGGCCGATGTCTCCATCTCGAGGTTGGTCACCCTCAGCTCTCTTATCTCCCTTATGTTGCGCACCTCGCGCATGGTGCGTGAGGTTCTGAACATGCGGGTGTAGTCGTTCCACTCGAACGAGGCCAACTTTTCGTTGAGGTCGTCGATGGCCGGATGCAGCCGCACAGCGCGTCCCTGGGGACCGTAGAAACCCGGGGCGGTGGCGGTGATGCCGTGGTGCATGTCGTGGGCCACCTGCTCCAGCAACGTGGCGCTACCGTGCACATAGTACGGGCGGGCCACTCCGGCCGGAAGGGCCATGTGGAGGTTGAAGGCTCCCTCCATCTCGGGCAGCGGCGACTGCCACTCGCGGTAGTAGTTCATCAGTCCGTCGAAGCCTACGGCGCACACCGCGGCCACCCGGCTGCCGCAGTCTATCTCCTCCTGCAGCGAGCCGCTGGTGCCGATGCGCACTATCTGCAGGTGGCGCTCTCCACTCTCCACTCTCCACTCTCCACTCTCCACATGCAGCGCCGCGTCGAGCTCGGTCATCACTATGTCTATGTTGTCGCAACCCATGCCCGTCGAGAGGGCCGTCATGCGGGTGCCGTGATAGGTGCCGGTCAGCGCGTGGAGCTCGCGGTTGTGCGACTCAAACTCCATGCTGTCGAATATCGACTTGAACATGTCCACCCGCGCCGGGTCGCCGACGAGCAGCACCTTGTCGGCCAGGGTGCTGCTCATCAGGTGTATGTGGTACAGGCTACCGTCGCCTGCCAGTGGGAGTTCGCTCGCTTTCATCTTCTGTTTCTGTTGCCGGTGCGGGCACCGGTGGTGGTTTGTCTGCTGTTATCGGTGGTGCCTGATGTCTGTTCGCGGCTGCCGTTTCTGCTGCTGGTGGTGCCGGTGCGCGAACTGGTGCTGCTCTTTCTGCCGGTGGTGGTGGTGGTTGCCGACTCTTTGCTATCGGTCCTGGTGGCCGTCTTGGTGCGGGCGCCGCCGGTGGGCTCGGTGGCCGACGTCTCGCGGGTGCCCGTGGAGGTGCCGGTGTTCACGCGGGTGGGCGTCGTCGAGGTGCTGCGGGTGGCGCTGGTGGCGCTGCCGCTGCGGGCTCCGGTGGAACCGCCCTGCTCCCTGCTGGACGTTGTGGTGCTGCTGCCGCTGCGGGCGCCGGTCGACGTGCTGTTGCCGCTGCGGGCTCCGTTCGACGTGCTGTTGCCGCTACGGGTGCCGGTGGTCGTGCTGCTGCCGCTGCGGGCGTCGGTGGTCGTGCTGCTGCCGCTGCGGCTGCCTGTGGTCGCTGCGCCGCTGTTGCGGCTGCTGTTGGTGGAGGGTACCGTGGTGGTGGTGCCCGTGCGGGGGCGGGCACCCGAGGTGCGGCCGGCGGCGTCGGTGGCAGCGGGTTGCGGACGGTCGACGCCCGGAGTCCAGACTCCGCTGTAGGTGGGCATGGGCGCGCTGGGCTGACGCATATAGTAGTTGTTGACAATCACGTTATTGCCACCGTATATTATCGTCGTCGTCGTGGGCGGCATCCAGCCGTAGGTGTGCACCTCGTAGTGGTAGGTGCGGCGGTAGCCCGGACGGTGCGAGATGCGGGTGTAGGGGTTGTAGCGCGGTATGCTCCAGCCGAACGAGGGCTTGTGCACCGAGGCGTGGAAGCGCAGGTACTGCGCGGCATTGTAGATATGGCCGGCGCTGTAGAGCCACACGCATTCCAGGTCGAGGGGCATGTAGACCTCCTCGCCGGTGTAGGCGTCGTAGCCGAAGACCCACAGCTCGTAGTAGGCGGAATTCACTCGCTCGGCCCAAACCTCGTTGACCAGCAGGTAGGTGGGTATCTCGTAGTCGTAGCCGCAGTAAATCATCATCTCGGTCTGCGCATTGAGGTGGCCGACGGTGCGGTTGGCCTGACTGTGAGTGAAATAGCGGATGGAACCCGCCGATGCCGTGAGGCTCGCCAGAGCCATAATCATCAAGAATGCAATGCGTTTCATAAGGCGTATGCTTTATTGGTTTCACTAGATTAGTGCTGCAAAGATACGAAAACTTTCCGTAGTGGCCATATTTTTTTTCACCTCCTGTTCCGTCGGCCACCCCATCCGCACCCCGTCCCCTAGCCTTCCCCTCCGGTATTTCTTATGTACTTCTTATGTATTTCTTATGTATTTCTTATGTTTTAAACATAAATACAACATAAGAAATACATAAGAACGACATAAGGTGCGATGCGGGTGGCGGGATGGAGACGAAAAGGGGCGGAAGGAATGGCGGGATGAGGGGCACTGAGGGGCGAAGAGGCGCGGAGTGGTTGAAAATTTTTTGACGAGGCTTGCACAGTGTAAGTTTTTTGTGTATCTTTGCAGGCCGAAATTTGTTAAATAAGATACAACAATGAGCAGAATGTCAAGCAACTATAGGTTTACGGTTTTTGTATTGTCGCTGATGTTCGGCGGTTGGGTCGCTGCGCAGGAGACGCTTACGCTGGACGAATGCCGTCAGCGGGCTTTGGCGGCCAACCGCGGTTTGAAACGCGCGGAGGCGAAGCGAGAGCAGACGGCGGCGTTGGAGAAGGTGGCGTTGTGGCAGATGTTGCCGAAGGTGAGCGCCAACGGCGGTTACACGTGGATGGAGAAGAGCGTCAACCTCCTCAGCGACGAGCAGAAGGAACGCATCAACCACATGGGCGACAAGGTGCAGAGCGACATCAGCGCCTCACTGCACGAGCAGCTGGGTACCCTGCCCATCGGCGGCGACCTGCTGGCCAACCGCCTCGACGGTGTGCTGGCAAACAGCAGTCTCTCCACCAACCTCAACAACGTGGGCAGCGAGATTGTGCAGGGCCTCGAGACCGACACTCGCAACGCTGGCTTCGGCGTGGTCACCCTCACACAACCTATTTATATGGGCGGCAAGCTTCTCGCTGCCTACCGCACTGCCCGCCTCCTCGACGAGCTCAGCGGCATAGAGTACGACAAGAAACGCGAGGAGACGCTAGTGGCCGTCGACGAGGCCTACTGGCAGGTGGTGAGCGTGCAGCACAAGCAGCAGCTGGCCACCCAGTATGCAGCCCTGCTCGACACCCTCGAGCACAACGTGCAGATGGCCGTCGATGCCGAGGTGGCCACAAACGGCGACCTGGCGAAGGTGCGTGTGAAGCGTAACGAGGCCCAGATGTTGCTGACGAAGGCCAACAACGGCCTGCGCCTCTCGAAGATGCTCCTGGCACAGCGCTGCGGAATGCCGCTGGACACTGTGTTCGATGTGGCAGAGTCGCAAAACGGGAACCTCGGCGAGTATTCCAAGGTGGAGTACAACATGGATGAGGTCTACGCCCACCGTAGTGAGATGCGGATGCTGCGCATAGCCGACAGCATCGCCGGTGAGGGTGTGCGTATGGCAGCAAGCACGCTGAAACCCAATATCGTGGTTACTGGCGGCTACCTGTTCAGCAACCCCAATGTTTTCGACGGCTTCAGCAACACGTGGGGCGGCACCTGGATGGCAGGTGTGGCGGTCAACGTGCCGCTGGTACATCCGGGCGGCATCTTCGCCGTGAAGGCGGCAAAGGCCAAACGCCGCGAGGCCGAGTACAAGCGCCAGGAGGCCGAAGAGCTGATAGAGCTGCAGGTGAACAAGCTGAGCTGTGAGCTCGAGTTGGCCTACAAGCATCTTGCCGAAGCGGAGAGCAACATCGATATGGCCAACAGAAACCTCGAGCTCGCCGACGAGAGCTTCAAGGCCGGCCTCTGCAGCAGCAGCGACGTGATGGCGGCTCAGACGGCATGGATGAAGGCTCAGAGTGAAGTGATCGACGCCAAAATAGAGATTGAGATGAGCAAGGTGTACCTCAATCAGGCGCTGGGAAAGTAAAGTTTAAAGTTTAAGGTTTAAAGATTATAGAAAAGAAGATGAAAGAGACGAACAAATCGCTTTTGGCAGGATTGGCAGTTCTGATAGCCACAGTGGCTATTGTGGCCATTGTGGGCCTCTTGGCCATCAAGCCGCAGAAGGAGATGATTACCGGCGAAGCCGACGCTTCGGAGTACAGGGTGAGCAATATGGTTCCCGGCCATATCGACAGCATCTATGTGAAAGAGGGCGACCGCGTGCGTCGCGGAGACACCTTGGCGCATATCGGCAGCAAGCAGGTGAATGCCAAGATGATGCAGGCCACTGCCGCCCACGATGCCGCCAGTGCACAGAACCGCAAAGCCATTCACGGCGCCCGCTCGCAGCAGGTGCAGATGGCTTATCAGGTGTGGCAGAAGGCTCAGGCTGCCGAAGAGGTGTACCGCAAGAGCTACGAGCGTGTGAAAGGCCTGAAGGAGAAAGGTGTGGTGAGCGCACAGCAGTACGACGAGGTGGAGGCCAAATACAAGGTGGCACAGGCCGACTGTGCCGCTGCCGAGCAGCAGTACCTGATGGCCAAAGAGGGCGCACAGGTAGAGGACAAGGACGCTGCCGCCGCCCTCGTGGGCAGAGCCACAGGTGCTGTGGCCGAGGTGCAGAGCTATCTCGACGACAGCTACCTCATTGCCCCGTGCGACGGTGAGGTGGTGGAGATTTTCGCCAAACTGGGCGACCTGATTGGTACCGGAAGCCCCGTGCTCTCCATTCTCGACATGAGCGACTGCTGGTTCTTCTTCGCAGTGCGCGAGGATATGCTGGGCGACATCAAGACAGGCCAGACGGTGATGGTGCGCATTCCGGCTCTCGGTGAGCAGACCTACCCCTGTGCCGTCAGCCGCGTGCAGGCTATGGCCAGCTACGCCACTTGGCGCGCCACCAAGACAAACGGACAATACGACGTGAAGAGCTTCGACGTGAAGGTGGTGCCGCTGCTGAACATCGAAGGGCTGCGTCCCGGAATGACAGCAATAATTGTTGACAACGAATGATTCGTGTATTCAAACGTGAACTGAGCCTCATCTGGCACAATCCCCGCTATGTGATACTGCTCACATTGGGGGTGGTGCTGGCGTTCACTTTCTTTGCCACATTGACGCGAGAAGGGATGCCGGAGAAGCTGCCGGTGGCTGTGGTGGATATGGACCACACCTACCTTTCGCGCCGCTTGTGCCACGAGCTAGAGGCCACACAGGGAGTCTCTGTGGTCGCCGTCTACGACAACCACACGCAGGCCCGCCAGGCGATACAACGGGGCGAGATTTTCGCCTTCTACGAAATACCGAAAGGCACGTACAACGAGCTGCTGCAATTCCACGCCCCGCATTTCGGCCTCTACACCAACACCTCGTACCTGCTGGCCGGAATGCTGAGCTACAAGCAGTTGGCCACCATGGGCATGCTGGCTGCCGGCGCCGTACAGCGCGAGGTGTTCCGCAAGAAGGGCTACGACGAGGAGAAGGTCATGGGTCTGATAATGCCGGTGGAATTCGACACCCACCTCGTGGGCAACCCACTCTCAAGCTACAAGATATACTTGATGACGACCCTCATACCGGCCCTCATCTCGTTTATTGCTTTGCAGCACTCTATATATGTACTTGTGCGCGAACGCGAGAAACGCACAGTACGCAACCTGATGCGGAAAGCCAAAGGTAACCGCCTGCACGCATTCATGGGGAAACTGCTGCCCTACACGATACTCTATAGCCTGCTGCTACTGATTGCCAACCTGCTGATGTTCGGCCCGATGCACTTCCCATTCGAGGGCAGCTGGCTGATGATGATGGCCAACTCGGTGATGCTTATCGCCGCCGTACAGTGTGCAGCGGTGCTCATCGTGAGTCTCGTACCGGAGATAGCCCTAGGTATCGGCGCCGTCTATGGAGCTCTGTGCTTCTCGCTGAGCGGCTTCTCGTTCCCCATAGAGGCGATGCCGCGAGTCTTTACGGGTATCAGCTGGCTCTACCCTATCCGCCACTACTACCTGAACTATTGCGACATAGCCATCTTCGGCAACGGACTCGAGCACACGTGGCCGCACTTTGTGGCGCTGCTCGCCTTTGGGCTTGCCGGGCTTGCGGGAGTATGGGCCGGCAGGCATTACACGGAGGATCCCGTGGAGGATGAAGGTTTTAAGAGTATGCAACCTCCGACCGGAAGTATCAAATCGAGACTGTCGATACTGGTGGACATCTGGGATGTCTTCACGGTCGAGATACGGCGTGTCTTCAGCAACAAGATGGTGATGCTGGCCTTCTTTGTGGCCACGGTGCTCTACCCTGTAGTCTTCTGCCTGATATACAGTACCGAATACATGCACAACATGCCGGTTGCGGTGGTCGACGAGAGTCATTGTGAAGCGAGCAAGCGCTTCGCCCACAAGATAGACGCCACGCCGGAAGTCGACGTGCACTACCGCTGCAATACGCTGGCGGAGGCTCAACAGCTGATGCGCGACCACAAGATACACGCCATCTACTATATACCGGCCGACTTCAGCGAGAAGATTGCAGAGATGCGTACCGCCCGTATAGGAGTGTTCTGCGACATGAGCTCGTTCTACTATTACAAGAGTGCGGCCACTGGCGGCAGCTTTGTGCTAATAGACGAGATGCACACCATAGAGCTGGAACGCATGGGGATGGCCGGCACCACTGGGCAGCAGGCTGTCGACATGATGCAGCCGGCCGTCTATGACGACATCAGGATGTACAACCCCAGCGGCGGCTTTGCGTCGTTCTTTGTGCCGGCGCTACTGATACTGGTGATACACCAGTCACTCTTCTTCGGTATCACCATCCTGTGTGGCGAGTCGAACGAAAACAAGAAGGCGCTGAGGCTGATACCGGCGCGCCTGCGGTCGCGCAGTATCCACCGCGTCACCGTAGGGCGCACGCTCTGCTTCCTGATGCTGTATGTGCCGATAACACTGATGGACCTGTGGATAATACCGCGCCTCTTCGGGCTGCCGCAGTTGAGCAACCTGCACGACATACTGCTGTTCATCCTGCCGCTGCTCATCGCTGTGGTGAGCATGGGGCTGACGATAGGCAACTTCTTCGTCCGCGAGCAGCTCTCCGGACTGTTGGGACTACTGTGGTTCAGTGTGTTGCTATTCTTCATGAGTGGCATCGTGTGGCCACACAGCAACATGCCTACCTTCTGGAACGCCCTCTCCTATCTCTTCCCGTCGACGCCAGGAATACAGGGATTTGTAGGGATAACCTCTATGGGAGCCACTTTAGCCGAAGTGCGCCAGCACTACCTCACCCTGTGGATACAGGCTGGAGCATGGTTCACAGCAGCGTGCCTGTCGTTGAGATTCATCAAGAAGTTCCGCAAACCCTGATTATATCGAATAGACTATCAATCCCACAAGGCCCGATGCCACAATCAGTAGTATCGGGCTTTTCTTATAGCGCCAACTGAATATGAAGACCGCTGCAAAGATGGCGACGGAGACGACGAAGCGGCGGTTGAGGCCCGGCAGTCCGAAGGTGTCGACATTGGCGAGCCGGAGTGCGGCGGCAGCGATGAGACCGATGACGGCGAGTTTGACTACGATGAGTATGCGCTGGAAGGTCGGGTTATTGCGATGAACCTGAAGCAAACGGCAGAGGGTGAGAATGAGTGCCACGGGGATGGCTATGACGGCGAGGGATGCCAGGAGCGAGCCGAGGACGGCGGCCCACTGGGGATAGCCGGCGCCGGCGACTGCGAGGTAGCCGGTGTAGGTGGCGGTATTGATGCCGATGGGTCCGGGGGTGGACTGGCTTACGGCCAGGAGGTCGGCGAACTGGGCGTCGGTGAGCCAGTGGTGGTTGCGGACCACCTCGTCCTGAATGAGTGCCACCATGGAGTAGCCGCCGCCGAAAGTGAAGGCTCCGATGTAGAGGAAGGTGTAGAAGAGCTGGAGGAAAATCATGGTTTGGTGGTTTTGTTGTGTTTGGAGAGGACTCCGTGGAGCCAGCCGAGGGTGGCGGCGGCGAGAACGACCCAGAGGGGGCTGACGCCGAGGAGCCAGACGAGGAGTGCGGCGAGCAGTGGTATCCAGGCGTTGCTCCAACGCACATGGGCGGTGCGGGCCATGTTGAAGACCGGGACGGCGATGAGAGCGACCACAGCGGGGCGGAGGCCGAGGAAGATGCGCTCGACATAGGTGTTGCCCTGCATAGTGCGGAAGAGGATGGCGAGCGCGAGGATGAAGACGATGGGCATGAGTATGTTGCCGACGATGGCGGCTGCGGCGCCGCGGATGCCGCGAAGGTGGTAGCCGACCATGGTCGCCATGTTGACGGCGAGGACGCCGGGCATGGCCTGCGAGAGCGCGACGCAGTCGGCGAAGTATTCCGGGGAGAGCCAGCGACGGCGGTCGACGAGTTCGCGTTGCATGAGTGGGAGCATGGCGTAGCCGCCGCCGACGGTGAAGGTGCCTATCTTGAAAAAAGACCAGAATATGTCACAATATCTTGCCATGGTACTGCGTTATTAACGCAAAACGGACTATAATATTACTTTAGAAATAAGGAATAAACGATTATGAACAACCTTTTTTTTCTGGTATTTCTGGTTTTTGTAGTGGTCATGCTGACGCTGGACCTCTTTGTGTTTCACAAGAAAGACCACATTGTGGGCGTGAAGGAGGCTGCGCTGCAGACGGCTATGTGGATAGGGCTGGCTATGGCGTTTGCGGCGTTGCTGTATTTCCATGCCGAGTGGGTGCATGGGCGGCAGGTTGAGGATTTTGCGACGCTGGCGGAACTGAACGCCTACCGACACGAGACGGCGGAGCAGTTCCTAGCGGGCTATTTCCTGGAGGAGAGTCTTTCGATAGACAACATCTTCGTGATGATCATGATTTTTGTCTCGTTCGGCATTAAGAAGGAGTATTACCACCGAGTGCTATTCTGGGGCATTTTCGGTGCCATCGTGCTGCGTTTTATCTTTATCTTCACACTGGGGGCGCTGGTGGCAAAGTTTGCGTGGCTGCTTGCGATTTTCGGCGTGATACTGCTATACAGCGGAGTGAAGATGTTCCGTCCACAAAGCGACGAGGCGATAGACACGGCGAAGCATCCTGTGGTGCGCTTTGCATCGAAGCATTTTCCTGTGACGAAGGAGTCGTTCGGGCACGACTTTTTCCACCGTGTGGACGGCAAGATGATGATTACACCGTTGTTCCTGGTTTTGCTGGTGATTGAGTTTTCGGACATCATCTTTGCGGTGGATTCCATACCTGCGGTGTTCTCGGTGACGACAGACCCGGTGATAGTGTACACGTCGAACATCTTCGCCATCATGGGTCTGCGCAGTCTTTTCTTCCTGCTTTCGGATGTGGCCGACCGGTTCTGGCTGCTGCACTACGGGCTGGGTGCGCTGCTGTGCTTCATAGGTTTGAAGATGATAGGCGGCGAGCTGCTGGGCTGGCATTTTTCGACGACGGCGTCGCTGGCGGTGATTTTGGGCATACTGGTGGTGAGCATCGTGCTGTCGATGCTGATACGCAAGCCAGCCAAGGATTGAAGCCCCCTAAAACAATATCCAAGCCAGGTCCCGGTTGGAGATGGCTTGGATAATGAAGTTTTAGCGGATGGGGTTATTTCCCC
Organism: uncultured Bacteroidota bacterium; assembly: GCA_902778925.1. GTDB lineage: Bacteria > Bacteroidota > Bacteroidia > Bacteroidales > P3 > Colimorpha. Next base: position 35,854 of record CACYZN010000028.1, read on the forward strand.
TTGCGGTCTTTTGATAGTGAGCGGCGCAGTTCTTCGCGCTGCTGAGGGGTGAGGATTTGGTCGATTAGGAGTTTTGTGTCGTACATCTCGCGACTGATGGAGACCTGGAGAGAGGCTTCGCGGTCGAAGAGGCGGTAGAGCACGGTAGAGTTGTCGCCCTCGCGGTCGATAAACATGGCGATACTGTCTTTGACGGCTTTTTGCTGGTTGCGGAAGGTGAGGACCCGTTCGCGCGACTGTTTCCCTATTTCTTCTATCTTGCGCTTCTGAGCCGAAGAGAGGTCGCTTACGAGTTCTGTTATTTCGTGGTGCTTTTTACCATGAGGCTTTTTGCCATGCTGAGCTGCGACGGGGAGGGCAATCGCAAGAAGTAATAATGCTACAATGTATCTCTTCATAGTACTTGTTTTTAGAGCCTACTCCTCATAGAAGTAGTCATAGGGATTTTCTGCGACCTCTTCAACGGTGTTCCACTGCGAATAGTCGTTGTATTGTGCGATCATGAGGCCCATACCTTCGTCGTCGATGCGGCTGGAGTTGAAGACAGCGACATTTAGGACGACGAGGAGGAGGACGGCGGCTGCAGCGATGGCTGCAGAGATGCGCTGCCAGCTGTTGCGGCGATGGACGGGTTGCAGGTAGGGTTTTGATGCAACCTGGGCCATCACGCGGTCGACGACGTCGATTTGCTGGGGATAGCGCTGATTGCCTATTTCGTTCAAGAGTTCATCTATATTCATTGTCTTACCTCCTTTGCGAGATTTTTCTTGGCTCGGAATATGAGGCTCTCCACTTTACTCAAACTGCACTGCATCACTTCTGCTATCTGGTTGTAGCTGAAATCCTCGAAGGTGAAGAGCACCAGAGCGGTGCGCTGCTCTTCTTTGAGGTGGCCAATGGCGGTGCGCAGTTGTTCAATCTGTTCGCGACGGATGATCTGCTGCTGGGCGTCGAGGTCTTCGGAAGCACGTTCCGGGAGGTCTTCCTGGGCGTCGGTCGAGACGAAGCGTTTGGCTTTGCCCAGCATCTTGCACACGACATTGACGGTGATGCGGTATATGAAAGAGCTCAGTTTCGAGTCGAAGCGGAATCTAGGCAGAGCGGTATAGAGTTCTACAAACACCTGCTGGGTGACCTCCTCAACATCCAGTTTGTTGCCACACAGTTTGTAGGTCAAGTTGGCCACAATCTGCTGGTATCGTTCCACAATCAGGGCGTAACGACGGGTGTCGCCCGACAGCACGGCCTCTACGATTTGCCTATCTTCCACCTGCTCTATTCGTTAGTTAGGTACGACAGACGAAGTCTTTATTGCACCTTGGATGATTATTTTTTTTATTTATACTTAAACTCCTCGATTTCGCGGCGTTCGCGTTTTGTCGGTCTGCCGGCACCGCGGTCGCGTTTTTCGAAGGCATACTGTCGGGCCATACGGATGCGTTCGTATTCTTCCTCGGGGGTGCGGTCTATCATGAACCCCTGCACCAGAGGGGCACCTACCCTATTGGGGGGCAGTGCGAGCACCTCGATTTCCTTGTGGAGCTGGTCGATATTGACACTATAACGCTCGCCCACTTTGACATCGTGAGCCGGTTTCAGCTCACGGCCGTCGTCGACAAGCTTCACCCTGCCGTTCTGGCAAGCATCTGCCGCGAGGGAGCGGGTTTTATAGATGCGTACAGCCCACAGATACTTATCGAGCCTCATATCTTGAAGATATAGGTGATGGTGCCCTTCTGTTCGTCGGGAGCTGCGGGGTCGGGGTTGAAGCGAGCCTTGAGGGCTGCGGCCGTTGCCTGCTTGACGAGATAGCCGTTGGAGGTGTTGGAGCCTTTGGGCTGATATTCGGCACGCAGCACACGACCGTCGCGGCCCACCCAGATCTGTATCACCACCGTACCCTGGTTGTTGGAGCCATATTCGGGACGAGGAAGGGCGACACTGGAACGGCGGTCCAGCGAGAAGTTTCCGTTGCCGCCACCATTACCGTCGTAGTTGTTGCTGGAGGGGGAGCCGTTTGGCTTACCTTGGTCGCCGGTACCGGAGGTGACACCTTGGCTACCGCTACCGCTTTGCTGATTGCGGCGTCCGGGGAACAAAGCGTTTTTGTTTATCTCCGGTTCCTTAGGTTCCACCTTGGGTTGTTCGGTGCTAGGAGAAGCGACGGTAGTGCTTGAAGCTATCGATGGCGTTGGGTCGGCCAACTGGGTTGCGACCTGATTGGTGGATGACGAGGAGGGAGTGGCGGCTGCAGTAGCTGCGGGCTGAGCATCGTCGCCCATACCGAAGTCGCTATCACCGATGTTCACCTCGACACCCTCTTCCGGGATAGGAGGATCGGGAGGGTCGTAGCCGAACGAGAGGAGCACCACGACAACCAGCAGCATGAAGACTGCCGTAACGATGCCCGATGTTATACTGTTTTTCATAGCGTTATGGTCTACTTCTTGGGGGAAGTGGCAAGTATTACCTTATGCTTGGTGCCACCGGCCGCATTTATACTGTTTACCGCATCGATTACAATCACCACATCTTGTACCGGCACATCCTTGTCGGCCCGCAACACTATGCATGCGTCGTCGACATCAGGGCCAATACTGTTGCTTATGAAAGACTGCAACTCACCGACAGCGATGGGCATGTCGTTCTCGACATAGAACTGGTGGTTATTGTCGATATAGACTGTCACGTTCTCGCGGGCCATCGTCTTGCTGTTACTCTCGGGCAGCAGCAATTTCACAGCGTTGGGGCTGATGAGAGTGGAAGTAATCATGAAGAAAATCAGCAGCAGGAAGACAAGGTCACTCATACTGGACGAACTTGTCTCTATTCTGATTTGGTTTTGACTCTTAATCATTGTTGAATGTGTTAATTTGTGAATTTGTGAATTTGCGAGTCGCTTGCGCAGTTTTGACTAACGAATTCACACATTAACGAATTCTCTCATTCATTATGCCGGTTCGTGCAGCAGGTCCATAAACTCGTTGGCGCGTACTTCGAGCTCGAAGACCACCTTGTTGATACGGCTGACCAGGATATTGTGCAGGAAGTAGCAGATGATGCCAACGATAAGGCCGCCCACGGTGGTAACCATAGCCTCGTAGATGCCTGTCGAGAGCAGCTGGATATCGATATTATTACCGGCATAGGCCATATCCTGGAATGCAGTAATCATACCGGTAACGGTACCCAGGAAACCTATCATCGGACCCAACGAGGCAACCGTTGCCACAAGGGAGACATGTTTCTCAAGGCGAGCTACTTCCAACTGGCCTTCGTTTTCGATAGCGGCTTGTATGTCGGGCAGAGGACGACCGAGACGAGAGAAGCCTTTGTCGATCATGCGGCCTAGCGGCGTATCGGTTTCTTTCGAAAGCTTGCGGGCAGCATCGACGTCACCATTGTGCACGTGTTGGCGGATTTCGTCCATGAAAAGGTTGTCGGCCTCACCTTTCAGGGCGCCGTTGAGTGTAAGGTAACGCTCGACGAAGATGTAGATAGCCAGAACCAGCAGCAATGCCAGCACCAGCATAATCCATCCTCCGTGTAATGCCATTTGCCAGAGGGTGATTCGTTCGGCAGCGGTAGTGGTGGCTGCTCCCACGGTGTCGACGGCGGAGACGGAATCGCCAAGAATAAGAAGAAGTTTGCTAATCATGTTTGCTAATGTGTTATTTTGTTATTATTTCTTTATTTCTAAAAGCTGAGTGCTACCCCCAGTGTCGGCTGCCAACCAAGGGGTGTCGATTGAAGCATCGGACTCATATTGAGACTTATGTCGTCGTCAATCCTGAAATCAAAAAGATGTCCGAATACATAAGCATCCACCAGGTTGAGAGCATAGACACCAACGGCCACTATGACCGACAGCTGGAAGTTGCGGTTGTAGCTATTGTACAGGCTGTAGATATTGCTCGTCTGGTACGAGGCATAATCGCTGTTGAGCGGTGTGTCGTTGTGCGACACACGGTACAGGTATTCATCTTTCATCAACTTCATATCTTGGTAGTTGTTGTAGATAAACACCCCCACGCCGGCAAAAGCACCATATATGATGGGTATCTTCCATGCTTGATGATTGTACACCTGTCCTCCTCCAGGCAACAGCGAAAGACACATTGCTTTGGTTGCCGAGTGTTCTTGTGCACAAACAGTGTTGGGTGCGAGATACTGACAACTGAAAAATATGCTTGCACAAAGCATAAGCATAATCTTCAGTCTATGTCCCATCGTACTCAAACCAATGCACTCATTTTCCGAGCAACGCCAAGATACGCTCGAAATCGCTGTCGGAGTTGAAACTGATAGTCAGTGTACCTTTACCACGCTGCGACCGTTTTATTTCCACAGTCGACTGCAAGCGGTCTTTCAGACTTTGGCGGGCCAACTCGTAGCGTTCGGGCAGTTCTCCCCTACGGTGCACCTGCACTTTGGGCTTCGGTTTTGCTCCTTTTGCCAGCTCTTCCACCTGATGCACCGAGAGGTGACGCTCGATGATGGAATGCAGGATTTCCAAGTGGCGTTCCATATCGTCGACACCGGCCAGCACTCTGGCATGCGCCATACTGATCAGATTGTTGTTCAGCGCCTGCTGCGTTTCTTCGGGCAGGTTGAGCAGACGCAGGTAGTTCGTGATGGTGGAGCGGTCTTTGCCAACCTTCTCACTGAGCTGGTCGTGGGTCAGCCGGCATTCTTCTATCAGCTGGCGATAGGCCTGTGCCACCTCGATTGCGCCGAGGTCGGCTCGCTGTATGTTCTCCACCAGCGCCATTTCCATCATCTGGGTATCGGTGGCGGTACGTATATATGCAGGCACCTCGGTCAAGCCGGCCATTCGCGAAGCACGCAGACGCCGCTCGCCGGCTATCAGCTGATAGCTGCCGTCGGGCATCTGTCGCACTGTGATGGGGGTAATCACTCCCTGCTGGCGTATGCTCTGGGCCAACTCGTCGAGGGCTTCCTGTGCAAATTCCTTGCGCGGTTGGAAGGGATTGGGTTCCACCTTGTCCACCGGCACCATACTCACAGTGTCGCTCACCGGCTTGCCAAGATCCACTATATCGGGCAATATCGAGCCCAATCCGCGCCCCAATCCTCCTGTCTTCTGTTTTGTCATAACTCTACATGTTGTTTCTCTTCAATATCTCCTGCGCCAGGTTGAGGTAGTTGACCGCTCCCGTCGAGGTTATATCGTGCATTATGATGCTCTTACCGTAGCTGGGAGCTTCCGCCAGCTTGGTGTTGCGGAAGATGAGGGTGTCGAACACCAACTGTTTGAAGTGGCTTCGCACATCCTCCACCACCTGTCGGGCCAACCGCAGGCGGTTGTCGTACATGGTGATCAGCAGTCCCTCTATACTGAGCTTCGGATTCAGACGGGTCTGCACTATCCGCACGGTATTGAGCAACTTGCCCAGTCCTTCGAGTGCGAAGTACTCGCTCTGTATCGGTATGATTACCGAATCCGAGGCTGTGAGGGCGTTGATGGTAATCAGTCCCAACGACGGCGAGCAGTCGATGATGATAAAGTCGTAGCGGTCTCGCACCGGCTCTATGGCTCGCAGCAGGAACTGCTCGCGTCCCTTCTCGTTTATCAGTTCCACTTCGGCACCCACCAGGTCGATGCGGGTGGGCAGCAAGTCCAGGTTGGGAGTGTCGGTCTCCACAATCACCTCTTCGGCCTGTGCCTGACCCAGTATGCACTCATACACACTGCGTTCCAACCCGTCGGGGTCTATCCCCAGTCCCGAGGTGGCGTTGGCCTGGGGGTCACAGTCCACCAGCAGCACCTTCTTCTCCAGCACCGCCAGTGCTGCCGACAGGTTCACCGCCGTGGTGGTCTTCCCCACCCCACCCTTCTGGTTGGCTATCGATATTATCTTTGCCATAATTAATGTGTTAATGTGTTGATTTATTAATGTGTTAGTCTATGCTTGCGTAAGCATCACTTACACATTCACGCATTTACGCATTAAAATTTGAAATCTATCTCGTCAAGCTTGCGGGCCGTATCGTCGTCGTGGTAGTTTTCTTCCACCACCACAGGAGGCGGCACCACGCCCGTCTCTATAAACGAGAAGGCGTTGTCCAATCCCTGACGGAACTTCTCGAAATCCTCCTTGTACAGGAACATCTTGTTCTTCTCGAAGTAGAAGTCGCCTGTGTTGTTGTCGAACAGTTTGCGGCTCTCGGTGATAGTTATGAACTTGTCGCCACCGCGTGTTTCCTTCACATCGAAGAAATATCTACGCTTGCCCGCCGGTATCGCCTGGCTGTAGAGTTCTTCTTTCCTTTGCTCTTTGTTGTCCATTGTTTGTCGTTTTATTTTGCGAGTGCAAAAATATATCTTTTTTCCTATTCAAAAACCGTCCGCACCATAAAGTTATCAACACATCAAATTTAATCCCTCCCCTCAATTTTCAATTCCCAATTTTCAATTTCCCTTGTGGGTCATGATGTCCAGTATGCAGTCGTCGGTCTGGTTCATGCCTTCCTTGCCCAGTCGGCCCAGGTTGCGTATACTGCAGTCCAGGTCGGCCTCGCTCAGGCCGTCGGTGCTGTCCACCACCCGGCCGTGCACCGCCAACTCGCTGCACACGAAAGCGGAATACAGTCCCACGCTCATCTTCAGTGCGCAGCTCGGTTTGGCTCCGTCGCACACCATGCCGGCTATCGTGTTTATCATGTTCTTCAGTGCGTAGCCCGTCTGCTCGAAGGTGCCCCCCTCGAGGTAGGTCAGCGCAGCGCTCACACCCATCGTCGCGTTCACTATGCCGCACAGCGCGCTCAGCCGCCCTATGCCTCGTTTTATGTAGATGCTCATCAGGTGGCTCATCGTCAGCGCACGCAGCACCTCCTCGTCACTGTTGCCCCTGAGGGAGCCGTAGTAGTATACCGGCAGCGTGCAGCAGATGCCCTGGTTGCCGCTGCCTGAGTTGCTGTACACAGGCTTCGTGCAGCCGTCCATGCGGGCGTCGCTGGCCGCCACCGTGCGAGCCACCACCGTGTGCACCATGTCGCCACGCGCCTGCTCCATCAGTATCTGTCCGGTGTGGAGCCCCATGCCTTCAAGTCCGCACTCGGAGGCGGCGTTGTTGTACTCCACCGTCTCGCGCAGCCACTCCAGCTCCTCCAGCGGTGCCGTGGTGGCATAGTCGTACACCGTCCGGGCGCTCAGCTCGAGCCGCTGGCGGTTGTCCTGCTTCGGGTCGTCGTCGTTGTCCTGCTCCTGGAAAAGGCCCTGCTTGTGGTCCAGCAGCACCTCCTCGTCCCGCTTCAGGAAGACGAAGTTGGTGTGACGCTTGGCGATTACCGCAACGACACTGTGGACTTCGGAATCCAACTTTCGAAATACACAATTACATTCTATGTACAGCTTGTCGCTGGTCTCTTTGACGCCTATGTCTATGCTGTCGCCGTGGTTGGCCAGCCAGCGCTTGGCGTCCTCCACCTGTCCCTCCGGCATCGTCAGCACTTCCAGTCCGCGCTTCGGGTCGCCATGCACCACGGCCATTGCCACCGCTATGGGCAGGCCTATCATGCCGGTGCCGGGTATGCCGACGCCCATGGCGTTCTTGAAGACATTCTTGCTCAATCGCAGCGAGATGCGCTCGGGTTCGCGACCCAACGTCTCGACGGCCTTGGCGACGCACAGCGCCACGGCGCCGGGCTCGGTACAGCCGGTCGCGGGCACCACCTCGTGCTGCATTATGTCCTTTATCTGCTCGCGGAGTTCCTTATCCATAGGTAGATACAATCTATTGTTTCCTGTGTTAATAAAATGCAAAAATACAAAAAAAATGGAAACTGGAAGTTGAAAATGAAAAATATCTGCGTCTTAAAGCAAACCGCCACGTCCCCGCAGGGCGGTGGAGGAGGACAACCTCTCACCTTTCACCTCTCACCTTTTACCTTTCACCTTTCACCTTACCATTAAGCTTCTCCATAAACTTGGCTGTATCTATCACGAAGCGCTCGTGTGTGCCTTCGCCTATAAGGCCGGCCTCGTCGTAGGCCTTCACGCTGAATACCAGCCGGCGGCGGTCTACCTCCGTCAGTTCGCTGTCGCACCACACGCGCATACCGATGGGCGTGGCCGACACATGGCTCACATTCACCAGGGTGCCCACGGTGCCCTGCCCCTCGTCGAGGTGCGGCAGCACGCTCTCATAGCATGTCTGCTCCACGAGTGCCACCAGCATCGGCGTGGCGAACACGTCGACCAGCCCGCTGCCCACCCGGGCAGCGCTCATCTCCTGGGTAACTGTCTGTTCCTTGTGTCCTTTGATTCCAATCTCTATCATATAAAACAAAGTTTGCATCCTTAACGCAGGAAGCAAACTTTTATTGCGCAATAATTTGCGATAAACAAGCCAATTAATCAGGCCATGCTGATCACTCGTAGCGTTTCATGATGTAGCGGAAGTCCCAGTCTATGTTTTGGGTTCTCGGTGCCAGCACCAGTTCGTCGCTGGTGTGCTTTTTTATCACGAATACCATTCCATCATAGCAACCGCCTTCAATCTCCAGCAATTGCTTGCCGGATTCTTTTGAGAGAGTGTAGTTGTGCCACTCTGCCAGACAGTCTATCCGGTAATCGGATATCCACACCTTGCTGTCTGTAAACTCCATGCTGATATATCCTTCTGGGATGTTTTGCTGCCCGTCAATGGTTATTTCATACGACTGCGCAGTGTTGAACCATTTGCCGATAAGGGCTTCATTGTCTTTGTTGTTTTTCCCGCAGCCCGCGAGCAGCATTGCACCCATAATAATGGCGGCGAGGGATTTGATGATGTGGTGTTTCATTGTTTATTATGTTTTAGTAGTTATACATTTTGTGTTGCTTTACTATAGTAGTCGCAAAAGGTGCTCAAATCTTACATATTGTTGAAAAAAATCATTTGTTTATGATACAATTATTTGGACTTTAGCCATTTTTGCAATGTCTTGCATTCTTGTAGGAACGTATCTCGGCTCACCACAGCGTGTTTATACTTTCTATAGAGTTGTTGCAGGGCGGTGTTGACGGAGGTTGCCTTCATGAGGGACAAGCGATAAGGGGCGGCATGGTAGATGGCAATGGACTCGTCCTGCGACTCGACGCTGTGGATATCGGCGATAGGCAACTTTTTCTCGGCACGCTCCATCATCGTCTTGTAGTAGGCAATTTGCTCCTCGTAGCCACGTCCGCGGCTTTTGAGAAACTGCAGTTTGATGTACTCGTTCAGGCTTTCGCTGAGGACGTAGTCGCGGAACTCGAAGAAGATGCCGTTGCCCCACCATTGGTGCGCCACCTCGTGAGGAATCCACGAAAAGTCGGGTATCATCGTGTAAACATCATAGAAATAATGCCCGAAGATAATCATATCGCGCAGCGACTGGCACATTACAAACTGCGGGTCGCCAATCTCTACGATGTTCATCGGCTTGTCGGTGAGCGTGTCGCCGAAGAAGGAGCAGTAGAAGTTGTAGGAATCCACGAACTCACGGTAATATGCTTCGGGATAATGTGTTGTGTCGCTTGCAAGGCGGTAGAAATGGAAGGGACGAATGGGCGAATCGATTACCTTGCAAGCGTACTTGTCCTTGGGCAGGAGGACGAGGTGAATGTCGAACGAGGGAAGCCATTCTGTGCCGCCAAGGATGTAATAGTCGTCTGCCTTGATGTGTACCTGTGCCGTCAGCAGTTCGCCGTTAATGTGCGGGTACCAGTTGCCCTCGCGTCGCAGCACGATGGCACCGTCGGCGGTGCGGTAGTCGGCAAGCGGCAGGGAATAGGCTGTATCGACCTTGATGGGTTGTCCCGAATAGGTGGTGGTGTCGTAAGGGATGAGATAAAACCCGGACACCCGCAGCGTGTCGCTTTCAATGTGAAGGTTGAGGCTGTATTGCCTGTAATCGACGAGCGATGGGTGGAAATAGAAGTCAGGCATATCCATGTATGGAAGATAATCCTCAATGGGTTCCAAATCCATACTTCTTCGGCGTTCGTTCAGATGCTCGACATCGTCGATAAGAGCCATTCCTGTCAGACCGTCAAGTGGAAACCCTTGGGTTCCGTATATTTGAGGTTTGTCCTGGTGGGTAAGGTCACGGTCGGTCATATAGGCAATCCACGAGGGAATGAAGTCGCCGCTGTCGGCGGCAGCCTGCGCCTGTTCCAGAAACCAATGCAGGTACTCGGGCGGCGAGTGTTGCGCTATCAGGGCAGCGTAGTCGCAGCATTTGTAGCCCGACCGCGACAGCGTTGGGAAACCGCATTCGGCAATCAGTTGTTTCAGTGCAATGAGATTCACCGAGTCCACCTCATGTATAACGCGCAACACCGAGTCCTCATCCAATCCCTTGTTCAGCAAATGACGTACCTCCTGGTCGGCTTGGAACAACGGTTCGATGCGCGTGTAGAACACGGTGTCGTAGATGCTCACCTGTCTGTCGCGTTTGATTAGATGGCCGAGCCATTCAGGGTCATAGTCGTTGCTGTCGGCGGCGGCTTTGGCCTGTTTCAGATACCCGCGCTCGGCTATCAGCTGCTTCAACTCACTCAGATTGGCAGAGTTAACCATACGCATGGCATCCCGCACCGAATCTTGGGTGTTGCTGCCGTGCTGCATCTGCCATGCTGCATTATTGGCTCTGTTCATCGCCAGCAGGCGGTTTTGATAGACGGTGTCCTGATAGCCACGTGGTGCAACGATGGCCACAATGTCGTTCCAGTAATCGAGCGTGTCGGCCTGTTGACTTCTTGCCCAGTCGTCCAAGTAACGCATATCGCAGCACTTGTTGTGGGCCAAACGGAACATCAAGGCTTTTTCCGCCTCGCTGTCATGCACAAAGTCATGCGACAAGGAATAGTAATAGTATAGGGCTTCGAAATCGCTTATCCCATACAAGGAGTCCATCGTATGGAAAGCCTTATGTGCCCCAATATAGTCCTGCCCTTTAAGCAAGTTGTAGGCGGTTTCCGACAACTCCTTATATGTAGGGGTCTGTGCCAAGGTGGTGACCGCGAAAAGCAGGAACACCGAGCATACTATCAATGTTTTCTTCATGTTGTTATTTCTTTTCGTATCTATTTTGCTGACGGCAGACATGCCGCGTGGCGGCGCTCGTTGAGAGCCTTCGGTTTGGCGGTTCGGATATGTTTGTCGGACGCGGCAAGGGTGCCGTACCAGTCTTTGCCGTGGAGACGATAGTAGGTGCGGTCGTAGAGCGAAGCGTAATCTTCGGCATGGAGGTTGCCACGCTCCACTTCGCGCCATAGAAGGGCAAAGAACTCTTTATAGTCGCCTTTGGTCAGTTCGTCGGTCATCTTCTGCAGCAAGGGATAGGCATGGTTCCATGCGTCGAGTTCGTAGCGGTGGTAGTTCTTGCCGCTTCGGAGCAGGGCCTCGAAGTCTGCGCGACTGGCGAGGGCGGCGGTGAGCTCGGCATCGTCCTCGTGGTTGAGGTAGCGCAGGTACTCGTCGCGCAAGTTGGCGTAATCGGCCAGCAGGGGCACAGAGAGCGTGTCGGGCAGCGAGTCGAGCCATGCATCCGGCTCGTAGCCGCAGAGCACCATGCGCTCCAGCACCTCATAGGTACTGATGAAAAGATATTGGTCGCTTTTTCCCCCATTCATTATGAGGGTTGACACAAAACG
>CACYZN010000029.1 GCA_902778925.1 uncultured Bacteroidota bacterium
CCAGTCGGAGTAGGTGGTGTCGCCGTCGTAGTCGTCGACGCAAACCGAGCGCACGGCGATGGAGTAGGCGGTGCCGGGCTGCAGGTCGGTGAAGGTGTGCGAGGTGGTGCTGATGGGTTCAGCATTGCCCATGGAGCCTTGCCACGAACCGGCTACTATCTCGACCTCATAGCTGTCGGCATAGCCGCTGAAGGTAATGGTGGCAGTGGTCTCGGTGGCGGTGGCGCTCAGGTTGGTGGGGGTGCCGCAGGTGCCGGGCTGAGGACCGGGACCAGGTGTGGAGCCCTGGCTCATGACGACGGTAGCATTGCACTGGCCGTCGAAGTACATGATGGTGTCGCCGGTGACATGGCTACCCATGCTGCCGCTGGTGAGGAGCACACTGTCGGCGGCATCCTTGATGGTGAAGGAGGCTTCGGTGGCATAGCTGCCGGTGGTCCAGAAGAGCATGACCGAGTCGCCAAGGCATGTGCTTACAGTCTCTATATTATTATTACCGCTGGTGATGGTGAGGGTCTGGAAGAGGGCTCCGTTTTGGTAGACCTCGATGCTGTTGCCGTTCCATCCGTCGCCGAAACTATCGGCCATCTCGACGGTGAAGGTGCAGTTGCCATTCTCGCAAGCGGTGCGCATGGTAGCGGTGCGGAGTACCGAGCTGTCTTCGCCGCAGTTGGCTCGCACGCCCACGGTGTAGACGGTGTTGGCCGTGAGGTCGGTGAAGGTGTAGCTGGTGGTTGAGGCGGCGCCTGCTTCGACGCCGTCGAGGTAAACCACCCACTCGGTGTTGTCGCCCATGGCGCTCCAGCTGATGGTGGCGGAAGTGATGTCGGCGCTATCGACCACAATGTCGAAGGCGGGCAGACAGCTGGGGCAGGGATTGCCGAGCACGGTGTCGACGGCGGTAGTGATGCTGCCGCGATAGAGCTCGATGTCGGCGATGTTGGTCAAAATAATCTCATACCCGTCGCCATAGCTGTAGGCTGTGGTGTGCAGTGTGAGGGGCATGCCCGAGCAGACGTCGTAGGTGTGTGCGCTGCTGCTCTGACCGAAGCCGAAGCCGTTCTGGATGAGTTCATAGTCGGTGGTGTAGTAGCTGGAGCTGAAGCTTACGCTTACCTGGCAGCTCTCGCCCTCGCATGGGGTACGGAAACGACGTTCGGTGCTCTGGAGCGAGATGTCGCCGCCACCGCAGTCGCCTGCCACTTTCACCACGTAGTTGGTGGCGGGCTCGAGCACGCCGGCCTCGAAGGTGTAGGTGGTGGTGTCGGGAGTGAGGTCGGTGGCGTTGATGGTCTGCCATTCGGCCTCGGCGGTGTCGACCTTATAGTAGATGATGTAATCGGTAGCGTTGGAGTTGTCCCAACTGAGGGTGATGCCCTCGTCGGTGTTCACTGCCAGGTGCTTCGGGCGGATGCAGGTGGGTGCATCGGTGCAGAAGGTGAAGAGCTCGAAGCCGTCGCCGACATAGGTACCGGCCTGGAGGCGGATGGTGATGGCTCCTTCCTCGCCGAGGATGGTGTCGGTTATTGTGTCGTATACATCTTTCTGGTACAGCACGGTGCCGTTGGTGCCTTCGCCGTCGTAGATGGTGAGGGTGCCCTGATGGTCGGTTTGGTAGGTGTAGTTGCGGAACCAGCCTCCGCTGATGCCGACGAGCTGGCCGGCCTGTGCGGGACGAACCACTATGGTCGAGGTACCGCTGTAGACGTTCTGGTAGCCGTTGTCGTAGATGACCAGACCGCAGCCGCTGACGGTGTCGGTGTTGCCGCTGGCGGGCATGATGGCAGTGCCGCTGTAGAAGGTGTGGCCAAGCCACTCGCTCTGGGCATCCTGGCAGTTGGCGCGTACCCAGAACCTATATTGCTGACCCATGGTGATGGTGCCTGCCGGTATGACGTAGGTGGGTTCCGCGACGGTGATGGAGGACAGCATGTCGGGGTCGTCGGTGGGTTCGCCTATTACGACCTCCCACTCTTCGGCCGAGCCCTGTGGGGTCCAGGTGAAGTAGGTGCTGTCGGCATCGGTGTAGTTGTGGCCCACGAGGTTGGTGGGGGCGGTGCACTGCGGTATCTGGCGCACGTGGAAGTTCTTGAAGGCATTCCAGTTCGAGGAGAAGAGCACCTTGAAGGCGAAGCGGACGCCGTCGCCCTCGTATTGCTCGAAGCGGTACCAGGGGTGGTCGACCCAAGCGGCACGGCTCTGGTTGACGTAGTAGAGGGTGTCGATCCACTCGACGATCTCGCCGGTGAAGTCGGCCACGCCGATGACCACGCTATCGGGGGTGTCGCCGGTGTTGCCGATCTTGCCGGTCCATGTTATCTCGAGGGTGTTGATGGGAGCATCCATCACGGGCAGGCAGAGGTAGGACTCGGGATGGCTGCCCTCGAAGGTGATTTCCTGGTTCTTGAGCCAAACGAAGTTGTTGCTGAAATACCAGCAGGGGAGCAGGGCGTTGCCGGCGGTGTGGTCGGCGCTGGCGGAGACGGAGCCGCCGAAGGTGCCGTCGAGGCCTACGAGGGTTTCGTAGAACTCGGCCTCGTCGTCGGCGCTGATGTGCGAGCGGGTGCAGGTAGCTGCGCCATGGATGCTGCGCCATGCCGAGCTGTCCTCGTCGCCGCAATCGACGCGCACCTGGATGAGGTGGTTGTCGCTGCTGGTGAGGCCGCTTACGGTGTATTCGGTGCTGGTGCCGTCGTAGTCGGTAGCCTCGACGCTGTCGAGGTAGACGATGTAGCCTTGGGCGTTGGTGGGACCCACCCAGCTGACGGTGAAGAAGTCGGTGTCGGCATCGCTCACGTGCAGGTTGCTTACGGGCATGCAGCTCGGGCAGCCGTTGGCGATGGTGGTGAGGGTGTCGCCGGTGCTGAGGCCGCTGGCATTGCCGCTGTAGAGTTCTGTCTCGGCCACGTCGGTGACGACGATGTTGTTGCTACCGGAGCTGTAGCTTGGTGCCTGATAGGTGAGCACCACGCTGTCGCCGCTGCATATCTCGACGTTCTGCTGCCCGCTGACGGTGGCCAGCAGTGTGCTGTTCTGGTAGACCAGCACCGAGGGGTTGTAGTAGGAGCCGGTGGCCGAGATGGTCAACTCGCAGCTGTCGTCCTGGCAGTCGGTGCGGAACGAGCCGGTGAGGGCCGAGCTGCTGTCTTCGTCGCCGCAGACGTTCTTCACCTGCACGCTGTACTGTGTGTTGGCTTCAAGGCCGGACACGGTGTAGAAGGTGTCGGTCACGGTGGTCAGATATTCGCCGTCGACGAAGATGGCGTACTGCGTGCCGCCGCCGTAGGGCTGGGTCCAGCTCACGGTGAAGCCCTCGTTGGTGCGGTCGCTGAAGGCAATGTTCTTGGGCTTGTAGCAGAAGTCGCCACCGCCCGGTATGTAGCTGAAGGTGGTCTTGGGCAGGAAGTTAGTTACTGCGCCGCTGGTGTAACCGTAGTAGGTGTAGGAGTAGTAGGAGGCTCCATCTAGATTTACACCAGCAAAATTTGCGCTCTTGTAAGAACCTTCGGTGGTCTGGATGTCAAGCAAAAGGTTGTTTCCTTCGTAGGGGAAGGGCTCGTCAAACTCAATGACGATTTCGCTCATGTTGGCATTCATGGTACCTTCCCACACCTGCGTCAGCGCGGTAGTGTTGTCGAGGTCGGTGAGCGAGGTGGCATCAGTAGTGCCGAGGCTGAGGGTGACTGTGATATTCCATTCCCCGTCGGCTTGTGACTGAAGGTAAAAAGTCAGGCCGCTGATGGTGCCGCCAGTCAACTCTTCCAGGGAGTCGGCAGGGTAGAGCACCTGGTTGTGCTGTGGCGCATCGGTGTAGTAGCCATAGACGGGTATGTAGGCATTGTTTGCACCGCCGTCGGCCACTGTCAACTCAGCTTGCGCCGTCGCCAATGCGGGTGCGAAGAGCAGCGCCGCAAAAGCAATCAAGTTGATAAATTTTCTCATGGTTGTTGTTGTTAGTTAATAGCTTTGTTATCAGTATGTTCTTATACTTTTTACACTTTTTACTGTTATTGTATAACGTTGCAAATATACTAAAAACTACACGGATACAGTGCTATTTAATCTTTATTAACTTTTGGCCTGCCGGCACCCTCTGCCCTTAAGGACTGAAAACCAGCTCCTCTGGCCTTCCTCTCCGGTTCCCCTCCGGTAGTTCTTATGTACTTCTTATGTATTTCTTATGTATTTCTTATGTTTTAAACATAAATACAACATAAGGGATGGAGTGGAGAGTGGAGAGTGAAGAACGGAGAGTGGAGAGTGATCAGAACGAGTATACCACGCTGAGGCTCAGGCGCAAGTTGCCCACGGCCTCGGCGTATCCGGCGCGGGTGTATTCCGCCTCGGCGGTGAAGTCGAGCCCCTTGAGGGTCTTGTAGGTGAGGCGGGGCTGGACGCGCCACAGGTATTCCATGTCGTGGCCGCGGCCGAAGGTGTGCAGGGCGTCGGCATGCTGGCCGTAGTCGAGGTTGCGGGCGTAGCCGACGAAGAGGCCGCCACACGGTGTTGAAGTGCCAGTCCTGGAAGGTGCTGTCGGCCAGCATCAGGTAGCCACCTAAAGAGCAACCTTCGTAGAGGCTGTTGTTGAGCAGCGTCTGGGCCTTAAAGGTGACACCCTTAAGCGTCAGACTGCCAAACGCAGAATAACTCAACGAGGTGTACAAGGCACCATCGGCTGGCATGCCTGTAGTGTTCACCGCCGGCTGTGTGGTCTTGGCGTTGACGGCCGCACCGACAAAGATTTTACCGCTATGATAACGTATCTGTGCGTTGAGCTCGGGCACCAGGCTATGGCGGGCAAAGAGTGTGCTGCTCTGCGGAACACCGTTGAGCAAGCCCTGGCTCATATTGTCGAGCTGCCACTGTGCCACAGCCAGCAGTTCCCAGTTGCCTGTAGGGAAGTAGCTGTAGCGCACCTGTGGCTGGCGGGCGTAGCAGTGGAACGGCGCACCCATGTTCAGCGGGTTGGTCATGGGCATTATCTCATGGACGACCATGGCATACCAATATTGTCCCACGGTAAGTTCATGACTGTCCCAATTCAGCCTGAGGTAGGCGTGGCGCAGGCGCAGGTTGTTGATTGTGGCGTTGGTGCTGCCGGTGAAGTCGCCTTCGATATATGCCATAGTGTTGGCTCCAAGCATCTCTGGGCCTTTGACAGTGAGTCCCAGTCGGGCAGTGATGGCCAGCATATTGGCCTGCCAGCCGTCGTTGATGTCGTGGCCGAGGCTGTCGCGCAGGATGGGCTTGGGGTAGAAGAGCATCATGTCCTCACGGCCTCCCACCACCGAGCGGCTGTCGGCATAGTAGTGGGGGTTGACGAAGCCGTGCCAGTCTAAGCTGAAGCCTTGTGCTTCGGCTGAATTGAATAGTGAGAATTGTGAAATGAAAAGTATTAAAAGAAAACTCCTACGGAGTATTTCCCCAATAGATACCCCGTAGGGGTTCTCTATTAATAGAAAATGCCTACGGCATATATCCGTCTCCGACATTCCCCGTAGGGGATTACTTTTAATCAGTTCTATTAATTTCATTTATTCACTTCTTTGTATTCAATCCTTTCTTCTATTCTGGTTGTCTTCTTTATATGTTTGACGCTCTTATTTACATGCTTGATACTCTTCATATCATCCTGTTCTGTCTGTTGTGTTTCCATGGCAGAGTCACTTTTCTTGCTGCCTCCAGCAAGTGCGAGGATGAGACCCAGGGCGACGCCGAGCAGGGCGGCGAAGAGCACCTGCAAGTTGGCGGGCAGGATGAAGGTAATGGTATGCATCGGGAACCAGAAGAGGGGGATGGTCTTCTTGATGACCACGTTCCACTGGGTGTCCCAGTTGATCTTCTCGCGGAAGATCTCACGCATCTTGATGGGGCGGAAGAGACCACGCACGGTGCCACCGTTCTCGGTGATGTGGATGTCGGTGCACTTGTGGAAGGTCATCATCACTGGTGCGAAGATGCTGTTCATAAGCACCGACACAGCGAAGGCGATGCCGAGCTTACCCCATGTGAGCTCCGAGGCTTTGAAGACCGCGGCATAGGCAGCGGCATGGCCGCCGTTGCCCGTGAGGGCGTCGGCCACAGAGCCGAGGAACACGGGGGTGCCGCTCTTGAAGATGACCATAGACATGGCGATAGCCATGCCCAGGAAGCCCCACACCATCATGCGCGGCAGCACACCGAAGCCCTTCTTGTTGTAGACACCCTCGCGGATGCGGAGTGCCAGCATCTCGCCGAGGGTGGCGAGGATGGCGAACTTGAAGAAGGCCATGATGTAGGGGTGGGCGGCAGTGGTGCTGTTGAACCAGGCGAAAAAGCCCGTGGCCGGGATGAAGAAAGGCGTCAGCACGACGACGACGCAAAGGATGAGTATCCAGTCTGCTCTTTTCATATTGTCTTTGTATTTAGAAGCTGTACGTGGCGCCATCCTTGCCGTCCTTGACGGTGACGCCGGCGGCGTTGAGGGCGTCGCGTATGCGGTCGCTGGTGCCCCAGTCCTTGTTGGCCTTGGCGGTGGCGCGAATGTCGAGGATGATGTGCATCAGGCTGTCGATAAGGGCGGTGTTGTCGCTGGCGGCCTCGTCTTTCATGCCGAGAACGTCGAAGAGGAAGGTGTCGAAGACACCCTTCAGCTCGTCGATGTCGGCCTGTGTGAGTTTCACCTTGCCGTCGGCAGCGCCGTTGATGGTCTTGGCTGCCTCGAAGAGGTGGCTGATGACCGTCGGCGTGGCAAAGTCGTCGTTCATGGCATCGTAGCAGTTCTGACGTATCTGTTTCACGTCGGCCGTGCTCTCTTTGGCGGGCTGTATGCGGCCTATGGCCTTGTAGGCTTCCATAAGCTTGGAGAACCCCTTTTCGGCAGCCTGCAGTGCCTCGTTGCTGAAGTCAACAGTCGAGCGGTAGTGGGCCTGCAGGATGAAGAAGCGGATGGTCATGGGCGAGTAGGGCTGCTCGAGCATCTCCTTGCCGTCCTTGTCCTTGTGGCTGCCGGTGAAGAACTCGTCGAGGGTGATGAAGTTGCCCAGCGACTTGCCCATCTTCTGGCCGTTGATGGTAATCATGTTGTTGTGCATCCAGTAGTGACAGGGGGCGTGGCCGGTCGAGGCTACGCATTGCGCTATCTCGCTCTCGTGGTGCGGGAAGACGAGGTCCATGCCGCCGCCGTGTATGTCGAAGGGCGAGCCGAGGTACTTGGCGCCCATGGCGGTGCACTCGGCGTGCCAGCCGGGGAAGCCGTCGCTCCAGGGCGAGGGCCACCGCATGATGTGCTCGGGAGCGGCTTTCTTCCACAGGGCGAAGTCGCCGCTGAAGCGCTTCTCGTCCTGGCCGTCGAGCTCGCGGGTGGTGGCCAGCATCTCGTCGATGACGCGGCCAGAAAGTTGACCGTACTTGTGGGTGTTCTCCTGGTATTTGCGCACGTCGAAGTAGACCGAGCCGTTGCTGACGTATGCCATGCCAGCGTCGAGGATGCTCTGCACCAAGGCTATCTGCTCCATGATGTGGCCGCTGGCGTGGGGCTCGATGCTGGGGGGCAGCACGTTGAGGCGCTCCATGGCGGCATGGTAGCGGTTGGTGTAGTACTGGGCGACCTCCATGGGTTCCAGTTGCTCCAGGCGGGCTTTCTTGGCAATCTTGTCCTCGCCTTCGTCGGCGTCGTGTTCCAGATGGCCCACATCGGTGATGTTGCGCACATAGCGCACCTTGTAGCCCAGATGGGTGAGATAGCGGAAGACCACGTCGAAGGTGATGGCGGGGCGGGCATGGCCCAGATGGCCGTCGCCGTAGACGGTGGGACCGCACACGTACATGCCCACGCGGCCTTCGACCAGCGGGCGGAAGAGCTCTTTCTGTCGGCTCAAAGTATTATAAATCAACAGTTGTTGTTCCATAGCATGTTTTTGTTTCTGCTGCAAAGATACACTTTTTATTTCATTCGGCCGAAATCATTTTCAGACCGACGATGCTGGCTACGAGGGTGGTGATGAAGAACAGGCGCCAGAAGGTGGCCGGCTCGTGGAAGACGAAGATGCCCAGCAACACCGAGCCCACGGCGCCGATGCCGGTCCACACTGGGTAGGCGGTGCCGATGGGTAGGGTCTGGGTGGCTTTGGCCAGAAGCACCGCGCTGAGCACGTAGAAAAAGGCAAAGCCTGCCATCCACTCCCAGTAGTTGAGGCCCACAAGGCCCTTGGTCTTGCCGAGGCAGAACGAGAAGCCTACCTCGCACAATCCAGCAATAATGAGTATTATCCAGTTCATGGCTTGTTGGTATTTACGCAGCCAGTCTAGCCCGGCGGACGGTGAGGAGCACGGTGAGGCTGCTGATGGACATAACGATCAGGAAGGTGTATAGGAAGTCGACGGCACGCATGGCCACCGGGAAGGCGCTGACCACAAAGTTGCCGTCACCCATGCGTACGATGCCGAACTGCTGCTGCAGCAGGCACACCACGAAGCCCAGCATCAGGCCTGCCAGCACAGCCACGCTGCAAATCAGTATGCCTTCGGCACGGAAGGCGTGGCGCACACGACGCCGGGTAAGGCCCATGCTGCGGAGGGTGAAGATATCCTGTCGCTTGTTTATAATCAGTAACGAGAGCGAGGCGGCAAGGCTCAGCGTCGAGATGAGCACTATGAGCGACAGCACAAGGTAGATGCCGAGGCGTTCGGTGCGGAATATCTTGAAGTAGAGCGGTTGCTGGTCGTAGCGGTCTTTCACTGTGAGGCGTGTAGCACCCGAGCCGAGGCGCGCGGCAAGGCGTTGCTTCACCTTGGCGACTTTGGCGCCGGGGCGCAGAGCTATGGCCAGTGCGGTGCATTCGTCGGGAGCATAGTCCATAAGCGACCGCACCAACTCGATGTCGGTCACCACATAGCGTTGGTCGATATCCTGCTGTATGAAGAAGTTGCCCATCGGCATGGCATAGGCTGTGCGGAACGCCTGGTCCATGGTGAAGCCCATGGTCGAGGTGCCGCGCCGCGGTATGTGCACTGCTGCCGGGGTGTTGCGGAGCAGTCCCATGCCGAGGCGGTACCATAGCTCGCCACCCACCACAAGACCCTCGGTAGAATATATGCCGTCGTGCACCAGAGTGTCGAGGCCGGTCAAGGCGGCATAGGCCGAGTCGACGCCGCGCAGAGTGACGATGGCCTGCTCCTGACCATAGGTAAGCCATGCCGTCTCGCTGGCCAGCTGGCTCACCACAGCCACATCGGGGTCGGCGCAGAGGGCGGCATAGTCGAAGTCGGCGGTATGGAAAGTCTTGCCCTCGGCTGGTTCAATCAGCAATTCGGGGTCGAACGTGCCAAAGAGGCTTTTGGTGAGGTTGCCGATACCGTTGTAGACCGAGAGGACCACAATCAGTGCTGCGGTACTCACCAGCAGGCCTACCAGCGAAATCCATGATATGGTGTTGGCCACCGAGCGTTGTCGGGTGGCGAAGAGGTAGCGCACCGCTATGATGCCTTCGAGCCTCATTGTTTCAGCAGGCGCTCGATGTTCTCACGGTAGTCGAGGGTGTCGTCTACAAAGAACTCAAGGTGTGGTATGATGCGCAACTGCTTACCCTCGCGCTGCCCCAAACGACGGCGCAGGTCGGCAGTGTTCTGGCGTATCAGGGCTATGGTGCCGTCGACGGTGGCACCACCAAGCGGCATGATGGAGACGTAGACGCGTGCTATCGAGAGGTCGGGGGTGATGCGCACCTCGGTGACGCTTATCAGCGACTGACCCAGCACGGGTTTCATCTCGCGCAGGAAGATGTCGCTCATGTCTTGCTGTATCAGCCGGCAAATCTTGTTCTGGCGTGTGCTTTGCATGGTAGTTGGATTGTGTTGGTGGCTACCAGCGCCAGCCGAGCCGCACGGGTAGGAATACGGCCTGCTGCATGTAGGCCACGCCGATGGTTAGGTAGAACGAATGCCAGTTGTGTGCCATGTTGCGTAGGCCATGGGCATAGTACCAGTTGATGCCGGTGTAGACTTCGGCCATGGGCGAGAAGTTCATGCCGTCGAGCAGTATGCTGCCGCCCAAGCGGCCACCCACCTCGGGTGCCCACTTGATGGTTACGGGCTGGTAGTCGACGCCCATCACACCTTTCCATATCGGCCTGAAGTCGAAGTCGGCAAATACGTTGACGCCCATCATGGGTTCGGCCAACTGCTGGCCTGTATTGTGGTAGTACAGGAAGCCTGCGCCACCGCCCAAGAACCAGTCTTGGCTGATGTTGGCACCGGCCATCACGTTGAGGTTGGCGGCATTGTGGAACTGGCTTATCGCGTACCCACCCTCGGGAGCTTCGCCCACGTGGCCAATGAAGGGCATATAGCCCGCCTCGACCTTCAGCATGAAGCCAGTTTCGGAACCGGGCTGCGAAAACTGTGCGGCCACGCATGCCGGCAGAAGCAGCAATGCTGTGGCAATGAGTATCTTTACGCTTTTCATAGTACGATTAATTTCGACTGCAAAGATATGAAATTATTTTCAATATGGACCAAATAAGTTCCTGCAGTCAGGTCGGCATCGATACGGCAGGTGCCGCGGCAGCCGGTGCGATGCCAGAGGCGACGACCCGCGGTGTCGTGTATGGTTACGGTGTATTCGCCATCGGGCAGCAACAGGTCGACAGGCTCGCCGGCGACTGTCGGGTTGGGGCAAAGTCTGGCTTCCATGGGTGAAGCCGACTGTGGCTGTTCGATGTCGAGCAGATTGGAATCGACAACGGCTATGGCATATTCTCCCACACGCAGGTTGTTGTATACCATGAAGCCTTCGTTGCGGCCGGTATGTGTGCGGCTTACGAGGTGCCACGGTGAGCGGTGGTCGGGGCGCCAGAGCAGGCCCAGCGAGTCGACGGTGCTGGTCAGTGTGAGGTGGCCACGGTCGAGGTCGGCGTAGTTGCCTCCGGTGCGCACGTAGCGGAATCGGGCTTGCATGCCTGGGTTGCCCCACTGCAGGCTGTTCACCACCCAGTAGCGTTCCAGCGTGCGGCTCACTCCGGCCATGGTGTCGACGCCGTCGGGGTGACCCCAGTGGTGCTCCACGTAGTAGGTGGCGGCGCTTTCGGGGTTGTCGGCGTGCAGACGCAGGTGGCAGTAGTCGTTGCCGTAGTCGCCAGTGGTGCCGGCGGCAATGATGTCTACGGTGGCGGCGTCGCTGATTTCGCAGTCGATGTCGAGCACACAGAAGGCGGGATCGAAGGGTAGTCCGGTGAGTGTTACGACGGCTTCGCTACTGTCGAGGTCGACTATGGTTTTGCAGGTTTGTCCCTCCCAGCCCACGAGGGTGAGGGGTATGCGGCTGGCGCGGGCCAGGTTGTCGGTGGCCACACCTTGCTGGCGCAGACGCACCACCATGGTGCCGGGGGCACAGCCTTCGCGCTCGAGGGCTGCACGGTAGTCGACAAAGCCGGCTCCGAAGACGTGGAAGTCGAAGAAGGGCCCGAGGTCGATTCCAGTGTATAGGCTCAGCGAGTCGCGCAGGGCGTAGGCATCGATATTGGAGAAGGCGCAGCGGTCGAAGAGAGTGTGCAGGGCGGCGTAGAAGATCGAGTCGCCCACGTAGCCGCGCAGTGAGTGCCACACCATGGCCCCTTTGTCGTAGGTGGTAGAACCGTAGGTGCGCGAGTGGGGCATGCCGTGCAGCGGCAGGTAAGAGCCGTCGGTGATATGGGTGGTGCGTATCACCTTCTCGAGGTCGCGCTGGTAGACCCGGTTCGACGAGGCGCGCCCGTGGTTGGCCTCGTGTGCCACCTCGCTGCAGAAGCTCGCGCCGCCTTCGTTGATCCACATGTCGCCCTCGTCGGCGCAGGTGAGCAGGTTGCCGAACCAGGCGTGCCCCAGTTCGTGGGCTATGGTGCTTTGGCCGGCTTCGCTCATCGAGCCCATGGCCTGATAGGCAAGGGCTATATTGTTCACGTGCTCCATCGAGCCGCGCTCGGTGGGTATGTAGCCTATGCGATGCCAACGGTAGGGGCCGAAGCAGCGTTCGAACATGGGTACCACGCTGTCGAGCTGGGCGAAGACCTGCTCCACCATGGCGGGGTTCTGCGTCGAGGTGTAGGCCGCGGTGAAGGGATAGCCGGCCACCGTGTCGTACAAGCGGCTGTAGGCCGACTGGCTGATGCCTACGAGGTAGGTGCACACAGGCTGGTCGATGCGCCACACCGAGCGCTCCAGGCCGTCGCTGCCTATGACTCGGCTTTGCAGCACACCGCTGCACTCGGAGCTCCACGATTCCTTGGCGGTGAGGCGCAGGGTGTAGGTGGCCTTGTCGGTGAAGTTGTCGCGGCAGGGAAAGACGGCGCGCCCCACCACGTGGGGGTCGATGCCGAAGCCCACACCGAGGTTGTAGGTCATGCGGCTGTCGAAGTGCAGTCCGCCCCAGCCCGAGGCCTCGACATAGCCGTAGCCGCGATAGCAGAGGCGCACGGTGAACGGCTGTCCCACCCCGATGCCGTCGGTGGCGATGTGCAGCACGTCGGGCGACGAGAGTTTTTGGCCGTCGACCCATATCGAGTCGACCATCCCGATCAGGTCGAGCCCGATTTCGGAGCAGGGCCGCAGCAGCTGCAGGGTGAGGGTGGCGTCGCCCGTGAAGGGACGTCCGTTGCTCAGGTCTATGGCGAGGTCGTAGTCGAGCACGTCGACGCTGTCGGCCGTCTGGGCCTTGGCCATGGTGGCCCACAGCAGCGTGGCGGCAAGCAGGGCAAATAGTTTCTTCATTGTATACATATATTATATATGTTATCGGAGTGCAAAAGTACAAAAAAATTCCGTTCCCGTACAATTTTTTTTGTACTTGCAAGTTATTATAGGTGAAAAAGATTTACAACCCAAACAAGGTGCTTATGATGCAATACTATGATTTTTACGGCACATCGATGCCTCTGCTCAACGACGAAGCGATGAAGCCCTCTGAAGAAGTGGTGAAAAACATCCTCGACTTCGCCAGCAGCTACCAAGCCGTCGAGGCTGGGGGCATGCAATTCGAACTTTACCTCAATTAGTAACCCGCCACATCACAAGGCCAACGGCCGGAGGAGCGACACGCAGCGTGTCACCCCTCCGGCCTTGTTTTTTTGCCATTGTCCTGCCACCCTCTCCGGCTCCTTGCCCTGTCCACAGCGTGTCCCATCCGCACCAACACCGACCATAGTCGGAGTTGATACGGACCAGATACGGACATGATACGGAGTTGACTCGGACTTGGTCCGGACTTGGTGCTGAGAACCAGGCAATTATAAAGGCCGAAAAACGACGGTTTTTCGGCCTTGTTTCAATTTTTGTTCGGGTTTTTGTATCGTGCTGGTTTACAGGCGCTCAACCCAGTGTTTTATCTGCTGCTCGTCGTCGAGGCGGCACACGAGCAACGAGTGGTCGCGCAGGGCCACCAGGCAGTGGTCGAGGCCCTGGACGATGGCCTCGTAGCCAGGCTCGATGTTCACCACGCTGTTGCGCGTCTGTTCCAGCACCACATGGCCGCTCACCGCATTGGCATCGGCGTCGTGGGAGGCATGGGTGTAGAGTGAGCCCCAGGTGCCGATGTCGCTCCAGCCAAAGTCGCCGCACACAGTGTAGCGGCTTTGCGAACGCTCCATCACCCCGTAGTCGATAGAGATGTTGGGGCACTGCTCGAACTGCTTGTCGATGAAGGCTTGTTCTCCGGGGGTGCCGAACAGGGTGCGTCCCTGGTCAAAGAGGGTGGTGAGGTCGGGCAGATACTGGCGCAGGGCGCCCATGATGGCGTCGGTGCTCCAGAGGAAGATGCCCGAGTTCCAGAAGTAGCGGCCGGCAGCCACAAACTGCTTGGCGGTCTCGAGGTCGGGTTTCTCCTTGAAGCTCTTCACCGGCACTATGGTCAGCTTGGCGTTGTCGGGGGTGTAGTCCTCGCCCACCTCGATGTAGCCGTAGCCGGTCTCGGGGCGCGAGGGGTGGATGCCGATGGTCATCAGGGCGTCGCGTTGCTGCTCGACAAAGTCGAGGCCACGGCCCACCACGCGCTGGAACTCGCGCTCGTTGGTCACCAGGTGGTCGGCCGGTGTAACTGCAATCGAGGCCTCGGGGCAGCGGGCCATGATGTGGTACACGGCGTAGGCTATGCATGGGGCTGTATTGCGCCGCATCGGCTCGCAGAGCACTTGGCTGGCGCCGAGCTCGGGCAACTGCTCGAGCACGAGGTCGCGGTAGGCGGCGTTGGTCACCACTACAAAGTTCGAGGCCGGCACCAGCGGCAGGAAGCGCTCGAAGGTGGCGCGTATGAAACTCTTGCCGGTACCCAGTACATCAAGGAACTGTTTGGGGTAGTTGTTTTTGCTGAGTGGCCAGAAGCGGCTTCCTATGCCGCCGGCCATGATTACACAATAGCGGTCCATGGGTTTGTGTCTTTATATTTCCACAGTGCGGGCGCGGCGCAGTTCGAAGTCGCGGCCTAGGTATTTCTCACGCACGTCGGGGTCGGCTGCCATCTCCTCTGGAGTGCCGTGGTGCAGCACCGTGCCCTCGTAGAGAAGGTAGGCACGGTCGGTGATGGCCAAGGTCTCGCGCACGTTGTGGTCGGTAATCAGTATGCCTATGTTGCGCTCCTTGAGGTGGGCCACAATGTCTTGTATGTCCTGCACTGCTATCGGGTCGACGCCGGCAAAGGGCTCGTCGAGCAACAGAAACATGGGGTCGTTGGCCAAGGCCCGGGCAATCTCGGTGCGGCGTCGCTCGCCACCGCTGAGCTGTATACCTTTGCTGCGGCGTATCTTCTGCAGGCGGAACTCGTCGATGAGAGACTCGAGTTTCTCGCGCTGCTGTTCGGGGGTGAGGTCTTTGCGGAACTCGAGTATCGAGGCAATGTTGTCTTCCACCGACATTTGGCGGAAGACCGAGGCCTCCTGTGCCAGGTAGCCCACGCCCAGCTGTGCGCGGCGGTACATGGGCAGGCCGGTGATTTCGAGGCTCCACGGGCGGCCGTCGTCGGGGCGCACAGCCTTCTTTTCCAGGAAGGCCGCGCTCTCGTGGTCGGCGTCACAGGTGCTCTCGAAGTAGACCTTGCCACTGTTGGCTTTGATGATGCCTACCACCATATAGAACGTAGTAGTCTTGCCGGCACCGTTGGGCCCTAGGAGCCCCACGATTTCGCCTTGGCTCACCTCGACCGATACTTCTTTCACTACGGTGCGCGAGCGGTAGATTTTCACCACTTTGTCGGTATATAGCTTCATATTATGCCTTCTCTAAGTATGTCGTGAATGTGTATGATGCCCAAGTATTTATGCTCCTTGTCGACAACCACCAGTTGGGTAATCGAGTTGGACCGCATCAGCTGCAGTGCCGTAACGGCATATTCGGTATCCAGAATACACTTGGGGTTGTGGTTCATTATGTCGGCAGCCACCTTGGGCGAGTGGTAGGTCTGCATCATGCGGCGCAGGTCGCCGTCGGTGATGATGCCTCGGATGGTTTCTCCTTCGAGCACTACGGTGCAGCCCAAGCGTTTGGAGGTCATCTCGAGTATGGTTTCGTCGATGCTGGCGGTGGGCATCACGCAGGGACGCTCGTTCTGTATGTAGAGGTCGCTCACTCGCAGATATAGCTGCTTGCCCAAGGCGCCGCCAGGATGGAAGCGTGCGAAGTCGTGGGCAGTGAAGTTGCGGCATTCTATCAAGGCTACGGCGAGTGCATCGCCCATAACCAACTGCGCGGTGGTGCTGCTTGTGGGAGCCAGGTTGTTGGGGCAGGCCTCATGCTCCACGGTGGTGTCGATCACTATGTCGGCCTCGTGGGCCAGGAACGAGTCACGGTTGCCGACTATGGCAATCAGGCTGTTGCCGAAGTTCTTAATCAGTGGCACCAGCACCTTGATTTCGGGTGTGTTGCCACTTTTGGATATGCATATTACCACATCGTCGGGTTGTACCATGCCCAAGTCGCCGTGTATGGCATCGGCAGCATGAAGAAACAAAGCTGGGGTGCCCGTGGAGTTAAGGGTGGAGACTATCTTGGTTGCTATGTTGGCACTCTTGCCGATACCTGTTACCACCACGCGCCCTGGAGTCGAAAAAATAGTCTCGACGGCTTTGGCAAAGTTGTCGTCGACCAGATTGATTAGATTGTCGATGGCTTTTTTTTCATCGCCAATCACCTGAACAGCAATGGCTTTTAACTCTTTTCTACTTTTCAAAGTGAAAAATATTTTGGCGGGTTATTATTTTTTTGTATCTTTGTAAAACTGAAAACTAATAACGCACTGATGCACCAAATATTGTTATAATATGGCAGATTTGCATGCATATTTGAAAGAAATATTCGGTTTTGACCAGTTTAAAGGGAACCAGGAGCCCATCATACAGAGCCTGCTTGATGGCAACGATACGTTTGTGATAATGCCCACTGGTGGCGGCAAGAGCCTGTGTTACCAATTGCCGGCCATGATACTCGATGGTACGGCCATTGTGGTTTCGCCATTGATAGCCCTCATGAAGAATCAGGTGGACGCGGTACGCTACACCTCTGGGAGCAATTGTGTGGCGCACTTCCTCAACTCGTCGCTCTCGCGGGTGCAGGCCAACGAGGTAAAGGAAGACTTGACCAAAGGTGACACCAAGCTGCTATATGTGGCGCCGGAAACACTCTCGAAGGAGGAGACCATAGAATTCCTTAAGAGTATCAAGATTACTTTTTTTGCTATTGACGAGGCTCACTGTATCTCGGAGTGGGGCCACGACTTCCGACCCGAATACCGTCGTCTGCGCGATGCCATCAAGGCCATCTGCGCCGATGTGCCCATACTGACTCTCACTGCTTCGGCCACCCCCAAGGTTCAGCAGGATATTATCAAGAATCTTGGCATGGAGAAAGCCAAGACCTTTATCTCAAGTTTCAACCGCCCCAACCTCTACTACGAGGTGCGCCCCAAGCCCAGCGACCCCATGCTGTTGCACAAGGAGATTATTCGTTTCATCAAGGAGAACCCAGGCAAGAGCGGCATCATATATTGCCTCACGCGCAAGAAGGTGGAGGATTTGGCCGAATTGCTGGCGATAAACGGCATCAAGGCGCTGCCCTATCATGCTGGCCTCGACAACAAGGTGCGTGCTGAGAATCAAGACAAATTCCTGATGGAAGAGGTCGATGTGATAGTTGCTACCATAGCTTTCGGTATGGGTATCGACAAGCCCGACGTGCGCTTTGTGATACACTATGATATACCGAAAAGCATCGAGGGTTATTACCAGGAGACCGGCCGCGCTGGTCGCGATGGCGGCGAGGGACGTTGTATAGCCTTCTACAGCGAGCAGGATGTGGAGAAGCTTTATAAGTTCTTTATCGACAAAAATATCACCGAGCAGGAAATGGCGCGGCAGCTGGTGCAGGAAATGGTTTCCTATGCCGAGAGCTCGGCTTGCCGCAGGCTTAATATTTTGAAGTATTTCGGCGAGGACTACAATGAACCCTACTGTGGCAATTGCGACAACTGCCTACACCCCAAGCCCCGCGAGGAAGCCAAGGAAGAGATGAGCTTGGCTCTCGAAACCATAGTGGCTATGAAGCAGGCGTTCAAGGCCAAGGATATAGTCGACGTGCTTATGGGTCGTCGCAACACCAATACCAAGACCTATCATCTCGACGAACTGGACCAGTTCGGTGCCGGTACCGACCGCAATGACTTGTTCTGGAAAGCTGTATTGCGTCAGGCTCAGTTCGAAGGCCTGTTGCAAAAGGAAGTGGAGCAGTACGGTGTGCTGAAGCTCACCCCTGCGGGCAACAAGTACCTCAAGAAGCCCTACAGCGTGATGGTGGCCTGCGACCACGACTACTCGGCTGCCGCCGAGGAGGAGGACGAAGAATTGGCAGCTGCCGCCTCAGCTGGTTCGGCTGCTGGCGACGAGGCCCTTTATGTGCAGCTTAAGAGTCTGCGCCGCAGCATAGCGGCACGCGACAAACTGCCTGCACATGTCATCTTCGAAGACTCTTCGCTCAAGGATATGACCCTCCAGTACCCCTGTAATTTCGAGGAGCTGGCCCACTGTTCAGGCGTCGGTATCGCCAAGGCACAAAAGCATGGTGGCCCATTCATCGAGCTGATAAAGAAGTATGTGGAGGATAACGACATCGAACGTCCGCAGGATATTGTGGTGCGGTCGGCTGTCAATAAGTCGAGCCTCAAAGTGCATATCATCCAGTCTATCGACCGCCGCAAGAGCCTCGAGGACATTGCTGCCGGCAAGGGCTTGAGCATGTCAGACCTCCTCACCGAGATGGAGCACATCATCTCAAGCGGTGCCAAGCTCAATATCGACTACTATATTGACGAGGTGATTGAACCAGACCACCAGGAAGTGCTGATGGACTACTGGCGCGAGAGTGAGAGCGGTGACCTTGACGAGGCTTACGAGGAATTCGCGGACGACCCCGACTATACCGAGGAAGAAATACGACTGATGCGCATCAAGTTTTTGTCCGACTACGGGCACTAATAGCCGTCTTTTCCCTCTCTTTTCCACACCAACCTTGCCTTTTCATTGCCATAGGGCAAGGTTGGTGTCGTTATATGTTGGCCGATGTGATTGTATGGGGCTGTGAATTAAGCTTTAATACTTTTTAGTTTGGTATGTTTGATATTTTGCGTATTTTTGCACCCTAAAACTATACCCAGAATACGACTACAACACAATGAGATATAGGAACTATATTTTTGTAACACTGGCAATAATGCTGCTCCCGCTACTGGCTGCCGCACAAAATGACGATACTCCCAAACGTCAGGATCGCAAGTCCGAAATAAAGGTCAACAAACTCGATGTGATTTACGAGGACGAGGAGTACAAGGGTGTGGTGATCGACCAGAAAGAAGGCGAAGAGCAGGAGACGGAAACATACCTTTACCAAGTACCTTTCCTGATTGATGCCGCCGATGGCGACGACGATGACGATATGCCGCAGGCCTTTACCTTTGGCGACGACGGTGCCGAAAGCGAGGACGAAATTCTGTTCGAGGGCTTCGATACCGCTATCATCCATCTGCCCAAGATGAATCCGGCCGACATAACCTCGCCCATCGAGCTGCAACTTGGCCAGTTCACATGGCCCACACCTGTCGCGGCACGTCCCTCGAGCCACTACGGTCCGCGCCGCCGTCGCTTCCACTATGGCCTCGACCTGGCACAGCCCACAGGCGAACCCATTTATGCCGCCTTCGACGGAGTGGTGCGCATCTCGAAGCGCAATCGTTCGTATGGCAATCTGGTCATAATACATCATGCCAACGGCTTGGAGACCTATTATGCTCACATGTCGAAGCGCCTCGTCACTGCCGGCGAGCATGTGAAGAGTGGCCAGCAGATAGGCCTTTGCGGCAACACTGGCCGTTCATTTGGAAGCCATCTGCACTTCGAGATACGCTACATGGGCAATGCCATCAACCCAGAGAATGTGATGGATTGTGCCACCCACGACCTTATCAGCGACCACCTCGAGCTTACCTCGTCGTCGTTCCGCAAGGTTGCCAAGGCCGGTGCGTCGAACGGCAAAGGCGGTTCTTCGGGAGGTTGGTACCGAGTGCGTCAGGGCGACACCCTCGAGAAGATAGCGCGCCGCAACGGCACCACGGTGAAACGTCTCTGCCAGCTGAACGGCATCAAGGAAACCAAGGTCTTGCACCCCGGCGATCGCTTGCGGGTCAGTGGCAGTGCCTCGGCCGCCAAGTCGGCTCCCGCTGCGTCGACATCCAAGTCTTCCAAAGGTGGATCTGCCACCTACACGGTGCGTAGCGGCGACACACTGAACAAGATAGCGCGCGCCAACGGTACTACTGTGGAAAAACTGTGCCAGCTGAACGGCCTCAAGCAAACCAGCACCCTCCGTGTGGGTCAGAAACTGAAGCTAAAATGAGGATAGACATACTTACCCTTTTCCCCAATATGATGCAGATGTTCTTCGAGGAGAGCATACTGAAGCGCGCCCAGAAGAAAGGTTTGGTCGAAGTCGTCTTCCACAACCTGCATGACTATTCGCTTACGCGCTACGGCTCGGTAGACGACTACCCCTATGGCGGCTCTGCCGGCATGGTGATGGCCATCGAGCCGCTGGCCAACTGCATCGAGGGACTCCAGAAAGAACGTACCTACGACGACGTTATCTATACCGCCCCAGATGGCGAATTGCTTAGTCAGCCCATGGCCAACCAACTCTCGCTGGCACAGAACTTGATAGTACTGTGTGGACATTACAAGGGGGTCGACGAGCGTCTGCGCGAGCACTTCATCACCCGCGAGATAAGCATTGGCGACTATGTCCTCACCGGCGGCGAACTGGCCGCTGCGGTCATCTGCGACGCTGTGATTCGTTTGGTGCCGGGTGTGATAGGCGACGAGCAGTCGGCTCTCGACGACTCGTTCCAGGACGGCCTTGTGGCACCGCCGGAATACACCCGCCCGCCCGAATTTCGTGGTTGGCGTGTGCCCGATGTGCTCCTCAGCGGCAACCACGCCAAAATAGAGCAGTGGCGCATGGAACAGGCCATACAGCGCACCAAGGAACGGCGCCCGGGCCTACTGAAACATTAACGCATTGACACATTAACGCAATATTATAATATAATAGATATGACAGAATTTGAGAAATACGCCACCCGCCATCGTGGCATCAGCAGCACCACCTTCGCCAAGTATACCTCGGCCATCAACAACTCCCTCACGCCCTATATCGTCGAGGAGCGCCAGCTCAACGTTGCCCAGATGGACGTCTTCAGCCGCCTGATGATGGACCGCATCATCTTCCTCGGCACCGCCATCGACGACTACACCGCCAACGTCATCCAGGCCCAGTTGCTCTTCCTCGAGAGCGTGGACCCCACCAAGGACATACAGATCTACCTCAACTCGCCGGGAGGCTCGGTCTATGCCGGCTTGGGCATCTACGACACCATGCAGTACATCCAGCCGAAGGTCAGCACCATCTGCACCGGCCTGGCCGCCTCGATGGCCAGCGTGCTGCTGTGCGCCGGCGAGAAAGGCCGCCGCTGCGCCCTGCCGCATGCTCGCGTGATGATACACCAGCCCATGGGTGGCGCCGACGGTCAGGCCACCGACATGGAGATTACCGTGCGTGAGATACTGAAGCTCAAGAAGGAGCTTTATGAGATTATTGCCAAGCACAGCGGCCAGCCCTTCGAGCAGGTGGAGAAAGACAGCGACCGCGACCACTGGTTCACCGCCGAGGAGGCTCTCGCCTACGGCATGATTGACGAGGTGCTGACTAAGAAGTAGTCTAGTAGGCAGTAGTTAAGTAGTTAAGACAAATGATTGTTAAACTCAGAAACACTTCGCATCACCCGCTGCCGAAGTATGAGACGGCGCAGTCGGCGGGGATGGATTTGAGGGCATATTTGCCTGAGGGACCGATTACGCTGAGGCCGATGGAGCGTGGCCTTGTGAAGACGGGGCTCTTCATGGAGCTGCCGGCGGGCTATGAGGCGCAGGTGCGTCCCCGCAGCGGCCTGGCGCTGAAGAAAGGCATCACCGTGCTCAACTCGCCCGGCACCATCGACGCCGACTACCGCGGCGAGATATGCGTCATCCTCATCAACCTCAGTCAGGAGGACTTCGTCATCAACGACGGCGAGCGCATCGCCCAGATGGTCATCGCCCGCCACGAGCAGGCCGAAATCATCCAGGTGGAGGAACTGACCGACACCGAGCGCGGCACCGGCGGCTTCGGACACACTGGAAAAAGGTGAAAGGTGAGAGGTGAAAGGTGAAAAGGATGGCGCATATGGTGGTTCTGCTTGTTGCGATGTTGTCGCAGCTGCTAGTCTCCTGCCATGCGCAGACAATGGCTCTGTCACAAGAGATTACTCTGCGAACGGGTGCCGAAGTGTTTCTTGGCAATGAATATGCTCTTGGGGGACAT
>CACYZN010000030.1 GCA_902778925.1 uncultured Bacteroidota bacterium
CTGCGCCGTCATGATCTACGACGCCGCCAAGAGCCAGCAGTATGCCGCCAAGATGCAGGAAGAAGGCATCTTCGTCACCGGCTTCTACTATCCCGTCGTGCCGAAAGGCCAGGCCCGCATCCGCGTCCAAATCAGCGCCGCCCACGAGCACGAGCACCTCGACAAGTGCATCGAGGCCTTCAAGAAAGTCCGCAAGGAAATCGAGGGCTAAGACACTTAGCCGCAAGGCTAGAATTACAAAGCAAGTGCGGGAATGTGAAACAGCATTCCCGCACTTTTTTGTTTTGCCATGTCGGAATTATGTCGTATATTTGCACCCAGAATTGAGACCAATAAAAACACCAAGTATGATAAATATCGTTATCTTCGGGGCGCCGGGAGCCGGGAAGGGGACTCAGGCGCAACTGCTGGCCGAGAAGTACGACTTCCTGCACATCTCCACCGGCGACCTGCTGCGGCAGGAGGTGTCGCTGGGCTCTCCCTTGGGTCAGCGTGCCAAAGCCATCATGAACCGCGGCGACCTGGTGGGCGACGACATCGTGGTGCCGCTCCTCGGCCGCGCCCTCGAGCTACGCTCCACCTTGCCCGACCCCGACGCCGCCCTCGACCCCTGGGACGTGGAGCGCAACGGCAAACCCCACCGCCCGGAAGGCTGCATCATCGACGGCTTCCCCCGCACCGTGTCGCAGGCTCAGACCTTGGAGTTCCTCTTCGGCCGCCTGAAGCGCAAGATAGACTGCGTGGTGGCCATCGACGTGCCACGCGACGAGCTGGTGCACCGCATCCACGAACGCGCCGCCATCAGCGGCCGCGCCGACGACACCGAGGAGGTAATCCGCCACCGCATAGAACTCTACGACCAGCAGACCACCCCGGTGCTCGACTACTACCGCGTCTCGGGCCTCCTGGTCACCGTCGACGGCAGCGGCGAGATTGCCGAGACCAACGGCCGCATCTGCAAGACCCTCGAGCTGGTGATGCACCTCAAGGCCAAACGGTAGAAAGAATTTACGGTTATATATAAATTATTTTGTATCTTTGTACACGTCATTGCACGGGCCTAGCGTCCTACAATGACGTGATATATTGTTGATTATAACGAATTAACAAAAGGAATATAACGATGAAAAGAATCCTTATCGTCGGTGCCGGCGGCCAGATTGGCAGTGAGCTGACACGTAATTTGAGAGATGTTTATGGCGACAACAACGTTGTGTGCAGCGACCTGCGTCCGCTGAAGGGCGACCCCTACGAGCGTGGCCCCGTGGAGCGCATCGACAGCACCCAGATCATGCAGATTGCCACCGCCGTGAAGCAGTACAACATCGACACTATCTACAATCTGGCAGCCATCCTGAGCGCCACGGCCGAGCTGAACCCCATGCTGGGTTGGAACGTCGGCATCGGCAGCCTGGTGAACTGCCTCGAGGTGGCCCGCCTGTTCGGCTGCGCCGTCTTCACCCCCTCGTCGATCGGCGCCTTCGGCCCCTCGACACCCCACGACAACACGCCGCAGGATACCATACAGCGCCCCAACACCATCTACGGCGTCACCAAGGTCACCGGCGAGCTGCTGAGCGACTACTACTTCACCCGCTTCGGCGTCGACACCCGCTCGGTGCGTTTCCCCGGCCTCATCAGCCACATGACCCTCCCCGGCGGCGGCACCACCGACTACGCCGTCGAGATATACTACGCTGCCGTCAAGGGCGAGAAGTTCGTCTGTCCCCTGAAGAAAGGCACCTACATGGACATGATGTACATGCCCGACGCCCAGAAGGCCATGATCGACATCATGGAGGCCGACCCCAGCAAGCTGGTGCACCGCAACAGCTTCAACGTTACCGCCATGAGCTTCGACCCCGAGATTATATACAACGCCATCAAGAAGCGCTACCCCAACTTTGAGATGGTCTACGAGCCCGAGCCAATCAAACAAGCCATCGCCGACAGCTGGCCCAACAAGATGGACGACAGCTGCGCCCGCCAGGAATGGGGCTGGAGCCCCCAGTACGACCTGGATCGCATGACGGACGACATGATTCTCAACCTGAAGAAGAAACTGCTGTAAACAGTATAGTAAACGACGAGGGGTCCAGCGGCTATGCCGCTGGACCCCTCTTTTATTCTCCATCCCTACTCCATGCGCTTGCCGCCGATGGCCTCGGAGATGTTGATTATGTAGTCGCCTAGCTTCTCGTAGAGGGCGTAGAGACTACTGTAGGCGTTGCCGATGGCGAAGTCATAGACGCCAAGCTTGAGGGCGTCGAGGTGTTGCGCACGCAGACGGTCGCGGTAGGCATTGATTTCGCGCTCGGCAGCGTAGGCGGCGTCGAGGTCGACATGGTCGTAGTCGTGCAGGTTGGCGTCCATCACATTGAGGGCGTTCTGCACCAGTTCGCTCATGTGCGCGAGGTTGGCGTTGAGGCCTGCGTCGAAGTGGACGGCGTCCTCGCGCTTGTTCTTGCGGGTCATGGCTATCTGATAGATGGCGTCGCCTATGGACTCGAGGTTGTCGATGATGCGGAGCATAGAGCTGATGCGTTCGGAGGCGTGCTGGCTGACGTCGCCCGAGCCTACGCGCGTGAGGAACTTGGTTATCTCCAGTTCCATGCGGTCGCTTATGTCCTCGTACTTGGCGATGCGGTTCTCCAGAGCGTCGAATTCCTCGTCGCTCTTGGCGGTGCGCAGGCCCGGCAGGAAGGTGTACATGCGCAGTATGCGCTTCGAGAATTCCTCGATTTCGCTCTTGGCGCTCTGCAGGTTGAGCTCGGCGGTGCTGAGCCAGTTGCCTTCGATGTAGGTGAGGCGGAACTCGTCCTCGGGCACCTCCTCGTTGGTCTTCACCATCCAGTTCACTATCTTGATAATCTGCGGTATGAAGAAGGCCAGTATGATGGTATTGCCCACATTGAAGATGGTGTGGAATAGCGAGATGGCCAGTGGCACCGACTCGCGATTGTAGAGTGGGGCGTCGATCGGGGCGTAGGGGCTGCAGCCTGTCATGTTCTCGGTGAGGTAGGCGATGAAGCGCATGAGCGGCGAGAAGACTATGAGGGTGATGATTACGCCCACCACATTGAATACGAGGTGCGCCCGGGCAGCTTTCTTGCCGGCGGCGTTGGCCACCAAGGCCGCCAGGTTGGCAGTGATGGTGGTGCCTATGTTCTGTCCCATCACCAAGGCCACAGCCACATCGAACCCAATCCAGCCGTTGTAGCACATCACCAGGGTGATGGCCATCATGGCCGCCGAGGCCTGTACCACGCAGGTGAGCACGGCACCGATGGCCACGAAGATGAGTATGGACCAGAAGCCGTAGTCGCTGAGGGTCGACAGGGCATGCAGGAACTCGGGGTACTGGTCGAGGTTGGACAGCGGCTTCTGCAGCAGTTCCATGCCCACCAGCAGCAGGGCCAGGCCGATGACCGTCTGGCCAATGGACTTCATGCGGTCGCGGCTCGAGAAGATGAAGAACAGGCTGATGGCGGCCAGGAGCATGGGCAGGCTGAAGCCCGCGCCACTGTCGCCCAGGCCGAAGAGGGTGATGATCCACGCCGTCACCGTGGTACCGATGTTGGCGCCCATGATGACCGCCACGGCACCCGCCAGCGACAGCAGTCCGGCGTTGACGAAGCTGACCACCATAACCGTGGTGGCCGACGAGCTCTGGATGGCGGCGGTCACCGCCGTGCCGGTCAATATGCCGCTCACCGGGTTGCCGGTGATGTGCTTCAACACCGACCGCATTTTGCTGCCAGCAATCTTCTGCAGGCCCTCGCTCATCAGTTTCATGGCAAACAGGAAGATGGCCAAAGCACCGGCCAAATTCAAGATTACCAACATGATATTCTGTATTTCCATATATACTTTCCTTTTGTTTCGACGCTGCAAAATTACGAAGATTAGGCGGAACAAATTGTTACGTTTTTGTTAAGTTATTCCGCCGTGCCCTCCACCCTACCCCCCAACACCGACCCCCGCCAAAGCCAGATGTCCCGTTCCGCCGGTGTTCCCCTGCGCTCCCAGTCCGCACCCCCTCGGTAATTCCTATGTACTTCAACGATACTTAAACGATAGTTCTTATGTTTTTTATCGTTAAACTATCGTTGAAGTATCATTAAAATACATAAGAACGGGCGGAGGGGTAGCGGCGGGGATACGGCGGGCGGGGGGACACGATGGGTCGCGGGCGGCTGGCCGACAGGGCGATGGTAGACTTTTTTTCGGCCGGCGACGCACAATTCGGGAATAATGCGTATTTTTGCACCGATGGCGGCCTGCGGCCGCCATCGGTATAGGACTGTAAACCATAGACTAACGAACATGAACATAGTGCTCATCTCGGCCGTACTGCCCGTTGTGGTGCTGCTGTTTTTCATCTATCGCAAAGACAAGATCAACCCCGAACCCCTCGGACTGCTGCTGCTCACCTTCTTCGCTGGGTGCTTCAGCGTGGTGCCGGCCGCGCTGATGGAGGCCGTAATCATGCCGCTGGCGCCGCCGGCCGACAGCGCTCCCGTGCTCAACGGCCTGTTCGACGGCTACCTGGTGGCCGGCCTGAGCGAGGAGCTGTGGAAGCTGCTGCTCCTGATGCTCGTGGTGTGGCGCAGCCGCCACTTCGACGAATACTTCGACGGCATCGTCTATGCCGCCTACCTCTCGCTCGGCTTCGCCTGCGTCGAGAACATCAGCTACGTCTTCTCGAGCACCGACGCCGCGGGCACCGCCCTGATGCGCGGCCTGCTGGCCGTGCCGGCCCACTTCCTCTTCGGCGTAACCATGGGCTACTACCTCTCGCTGGCCAAATTCGACCCGCGTGGGCGCCGCCGCCACCTGCTGCACGCACTGCTCTACCCGCTGTTGCTGCACGGCACCTACGACGCACTGCTCATGGTCTCGACCAACCTCTCGGCCGGCAACGGCGGGGGCTACACCGTGGTGGGCATATTATGCGCCGCTTTATTCGTGATTTTCATCGTGTTCGACATCAAACTGTGGCGTTGGGGACTGAAACGCATCAAAAAGATGCAGCAACGGTCGCACGAACAGACGTTCGACCGCAACAATCCGTTCGAAGGCTTCCAATGGAATATCTGATTTCCAGCTAAATAAAATTTATTTTAAAAAATATTTGGCCAGTTCGGAAAAAGGTTGTATCTTTGCATCCGTTTTCGAGAGAAACGAGAGGGGTATTAGCTCAGTAGGCTAGAGCGCTTGCATGGCATGCAAGAGGTCATCGGTTCGACTCCGATATACTCCACAAAGAGAGGGTCGCAGAAATACGGCCCTTTTTTGCTAAACGGAGGGGTAGTAGCTCATCTGGTAGAGCATTTGGTTCGCAATCAAAAGGTAGTGGGTTCGAGTCCCATCTACTCCACAGCCAAGGGGCTGCCGCACAGGCAGCCTCTTTTTTTATATTCCAAACAAAGACTTTGCCGAAAGGGAGGTCTGCTCGGCCACCTGCTGCAGGGCGATGCCGCGCAGGTCGGCCACCCGCTGTGCCACCAGTGGCAGGTAGGCACTCTCGTTGCGTTGGCCGCGGTGCGGCACGGGGCTCAGATAGGGGGCGTCGGTCTCGAGCAGCAGGCGCTCTAGGGGCACGGCCTTCACAACCTCGGCCATGGTGGCATTCTTGAAGGTGACCACACCGCCTATGCCCAGGTGGAAGCCCATCTCCACGGCCCGCTCGGCCTCCTGCACGCTGCCGCCGAAGCAGTGCATCACACCGCGATACGAGCGGCGCCCGAGGTCGCGCAACAAGCCGAACACCTCGTTGTGGGCCTTGCGTATATGCAATGCCACCGGCAGTCCCAGCTCCTCGGCCCAGAGCAGCTGCCGCTTCAGGGCCTCGCGCTGCTGGGCTTCGTAGGTGCGGTCCCAGTAAAGGTCCATGCCCACCTCGCCGACGGCCACGAAACGGCGCCCCGAACCGTCGGGCGCGAAGAGGCGCCGCCGCACGTGTTCCAACTCCTGCTCAAAGTCGTCCTTCACCGAGGTGGGATGCAGGCCTGCCATGGGGCGGAACAAGTCGGGGCGGCTCGCCACGAGGGCGTCGAGGCGGGGGGTGGAACCGCTGTCGATGTCGGGCAGCAGCATGGTGTCGACCCCGGCCGCCACTGCACGGGCCACGGCCTCGGCGCGGTCGGCGTCGAAAGCCTCGTCATAGAGGTGGCAATGGGTGTCTACAAATTGCATTGCGACTGTATGATTTCGGTCATCATGTCGTACAGCTCGAGCATCTGCGGCTGGTCGGCCAGCAGGCGGCGCTGTGCGTCAATGGTCTTCTGGTCGCCGCGACGGGCAGGACCTGTCTGCTGGGCGCGCAGGTCGCCGTAGTCCCACTTGCGCAGGGTCTGCTCGGCCAGAGGACGCAACATTTCGAAGTCGAGCCCATGGGACTGCATATACTGCTGGGCGGTGGCGTTCATAGCGTTCACAAAGTTGCTCACCATCACAGCCGCCAAGTGGGCATGCAGTCGCTGTTCGCCATCGAGATGGTATACCGCCCGGCTCACCCTCGACACCAGCTGCTCTATCTCCTGCTCCACCTTCGGGGTAGAACCCTCGATGCAGAGCGGTAGCCTGGAGTAGTCGATGGCAATGTCGCGGACGAAAGTCTGAGGCGACCAGACAACCCCATAGCGGGGGCTGATATGCTTCAGGACCGAGGCGGGCGTGCTGCCAGAAGTGTGCAACACCAGCGTGTCGGGCAGGCGCAGGTCCAGCCCGAGGTCGTAGAGGGCGTCATCGCCCACACAGAGCAGGCAGACGTCGATATCGGTGTAAAGCGTGTCAGGTCGGTCGGTGGGGATGGCATCCACGCGCCAGGCCAACTGCTGCGCGTGGTCGAAAGTGCGAGATAATATTTGCCGTATGGTGCAGCCGGCATCGCGGAAAGCCAGGGCAAGGTGGGTAGCCACGTTACCCGAGCCTACGATGCTAATATTCGTCTTCTTCAAAGAAAAAGTCCTCCTTGGTAGGATAGTCGGGCCAGATGTCTTCGATACTCTCATACTGGTCGCCCTCGTCCTCAATCTCCTGCAGGTTCTCTATAACTTCCATAGGAGCACCGGTACGCTGCGCATAGTCAATCAGTTCATCCTTGGTTGCAGGCCACGGTGCGTCCTCCAGTTTCGATGCTAATTCAAGTGTCCAATACATACGCTGTTGTCAAAAATTTTTGCAAAAGTACACCTTTTTGCAATACTGACAAATTTTTTTTACAATCAGTTGATATACAAATCCTCGTTCTTTCCGACAGCCACCACGGCGTGGCGCGCCAGCACGAAGAGGTAGTCCGACAAGCGGTTCAGGTAGCGAAGCAATACTCCGTCGACCTCGGCTTTGGCGGCAAGGGTAACCACCCGACGCTCGGCGCGACGGCAGACGGTGCGGCACACGTGGCACTGGGCGCCCGCAGCGGTGCCGCCCGCAATGACGAAGTTCTGCAGGCGTGGCAACGTGTCGGTGATGGCGTCTATCTGGCGCTCCAGCCTGTCGATCTCGTCCGGTGCCAGCTGTGGCAGCCGGGCGTACAGGGTCGCATCCTCGGTGGCCAGCAGCGTCTGCAGGGTAAACAGGTTGTGCTGCACGGCCTTGAGCTCGCCGTAGTGCTTCTCGTCGCCTTCGCGTATCATCTCGGCCAGCAGACCGATATGCGAATTGAGTTCATCGACGGTGCCATAGGCTTCGACCCTGACATCGTCTTTTGCCACACGGCTTCCGCCCACAAGCGAAGTAGTGCCGCCATCGCCAGTCTTAGTGTATATCATATCTTCTCGACACTTTTCACTTCGGGGATAACCTTCTTGATGGCCTGCTCGATACCCTGTTTGAGGGTCTGCATGGCATGCGGGCAACTGCCACAGTGGCCCTGCAGGTGCACCATCACCACGCCCTCGGCGGTCATGTCGACATATTCTACATCGCCACCGTCCTGCTGCAGGTAGGGGCGTATCTGGTCGAGGGCGTTCTTCACTTTCACCTCGACGACGGCTTTCTCTTGGTCAGTCATACTATTCTATTTGATATTATTCTTGCATATTTCGGCGATGGTGTTGCGTGCCAGCTGGTCGAAGGCGTCGCGCACCACGTCCTTGGTTGCTTCGGGGTTGAAGAGGGCCACGGGCTTTCCGGCGTCACCGCTCTCGGCGATGCTTTGCACCAGCGGTATCTCGCCCAGCAGCGGTATGTTCATCTCCTCGGCCAGTCGGCGGCAGCCACCCTGTCCGAATATGTAGTAGCGGTTCTGCGGCAGCTCGGCAGGGGTGAAGTAGGCCATGTTCTCGACGAAGCCCAGCACCGGTATGTTGACGCTCTCGTTGCGGAACAGTTCCACACCACGAACCACGTCGGCCAAAGCCACTTGCTGCGGGGTGCTGACGATGATGGCGCCGCTCACGGGCAAGGTCTGTGCCAGGGTGAGCTGTATGTCGCCCGTTCCCGGAGGCATATCTACCACCAGGTAGTCTATCTCGTCCCACCAAGTCTCGCCAAGCAGCTGCTTCAGGGCGCCACTGGCCATCGGACCACGCCAGGCGAGGGCCTTGTCGGGGTCTACAAAGAAGCCTATCGACATGAGCTTTATGCCATACTTCTCGATGGGGAGCATATACGTCTTGTCGCCCACCTTGTGGCCGTAGACCTCTTCGCCCTCGACGCCAAGCATGATGGGTATGGACGGACCGTAGATGTCGGCATCGACAAGGCCCACCTTGGCGCCCGTCTTGGCCAACGAGATGGCCAGGTTGACAGCCACGGTGCTCTTGCCCACGCCACCTTTGCCCGAGGCCACGACGATGGTGTGGTGTACGTTCTTGAAGACCTCCTTGAACTCCTCTTTGGGGTCGGGCTGCGGACGCGATGTGAGGTTGATCTCCACTTCGGCCTCGCGGTCGACCAGGTTGTGTATGGCTTCGATACAGTCGTCGCTCATTTTCTTTTTCATGGGGCATGCCGGAGTGGTGAGCACCAAATCAAAGCTCACTTTCTTGCCGTCGACCTTGATGTTCTCGATCATGCCCAGCTCTGTCAGGCTACGGCCGAGGTCGGGGTCGTTCACATGGCCCAGGGCCATCTCTATCTGTGTGGTTGTTATCATTGCTGTAGTATTTCAGTTAGCTTTTGTTCCAATTCTGCACCCCTCAAATTACGTGCCAAGACCTTGCCCTCGGCGTCGATGAGGACAGTGGCGGGTATGGAGTTGATGCCATATAGGCGGCCACCGGCCGACTGCCAGCCCTTGAGGTCGCTGACATGGTTCTGCCACACGAGGCCATCACTCTCGATGGCGGCGAGCCACTTCTCGCGGCTGTTGTCGAGCGAGACGCTGTATATCTCGAAACCCTTGTCGTGGAACCGATGGTACAGGCGCACCACGTTGGGGTTCTCCATGCGGCAGGGGCGGCACCACGAAGCCCAGAAGTCGATGAGCACCACCTTGCCGCGCAGGTCGCTCAGACGGCGCACCTGTCCGTCGCGGTCGGGCAACGCTATGTCGGGAGCCTCCATGCCCACCACCACGGCGGTGCGCAGTTTATCGTTCAGGTGGCGCACAAAGTCGTTGTTGGGGTATTCGTCAATCAGGGCGTCGCGTATCTGCTTGTAGAGGCCTGCATATTGGTCGAAGGCAGTCTCGAAGAAGGTGACCAGGAAGGCGCTCATCAGCACTCCGCTGTTCTCGCCCAGCATCTGCTCCAGCTCATACTGGGCAGTGGCCTGCAGAGAACTCTCGATGGCGGCATCGGCCATCAGGTTGTTGAAGCGGCGGTAGAGCTCCATGTTGTCCGACCCCTTGACCGAGGCGATGCGCAGTTGGTTGTAGGCATCGTCATAGTTCACCTCGAGCGTCACCTTTTCCTTGGGCAGCAGTATGACGTGTATCATGGGGCTTTTCGGGCGGTCGAGCACCATGGCGAAGAACTGCGGTTCGGTAGCGTCGCGGCGCACCACGAAGCGACCCTTGCCGTCGGGGGCCACGGTGTCGGCCGGCACCAGGCGGCCGCCCTGAGCCTCGCACACCACCATCTTGGTACCCTCGGCGGCACCACGCAGGGCCACCGTCAGGCTGCTCTTTTGCGCCACGGCCGCTACCACGGGCAGCAGGGCAAGCATCAGGGTGAGTATCTTTTTCATATCTTGTTTTTTATTACTGCTTTCAAGTCCTCGTCCTGCGGCAGGTACGAGTCGTAGAAGCCTTGGTTTCCAAATAGTGATTGTCCTATATAGGCCTTGAGCATGGCCTCAATCAGCGGGCGTTGCACACGCAGGCTGGCGCTGTTGCGGACTATGCCTTCGGCCTCGCCGGCGGCCACCAGGCGCTCGACCAATGCATTGTCGACCCGGAAGCCCCGCACAAAGCTCGGCGCGTCGGGGTAGCGGTCCACCAAGCGGGCGGCATGCTGCCTCACGTAGCCGAAGGCCACGCGGTTGATCAGCCCGCGTCCCGCAAGCTGGTTATAG
The DNA here is from genome assembly GCA_902778925.1 of uncultured Bacteroidota bacterium. Lineage (GTDB taxonomy): Bacteria > Bacteroidota > Bacteroidia > Bacteroidales > P3 > Colimorpha. The sequence continues at coordinate 10,465 of CACYZN010000030.1, forward strand.
TACACAAACGAACTGTCCTTGCGCACGGGCAAAAGCCTGTCGGGTATGATGCCGCCACCGCCATAGACGATGCGGCCGCCCACGGTGTAGTATGGCGTCGTGTCCTTGATGTGCACCGTGGCACTGTCGGCATAGGTCTCTTCGAGCAACTGGTTGAAGTATTCGCGATAGTACTGGCCGGTGCCGCCGTCGTAGGGGCGCTGTATGCAGCGGCCCGAGGGGGTATAGTAGCGTGCTGTGGTGAGCAGCACCGACGAGCCGTCGGCCAGGGCAAAGTCGGTCTGCACCAACCCCTTGCCGAAGGTGCGCCGTCCCACGATGGTGGCGCGGTCATTGTCCTGCAGGGCGCCGCTCACCACCTCGCTAGCCGAGGCCGAGTTCTCGTCGACCAACACGGTGACGCGGCCCTCGCTGAAGAGGCCGTTGCCGCGGGCCCTGACGTCGCGCCGGCGCGAGTGGGCTCCCTGTGTGTATACGATAAGGCTGCCATGGGGCAACAACTCGCCCGCGATGCCCACCGCAGCGCTCAGCGAGCCGCCACCGTTGCCGCGCAAGTCGAACACCAGGTGGCGCATGCCGTTCTGCTTCAGGGTATAGAGTGCATCGTGGAATTCGTCGTAGCTAGTCGACGCAAACGAGCCGAGCAGTATGTATCCCGTGGTATCGTCGAGCATGGTGTAGTGCAGCACCGTGTGGTGCGGCACCGTGTTGCGGCGTATGGTGAAGGTGCGGGGCTCGGCGGCTCCTGTCGGGGTGCACTGGCGCAGTATGCCCAACTCGACCTTGGTCGACCGCGGGCCGCGCAGCATGGCCACCACGCTGTCCGACGGTAGGCCCACACCACACACACGCTGCCCGTCGATGCTCACAATCAAGTCGCCCGGCAACAAGCCGCTGCGGGCCGACGGCCCGTCGGGCAGCACCTGGCCCACGTAGGTGCTGTCGCCTTCGTGGTGTATCACCAGGCCCACCCCCTCGAAGCTGCCTCGCATCATCTCGTCGGTGCGTTCAGTCTCGCGGGCCGAGAGGTAGGAGCTGTGGGGGTCCAGCTCGGCAAGCATCACGGCAATCAAGCGCTCGCTCAGCGAGTCGGCATCGAGCGAATCCACATACTCGTCCTCGACCAGGCTCATCACCTCGCCCACCTTGCTCTGCAGCGTCAGTGTTTTCTCCTGCAAGCCGAAGGTGCGGCCGAACATGAGCCCGATCAGCACGCCCAGCACCATGGCAATCAGTACCACGATTGTCATGCCACGTTGTGCCGTATTGTCGTTCTTCGCCATATCTCACACTAAACGGCACCTTGGTGCAATTATTATGTGCCACCACCTTTTTTTCTCTCCCGTAGACACTCACACCGCACAATTGCAATAAAAAAAAGCCGCCGCACATTACTGTGCGGCGGCCTGTGAATGATTGTTTCTCAGCGTACCATGACGACCTTGCGCGCCGGGTGGTTGCCAACCTGCACAAAATAGGTACCCGTCGACGGAGCATCGTAGCGAACACCGTCGGTCTTTGTAAATAGCAAGCGTCCACTGGCATCATAGATATTCACCGTCCATCCTTCAGAGCCATCGACGACAATGGTGCGACCGTCGACGTAGATGCGAACCCGATCGATGTCGACATCGCCGATGCCTTCCTGAGGCTCCTCGGGTTCGGCCACAAGGGTGAGGTGTACCGTGCTGTCGCAGCCGTTGGCGGCAGTAAACACCTGCGTGTATTGTCCTGGCTGGGTGAGCACTTGGTTGCCCCACTCGTATGTGTCTCCATGCAGGGTATCGCTGGCCGAGGTCTCAATCTTGGCGAGCACTTCAAGGCGCACTCTGTGCGTCGAGTCGCAGAGACCTTCTTCCTGGATTGTCTCCGTCTGAATGAAACTGTTGTAGCGTGGGAAACCATCGTACTCCTCACCATAGCAGAGCACCACCGTGTCTTTGCCTATGCGCTGTGGCAGCACTGTGAGGTTTACGCTCAGCACACTGTCGCAGCCATTGGCCGCTATATAGGCGAACTCCAAGGTCTGGCTGCTGGTATAGCGCTGGCTGCCATAGTAGGTGTTGTAACAGATGGTGGTGTCTATGCTGACGCTTACGGTGCAACTGGCGGTAGTGAATGTATTGTAAATAACGCTACTGTACACCGATGTGTCTGTGCCGTGACCCATAGCCACCGCGTAGCGATAGGTTGTGTTGGGCTGCAGCCCCGTCAAGCGGTACGAGAATGGGTCGCCGGTGTAGGGGCCGAAAACCACTGTCGAGGCCTCTGTGCCCCATGGCGCATCGGCGCGAAGGTAGACAAAGCCAACTACAGAGATTGAACGCCTGCCGGCTTGCACATTGCCGTGGAGCGTAGCAGAATTCTCCGTGATGTCAGATACACTGCTTTCTGTCACATAACCATATACTGCACTATCGGAATAATCATATTGACCATAGTAAGGAGAGAAACGTATGTATCGCCCAACACCCTGTTCTCCAGCGGCAGTATAGGGAATCACATAGATGCGGTAGACGCTGTCGCGACTCATCGGCTGGGTGTTATGTTTCCGCCAGCAGTAGTATGGCCTCATATAAGGCGTACCATCTATGAACTCCATATAGAGTGCATAATTAGAATAGCCCATATCGTCGGTGCCCGCCTCGAAACTTATCTCCGTCGTCTGGTGGGTATACTGTTCCAACGATGAGCGGTGGGAGAGGCAGTATTCACTTGCGTCAGCGAGCGATGTGATGCCTTGAATCGAAAGCACACCCTCTTCGCCAAATATAACATGATAATAGGCTGTGGCTTCGGTGGCTTGTATTAAGCAGTAGAAGACGGTGTCTCCATTGGAATGATAGTCTCTCTCAAAATACAGCTCCTTCAATCCAGCCTCGTTGAAGCGGGGTGCACCGTGTGTGCTGAAGGGGGTACGCTGGAAATAGGCTGTTCCATAGTAGTCTGTTGCCCACAGGCAGAGTTCATACGTGGTGTCGGGCAGCAGATGCAAAGCAGTGTCGCCTACGTCAAACAAGGCCGTAGACCAAGGTAGATTGTCGCCATAGTTTCTCGTAAGACCGGCTTGAACGAGCGAGGGAAGCAGACCCACAGGGTCAACACCCATTGCCGTGCAGAGGCTGTCGAGGCGGCCGAGGGGGGCAAGATACATGTGGTAGTCGTCCATGATTTCGTTTTCATCGTATTTCCATGCCCAAACGACCTCGCCGTTTTCGGTATACCACCATGCCGTGTCGCCGTTGCCGCCGGGTGTGACATCGACAAACTTGTCTTTGACCTCGAACACCAGCCGCTCCACCTTGCCTGCCTCGTTGTTGGCATTGAATGGGAAAAGGTAGACATGGTAGTCGCTGCCTGCCAGAGCACCAGTCACTATTTGGACATGATTAATCGTCATGGGGAAAACAACTGACGGGTTGCCCCAAAAGCCCTTAAACAGCCACGGGCAATCATAGCGTTGCATCTCCGCTTGATGGGCGAGATAATATGCAACGGCCGTGGCAGTGTCGGTAATGCCTAGAGTCTCCAACTCCGAAGCTGTGCCTTTGAGCATATAGTAATGATTCGCAAATTCATTGGGGTAAATATCTATCCGCAAGGTCGAGTCGCTTGAGAAAACCGTCTCGTGATAGCCATACTCGTCTGTTTCATAGTCTTCATAGCCCAGGTGCGCTTCTCCGACGGTCTGATCAGCCTGCATTCCAACAAATGCTTTCCAATTTACCACATGCGCTACGCCATACTGGTCCAACTCCACAAGCAACAAAAGGCTGTCGCTGCCGAAAGCCAAAACTGGCAATGATACAGTATGCGTGCTATCCACTTCGGTAAAGGTGTAATTCGTAATCAAACTGTGAGCGAAGCTATAGTTATAATAGTGCACCAAGCTTGCCACAGTATCACATTCAGCACTGTCATCACTATGGCATCCACCTCCATAGTATTCTAAAGTCGAAAGAAACTCAGTACGTGGCATAACTCCTACCCAGTAGCGGTTATCTTCCTGGTTTACAAAACCAACCCTGCCGACGATATTGACCACTCCGTCAACAATACTCTTTTCTTCAATATCGTAAAAAGTGTTAGTTACTTGCACCGTACCCATGTTGGAAATGTCGTATTTGAATATCTCGCCCACAGTATCTCCACCTGTGGTAACCACCCATATGCCAAAAGTAACATGGCTCGCTATCGAGTCTTCTAACAATAGTAATGGCAACCATATAGTACCCGACACGTCGGCAATTTGTTGGTCTTCACCGTACCATTCAGGCCATAGTTCAATATAAGATGACCCTGAGCTTTGCATATATCCATAATACAGGCAGTGGTCAACATTGCTGTCAAACTCGATGTCGACCAAGAGCCCTTCAGGGAAATTGGCATTAAAACTGGCACCACGGATTCCCACATGTTTGTCCATCTTTATCGTCTTTATTGGCGAGGTCGATGTCTGAGAGCCGACAGTAACAAATGTACGACAGTAGTAGGTGGCACCATGTGTTAGTTCGGTTAGGTGCACCTTGATGTCGTTTACAGCGGCAGAAGTATCGTAGACCACTGTGCCCTGCACCATATTGCATTCCGCCTCGCTGGTGGCATAAATCACACCCTTGGTAGCAATGTTTCCAACGCGACTGATGGCACGACCGCGTACCATTAAATCGGTAAGACCCATTTCGGCTCTGTCAACATAGACTTCGGCAGCGGGCTTGTCAGAGTTAAAGTCAAAAAGCATGACAGTGTCGTTCTTCCAGCGTATGTTCGTAATCCAAATGCTGTCTATCAGCGTGCTGTCGTTCTTCATTGGCTTGGCAGGAGAAAGCGGTGTAATCGAACAGGGATTGTCGCCTCCAAATACAGATGCTTGGCCTACCCAATGGTCTCCATGAGCGTCTACCACATACCATCCTTCATCGCCCACAGTACAGTTGATGACGCTGTTGCTTGTGGTGTTCAGTTTACTCTCTTTACCGTGGTACACAATCAAACCTCCTTCACCCATGCCTATGCCAGCATCCCAATGGTTGGCGCCACTGCGCACCTCGAAAGCGTAGAACTCGTCGCCGTCGATGGGTAGGTACCAAGCCCGGTCGTTGGCGGTGCCGATGGCGCGCAGACTGATGCTGTCGCCAGGCTGCAGGGTGTCGAACTGTGCTCCCCAGCCCAACAGGTTCTTCTCCAACACCGAGAGGTTGGGCGGCAGCTTGCCTCCGCTATTGTAGTCGCCGGAGGCCATCAGGCTGAACAATCCGGGTGTGCGACCCTGCTCATCGTCTGTGCCGTCGTGCGCCACATCATAGAGGTCCGGAAGGCCGAGACAGTGTCCAAACTCATGACAGGCTGTACCAATAGTGGGCATGCCGCCCATCCCCTCGTCGAAAATGGCATAGCTGGAGAAGGTTCTGCCGTCATGATTGCCAGCTCCACTGATGGTACTACGGTGCGGCCATAACCCTTGGGTCTTGTCGGAAGGACGCTCTCCTGCATAAAAAAACAGCACGGCATCGACCACTCCGTTGCTGTCGTTGTCGTAGTGGGAGTAGTCTACCTGTTGGTCGGATTGGGATATAGCCAGTATTACCATATCGGTGACGGTAGACCCCAAATACGACGTTTGGTTATAGTAGTTCTTGTTATTAGGCATTGTGATGGGTCCCACCACTCGTACACCAGGACTGAACACTCCTCCACTCTGGTCGCGATAATAGTCCTTGAACGAACCAGTGCCATTATAGCCTGTTTGCGAGAAGAGGCTGTCGAAGGTCGCTACAGTGTTGGAGAACTGCACATCCTGAAACTGCACGAGTATGACCAACAGCGAGTCGCTTTCGGTAGCTGTATGAGGAAAATGGCTTCCCCCCAACAGATGGCCGGCCGTGAGCATGTGAGGCAGGCTTTTGAAGCGCAAACCTTTGGGTATTGTCCCAATAAAAGCCTCTTCTTCGGCAGTGCGCTGGTCGGCAGCCAGTACGCCACTGGGCGCCATCTGACCTGTGCTGTCTGTGATGGCGTAGACAATGTCGCCCGTCGCGGTGTGCCACAATGTGTAGCCATCGAGGGTCTGGGCGTAGTGGTTAGGGTTCACAACGACATAGCTCACAATACGGCCGTCGCTTTGTATATGCTGCACGGGGCCGCGACTTTGCATCTGGGCCCTGCTCACCAATGGCAGCAACAGCATGAGGGAAATGATAATGTGATGTTTCATAGTGTGGCTATAACGTGGATCTGGAAATATTATTGTACTAATCGACCAATCAACTTGAAACTAGCATGTTACGACCACGCAGGCCACCTTACGGCTTGATAATCAGTTCCTCTAGGGGTCCGGTCCGGTTCCCCTCCGGTAGTTCTTATGTCGTTCTTATGTATTTCTTATGTATTTCTTATGTTTTAAACATAAATACAACATAAGATATACATAAGAACGCGGCAGCGAGGGGTGCGGGATGGCGGGGAGGGGTAAGGGTTAGGCGTTGGCCTACAGGCGGTTGCCGGCGGCGGCGGGCCGCAGGGCGGCGGCCACTATCTGGCGATGGTCGAAGGCGAGCGGCGGGAGGGCGTCGACGGGCCACCAGCGGAGCTGGGCCGCGTCGTCGCCGGCGGTGGCGGGGGTGCCGAGGGGTACCTCGAGACGGTAGGCGGCGGTGACGGTGCGGCCGCGCGGGTCGCGCCCGGGGGCGCTGTAGACGCCTACCAGGGTGAGGGCGGCGGGGTCGACGGCGATGCCGGTTTCTTCGCGCAGCTCGCGGGCGGCGCAGTGTTCGATGGTCTCGTCCATCTCCATGAATCCGCCGGGCAGGGCCCAGCAGCCGCGGAAGGGGTCGCGGCCGCGCTGGACGAGCAGCAGCATGCCGTCGGGGCGGGTCACCACGCAGTCGGCGGTGAGCATCGGACGGGGGTATTCGTAGGTGTACATATCGCTGGGGTTGAGGGTTGTGGAGGTCGGTCAGCGGGCGGTGGCGGCACGGCTGCGGTTGACCACCCAGACGCCGGTGAAGACGAGCAGGGCGGCGAGGACCTTGGTGGGGGTGAGGCGGTCCATGCCGCTCCAGATGGCGGCGGCGATGGCGATGATGGGTTGCAGGTAGCCGTACATGCTCACCAGGGTGGGGCGTATGCGTTTCTGGCCCACGGGCACGAGGTAGTAGGCCACGAAGGTGGAGAAGAAGATCATGAAGCCTATCTCCCACCACACCTTGGCCGAGACGGCGGCGAAGTCGCTGTGCGCCAACTGCGGCAGCGCGAAGGGGAGCGAGAGGAGAAAGGAGAAGAGAAACATCCACTTCATCGAGGTGACCACCGAGTAGCGTGCTATCAGGGGGCGGCAGGTGCCGAGGTAGAGGGCGAAGACTATGTAGTTGGCGAAGCAGAAGGCGATGCCTATGGGCTCGGTCTGCGAGGCGCCGTTGCCGCCGAAGGTGCTCTGCAGTATGAGCCACAGTATGCCGCCGAAGCTGGTGGCCACGCCGAGGGCTTTTTTCCAGGTGATGGGTTCGCGCAGGAAGATGGCCGCCACGAACATGGTGAATATGGGGGTGGTGGTGCTCATCACCGAGAGGTCGACGGGGGTGGTGTGGGCGATGGCGAAGAGGAAGGTGAGCTGGGGCATGAGGAGGCCAAGCACTCCGGCGCCGGCCAGGCGCAGCAGGTCGCGCGCAGGCACATGCTCGCGGGGCGCGAAGAGCGAGGCCAGCCAGAAGAGGGCTCCCGCCACCAGGGCGCGCATAGAGAAGAGCACCAGGGGCGAGAGGCCGCCCTCGATGGCTATGTCGCGGCACACCACCACGTTGAAGCCGAAGATGACATAGGCGGCGGCACTGGCTAAATGTCCGGTTGCTATGCTTTTATCTATTCTCATTGCCAAAGTTTTGCGATGCAAAGATACTAATTTTACGGCATATTGGATTTTTTTAGTACTTTTGCATTTTGAAACCATATCGAAAAGAGCCATGAACATACTACTCATCGGGTCGGGCGGCCGCGAACACGCCATAGCCGTCAAGATAGCACAAAGCTCGCGCTGCGAGAAACTCTACATAGCCCCCGGCAACGCCGGCACGGCCGCCGTGGGCCAGAACGTGGCCCTGGACAGCAGCGACTTCGAGGCAGTGGCACGCTTCGTGCTCGACCACCGCATAGAGATGGTGGTGGTAGGCCCCGAGGCACCGCTGGTGGCCGGCATAGCCGACTACTTCGCCGGGCAGAGCTCGCTGAGCCACGTGATGGTGATAGGACCCGCCCGCCACGGCGCCATGCTCGAAGGCAGCAAGGACTACGCCAAGGCCTTCATGACCCGCCACAAGATACCCACCGCACAATACCGCACCTTCACCGCCGAGACCCTGGCCGAGGGCGAGCGCTTCCTGGAAAGCCTCCAGCCGCCCTACGTGCTCAAGGCCGACGGACTGGCAGCCGGCAAGGGCGTCCTCATAGAGAGCGACCTGGCCACCGCCAAGGCCGACCTGCACGAGATGCTGGGCGGCAAGTTCGGCCAGGCCTCGGCCAGCGTCGTCATCGAGGAATACCTCAGCGGCATAGAGCTCAGCGTCTTCGTGCTCACCGACGGGCAACACTACCTGCTGCTGCCCAGCGCCAAAGACTACAAGCGCATTGGCGAGGGCGACACCGGCCTCAACACCGGCGGCATGGGCAGCATCAGCCCCGTGCCCTTCGCCGACAAGGAGTTCATGAAGAAGGTGGAAGACCGCATTGTGAAGCCCACCGTGCGCGGCCTGCGCGAGGAGAAGATACCCTACCACGGCTTCATCTTCGTCGGCCTGATGTGCTGCGACGGCGACCCCTACGTGATAGAATACAACGTGCGCATGGGCGATCCCGAAACCGAGAGCGTCTTCCCACGCATCAAGAGCGATGTGGTCGAGCTGTTCGAGCACTGCGCCCACGGCACCCTCGACCAATGCTCGCTCAGCATCGACAGCCGCACCGCCGCCTGTGTCATGATGGTGGCCGGCGGCTACCCCGGCAACTACGAGAAAGGCAAGCCCATAGACCTGGGCACCGACGCTCCCGACGTGCAGGTGTTCCACTGCGGCACCAAGACCGACGCCGACGGGCGACTGCTCACCAACGGCGGACGAGTCATCTGCACCACCGCCCTCGCCACCTCGCTGCCCGAAGCACTGCTGAAAAGCTACAACCGCGCGGCCGACATCAACTGGGACGGCAAGTACAACCGCCGCGACATCGGCCAGGATCTGCTGAAACTATTGGTAGGCTAGCGTTTTGCCTCGTAGGTGCGGAAAAGCACCAACCAGCCCTCGGAGCTGAGCGAAAACTCGGTTCCGAGGGCTTCGTTCAGGGTGGCCTGCCACCAACGGCGGGCATGGAAGCCGTCGAGCGGCCAGCGGAGGCCGGTGCCGTAGATGGGCACGTCGGGGGTCATGGTGAAGATGGATATCTGCTGGCGCGGGAAGCAGCTATAGGTGCGGCTGCCCCGCATGGCGCAGAAACGGCCATGGTTGGTAAGCATCTCGAGCTCGATGCCGGGGTGCTCCTCGGCAAAGGTCACCAGATAGGAGATATTGCCCAGCGTGTGGTCCTCGCGCCGGCCGGTGGCGCCAATAATATCGAATTTCGAATTGTGAATTGCGAAATGGGAGGTGGCATACTCCATGGCCTTGTGCAGGTCGTTGTAGTCCTGCTCGTCGACTTGGATCCAGCGGTCGCCGAGGTCGCGCTTGTCGGCCTCCGAGAGCGAATCCCCATCTCCCACCACCACATAATTCCTCATTCCTAATTTCTCATTCCTAATTTCAGCGTACGCCGAGTCGCAGCAGACCACAAAGTCGGCCTCGCGCAGGGCACCGAGGGGCACTGCGTGGGTCGGGAAGTCGCCTGCCGCCAGGATTACGATATGCTCAGTCTTCTCCATCTGATGATGCCAAGTATGCAGAACACCTCGTACAAGGCATACATGACGGCCGAGGCCGTGTAGCCGGTAGCGAGGTAGATATAGACCAGTATCGGCTCGCTGACGAGCCAGAAGAGCCACTGCTGCCAGTACTTCTGCGAGAGCATCCACATGCCCACGATGCCCAGGGCCGCCGACAGGCCGTCGAGCCACGGCAGGTTGCCCTCGCCCAGCAGGCCCAGCATCCAGCGGAAGACGACAGTAAGCACCACCGTGGCGGCGATGAGCCACGGCCAAAGCTTCCCGGGGCAGGAGGCTATGGGGCGTTCCCCGCTCTCAGCTCCCCGTTCTCCACCCTTCAGTATGCCGCGCCACACCAGGAGGCCATAGACCGATATAATGAAGTTGTAGATACAGATGCCCGTGTTGGCATACCAGCCGATGCGGAAGTTGATAACCGTGTAGAAGGCTGCCATCAACAGGCTCGACGGCCAAAGCCACCGGCTGGCCTTATACTCGCTGAATATAAAGACCAAGCCGATGGCTGCGCCGACGATGTCGATGGTGTTCAATGCGTTAATGCGTTAACGTGTTAATGCGTTAGTCAGTTAGAAGCGGTATATCACGCGGCCCATGAAGTTGATGCCGGGCTGCTGGAGCCAGGTGCGGTCGTGAATGTAGTAGTTGGTGCCGGGGGTGGTAAAGTCGTCGACCCAGTCGCCAGCCCAGGCGTGGAGGCGGTAGTTGTGGTTGAGCACATTGTTGACCACCAGCTGGGCCTCGATCTCGTTGGTGCCGCGCAGATGCCAGGTGTAGCTGGCCTTGACGTTGAGCAGGAAGTAGGGGTCGATGGCATAGCACTCGCGGCTGGTGTTGTCGGCATACTGCTTGCCAACATACTTGCCGATGAGCTGCAGCTTGGCATTGCGGCAGGGGATAAAGGTGGCGATGGCGGCACCCACAACCGAGGGCGAGAGGGCCAGGTCGGTGGTGCCGGTGACGGCCGTCTGCACGGTGTCGCCCGTCTCGAAGACGAAATAGGTCAAGTCGAGCACCTTGTTCATGCTCAGCGTCAGGTTGGCGTCCATGCGGAACCAGTCGGTGAACTTGTAGCCACCCTCGAGCTCGATGCCGAGGCGGTAGCTCTTGTCGACGTTCTCCATCAGGGCGTAGCCGGTGAGCACGTCGCCGTTGGGGGTCATCTGGTCGCGGTAGAGCATGGCGTAGAGGTTGGCGTTGAAGGCCCAACGGCTGTGGGCAATCTGGTAGCCGAGCTCGAGGTCGAGCATGGTCTCGGGCTTGATGGTGTCGTTGTTGGCATAGGCGCTCATGATATCGAAGCGCACGGGTTCGCGGCTGTTGACGCCGGCCACGAAATAGGTGCGCTGATGGTCGTCGATGCGGTAGTTGACGCCCAGCTTGGGGTTGAAGAAGAGGTACTTGTTGGTGAAGTCGAACTCGCCATCGCGGGCGGTGCCGGCCAGCACGTCGTCGCTGTTGCCGTGGATGCGGTAGTTGACCATGCGGAGCTGGAGGTCGGCATAGGCGTTCAGGTTGTCGCTGAAATCGTAGGTAGCCTTGGCGTAGACCGAGTTGTCGAGCTTGGCGCTCTTGTTCTCGTACCAGCGGTAGGGCAGGTTGTAGGACATGGCGGTGTCGCGATACCAGATGACGTCGCCGTACTGCAGGCCGTCGTAGTAGATGAAGTTGTCGCCCAGCGAGAAGGTGAGCTTGCTGCCGGTGTAGTTGACGGCGGCGTTACCGGTGTAGGTGTAGTTGTCCATGCGCTTCTGGAAGACCACGTCGCTCAGGTAGGCGAAGGGGGCGGGCACATAGCCGCTACCGGCCGTCATGTACTGCTCGTAGTATCCGCCGCCGTGCATCACGTCGAAGGCGCCCTTGAGGCTCCAGCGGTCGTTGAGCAGGTGCGAGACATAGAGCTGGTAGTGGCGCTGCCAGTAGTTGTCGGTCTCGTTGTCGTAGTACATGGTGCGGCCGTCCATGTCGTACATGCCGGCCGAGTTGAAGGTGGGGTCGGCGTCGAGCTGGTCGGGGTAGGCGCCGTTCCAGGCTATGCCGGTCTTCTGGTTGCCTATAATGGTGAGGAGCTTGATGAGGGTGCGCTTGCCGTACCAGCTCATGCTGCCGAAGAAGCTCTGCTGGTCGGTGCCCCAGCTGCGCACGAAGCCGTCGCTGGTGAGGCCGCTGTAGGCGAAGTCGAACGATGTTCCACGAGCCATAGGCCAGGTCGGCCATGCCGTAGGCGCGGTCGCGGGCGTTGAGGGTCTGCATGTTGATGGCGGCGCCCATGGCCGAGCTGCCACCCGTCGAGGCACCCATGCCGCGCTGTATCTGCATGCTCTGCGACATACCGCCCAGGTTGGGGATGTTGTACCAGAACACCTGCTGGCTCTCGGGGTCGTTCAGCGTGATGCCGTTGAGGTTCACGTTGATGCGGTTGGGCTCTACGCCACGGATGCGGATGTAGGTGCCGCCGATGGTGCCGTTCTCGCCGCTGGCCACCACCGAGGGCTGCGTCTCGAGCATGTAGGGCACCGACAGCTCGGTGCGGGCCTCGTCGAGCTGCTCGCGATTCATGGTGCTGGTGGTCAGCGGGGTCTTGTTGCTGACGCGCACGTCCTGGATAATCACCTCGTCGAGCTTGCGGACGGTGTCCTGAGCCTTTGCCGACAACTGAAAACTAAAACTGGAAACTAAAACTGCACAGCAGGCTATCATCTGCCGGCGGCTAATGCGGGTGGCCTCAAAAAAGCGATAGCGGCCACAACTATTAGTGTGTTGTACCATATTCATTACTCCTTTCGCGGGCATTATCCCGATCAAGTTATTAGGGTGTAATCTCAGCCACAGCGCTTTGCAGCACCCCTGTGTGAACATTTCACGCCGCAAAGATACAACATTTTTCCAATACGGCAGAAAAAAAAAGCCTGCGACGGCGCCATAAGGGCGCCGCCGCAGGGCTTATAGAGTGTTTATGTCGACTGTTGCGTTACTTCACAACCAGCTTGCGCACCGAGGTGCCGCTGGTGGAGACCACGCGCACGTAGTACACGCCGCTGGCGCACTGGCTCAGGTCGAGCACAGTGGTGCCGGCCTCGAGGCTGTAGCTGGCAGCCGTGCGACCGCTCTGGTCGACGATGGCAACCGTGGCGGCCTCGTCGAGCACTATGCTGACGCTGGTGCTGGCGGGGTTGGGGAAGAGGCCGAAGGCAGCGTCGTAGACATTGTCGATGCCGTCGGTCGACTCTTGGGTCATCACGGTGCGGGTAGTCCAGTCGCTACGCTGCTCGCCGCAGACACTGCGCACGCCGATGGCGTAGACAGTCTCGGGCTGCAGGTTGTCGAAGGTGTAGGAAGTCTGGGTGGTAGCGGTACCGCTCTCTGGAGCCGTCCAGGCACCCTCCACTATGGCCACCTCGTAGGACGCGGCCGTGCCGGTCCAGCTCATGCTGGCACTGTTGGTAGTGGTCGAGGCCGAGGCGATGACGGGAGCGTTGCAGACCACCAGGCTGGTATGCTCGATCATGACGTTGTCGATGTGCAGGTCGTTGTCGGAACCCGACATAATAGACTCGGCATAGAAGGCAATGCGCACGCTCTGGCCGGCATACTCAGAGAGGAGCAGGGTGAACGACTGGGCCGCGACGGTGAGGTCGGACAGGGCATAGTCGGCTGTGGCAACGGACGACCATTCGGCGAGCACATCCCAGTTGTGGCCGCCGTTGGTGCTGACGAGCACCATGAAGCGGTCGTCCTCGTCGAGTTCTTCGATTGTATCGGCATAGTTGAAGTCGGTCAGAGCCAGGTCGAACGACAGCTGGGCGCTGGAGTCGAGCTCGATAATCGGGGTGGCGACCCACTTGCCGCATTCTTCGCCATAGATGTTGGCTTTGATGTGGCGCGAGCTATCCATGGCGGTAGTGGTGACAGCCCAATCGCCCGAGGCGCCATAGCTGGCCACAGTACCATTTATATCGATGTAGAAACCGTGGAAGACTTGCCAGCAGCGCAGATTGTTCATGCTGCTGCCAATCGAGTCGAAGTTCTCGCCCCACGGCAGTTCGGTGATGGTGTTGCACTCGGTGGTGAAGCTCATTATGGCATCGAAGATGGTGTCGCCACCGGAGCAGCGCGAACCGACGCGCACATTATAGGTGGTGTAGTCGGTCAGACCGGTGATGGTGTACTCGGTATTGGTCTGGGCTACATTGACGTCGGTCCACGGGGTGGTATTGGAACCAGCCACCTTGTACTGCACCAGCCACGGAGTGGCAGCGCCATCGGCCATCCACTTGATGGTAGCACTGTTGTTGGTGACGGTGTCGACCTTGGCTAACGGAGCGAAGCAAGTGGCAATTTCGCAGTTGCCTTGTATGCGGATATTGGGCAGGAAACCTGCAGTGTAGCCATTGGAGAGGTTGTCGATAGTAACCTCGGAAGCATCGTTACCATAATATATACCACGGCCGGTCTTTGTAGCACCCTTCCACGATGAAGAGTAGTACCAATTACCGGTGTGGTCGACAATCGAGACAACCAAGTTGTTGCCGGTGTATGCAAACGGCGTGGTGAAGGCGAGGGTGTGCCAACCAATTACTGCAATGTCGACTTCGACGTTGGTGGCCACACATACCATCTGCGACTGGGGCACATAGTTGTTGTAGTTGATACTCGTCAACGAGGTATTGCCGACATACACATCGACATAGCGGATAGAGTTGGTGTTCGAGGTGCCCGAAGTCATCTGGAACTCAAGGGCGTTGATGGTGTCGGGGCAGTTGGGTATCTCGCTGGCGAGATAGAGCACCTGGGTAGCGGAATTATTATAGTTGGTGTAGAACGGCACTGACGACGATGTCGAGGTTCCATTCTCTATAGCCTCACAATCGGCGCCGCGGGTCAACACCGTCATGGTGTAGGCGGTCGACGAGTCGGGGTCGCACACCGTGGTGAAGAACAGCTTGTAGCGGTGAGCTGGTTCGAGGCCGGTGAGGTAGACCTCATTGTCAGAAGTGGTCAGCACTATGTCGGCTGCAGTCGGGTCGGTCAGGTCTTTGGCGATAATCATGATGTGCTGTATCTCCTGCTCAGGAGCCGGGGTGGTGTTCCACTCGAGGCCGAGCACGGTGTAACCGGTAGAGAAGAGCTGTACGTTGCTGACGGGGTAGCAACTCACGCGGGTGGTGAACTTGCCGCCACGCGGCTCGCTGACGCTACCGTCGGCGCAGACGGTCTGCACCCATACGTAGTAGGTGGTGCCGTTGTGCAGGCCACTGAGATTGGCGGCGGTATCGAGCACGTCGGCCAAAGAATCGGCTGTGGCAATATTGTTCTCGGTGCTATATTTCACACGATATTGCACATCGCCGTCGACAGGTGCCCACGACACTGTGGTGCCATAATAGGTGGTCGAGCTGGCTCTGACACTGCGGGTACGATGGCAACTGTTGTCCACAGCCACAAACACATCGTCCAGGTAGCCCGAACCGGTGGTGCGGAACACTACATAGCCTGCTGCCGATGTGCTGACGCTGTCGCTTGTGAAGACTTCATGCTCGAGATACATGTACTGAGCCACGCTCTCGTCGATAGTATAGATAGGCTGATAGGTGCTCGAGTCTTCGAGGTCGGTCATCACACCCACTTCGAGGCTGCCGCTTTCGCGGTAGTACCAGAAGTCTATATACAGGCTGTTGAGCGGTGCACTGATATAGGGCGAGGCTATTACGGAACCGGTGGTATCGGTGCCGCCATCAAGAGCCACGGACCATTGACTGGAGCCGTGACCGTAGTCATTCAGTGTAGGATAGCCGCTCACTTCATTCAGCACAGTCCAGCACTCGGGAGTGATGAAGCCATTGCTGCCGTCGCTCTCGAAGTCCTCGTCGAAGGGCAGCGTGGGTACCGCACACTGGGTACGTATCTTGGCACGGGAATAGCCCATGGTCGGGTCGCAAGTGGAACGCACAAAGACGTAGTAGTCAGTACGCGGCTGGAGGCCGTTGAAGGTGTAGAAGGTGTCGGTGCACAGCTCCACCTGCTGGATGGCGCTGTCGAGGGTATTGGCAGTGCTCAGCACGAGGCTGAAGGCAGTGCTGTCGGTGCTGAGGTTCTGCCATGTTACCAGGGCCGAGTTCTCGGTGGTCGCACTTGCAATTCTGGCAGGACGCATGCAGGCCTTGCTCTGCACACCCACATTGTCGACAAACACGTAGTTCTCGTTGTAGCCCGAGGTGCTACCGGTGAAGAAGGCAACCCTGATGTCTTGGTTGAGGTAGCTGTCAAGGTCAATCATAAACGACATGGGCTCGTTGGAGAGGGCCGACAGCGGCATGGTGTCGCGGGCCGGATCGGAGCCAAACTGGAGCAGCGGTTCCCAAGTCTTGCCGTAGTCAGTACTGATGCCAACTACAAAGCGGTCATTGCCATCGAAATTAGCCTCACCCCATTCATAACTATAGGTAGAGGAATTGTATACCTCGGCTGCACTATAGAGGTCGAAGGTGAGCACAGCGGGCTCGTTGATGTCGACGCTCTGCGAGACCAGCCATTCATTGTTACTATAGTAGCACGTGCCAGCCATAGCGTTGCCGCTCAGGGTCAGATAACTGTTGCCCTGGGCGATCGACCACGGGTAGTAGTCGATAGGTCCGAAGGTGGGCTGTGCCGAGAAGGCGGGACCACTATAGCGGTTCCAGCAGGGGTTGAGCGTGTTGGAGGCATCGAAGTCTTCAACCATGGGCATGGCAGCGGGAGCGCAGGGGGTGCGGAACTGATAGGACACCCACGGTGTGTAGGTCTCCTCGTCGGCACAGTAGGCGCGTATCCACACAAAGTAGTTCTTGTTGGCCACCAGTTCTTCGATGGTGTACTGGATGGCAGCCTCAGCGGTATACGATTGGGCACTCGGGGCACCGAACGAACCAATGGTGTCAATCTTTATTTCGTAGTTGTTCTCGGCATTGCCGTCCCAGGCGAGAGTCACCGAGTTGTGCGAAATCGAACTGGCGTTGATGTTGAGCGGACGGTGGCAGTTGGTACTGAGAATGACCACACTATCGAAATAGGTATAGGAACCATAGCTGCTGGTAGATGTTATATGGAAGGCAAGGTAGATAGTGTCCTCGGCATTGAGGCCAGCGCACGAGAACGAATAGTAGGCGTAATCGTCGGTGGAGGGTATCTGTACCATCGGCACGAAGGTGCTGGCATCGGTCGGGTTGGTCATGATACCAGCCTCTGCTGTGTTAGAGTAGTTATCTGTATAGAACTCGATCTCGATAGTATTGGCCGGAGCCATCAGCTTGGGCGAGACAAGGTAGAAGTCGCCAGAATAGACGTCAGCAGCCATGCTCTTGGATCCACTGTAGCTACTATAACCGTATATAAAAGCTTCGCTGTTGGGGTTGCTGCCGAAGTAGGTCCAGCAAGCCGGAGTGGCGTAGGTCTTCTGTCCCTCGAAGTCGTTGACATAGGGCAGCGAGACGCCGTTGCCGCACTGGGTGCTACCGTTGAACACCATGCTCCAGGCGGTGTCGCCATCGGTGCAGAGCATACCCACGCGGAACTGGTAAACAGTGCCGCCATTGAGGCCGCCGATAGCGTAAGAAGTCTCGTCGGTGGGAGCACTGGTGACCCAGGCGCCACCATAGGTGCGATAGGAAACCACAAAGGAGCCTTCGCCGGCAGCTATCCATTCAATGCTGGCGCTGTCCACGGTCGAACTGGCCATGGCTCCCAGCGGAGCCAAGCAGGCTGCTGTGCACTCGCCTTCAAAGCGTATGGCCACGCGGGAAGACGTTGCAGACGGCCACTCCAGATTGTCGGGGTCAATGTTACCACCATAACTAGTGGCATAGACTGCACAATTGGGTGCGGAATAATCATAGTCATAATAATACATTATTGCTGGAGCGTCGAGGTAGGATAAAGTTCCATCGCTGGCGGAAATAATAGTTACTACCACATTGTCCGAACCCACGAGTTGATAGGGTGCATCGAAGGGGAGAGTTACCCAGCCCGATGTGGTCGGGTCGAAGGAGAACTCCACGCCAGAAGCCACAAGAGTCATTCCCGAAAGGGGCAGCGGATCTACTTCATAGTTTGTTCCAAAGTCGGAAAGAGAAGTACGGCCGATGTAGATATCGCAGGTGTAGGCTCCAGTGCCACCACAGCTAACCACGTTGTAGGAGATACCGTTTATCTCGTTGATACCAGCCACAGCCGAGGCGGGATAAATGGTCTGGTGGAACTCGCCGCCAGAGTAGGAGAAGGGGTTATATGTACTACTAGAAGACTGGTTGTAGTTCTGGTCGTCAAGGACGGTGCCGCACGAGGCCGTGGTGAAAGAGGTGTAGCTGCTCGAGGCCGAGTCGGGGTCGCAGTGCGAGGTCACCGTGACGCTGTAGTTATGGCCGCTTACGAGGTCGGTGATGAAGGTCTGCGAACCGGTGACAAAGAAGGTGCGGATATTGGAGGCGGAATCGCTGTTGTCGACCACCTCGACGAAGGCGCCGGTCTCGGCATAGCCGCG
>CACYZN010000031.1:0-457 GCA_902778925.1 uncultured Bacteroidota bacterium
CTTCACCGACCTGCAGCCCGGCACCGCCTACTCCATCGCCGTGCGCTCGGTTTGCGTCGACGACTACGACGGCGACACCACCTACTCCGACTGGGCCACAACCGCCGTCACCACCCAGACCGTCGTCGTCGAGGGTTGCGACGTGCCCACCGACCTCGAAGTGGTCGACGGCACTGTCGACACCACCAGCGTTGTGCTGCACTGGACCGACCACAGCAGCGCCAACCGTTGGCAGATCAAGCTCACTTCGTCGACAGGTACCGACACCCTCACCGTTACCGGCACCACCTACAGCCTCAACAGCCTCACACCCGGCAAGACCTACTATGCCCAGGTGCGTGCCCTCTGCTCCGACACCCTCTTCAGCGGCTGGAGCGAGACCATCATCTTCCAGACCGCCAGCCATGGCACCGGCATCGACGGCATCGAGGGAGGCAATGTGTCGCTCTATCCCAAC
>CACYZN010000031.1:484-43274 GCA_902778925.1 uncultured Bacteroidota bacterium
CAGCGCCGATGCCGCCACCACACACCGTGTCGAACTGACCGACTTTGCCCGTGGCGCCTACTTCGTGCGCATCTCTGGCCAAGACATCCAGTCCATACGCAAACTTGTGGTGAAATAGCGGGTACACGACACCCCAAAAGAAAACCCCTGCCGGCTGGCAGGGGTTTCTTTTTATCTTTCAGGGAAAGATTATTTGTTCTTGCGCTGGCAATCCTTGGGGGTTACGCAGGTACCCGAGGCACGGCAAACAAGTATCTTTTCTTCGAGCACATCGGCGGCGCTGTCGCTGATGTCGGGACGGGTCTTGATGACCTTGTAGGCCTCGAAGCTCATCTTGCGGCTGGTATTGCCAACATGGGTGATTTCGCCGTAAGCTTCGATATAGTCACCAGCGTAGACGGGAGCCTTGAACTCGACCATGTCGTAGGCGCAGAAGAGACCTTCGTCGCCGTCCTGGATAATCAAGAGCTCGGTGGCTACATCGCCAAAGAGGTGGAGCATGTGGGCGCCATCGACGAGGTTTCCACCGTAGTGGGCGTCCTTGGCGCTCATGCGGACGCGGAGCATTGATTTAACTGCCATAATCTTGTTTTGAATAGTTATTTCTTGATGATGTAATCAACAAAGATGCCTGGGGTCTTGACGTTCTCGGGGGCGATGCTGCCGGTAGCGACAATCTCCTGCGGCTCGACGATTACGGTGTCGGCGGCAGTGGCCATCATGGGGCAGAAGTTCTGGCTGGTGCCCTTGTAGACCAGGTTGCCTTCCTCGTCGCTTATGTTGGCGCCAATTATGGCGACGTCGGCACGAACAGGCTTCTCCAGCAAATACTCCTTGCCGTCGACAGTCACTTTCTGCTTACCGTTCTCGACTACAGTGCCAAGACCAGTCTGGGTGAGCACACCGCCCAAGCCAGCGCCGGCAGCGCGTATCTGCTCGGCCAAGGTGCCCTGCGGCTGAAGCGTCACTTTCAACTCACCGCTGTTCATCTGGTCGATGGTGTTGTTGTTGGTACCAATGTGAGTGGCGATGAGCTCTTTTACCTGATGGTTGGTGATGAGCTTGCCGACGCCGACCTCGGGATAGGCCGTGTCGTTGCAGATGATGGTCAAGTCCTTCACATTGCGGGCTACAAGTTCGTCGATCAGGGCTATGGGGTTGCCCACACCGAGGAAGCCGCCCACCATGACTGTCATACCGTCGTGAATAAGGTCGGCAGCCTCTTTTACATTAACAAATTTGCTCATAGGTTATACTTTTTTGTTTCGTTTTTCGTTAAATTTTCAGGTTGCAAATATACTACTTTTTTGTCAATTAGAAAAAAAAATCGCGCATATACCGAAATATTAGTATCTTTGCACCTGAAAAATAACAGACAAACCGCATGAAGAAGACGCTGTTTTTGGTGCTTATAGCCCTCTTTCCTCTGCTTCGCGTGAGCGCGCAAGAGTATATAGAACCCGTAGAAAAATGGAAAACCGCCGAGGTCTGGGGCAACAACTACCATGGTTGGGCCTTCCACCAGGACTGGGAGGTCGACTTCACCGTCGAAAACCAGGACGGTCGCTGCACCCTTACCGATGCCGAAATAGCCGAAGCCGAGAAACTGATACAACGTCGCATCGCCTACCTCAACCGCGACCATTACAATCAGCAGGGCATGTGCCCCGTGATCGACGAACATATGAACAAGTACCGCCGTCAGTATGTTGGATTCACCAACGACCGCGGTGACCATATTGTGTGGGCCAATTTCCTGTGGGACGAGTCGATGACTGATGAGAAACTGGCCTCGGACGTGATACTCACCCGCGGCGGCTGCGGCCACTTCTGGCATGTAAAGTGCAACCTCGCCACCCGCAAGGTCTACGGCCTTGAGGTGAACGAGGACGGCGACACACAGATTGTGCCCCGCGTGGCCAAGCCCGCACCTCGCATCAGCAAGTCCAAGAGCAACAAGAAGCAGAAGGTCCGCAAGACCGGCATCATCCATTCGCCCGAAGAAAAGCTGTTCAATTAAATGGAGCTCAAGCCGCTTTTCTTGAAGTTTGTCAAGTTTGGCATTGTGGGTGCCAGCGGTATGGTGGTGCACTTCGGAGTGCTCTATCTACTGAAGGAGGTGGTTCACCTCAACCCCTTTGTGGCCAACACCATAGGCTTCATCGCGGCTGCCTCGACCAACTATGTGCTGAACCGTATCTGGACATTCGGTAGCCACGACAAGCAGGTGGCTGTGGAATATCTCAAGTTCATCGCAGTCTCGGTGGTCGGCCTAGGAGTAAACAACGGCACAATGTGGCTCACAGGCAAACTGTTGCCCGATTGGTTCGACGACTGGCGTTTCTACCTAATATGGGTCTTCGCCGTCGGCGTAACTACCATCTGGAACTTCTTCGGCAACATGCTTTTTACCTTCCGCTCGGCCGGTGCGAAGCAGGAATAGCACAAAGCGTTTTCTTAAAGCCTTTTTCTGGGGAGCCGGTCCGTATCCGCTCCGTATTTGGTCCGTATCCGGTCCGTATCAAGTCCGACTATTGCCGGTTTTGATGCGGAGAGGATACGTCTGTGGAGCGAGGTGGATGCAGGGATGGTGGGCAGTGGCTAGCGTAGGACTACCTTGAGGGAACGCACGCGGTCGGCGCTGCGCCGCAGACGGGCAGCGTCGATGGTGCCGTCGGCCACCATCTGCTTAATTACTTGTACCGTGCGCGGAACCATGTCGGGGTTGTAGGTACCGCCGTTATTGCTCAAGCACAGCAGGTCGGCACCGGCAAGGACGGCCATGCGGACGGCTTGGTCGAAACTATATTGGCTAACTATGGCGCCCATAGCAAGGTCGTCGGTCACTATTACGCCTTGGAAACCAAGGCTGTCGCGCAGCAACGAGGTGATGGCAGGCGAGAGGGAGGCGGGCAGACCCGCGGGGTCGAGACGACGGTTGATGACATGGGCCGTCATAACCATCGACGTGGCCAAGTCGAGGCGACGGTAGGGGTCAAGCTCGCAAGACTGCCATGTGGCACTCACATCGACGAGGCCCTTGTGGGTGTCGCCACTGGCGCTACCGTGACCGGGGAAGTGCTTTAGGCAAGTAGCCACATGGTGACGCGCCATCTCGCTGCTCCACAGCTCGCAGCAGTGCCTCACCCGCTCGGCGTCGGGGGCGAAGCTGCGCTCCAAGGCGCCTATCACCGGACACTTAGGGTTGACGTCGACATCGGCCACGGGTGCGAAATCGAGGTCGATGCCCACCTCGACGAGCATCTGTGCGGTCATGGCGGCGTAGTGGCGCAGGCTGTCGTCGTCCATGGTACCGAGGCGCTTGGCCGAGGGCAGGCGCTGGAAACCATAGCGGGGGCTGAGGCGGCTCACGTAGCCGCCCTCCTGGTCGACGCCCACAAGGAGGTCGGGACGGATGGCTCTCAGCTGGCGGCAGAGTTCGCCCAGCTGGTCGGCGCTCTGTATGTTGCGGCCTCGTGTGCCGGTCGGCACGTCGTAATCGAACAGTATCACCGAGCCAACGCGGTATTGCTGCAGGTCACGGACCACGTGGTTGGCCGAGTCAATAGTCGTGCCGCGAAAGCCGACGAGGAGCATCTCGCCGATGTCGTCGTCGAGGGTATACACGGGTTCGGCAGCCGACAACGTGTCGGCGGCACCGGCAGCGGTGGGATGCTGGGTGCAGGCGGCCAGACCCAACAGGGTAGCCAAGGTGAAAAGTATCTTCATTGTTCGAAAGGAATACGGTTGGCAATACTGCGGCCGAGGGTAATCTCATCGGCATACTCGAGGCTGTCGCCCACGGCCACACCGCGCGCCAAGGTGGTCACACGCACGCCGTAAGGCTGCAACAGCCGGTTTATGTAGTAGTTGGTCGTGTCACCCTCCATCGTGGTCGGGAGAGCCAGAATCACCTCGTCGACGGCGTAGGGGTTGCCAGTGGCCACGCGGTCCACAAGCGATGCAATCTCCAGGTCGTGCACCCCGATACCATCGATTGGCGAAATCACACCGCCCAGCACATGGTATAGCCCACGGTACTGCTGGGTATTCTCTATAGCCATCACGTCTTGCACATTCTCCACAACACACACCAAGCCGCGCTGGCGCTTCTCGCTGGCACAGATGGGGCATATCTCGGTGTCGCTCAAGTTGTGGCAATGGCGGCAGCGGTGCAGATCGGTCTTAAGGCGCACCATGGCATCGGCCAGATCGCGCACCGATCCCTCGTCGCGTCCCAGCAGGAAGAGAGCATAGCGTAAGGCAGACCGCTTGCCCACACCAGGCAAGGTGGCCAGTTGGTCGACTGCAGTTTGCAATATCTTCGAAGGCAGGTCAGTCATCTGTCTTCTTCGCCTCGTTCATCTTGTCCCGCAGGTCGGCTATCTTGGCGGCAGCCTCAGCCTCACGCTTGCGAATCTTCTCACGCGAATTGTGGCCCAGAGCCATAACCGCCGCAATTATCACAAAGACCACGAGCGCCACGGTAATCACCACCTTCACAGCCACGGCCAGTTTAAGCATAATTACAGCCACCACATCGGCCAGCAGCAGTGCAAAGAACATCTGCCATCCTAAATTCTTCATAGCATTTACAAATAATATACAAACCAATAACGTCCACCGTGCGTGGATATTGTGTCGCGGTATCGAAAAAGGCATCGGTTGCGCCGGTATCGGTCGGCTGGAAAAAGCAAAAAGAAAACCCACAGCACTCATTGAGGCTGTGGGCTAAGGGAGTGACCCTGCTGCGACTCGAACGCAGGACCTAGAGTTTAGAAGACTCTCGCTCTATCCAGCTGAGCTACAGGGCCAACGTGGTCGGGGCACCCAGATTCGAACTGGGGATCTCCTGCTCCCAAAGCAGGCGCGATAACCGGGCTTCGCTATGCCCCGGGGCCACAAAAAAGGACGCCTCTTTGTGGGCGTCCCTTTCGTTTGGCGGAGAAGGGGGGATTCGAACCCCCGGTACCCTAATCGAGTACGACAGTTTAGCAAACTGTTGGTTTCAGCCACTCACCCACCTCTCCGTGTGTCAGCTCTCAAAAGCGGTGCAAAAGTACAAACATTTTCCGAACTGACCAAATTATTTTCAAAGAAGATTCACAAAACAAGAACCGATTGTTGATTTACAATATCTTAGCACACGCTTTTTTTAGCATCCAATGTAGAACTCCAACCCACATTTTTCTTCTTTACGCACTCCTTTTTATCGAATTAGCACCATCATGCAGGTAGGTAGCGTGCCAACTTTGACGATAAAGGAGCAGCCACCCCACGTTGTGGGGTGGCTGCTATAGGAGTATGCTATTTGTTTACTATTTGCGCTTGGCCTGATTGGCCACACTCTGCATCTTGGCGGCTATGACCTCGGGGTCGCCGAGGAACTTGTCGCCTATGAGGTTCATCTTCTCGTCGAAAGTGAACACATAAGGTACTGCCGTGGGCAGGTTGAACTTGATGATCTCCTCGTTCGACATACCCTTGAGTTCCTTTACAATGCCGCGCAGCGAGTTGCCGTGGGCCACCACCATGAGGGTGTTGCGGTTCTCGAAGGCAGGCATAATGGTGCCGCGGTAGTAGGGCATGAGGCGCTCGATGGTGTCCTTCAAGCTCTCGGTGAGGGGGATGAGGTTGTCGGGGATTTCGTTGTAGCGCGGGTCCATGCGGGGGCTGCGCTCGTCGTGCAGGTCGAGCGCGGGGGGCTGCACATCGAACGAGCGGCGCCAGAGCAGCACCTGCTCGTCGCCGTACTTGGCGGCGGTGTCGGCCTTGTTGAGGCCCTGGATGGCGCCATAGCTCTTCTCGTTGAGGCGCCAGCTTTTCTGCACCGGCAGCCAGTCCATATCCATGGCGTCGAGCATCTGGTTGAGGGTCTTCACAGCACGCTTGAGGTAGCTGGTGAAGCAGAGCTCGGGGCGGTAGCCTTCGGCCACAAGCAACTTGCCGGCCTCCCAGGCTTCCTTCATGCCGGCCTCGGTGAGGTCGACGTCGGTCCATCCGGTGAAGAGATTGAGTTTATTCCATGCGCTTTCGCCATGGCGTACAAGGATGAGTGTCTTCATTTTTTCTTGTCGTTATCTTTGAATACATGTTTCTCTCCCTTGGGGAATGGCCCTTGGGGGAGCTTTTCTTTGTGGGCAAGCCATGCTATGGCAAGACCGCCGACGATGAAGGGCAGGCTGAGCAGCTGGCCCATGTTGAGCACCATGCCGGCTTCGAAGCCGACCTGGTCGTTCTTCACAAACTCGATGAGCAGCCTCATGCCGAACAAGGCCACCAGCCACCAGCCAAAGATGCTGCCCGTCCTGAAGGCTCCCTTCTTGCGGATGTAGTACCACAGGGAGACGCCGAAGATGACGAAGTAGCTGAGGCTTTCGTAAAGCTGGGTGGGGTGCTTGGCCTCGGTCTCGCCGTTGCGTTCGAAGACGAAGCCCCACGGCATATCGGTGGCCACGCCGTATATCTCGCTGTTGAAGAGGTTGCCGAGGCGGACAAAGGCACCGCCGAGGGCGACTACGACCACGAGCCGGTCGAGAATCCATACTGGGTTCATGGCATACTTGCGCCAATAGAGCCACAGTGCCAGCAGTATGCCTATGGCGGCGCCGTGGCTGGCGAGGCCCTGGAAGCCTGTGTACTGACCATTGCTGAACGGCCAGACAATCTCGACCCAGTGGGCCGAGGTGAGGTAGTAGTCGGGCTCGTAGAAGAGGCAGTGGCCAAGGCGTGCTCCCACGAGCACGGCAAGGAATATGTAGACCAGCAGGCTCTCGAGGTAGTCGGTCGACACCTTCTCGCGGCGGAACATCCACTGTATGATGTAGTAGCCCAGCAGGAAGGCAAAGAGGAAGCCCAGCGAGTAGTAGCGCAGGCCGAACGACCCGATGTGGAACATCACTGGGTCTACATTCCAATGTATGGCAGCTAGCATCATCTTGCCTGTTTACTTGGCGTAGTTGATGGCGCGGGTTTCGCGGATGACGGTGACCTTGATCTGGCCGGGGTAGGTCATCTCGCTCTGTATCTTCTTCGAGAGGTCGTAGCTGAGCTTGTTGGCCTCGACGTCGCTCACCTTCTCGGCGCCGACGATGACGCGCAGCTCGCGGCCGGCCTGGATGGCGTAGGTCTTCACCACGCCGGGGTAGCTCATAGCCATGTCTTCCAGCTTCTTGAGGCGGTTGATGTAGGCCTCGACCACCTCGCGGCGGGCACCGGGGCGGGCACCGCTGATGGCGTCGGCCACCTGGATGATGGGCGAGATGAGGTTGGTCATCTCTATCTCGTCGTGGTGGGCGCCGATGGCGTTGCAGATGTCGGGGTGCTCTTTGTACTTCTCGGCCAGTTTCATACCGAAGATGGCGTGCGGTATCTCGGGGTCGGTCTCGGGCACCTTGCCGATGTCGTGCAGCAGGCCGGCGCGTTTGGCAAGCTTTGGGTTGAGGCCCAGCTCGGCAGCCATGGTGGCGGCCAGGTTGGCCACCTCGCGGCTGTGCTGCAGCAGGTTCTGTCCGTAGGACGAGCGGTACTTCATGCGGCCCACCATGCGCATCAGCTCATGGTTCATGTTGAGTATGCCGAGGTCGATGCAGGTGCGCTTGCCTACCTCGTTGATTTCCTGCTCTATCTGGCGGCGGGTCTTGGCGACCACCTCCTCGATGCGTGCGGGGTGTATGCGGCCGTCGGTGACCAGCTTGTGGAGCGACAGGCGTGCAATTTCGCGACGCACGGGGTCGAAGCCGCTGATGATGATGGCGTCGGGCGAGTCGTCGATGATGATCTCGACGCCGGTGAGGCTTTCGAGGGTGCGTATGTTGCGGCCCTCGCGGCCGATGATGCGACCTTTCACCTCCTCGTTCTCGAGGTTGAATACCGAGACGGTGTTCTCGACGGCGGTCTCGGTGGCGGTGCGCTGTATGCTCTGTATCACCACTTTCTTGGCCTGCTCGGCGGCGGTGATTTTGGCTTCCTCGACGATGTCCATGATGGTGGTCGAGGCCTCGGCACGGGCCTCTTCGGTCATCGAGTCGATGAGCTGCTTCTTGGCCTCGTCGGCAGTCATGCCGGCTATGTGCTCAAGCTTTTCGACGCTTTCGCGGTAGACCTTCTCCACCTCGGCCTGGCGCTTGTGGAGGGTCTCGATCTCGCTGTTGAGCTTCTCGCTCACGCCCTTCAGCTCGGCGCTCTTCTTCTGCAGCTCGTCCACCTTCTGGCCGAGGGTCTGCTCGCGCTGTTTCAGCTTGTTCTCCTGGTCGCGCAGCTTGTTGTTCTGCTCGTTGACGCGCTTGTCGTGTTCGCTCTTCAGCTGCAGGAACTTCTCTTTGGCCTGCAGTTCCTTTTCCTTCTTGATTACCTCGCCCTTCTCTTCGGCATCCTTGAGTACCTGTTGGCTACGGGCGAGCAGTTTGTTGCGGAGCACTCCGGTGGTCAGCCACACGGCTATGCCGGCGCCGACAACAAGACCAATCAATATCCATAATACTTCCATAGTGTGTTTGGGTGTTTTGTTTGTGGGAAGCGGTGTGGGCGGAGATGGGTGCGACGAGTGGAAAAAACTGCATCCGAAAGCCCTCCGGGAGTTATGGTAAACTCTGGAACGTTAGGATTTGAGCGCCGGGTGTATCAGCCATACAACCTACCCACCCCTGAGCCGACTCGGTTTGTAAAAGGTGTTGAGTTTACAAACTGTTTTGGGTCGGATGCAGTATTCCGTCAAGTATCTGGTCGATCGAGGCGAGCCGCTGTTCCAACTCGGTGTCCTTGTAGCGTAGCGAGTCCTGCACCTTGACCAACTGTGTGATTTGAGTCAGTGCCACCATGGCCAGCAAGTCCTGATGGTCGTTGTAGGCGTACATGTTGCCATACTGGCGGGCCTGGCTCTCAATGCTTTCGGCAGCCTTGCGCAATGCCGCCTCGTCGCCGGGGGCCACCCTCAGCCGATAGGTCCGTCCCAATATGTTCACCGATGCCTGTACCGTTTCCATCGTTGTGCTTTGTCTCAGTTCTTGTCTATCATCTCGAGACTTCTGTCTATGATGCGTATCATCTGATTTATCTTCAACTTCAGTTCAGCGCTGTCGTTTCCTTCCGCCAGCCTATTCCCTAATTTAACTAATTTGTTCTCTTCTTTTAACTGGTTAATTACTATTTCTTTATTTTTCAACGCTTCTTCCAGTTCCCGCAAGCTACCTTCGCGCTCGGCCAGCAGTTGCCTGAGGTGTTTCACCTCGTCTGCCAACTGCCTCACTTTGAACTCTATCCCACTGACCGATGTCTCGAAGTCGAACATTTTCTTTTCAGCTTATGGTCCTATTAAAAGCGCTGCAAAAGTAATATATTTTTCGCAAATGGCAAAAAAAATCTTCTTCCCGGCCTCCTGTTACCGCATTGTTTCCGCCCAGTTTCCGCCCTTTTCCGCCGATGGCCGTTTTTAGCCCTTTTCGCAACAGCCTCATTACCAGCCTCCCGCCGCTTCCTCTCCTCTTCCCCTCCGGTAGTTCTTATGTCGTTCTTATGTATTTCTTATGTATTTCTTATGTTTTAAACATAAATACAACATAAGAAATACATAAGAACGACATAGGGGAGGGCGTGGCGAAGGGGTCGGCGTGGCCCTTTCGTCGTTCACTGTTCGGGATTGGAGTGGCGCTGGCGGAAGCGGAGATTGGCGGCACTTAGGGCGTCGTCGGCGTTGATGCCGTGGCGGCGGGCCCAGTCGACGAGGGCGAGGAGCAGGTCGCCAAAGGCGGCTTCGTCGGCCGGCGGGGTCCACTGGTCGGCCGGCGGCAGCAGGTGGCCGTCGGCCACACTGTCGGCTATGGGACCCCGCGGGCTGCCCGATTGCATGCCGGCCACCTTCTCCTGCATGCGGACGGCCTTGACGAGGGCAGGCAGCGAGTGGGGCACCCCCTCGAGCACGTTGCGACGGCCTTCGCGCATCTTCAGCTGCTCCCAGCTTTCGCCGTGGTAGGCGTCGCGGCGGTAGATGAAGGGGTGGCGCTCCACCAGCTTGTCGCACACGGCGTTGTAGACGTCGGCGGTGGTGAAGCGGCCTTCCTCCTCGGCGATTTTGCAGTAGAAGAGTATGTGCATGGCCAGGTCGCCGAGCTCTTTTTTCAGGTCGGAGTCGAGCGAGGTGCGGTCGGGAGCGGAGGGGTCGGCGGTCGACTTGGATTCTTCGATGGCCACGATGGCCTCGCTCAGTTCGTGCACCTCCTCGATGGTGAGGTAGCGGAGCGACTTGAGGGTCTGGGCGCGGTCCCACGGGCATTGGGTGCGCAGGGTGTCGAGTATGTCGCTCAGGCGCTGGAAGGCTGCTTGGTTGTCGTTCATGGGTCGGGGTCAGATGCGGTGCACGTCTTCGATGCCGTCTATGCGCTTCAGCTTGTCGATGAGGCCGTTCAGCTTGTCGACGTCGCTCACGTAGAGCATGATGATGCCGCGGGCCACCCCTTCGGAGGCCTCGAGGGTGATGGCGCGCATGTTGAGGTCCATCTCGTCCGATATGTGGCCTGTGATTTCCTGCAGCAGGCCCTTGCGGTCGATGGCGGTGAGGGCGATACCGGTGAGGAGCGAGAGCTGTTCGCCGGCGCGCCACTTGGCGCGGACGGTGTGGTTCTCGTGGTTGGCCATCTCGTCCATGGCCACCTTGCAGCCGGTGCGGTGCACCATTATCTTGCCGTCCTGCACGATGCCCACCACCTGGTCGCCGGGCACGGGCTTGCAGCACGGGGCGGTCTCGGTGGGCAGGTCCTCGTATTCCTGGTCGAGCAGGAAGGGGGTGGTATGGGGCAGCGCCGAGTCGACCGCGCTGGTGGCGAGGTGAGTCGTGTGGCCGGCCTCGAAGAGGTCCTTGTACTTGTCGAGGAAGAAGAGGCGCGGGGCGGGACGGGCCTTGCCGAAGCACTCGGCCACCTGGTGCTCGGTGATGGAGCCCATGGCGATGTCGTAGTAGAGGTCGACGTCGCTCTTCTGGTTGAGGAAACGCTTCAGCTGGCCGAAATTCTGCGGGTTGTCGCGCAGACGCAGGTTCTTGTAGTAGCCGGCCAGACGGCGGCGGCCTTCCTCGACGTACTCTTTCTTCTGCTGGCGCAGGAAGTCCTTGATGGCATCCTTGGCGCGCGGGGTCTGGCACTGGTCGAGCCAGTCGGGCTGGGGGCGTGTCTTTTTCGAGGTGAGCACCTGCACCTGGTCGCCGGTATGCAGGCGGAAGCCTATGGCGGCGGGGCGGGCGTTGACCTTGGCGCCGATGCAGTGGTTGCCGAGGTCGCTGTGTATGGCGTAGGCAAAGTCGAGCACGGTGCTGCGGCTGGGCAACACCACGGTCTTGCCGCGCGGGGTGAAGAGGTATATCTCCTTGGTGTAGAGGTTCTCCTTGAACTCCTCGACCAGGTCGAGGGCGCTCTTGTCACTGCGCTCAAGCGAGGTGCGTATCTGCTGCAGCCATTCCTCGACGGGGTTCGAGTCCATCTCCTCGTCGGGGTGGGCCTCCTTGTAGAGGAAGTGGGCCGCCATGCCCTTCTCGGCTATGGTGTCCATGCGCTCGGTGCGTATCTGCACCTCGACCCACACGCCCTCGGGCGTCATCACCGTGGTCTGCAGGCTTTCGTAGCCGTTGTTCTTGGGGTGGTTGATCCAGTCGCGGAAGCGGGTGGGATTGGGTGGGAACTGGCCCGAGATGAGGCCGTAGACCTTGAAGCACTCTTCCTTCTCGTGCTCGCGGGCTATGCCGCGCAGTATGATGCGCATGGCGAAGAGGTCGTAGATCTCGTCGAAGTCGACATGCTTGTTCTCGATCTTCTTCCAGCAACTGTAGACCGACTTGATGCGGGTCTTGATGGTGTACTGGTAGCCAGCCTCGTCGAGCATGTGGCGCACCGGCTCGTAGATGCACTCGCGCAGCTTTTCTGAGGTGGGGCTCTTGGCCGCTATCTTGGCCGCTATCTCGGCATATTTCTCGGGGTTGGTGTAGCGCATCACAAGCTCTTCGAGCTCGGTCTTGATGGCGTAGAGGCCCAGACGGTGGGCCAAGGGTATGTAGAGGTACGAGGTCTCGCTGGCGATGATGAGCTTCTTGGTGTCCTTCATCGAGCCGAGGGTGCGCATGTTGTGCAGCCGGTCGCAGAGCTTGAGGAAGATGACGTAGGCATCGTTGCACATCGAGAGCAGAATCTTGCGATAGTTCTCGGCCTGCTTGCTGTCGGTCTGCTGCATGAGCATCACGTCGTCGATCTTGGTGACGCCGTCGACAATGGTGGCCACGCGGTCGCCGAAGAGCACACGCAGTTCGTCGAGGGTGATGTCGGTATCCTCGACAACGTCGTGCAGCAGGGCGCACACCACGGCGATGGGGCCGAGGCCCACCTCCTTGACCGCAATGAGTGCCACGGCGAGGGGGTGGAAGATGTAGGGCTCGCCGCTGCGGCGACGGGTGCCCTCGTGGGCGGTGCGGGCTATCTGGAATGCACGCAGTATCTGGGCTTCTTCCTCGGTGGTGAGGGGCTTCAGCTGGCGACAGGCGTCGAGCAGCTCGTCGAAACGGGCTTGTATGTCGCGCGCCTCGCGCGCCTCGTCGATTACATAGTCGGACATGGTGCTACCAGAGGAAAAGGAGACTGAGGGCACTGAGGGCCACTATGTCGAAGCTGATGCCGGCAGTGAGATAGACATCGCCGCGGACTGTGGCCAGACCCATCGAGGCCGAGGTCCAGCAGAAGCCAGTGCTACGGCGCGGCAAGGCAATCCGCAGGCCCGCTTCGGCGCCGACACTGCGTGTGGCGAAGAGAAGGCCGCCATAGAGATGCCAGTCTATATTGCTCTCGTAGCCCGACAGTCGCAACACGGGGCCGAGCGACACGTAGCCGTCGCGCGCACCGGCACGGAGGGAGCCGTAGGCGCCCCAGCGCTGGGGCAGGTAGGCAAACGACACGCCACCGGCCACGTCGGCGGGGCCAAGCATTGTCTGTGCTTCGAGGAAGAAGGAGCAGTAGCGGTCCTCGAGGTTGTTGAGGAAGTGATGGCGCGGACGGTGGTACTCGCTCCACTGGCGCTTGCTACCAATAGCATTGCCGTTGGTGTCGTAATAGACGGGTGTGCCAAGCACGTTGGGCTCGCGTTGCACGTTCTTGCTGCGCTGCGGGCGACCTCCGATGACGTTTTCCTCGTCGTCGTCGATGGTGTCGGTAGCGGTGGTGGGCGGCACCACTGTGTCGCGCACCACGTCTTGCGCCCACACGCTGCCACCGGCAAGCAGAAGCATCAGTACTAAATATTTACGCATTGCTACGGGTTGTTTGGTTGATGTTTTCCAGTGAAGATTGCCAGTCAGGCCTCGTCCTGTTTCTCTTTGAGGGCGGCACGTATCTTGGTCTCCAGCTCCTCGCACAGTTCGGGATTGTCGCGCAACAGCTGCTTCAAGGCTTCACGACCCTGGGCCAGTTTGCTCTCGCCGTAGCTGAACCACGAGCCGCTCTTGTGGATAATGTCGAGGTCGACACCGATATCGATTATCTCGCCCAGTTTCGAGATGCCCTCGCCAAACATGAGGTCAAACTCGCACTGGCGGAATGGCGGTGCCACCTTGTTCTTGACGATGCGCACCTTGACGCGGTTGCCGATGTTCTGGTCGCCATCCTTTATGGCCTGGACGCGGCGTATGTCGACACGGACCGAGGCATAG
This sequence comes from uncultured Bacteroidota bacterium, assembly GCA_902778925.1. Lineage (GTDB taxonomy): Bacteria > Bacteroidota > Bacteroidia > Bacteroidales > P3 > Colimorpha. The sequence goes on from CACYZN010000031.1 coordinate 14,163, forward strand.
AACTTCAAGGCATTGCCACCGGTAGTGGTCTCGGGGTTGCCGAAGAGGATGCCTATCTTCTCGCGCAACTGGTTGATGAATATGCAGCAGCAGTTGGTTTTGCTTATGGTGGCAGTGAGTTTGCGCATGGCCTGGCTCATAAGGCGTGCCTGGAGACCCACCTTGCTGTCGCCCATGTCGCCGTCGATTTCGGCTTTCGGGGTGAGGGCGGCCACCGAGTCGATGACTATGATGTCGATGGCACCCGAACGAATCAGGTTGTCGGCTATCTCGAGGGCTTGCTCGCCATTGTCGGGCTGCGAGACAAGCAGGTTGTCGATGTCGACACCGAGCTTTTTGGCATAGAAACTGTCGAAGGCATGCTCCGCATCGATGAAAGCAGCAATACCGCCCGTTTTCTGGCATTCGGCTATGGCGTGGATGGCCAACGTGGTCTTACCGGAGCTCTCGGGGCCGTAAATCTCTATAACCCTGCCGCGAGGGAAACCGCCTACGCCCAGGGCATTGTCGAGGCTGATGCTGCCTGTCGAGATGACATCCAGTTGATCGTTGGGGCGGTCGCCGAGTTTCATTATAGAGCCTTTGCCGTAGCTCTTCTCTATCTTGTCGAGTGTGCTCTGCAGTATCTTTAGTTTTTCCTGCTTTACAATGTCGGCTTCATTAACTTCTTTTGCCATAACTATCAAATATTTAATGTTATTGTACTTGCTTGTTGTGTCCGATTAGACAACTGCAAAGGTACATATTTTTTTTGAAATACACATAGCCATATGAAAAAATACTTTGCAGAACACCGGGGCCTGTCTGCGGGATGCCTGGCCACCAGGTGGTTTCCCATGCCTCGGCCCCACCACCCCCCTCCGAGTCCGGTCCGTATCCAGTCCGTATCCGGTCCGTATCAAGTCCGACTCTCGCCGTACAAAATACGTTCCGCACACACCGCCGGAACAGCTGGCAAACGCTCCGGCTGGCAGGGAGGAAGCGGCACATTGTTTTCGGATTAGAGCCTTTGCGACGAAAAAAAGTTTCATCGCATCGTTTTTTTTACTATCTTTGCAGTCAGATTATGACAATAGAAGAAGCCATAGAGCGGTTTCGTACCTATATCGCGACCGAGAGGCGTCTGGCAGCGGGCACCGTCGACAACTATGTCCGCGACCTTCAAGACCTCGCAGCATACCTGAAGCAGATGGACGTGGTAGAGATGGACGACCTCACGGCACGCGACCTGCGGGCGTGGGAGATGGTGCACATGGAGAGCGGCGAGAAAGCCGGCACTGTGAAGCGGAGGCTTTCATCGGTGAGCAGCTGGCTGCGCTATCTACGTCTACATGGTTACTACCAGCACGACCTCATGTCGAAAGTGTCGGCTCCTCGTCAACCCAAACGGCTGCCGGTATTCTTCAAAGAGAGCGAGTTGGAGCATCTCTACGACGAAGGCCTCTTTGCGGACGACTTCGAGGGGCGGCGCGACCGGCTTATGCTGCGCATGCTCTATGAAACAGGCATACGTCGCTCCGAGCTGGCCGGTCTTCGAGACAACAGTGTGGACCTGCAGCGGCTAACCCTAAAAGTGCTTGGCAAACGCAACAAGGAAAGGCTTATACCTATAGAAAATGAGTTGGCACACAATATTTCCGAATACCTTTCGTTAAAGCGGCAGACCGTGGGTGAAACGGAATGGCTATTCGTCACAAAAGAAGGAAGCCAGATTACGGCCAGCATAATATACAAGCGAGTGAAGAAGTACATGACTGGCCTCACCACCGCCGACAGAGTGTCGCCGCATGTGTTTCGCCATAGCTTTGCGACACACATACTGAACCAAGGCGGCGACCTGGTGGCCATCAAAGAACTACTAGGCCACGAAGACCTGTCGACCACCGAGGTGTACACCCATGTGACCCGCGAGCACCTGAAAGATGTGTACCGGCACGCACACCCTCGCGGCAGAAAGAAATGACAATAATCAACCAATTAAACAAAGGAGGATACTATGAACACAATCATCAACACTGCCAAGTTCTCCATCGACGAGAAGCTTGAGAAATTCATCAATGAGAAGGTCGCCAAACTCGACCGTATGATTGACCGCGCCGTCAAGTGCGAGGTATTCCTCAAGATAGACAAGCCCGAGAGCGACAACAACAAGATAGTCGAAATGAGACTCTACGTACCTGGCAACGACCTCTTTGTTACCAAGCAAGCAAACACCTTCGAGCAGGCCGCATCCGACTGCGTCGACGCCCTCAAGGTGCAGATAGAGAAATACAAGAACGCCTAAGCCATGGATATTAAGACCCTCAATATTGACGACAGCGCCAAGCTCAATGCACAGGCATGGCTCGACGGTGGCTACGACGAAGCCACAAAACAGGCCATCCGCGACATGGCAGAGAACAACCCTGCCGAGCTCAACGAGAGCTTCTATCGCCACCTGGAGTTTGGCACCGGTGGCCTGCGCGGCATCATGGGCGTGGGCACCAACCGCATGAACCGCTATACGGTGGCCATGGCGACCCAAGGCCTGGCAAACTATGTGAGAAAAGTGAATGCCGGCGAGCAGGAACTGCGCGCCGCCGTGAGCCACGACAGCCGCAACCACAGCCGCGAGTTTGCCGAGATCACCGCTGCGGTGCTGGCCGCCAACGGCTTCAAGGTGTACCTCTTCGACGGCATGCGCCCCACCCCTGAACTCAGCTTCGCCGTGCGGCACTATAACTGCCATACCGGTGTCATGGTTACCGCCTCGCACAACCCCAAGGAGTACAATGGCTACAAAGCCTACTGGAGCGACGGCTGCCAGCTGACTGCTCCACACGATACCGCCGTCATCGACGAGGTGCTCAAAATTAAAGCAGTCTCCGATGTCAAGATGAAAGGCGGCGAAGAGAACATCATAACCATCGGCGAGGAACTGGACAAGATATACCTGGCCCGTGTGGCACAGAATTCGCTCTGTCCCGAAGTTATCAAGAAACACCACGATGTAAAGATTGTCTACACCCCGCTGCATGGCACCGGCATCACTCTCATACCACGCATGCTGAAGCAACTGGGCTTCACCAACGTCAGCGTGGTCGAGGCACAAGCCATACCCGACGGCAACTTTCCCACCACCCCAAGCCCCAACCCCGAAGAGAAAGCGGCCATGAGCATGGCCGTTGACTTGGCCAAGAAAATCGATGCCGACATTGTCTTCGCCAGCGACCCCGACGCCGATCGCGTAGGCGTGGCTGTGAAACGCCCCGACGGCGAATGGATGCTCCTCAACGGCAACCAGACCATGAGTGTGCTGTTCTACTACATCGTCAAGCAATGGCAGGAGAAGCAGTTGCTCACCGGCAACGAATACATGGTAAAGACCATCGTGACCAGCGAACTGCCTGCCGACATCGCCACCCGCGCCGGCATCAAGATTTACGACGTGCTGACCGGCTTCAAGTACATCGGCGGCAAGATACGCGACCTCGAAGGCATCGAGACCTTCATCGCCGGCGGCGAGGAGAGCTATGGTTACATGATTGGCGACTTCGTGCGCGACAAAGATGCCGTGGCCGCCTGCTCCATGATTGCCGAAATAGCGGCCTGGGCCGTCGACCAGGGCAAGACCTTCTTCGACGTGCTGGTCGACATCTACATGCAGTACGGCTTCTACAAGGAAGGCCTGCTGAGTGTGGTGCGCAAAGGCAAGAGCGGCGCCGAGGAAATACAGGAGATGATGCGCCAGTACCGCGCCAACCCGCCGCAGCAAATCGACGGCGAGCGCGTGGTGACACTGAAGGACTACCAGAGCCTCGAAAGCAAAGACCTGCTGACCGGCCACGTGGAGAAGATAAACCTGCCGAAGAGCAACGTACTGCAGTTCTTCACCGAGGCCGGCAACAAGATTACCGTGCGCCCAAGCGGCACCGAGCCCAAGATTAAGTTCTACTTCGGTGTCAAAGATAGCCTCTGCTGCAAGGAGTGCTTCGACAAGACCAACGATGCCCTCGACGCCAAGATAGAGAGCATCAAGCGCAGCATGAACCTGGCATAGCACACACCGCAGAATACCTCTGTGTCGAGTAGGCCTTGCCGGCTCTGCCGGGCTGGCGCAACCATTCGGCGATGGAAGACCATGACATACTCTATATGAGGCGGTGCCTACGCCTGGCGGCCGCCGGCGGGGGGCGGGTGCGTCCCAACCCCATGGTGGGGTGCGTGGTGGTGAAGAACGACAAAGTCCTCTCCGAAGGCTACCACCAGGAATACGGCCACAACCATGCCGAGCGCAACGCCTTGCTGCGCGACGGCGACTACCGAGGCGCCACCCTTTACGTCAACCTCGAGCCTTGCTCGCACTACGGACATACCCCTCCCTGCGCCGACCTGATCGTGGAGAGGGGTATAGCCCGTGTGGTATGCTGCAACGACGACCCCAACCCCCTGGTGGCCGGCAACGGCTTCCGCAAGCTTGAGGCCGCCGGCATCGAGGTGGTGCGCCACGTGCTAGAAGCCGAAGGCCGTGAGCTGAACCGCCGCTTCTTCACCTTCATGGAGCGACGCCGTCCCTACGTGATACTGAAATGGGCCGAGAGCGCCGACGGCTTCATGGCGCCGACGGCAGGAGAAATGCTGGATGAGAAAGGCGAAAGGTACTGGCTTTCCACCCAACGGCAGAACCGCCTGAACCACCGTTGGCGCACCGAGGAGGCAGCCATACTGGTGGGCAGCGAGACCTACCTGCAGGACCACCCCAGCCTCACCCCGCGCCATTTCCTTGGTCCGGCGCCACAGCCCGTGGTGCTCGACCGCCGCAGCCGCCTGGCCGACGTGCCATCCCACTGGCTGCACCTGCACACCCAGACCGCAGAAGAGACCCTGCAAGTGCTGTACGAACATAAGCTGCAGAGCGTCATCGTCGAGGGTGGACGCCGTGTGCTGGACGCTTTTATAGCCAGCGGCCTGTACGACGAAGTGCGGGTGCTGCGAAGCCCCCGGTCACTCGGCGCCGGCCTGCCGGCCCCGGCCATACCGCCGGTGGCGCCGCACCGCCTGCTGGTGGTCTGAATAAGCCCCCTATAAACCTGAAATAAGCGAGGCCCGACGGTGCATGTCGGACCTCGCTCGGTGCATATGTGCTTGCTTAGAAAAAGATTTCAATGGCTTAGCTGCACTTGCTCCAGCCGCAGTTGGGGCAACTCTTGCAGCCGTCGACGTAGACCAGCTTGCTGCCGCAGTCGGGGCACACCTCGCCGGTCTCGGTGCCGTCTTTGATATAGCGCTTCAGCGCGCGCGCCACGCCGTTGCTCCAGGTGGTGATGCTGTCGGTGTCGAAGGTAAGTTTGCCGATGAGCTCGACCACGTTGGGTATGGGCATGCCGTGGCGCAGGATGCCGGATATGAGCTTGGCGTAGTTCCAGTACTCCTTGCGGAACATGCGCGAGAGGCCCTCGATGGTGATGTGGTAGCCATCCTGGTCGGTGAACTGGAAGTCGTAGCGGGCGTGCTCCTGGCCTTTCTCCTTGACGCGGATTACCCAGCCCTTCTCGACGTTCCTTGGCAGCAGGAAACTCTCGGCGCGACCGGTGAAGATCTCGTAGGGACGGCCTTCGTACATGCCGACCACAGCAATCCAGTCTTCCTTCTCGTTCTTGAAGCGCACCACCTCGGCCTCCAGCTTCCTGGGGCGTTTGGGGGCTTTGCTCTCGCCGAAGCAGGGGTTGTCCTTCTTACCTTCGTTGTTGCTCACCAGCACGCCTGTGCGCGAGCCGTCGCGGTAGATGGTGCAGCCTTTGCAGCCATACTCCCAGGCCGTCTCGTATATCTTGCTCACCACCTCCTTGGTGGTCTCCTTGGGTATGTTGACGGTGACCGAAATCGAGTGGTCGACCCACTTCTGTATGGCGCCCTGCATCCTGACCTTGGCCACCCAGTCGATGTCGGCGCTGGTGGCGTGGAAGTAGGGGCTCTTCTCGACGAGGGGCTGCAGCTCGGCGTCGGACATCTGCTTCACCTGCTCCACGTCGTAGCCGTTGACGGCGGCCCAGGTGAGGAACTTGGGGTGGAAAACATTGTACTCCTCGAAATAGTCGCCGTTCTCGTCCTTGATGATGTTGTGGCCGCCGGGTTGGGTGCCGGTCTCGGGGCGGTTTATTTTCTTGCGGCGCTTGTAGCTCACCAGGAATACGGGCTCGATGCCGCTGGTGGTCTGGGTGCAGATGCTCACGGTGCCGGTGGGGGCGATGGTGAGCAGTGCTATGTTGCGTCGGCCGTACTTGGTCATCTCCTTGTACAGCTCTGGGTCGAAGTCGGCCAGGCGACGTATCAGGGGGTTGTTCTCCTCGCGCTTGGCATTGTATATGGGGAAGGAGCCGCGCTCGCGGGCCATCTCGACGCTAGAGGCGTAGGCCGAGCGGCAGAGCTCGCGCTGCACGCCGACGGCAAACTCGGTGGCCTCGTCGGACCCGTATTGCAGGCCCATGGCGGCCAGCATGTCGCCCTCGGCGGTGATGCCGAAGCCGCTGCGGCGACCTTCGAGGCATTTCATCTTGATGTTGAGCCACAGGTTGTGCTCCACTTGCTTGATTTCGTCGCTCTCGGGGTCGTTCTCTATCTTGTGCAGTATCTGTTCCACCTTCTCGAGCTCGAGGTCAATCAGGTCGTCCATCAGGCGCTGGCCTTTGCGCACATGCTCGCGGAAGAGGTCGTAGTCGAAGCGGGCCTCCTTGGTGAAGGGTTTGTCGACGTAGCTGTAGAGGTTGATGGCCTGCAGACGGCAGCTGTCGTAGGGGCAGAGGGGTATCTCGCCGCAGGGGTTGGTGCTGACGGTGCGGTAGCCGAAGTCGGCATAGCAGTCGGGCACCGACTCGCGCAGTATGGTGTCCCAGAAGAGCACGCCGGGCTCGGCCGAGCTCCAGGCGTTGGCTATTATCTTGTTCCACAGCGCGCGGGCGTCGATAGTCTTGGTGTATATGGGGTTGGGCGAGTCGATGGGGTACTGCTGCACGAAGGGTTTGCCCTCCATGGCGCAGCGCATGAACTCGTCGGTAATCTTCACACTGACGTTGGCGCCGGTGATCTTGCCTTGCTCGAGCTTGGCGTCGATGAAATTCTCCGAATCGGGATGCTTGATGCTGATGGAGAGCATCAGTGCACCGCGCCGGCCGCCCTGGGCCACCTCGCGCGTGGTGTTCGAGTAGCGCACCATGAAGGGCACTATGCCCGTCGAAGTGAGAGCCGAGTTCTTCACGGGGCTGCCGCCCGGGCGTATGTGGCTCAGGTCGTGGCCCACGCCGCCACGACGCTTCATGAGCTGCACCTGCTCCTGGTCGATCTTCATGATGCCGCCGTAGGAGTCGCTGTTGCCCGAGTTGCCGATGACGAAGCAGTTGCTGAGCGACACCACCTGATATGAGTTGCCTATGCCGCTCATGGGGCTGCCCTGTGGCACTATATACTTGAAGTCCTTCAGCAGCTGGTATATCTCCTCCTCGCTCATAGGGTTGGGGTACTTGCGCTCGATGCGCGCATACTCGGCCGCCATGCGGCGGTGCATCATGTCGGGGTTGAGCTCGAAGATGCGCTCGCCGTCGCGCAGCGCATACTTGTTCATCCACACATTGGCCGCCAGCTCGTCGCCATGGAAATACTCCACCGACGAACGCATGATCTCATCCGTTGTGTACTGCTTCATTTCCTTGCGCTCCTCGACGGGAGCCACTGCCGAAAACAAGTCGCCTTGCATGACTTCAAAATTTGTTTTATGTTACACTCATACTGGTTGTTGCCGCGATACCGGGGGCCACAAATCCAGTCGCTAAATTACCAAGAAAAACCATTCCGGCACCAACAAGTTATCAACACCCGCCCCCTCGGAAAGCCCACTCCACAGACTGCTCGCCGACTTGCATTGTTGAAAACCGTCGCGCCACCCGCCGGCCTTTACCCCACCCCTGCCCGTCCCCCACCCCTGCCCGTCCCCTCCCCCACCGCTCGCCCACCCTTCCGCTCCCCTTCCGCTCCGGTCCCCCTCCGGCCGTTGTACTATCGTTGTACTATTGTTGTACTATTGTTGTACTATCGTTCTTATGTTTTCAATAGTACAACGATAGTACAACAATAGTACAACGATAGTAGTACAACGGCCGGACCGGGTCCCTGCCGGAAGAGGAGAGACAAGGGGCGTGAGGGGGTGAAAAAGGCCGCCAAAGGTATTTTGGCAACATTTTTTTGCCCAGATAAAAAAAAAGTAGTAATTTAGCACACCGAATGAACCCGCTGTGCAGGTGCTTAAAGCACGCACAACGAGTTGATTATGGCATTTATAACATAGCATACCAAAAGCAAAATGGCACAAATGAAGACCCTCACCAAAGGACTAATACTGCTGGCGACAGCCCTCATGGTCGGCACCGGCGCTTTCGCGCAGAAGAAAAGCATAGCGCAGAAAGCCGACGACCTGTTCGACCAAAACCGCTTCGTCGAAGCCGCCGTGCAATACGAGGCAGCCTACGAAAAAATCAAGGACAACAAGGCCGAGAAGAACCGCGTCTACTTCCAGCTGGCCGAGTGCTACCGCCTGATGTACAACTATCAGCGTGCCGAACGCATATACAAACGCCTCGCCGCCGACGGCTACTACACCACCGAGCCCATGCTCTACTTCAACCTGGCCGAGATGTGCCGCTTCGAGAACAAATTCTCCGAGGCCGACGAATACTACGAGCTCTACCTCGCAGCCAACCCCTCCGACACCTACGCCGCCAAGCGCAAGTCCTCGCTCATCTACGCCAACCAGCTCTACAACAACCCCACCCGCCACGAGATACAGAAAATGACCGAGTGGTGCACCGACTTCAACGACTGGGCACCCCGCTTCATAGGCAACGACACCACCAAGATCGTCTTCACCAGCTCGCGCTTCCCCGAAGGCGAAGCCCTCGACGCCGACCCCTGGACCAACCAGGCCTTCTCTGACTTCTACTACCTCTTCCAGGATCGCAACGGCGACTGGGTGTCGCACCCCGAATCCTGGGACCGCACCGGCAAGATAAACACCGCCGTCAACGAAGGCGAAGCCTGCTTCTCGCCCGACGGCAACACACTCTACTTCTCGCGATTCGACATCGTCGACAACGAGACGTCTCACGCCCGCATCTACATGGCCACCCGCACCCCGGCCCAGCTCGAGAGCAAGAAAGACAAAAAGAAAGCCTCGGCCAAACCCAGAAAGACCAAGAAAAAACCGCAGGCCGACGACGAAACACCAGCCACCGGCTCGGAGACCCCGGCCGGTGAATGGAGCGACCCCGTGCCCCTCAACCTCGGCGACACCACCTACAACTACCTCTACCCCGCCATCAGCAGCGACGGACTGACGCTCTACTTCTCGAGCGACATGCCGGGCGGCTTCGGCGACTACGACCTGTGGAAGGTCACACGCGCCTCGACGGCCGACGACTTCGGGCGCCCGGTCAACCTCACCTCCGTGGTCAACACCCGCGGCAAGGAGGTCATGCCCGTGCTCCGCGGCGACACGGTGATGTACTTCTCGTCCGACGGCCACCCCGGCGTCGGCGGCTACGACCTCTTCCGCACCCACCTCAAAGCCAACGGCAAGTGGGACTTCCCCGAGAACCTCGGCATCCCCATCAACTCGTCCTACGACGAGATGTCCATCGTCTTCTACCCCGACGACGCACTGCCCCGCAACATCATCGAGCGCGGCTTCTTCTCGTCCAACCGCCCCTTCGACGCACCCCACAGCAAGAAGGACGCCAACCAGAATAAGAACCAGACTCCCCCCATCAACAACAACATCTTCTACTTCGCACTGCCCGGCCTCAACTACGCCATCGAAGGCACCGTGCGCAGCGAGAAGTCCATGCAGCTGCTCAAGGACGTGCGCGTCAAGCTCGTGGGCTCCGACGGCACCGAAAGCGAGACCCGCACCGACAAGCGCGGCCACTACAGCTTCGACAGCACCGTGGTGCGGCGCGACGTGGTGTACAAAATCTACCTCTCCAAGAAAGACTACTTCAGCATCGAAGGCTCCGAGAGCACCAAAGGCTACACCACCAACAAGACCCTCGTGCACGACTTCCGCATGAACCCCGTGCCCACCCGCCCCGTGGTACTGCCCGAGATACGCTTCGACCTCGCCAAGGCCGACCTCAAGGGCGAGTTCATGGACTCGCTCATGGACCTCTACCTCGTCATGGAGAACAACCCCAATATCGTGGTCGAGATACGTTCGCACACCGACTGCCAGCCCTACATAGGCCTCACCAACGACACCCTCTCGCAGCGCCGCGCCCAGACGGTGGTCGACTACCTTGTGAACCGCGGCATCGAACGCGACCGCCTAGTGGCTAAAGGCTATGCCGACCGCATACCCCGCACCCTCGACGAGGACGTCACGGTGGTCTACAACGGCAAGCCCTACCGCTTCTCGGCCGGCTCGGTCATGGAGTGCGACTACATCAACACCCTCAGCGGCGACCGCCAGCAGGCGGCCCACTCGCTCAACCGTCGCATGGAGTTCCTCGTGCTGCGCACCGACTACGTCTCGCGCCGCCTGGTCGACAACATGCCGTCGTCCAACCCCACTGTGAAACAAACCGAAGACGGTAAGATTGTGGACCTCGTGAATCACCCCGACGACGACTTCGACGAGGTGAAGCCCACAATCGTACACGACGAGAGCGTGGTGCCCGTCACCATGGTCAACTCCACCCGCGGCGAGATACCGGCCATCATCAATGGCTCGCAGATGCCCATGCTCATCGACGAACGCTTTGCCGAGCCCGTGGCCATAGCATGGGAAGAGGCCATGAACCTCCTCTATCAGGGCCGCATCACCAAGGACGACTTCCCGCGCCGCGACCTCTCCTTCGACCCCGAAGGCAACATTCTCGACAAAGAGATTGTCATCTTCAAAGAGATGCAAATCGGCGAACAGCGCGTGCAGAACATCGAGGTGGTGGTGGTGAAGAACGTCGACTACCGGTTCATCATCAACCGCATCGGCCTGCAGCAGTTTGGCGACTACGAGTTCGACAAGCAGCGCGCCAAGCTCATCTTCTTTGATGAGTAACCCCACCCTCATCACCATCCTGGGCCCGACGGCGACCGGCAAGACCGCCCTGGCCGCCGAGGTGGCCTACCGCCTGCACGGCGAGGTAATCAGCGCCGACTCGCGCCAGGTGTTCCGCGGCATGGACCTCGGCACCGGCAAGGACCTCGACGACTACCACCTGCACGGCACCGACATACCCTATCACCTCATCGACATCTGCGACCCCCACGAAGAGTACAACGCCTACCGCTTCATGGGCGATTTCCGCACGGCATTCCTCGACATCGTGTCGCGCCGGCGCCAACCCATCATGTGCGGCGGCACCGGCCTCTATGTCGACGCTGTGGTGCGCGGCTACCACCTGCCCGACGCGCCGGTCGACCCCGCTTTCCGTGCCTCGCTGGCCGACCGCACCGACGAGGAGCTCACCGCTCGCCTGGCATCGCTCATCAAGTTGCACAACCACACCGACACCGAGACCCGCGACCGCCTGGTGCGCGCCCTCGAGATACAGGAGTTCGCACTGCACCACCCCGACGCCTACATACAGATGCCCCCGATGCAGCACCGCGTGTTCGGCGTGGCACTGCCCCGCGAGGTGATCATAGCCCGCATCGAAGCACGTCTGCGTCAACGCCTCGACCAAGGCATGACCGACGAGGTGCAGCGCCTGCTCGACAGCGGGGTGCCGGCGGCTCGGCTGCTCAAGTTCGGATTGGAGTACCGCCATGTAACCCTCTTCCTCACCGGACAGTGTTCGCGCGACGAGATGTTCGAGCACCTGTTCACCGATATACGCCGGTTCGCCAAGCGGCAGATGACATGGTTCCGCCGCATGGAGCGCAACGGAGTGCCGATACACTGGATCGACGGCACGCTCGACACCGCAGCCCGTGCCGACCGCCTGCTCGAGGTATTACAGTAAACACTATGGCAAAGATTAACAAGACCAACGCCGCCCGTCTGCTCGACCAGCTGAAGATAGCCTACGAGCTTATCCCCTATGAGGTGGACGAGGAGCATCTTGGCGCAGAACATACTGCCGAAGTGCTGGGCGAGCCCATCGAACATATATTCAAGACCCTCGTGCTGCGCGGCGACCGCACGGGCCTCTTCGTCTGCGTCATCCCCAGCGCCGAGGAGGTGGACCTCAAAAAGGCCGCCCGGGTGACGGGCAACAAGAAGGTGGAGATGATACACGTCAAGGAGTTGCTGCCGCTGACGGGCTACATCCGTGGCGGCTGCTCGCCCATTGGCATGAAAAAGCCTCTGCCCACCTGGTTCCACCAGACTGTGACGGACTACGACACCGTCTACTGCAGCGCCGGCCAGCGCGGCCTGCAGTTCCGCCTCGGCCCGCAAGACCTCGTCCGCGCCGCCCACGGCACCCTCGCCGACCTCATTGTCTAATATATGATCGAAACCGAGCGCCATCCATTGCAGCCCTTTCTGCCGCCCAACGCGCGGCTGTTGATGCTCGGCAGCTTCCCGCCACCGCGTCGTCGCTGGGCTATGGACTTCTTCTACCCCAATAGGACAAACCAGATGTGGAGCATCTTCGGCCTCGTCTTCTTCGGCGACGCCGAACGGCTAGTGGATGCCACGCACAAGACGTTCCGACTCCTCGACATTCAGTCTCTACTGCTCGAAAAAGGCATAGCCATATACGATACCGCCTGCGCCGTGCGCCGACTGAGCGGCAATGCCTCGGACAAAGACCTCGAGATAGTCGAGAAGACCGACATACCTGCCTTGCTCTCGCAGATACCCGCGTGCCACGACATAGTCTGCACCGGCCAAAAGAGCTTCTCCGCCCTCACCGACGACTATGGCGTCCCCGTCCCGAAGATGGGCTGTTACAACAAGTTTGCCATTGCTGACCGAGAGATGCGCCTCTGGCGCATGCCCTCCTCTTCCCGCGCCTTCCCCATGCCCTTGGCCGAGAAAGCCTCGTATTACCGCGAAATGATGACCCAAATAGGAATAATATGACATTACAGGAAGCTATCGTCGCACGGCATTCGGTGCGGCAATATCAGGAGAAGCCCATCGAAGCCACAGTTATCGACCGCCTCAACGAGGAGATAGCCCGCTGCAACAAAGAGGGCGGGCTGCACATACAGCTTGTGCTCGACGAGCCCAATGCATTTACCGGCGGCATGGTAAAGTACGGCAAATTCAAGGGCGTGCGCAACTACCTGGCCATGGTGGGACCCAAGGGAGCCGACGAGGCCATAGGCTACTATGGCCAGCACCTTGTGCTGTTGGCCCAGACGTTGGGATTGAACAGCTGCTGGGTGGGCATGTCGGTGGGCAAGCAGCCCGACCGCTACCAGGTTGCCGCCGGCGAGAAGATGCACTGCGTCGTCGCCCTTGGCTACGGTGCCAACCAAGGCGTGCAACACCCCATGCGACCTATGGAGAAGTTCATCAAGGCCTCGATGCCGCTGCCCGACTGGTTCCGTCGCGGTATGGAAGCCGCCGTTCTGGCTCCCACGGCTGTGCACCAGCAGAGGTTCGAATTTGAGCTGGTCGACGACCACACCGTGGGCTGGGCCAAACTCGACCTCGGCATCGTCAAATACAACTTCGAAGTCGCCGCCGGCAAGGAAAACTTCGCCTGGAAGAAAGCATAAACATGAAACATGCTGCCCTTTATCCGATAGTTGCTCTGCTGGGGCTTTTGTCCCTGACAGGCTGTCGGACACAGGAATATGTGGTACACGGCCCCGAAGGTGGCATCGCCTTCGAGGTAACACTGCCCGAAGGCTTCGACACCACCACTGACCGCTGCCCGCTGGTGATACTGATGCACGGTATTTTCTCTAGCAAGGACTCCGCTTCGACTTCGACGGACAGGGGAAGAGCGAAGGTCGCAAACAGGACATGACCATCGAGAAGGAACTGGCAGATGCTCGCGCCATCTGGAACTACGTGCAGGGCTTGCCTTATATTAGCGCGGTGGGGCTGCTAGGGCACTCGCAAGGAGGTGTAGTGGCCTCAATGACGTCAGGACGGTTGGCGACCGAAGGTGGCAATGTCCCCACCGGAGTAGTACTTTTGGCGCCGGGCTCCGTCATCAAGGAGGCCTGCCAAGGAGGCAAGTTCTTCAACGCCCGCTTCGACCCCAAGAACCCGCCTGAATACATTCGCTGTTGGGGTCTGTATAAGCTCGGCCGCGAATATCTTGTAACCACCCAACAAATCGATATCTATGGCACCGCAGCTGCCTACGGCGGTCCCGTGCTCCTGCTTCATGGCGACCGCGACGGCATAGTGCCCATGTGGTGCAGCGAGCGATTCAAGCAGACCTACGGCGACCGTGCCACCCTCAAGGTCGTCGAAGGCGAGAACCACACCATCACCCGCCGCCGCAACGAGGTCATAGCCCACACGGTGGACTTCTTCAAGCAGGCGTTCAACTAAAAAGGGCCGACCAACAGCAACATCCCCATCTATAAAAGCGACAGCGCAAGGACATAAAATATGGGGTTGCAAGTCAATACTTGCAACCCCGTACCACATTGAAGGATTTGATTATCGCTTGTCCTGTACACCATACTTGATCCACTCGTACTGCGGGTAGTGGCCTTTGACGGCTTTACGCATTGTTAGCATCTGTGCCTTTAGGTCAGCAATCAAATCCATGTTCTCGTGCGCCTTATTATTGGCCTGCCGACGCAGTTCATCCACTTCGGCGTCCTTTTGCCGCAGGGCCTTGGCAGCTTCTTCAAGACGGTTGAGGGCATCGGTGGTGATGCCGAGTTCTTGTGCCTCTTTGAGGTGTTTCCGCAGACCGGCCACGAGCACATCTGCCTTGTCGATTTCGTTCAAGTTTGTTACTGACATAATAATTGTTTTTGGTGATTTATCATTGGTATTTTAATCTGTAGCGGCAATCTCGTCTTCGCGGATGATTACATCGGCAATGGCCTCTGCCTCATCTGATGGTTTGACTGTCTTGTCGCTATTCTGTTCGTTTCGTTGCGCTATGTTGCTGGCGAAAAGCCGGCGTATGACAAACCTCACAAAAGGCTGGACAAAAAACATCTGCGAGAAGTAGGCAAACGGCAGGTTGTAGCATACCAAACGGAACCAACGGCACAAAAAGTCGATGACGTCAAACCCTTTATAATAAGGGAAATAAAAGGCATCGGCCAACAGGCTCATCGAAGGACACATAAGGCAAACGGTGGCCGTGATGATAGCTGACTCGAAAATCATCGGGTGGTTGCGGCGTGGGTCGAACTTGCGGCTGGCCAACCGGAAGGCAAGTGGACTTCCCATTGCCACTGCAAGCACAAATGCGCAAACCGTCTCAATGATAATCATCAGCCAGATAGGCATATAAGTGCCGAACATATAGACACCACCTTGACTGTCGAGAGCCTGCAGTACCGAGGTCGTTCCGGTTGCCTGCATCAAGCTGTCGCCCTCGATAACATACAGGCTATAAAATACAAACAGGTGAACGGTAATGAATACCGTAATTAGAGCATAGACTAAATGCTGAGTTCGATTTTTTGACATGGGATTAATTTATTTAAAGGGGAAAATATACTTATTTTGTCGGTCGTGCACATAATTGCCTCCAAGGAAAGGTGGCTTTCCTGTGCTGTGACAGTTGTTGAAAAAAGTCGCCAGTAGGGCGACAAGAATGGTCGATTTCTTGCATTTCTTGCGTATCATACCCTGTATGTTGGTTATTTTTTCGGTCAATTATCAGCGTTTATCTGGAACCTTTAACTGACCCCGTTTCAGAGTATTATACGTCTCGGTAGATTATACGATAAACTGATGCAAAGATAACTGTTTTTTTCTGAATCAGAAAAAAAAGTACTTTTGTTGCCGAAAAAAGACACATGGATATGGAACACCGTTTCACAGCCTGCATCGAACGCAGCGGCGACATGGACGCCGCCTATGTGGTGGTGCCCGTCGACATCCGCAAGGAATACGGCCGGGGACGCCTCAAGGTGGAGGCCACCTTCGACGGCGAGCCCTATAGCGGCAGCGTGGTCAATATGGGCGTGAAGGATGCTGATGGCAACATCTGCTACATTATCGGCATCACCAAGGCCATCCGCCAGCGGATTGGCAAGAGCTTCGGCGACACGGTAGAGGTAACGCTCATCTGCGAAAATTAGGGTCAAAAATGCTGTTTTATGATGCTTTTGCCTGTAAAAAATTACAATTTTTCGATATACTTACTAAAATATATTATCATAATACACAGTTATTTATAAAATATTTTTCAAAATAATTTAGTTTATATCATAAACTTGTTTATTTTTGCATCGTGATTTTTTGAAAGCTGCGCAGCAATTGAAAACGTCACAATGTATAAAAATAATGTAAAACATTTTAACATTAAAAAAATGGACCAAAACAAAGAAATGTCTGCTCAGGAGAGCTTGTCGCTCATCACCGAGACGCTGAACAGCAGCCGCAAGGAGATTACGCGTCGCAGCGCGAGGTACTACCTACTGTGGGGCACGTTGCTTACGGTTTTATCATTAATAATCTACTTCCTGTGGAAACAGACAGATAGTGCCGCATGGAACTGCCTGTGGTTCGCCATGCCCGTGATAGGATGGATTGTGGAAAGGGCACTTCGCCACAGAGGCGAGCAAAACAACGTGCAGAACGACGTGAGCCGCATAACCGGCGGCATCTGGGTCGCCTTTGGCATCTTTGCCTGCACGGTGGCGGCCTTCACGCTTGCCTATTCCTATGTTAGCGACGGTGCCCTTGAACTTGGCAGAACCATACGCGCTATGGTGTCGGTTGCAAGTCTCACGGCCGAGATTGTGCTGCTGTTCGGCTTGGCCGAAAGCGCCTGCGGCGTGGCGCTGAAGAACTGGGCCATGAAGATTGCCGGATTTGTGACCGGCATCGGTGGCCTGGCCATCTATTACATCACCGGTGCCAACGAAGAGCAGTTGTTCATCTTCACCTTCGCCGGGCTGGTGCTGGTAGCTACCGGGCTGATTATCAAACATCAATACAAATAGTCCTATGTTACCCAAATTGGACCCGCTACTACACTCCGAGTTGCGTCTGGCTGTGATGTCGATACTGGCCGGCGTCGACGAGGCTGATTTCAACTACCTGAAGGAGCAAACTGGTGCCACTTCGGGCAACCTGAGCGTGCAGATTGACAAGCTGGCCGAAGCAGGATACATTGCGGTGGAAAAAGGCTTCAAAGGGAAGATGCCACGCACCACCTGCAAGATCACCCCGTCGGGAACGGAGGGCTTTAGAAACTATGTCAAAGCGTTGAAAAAATATATCGCAGCAGGAAAATAATATACAACGGGGATGTCCCGCTACTGGAAACATCCCCGTTAACTAAGAACCGCAATAATGTACCCACAGATAGTCCTGTACTGCCTTTTGACGGTCAATATATTGACATTTATCACCTACGGCATCGACAAATACAAGGCGCGCCACAACCATTGGCGTGTGCGCGAAGCAACGCTTCTGCTGCTTGCTGCACTCGGTGGCAGCATAGGTGCCTTGCTGGCGATGAGAGCTTTCCGCCACAAGACGCAGCACAAGAAGTTCCGCTACGGGGTGCCTGCCATCCTGCTTGTACAGTTGGCTATTGCAGCGTTTTGTTACTACCGATACACCTCAATGGTGTAGGCGAAGGTATACTTCTCTTTCGGTGCCAGACGGTGGATATACTGGCGCGTGGATATGTCGCCGGTGAAGCCATAAGGGTCGCAGATGCCGCACCATGGCTCGAGGCAAACGAACGGACAACCCTCCTTATGTGATGCCCAAATGCCGTAGGCTTCGGCCTGCTGGCAATCGACACCCAGCACCTCGCGACCTTCTTTGTCGCAAAGCACCGCCTTTGTAACCTGTCCGCCCTCGAACATCAGCGCATCATGGGCGAAGGTGTCGGCAGTAATGGGCATACAATCAGCTATATTGACTATTGATCTAGGAACACGATTGCCGTCATCTAGCGCCGACACCATAACCGGACCGACTGGATTACCCTCGCGGTCGTAATAGCGTATAAATCCATGCGTAGCGGCCTCGGCATGATAGTCGGGCAATAAAAAGCCTGGATGAGCACCAATCTGGAAATAAGCATCGCATTCGTCTAGGTTCTCCACCGTCCAAATCACCTCCACAGCACTGCCACTCAACCGATAGCATACCTCCAACCCTAGACGGTAGGGATATTGCCGTATTGCATCGTTACTCGATTGGATAAGCGTCATCGTCCCCACAATACCACATTCACACATTCCTGCATTCACACATTCAAATTCGCTGTCGCGGGCGAAGCCGTGCTGCTTCATGGGGTAGGCCTTCCCGTCCACATGGAGCTCATTGTTGTATGGCTTTCCCACTGCGGGGAAAAGTATTGGCGCATGGCGGTTCCAATAGGCGGGGTCGCCGCTCCAAAGGTATTCGCAACCCTCTTTCCGGAGACTCACCTGCTCGGCGCCATGTGCCGCAACCTCGATGGTGATAATATCGTTGCTGAGTTTCATAAGGCTTTCAATTCAGGTACTATGGCGAAGAAGATTAGCGGCTCGGCGTCGCTGGCGTTGATAAGCGAGTGCGAATGCCCCACGGGGCAGTAGTGGCACTGGCCTGGAACAAGCCGTTCCTCGCCGTCGTCAAAGAGGCAGCGGGCTTCGCCGCCAAGGATGAAGATGATCTCGCTGTTGGTCTCGTGGCTGTGGTAGCCGATGGAGCAGCCGGGGTCGAGGCGTCCACGCATAATCTTGTTTTGCCCGTCGTTGAAGGTGCGGAACATCGTGTCGCCCTCGCCGCCTTTGAACTGCGGGTTGGCGATCTCTTCCATCTTATTGAAATCTATAACCATATTCTTAGCTGTTTATTTCTTCCAAAGCACCAGTTTCGCTGTCGATGATGAAGCCTCGCACTTCGATGTCCTTGGGCACGAGTGGGTGGGTGCGGATGGTCTCGACGGTACGGCGCACCGACTCGGGGGTGTCTTTGAATCCTTCGAGCCAGTGGTTGAGGTCGATGCCGCACTTGCGGATGGTGTCGAGAGTCTCTTCCGTCACGCCGCGGGCGAGCATCTCGTCGTGGAAGTGGCTGTAGCTCATGTGGCAGGCGCCGCAGTGCGAGTGGGCCACCACCATGACGTGCTTCACGCCCAGCTCGTAGATGGCCACGATGAGGGAGCGCATGGCCGAGTCGAAGGCCGAGATGACGAGTCCGCCGGCGTTCTTGATGATTTTGGCGTCGCCGTTGCGCAGGCCGAGGGCGGCCGGCAGCAGCTCGGTGAGCCGTGTGTCCATACACGACAGCACCGCCAGCTTCTTGTCGGGGTACTTGTCGGTGCGGTATTGCTCGTAGCCCTTCGAAGCCACAAACTCGCGGTTGTATTGTACTATTTGGTCTATCATAATGTTTGTCTTTTATTCTTGCCAAGTAAGTTCCCCGGTAACGACAACCCATTGGCCCTCATGTTTCTCCAGATACACATTGCCGCCTTCATAGATGAATCGGAATTCGACGATGGCACGCTGCATTGCAGCGTCGAAGATGATGGCGTTCGCCATGGGGTAGGTCTCATACTGCCAGTAGCCTCCCCAGTGCCCATAGAATATCTGGGCGGCATTTTCGATGAAATCCATCCGTCGGGCGCTCTCCTCCTTGGCATAGGCGGGTTGCATGATGTTTTCCGTCCCCAGGGCGACATGCTGGTTGCCGAGGAATGTGTTTAGCAACTGCTCATAGCCGGCGGACAGATGGACAATCTTCTTGTCGGAGAAATCCACCGATGGGCGAAAAGATATGTTTGAGTCCACCAATGTGGTGGGGATAGCACACCATTCTCCGGGAAACATATACTTCTCCCTTTTAAATTCTGCATACAGGTTACCGTATCCAATTATCCTCTGCAGACTTTCCAGCTCTTTTTTGCGTTTATGTTTGTTGGTGTACATCCGTTTGATACGGTTTGTGTAGTAATTCACCAACTCGTCGTCGCCGATAGGGATGGTCTCCGTTACATAGATTCTATAAAGAGTGTCCTGAACAATAAAAAAAGGATAATCCTGATAGGATATTCGGAACTCACCACAGCCTATCTTGTCAAGCTGGAGAGGCTGGTAGAAGGCGGCGAAGACCTTGTGTGCTTCTGCCACCCAGGGGTTTGGGGCTTCGCTTTCGTTGGAGGAGACATCGGCCGACCAGTTGTCGAAGAACTGATACAGCAGTGTTACGGAAGAATCTTGATAGGCTTTCTCCAGTAGAGATGCTTGTGCAGTGCTCTGTCCGTAAAGGACAGGGCTCAAGAGCAGAAGGCAGCATAAGATAGCTAGAGAATGTTTCATATGGATTGTTTTAGCTTTTCTATAATCTGCACGTCGGCGGGCAGCCACTGCACGCTGTCAAGTTCCTCTTTTGTGAGCCATCGTGCCGCCTCGTGCTCGTTTAGGTGCATGGCATCCGTAATTAGGGAGCACAGGAAACAGTGCATGGTTAGGTAGAACTTAGGGTAATCGTACTCTACGTTGCAGAGCATCTCATCCACGCTTATTTCCGTCGAAAGTTCCTCGCGTATCTCGCGCATCAGCGCCTCCTCAGCACTCTCTCCAGCTTCCATCTTGCCCCCGGGAAACTCCCACCAGTCCTTCCACTCACCATGTCCACGCTGGGTTGCGAAAACACGTCCTTCACGGCGGATTATGGCCGCCACCACCTCTATCCGTTTCATAGTCTGGTGACCATCCGGTCGTTGTATTTGTTAGTTTGTGCGTTCATCTGGTGTTTTAAAAAGCCATCTTTGTGTTGCAAAAGTACAAAATAAAAACCATCTGGCAATACTATTTTCCTCCATGTCGGGGAAAACCAGTATCTTTGCAGCCAGAAACAGTACGACTATGAAAAGAATAACCCTGCTATTGATGGTGCTGACACTAGGTTTGTCGGCCGGTGCCAAGGAGAAAGAATGGGCCTTAGCCTCACCCAATGGGCGGCTGGTGGCTAGAATTGTCAATGACGAAGGATGCATCTACTATTTTGTTGCCTATGACGGCGATTATCTGATTACCGCAGCAAGCATTGGACTGCGCTACACGACGGGCAACAATGCCGAACAATGGCATACCGCAGCAAAGAAGGTTTCCCGCCGCACAATAGACGAAACAATCGCTTCGCCATTCTCGCGGCAGACCTCAATGCGCAACCACTGCAACGAGATGACAATGTACCTGAAGAAAGACTTGAGCATCGTGTTCCGAGCCTACAACGAAGGGTTCGCCTACCGCTTCGTATGGGAGGGTAAGCCTGGCAAGGTGTTTGAAGAGAAAGTGGATTATTCTTTCCCTCACAATTGGTTGGTCACGGTCTCCTATGTCTCACAGTTCGACTCCACCGACCGCACGATACAGTACTGTTCATCGTTTGAGAGCCAATACAAGACCATGCGCCTCGAAGAACTAGACCCGCAACGGCTCTGCTTCTTGCCCATCATGGTACATTGCGACAATGGGATAAAGATGTGCATCACAGAATCGTCGTTATGCGACTATCCTGGGCTTTACCTTTATAAAAATCCCCGTCCTGGATTTGCCGGTACGATTTACGGCGAGCATGCCCCGCTGCCCCGCCGTGTGGAGCAGGGAGGCCACAACAACCTGCAGCTGATTGTCAAGGAGCGTGAGAACTATATCGCCGAGATGGACCGCACCAAACATTTCCCATGGCGCATTATGATGGTGGGCACTGCCACGGAGATTGCCATGAACAACCTCAGCTACCTGCTGGGCGAACCCTCACGAGTTGAAGACATCTCATGGATTAAACCCGGCAAGGTGGCATGGGACTGGTGGAATAACTGGAATATCAGCGGAGTACCGTTCGAGGCTGGTATCAACAACGATACCTACAAGCACTATATCGACTTCGCCTCAAAGTATGGCATAGAGTACGTCATCCTCGACGAAGGATGGGCAATCAACGGCAAGGCCGACCTATTCCAGGTGGTGCCGGAGATCGACCTGCCTATGCTGGTGAACTATGCCAAGGAGCGCAACGTCGGCATCATTCTCTGGGCGGGTTACTATGCCTTCGACCGCGACATGGAGCACGTCTGCCAACACTACAGCGCGATGGGCGTCAAGGGCTTTAAGGTAGACTTTATGGACCGCGACGACCAGATAGTGACCGACTTCTACCGCCGCACGGCTGAGACCTGCGCACGATACCACCTTGTGGTCGACTTCCACGGAGCCTTCAAGCCAGCAGGCCTCAACCGCACCTTCCCCAACGTGCTAAACTTCGAAGGCGTATTCGGCCTGGAGCAGATGCGCTGGGCGGGGCTGGAGTGGGACCAGATGCGTTACGACTGTGAGATACCCTTCATTCGGCAGAGCGCCGGCCCAATGGACTACACCCAGGGTGCAATGCTCAACGGTTGCCGAAACAGCTTCCACCCCTGCTGGAACGAACCCATGAGCCAAGGCACCCGCTGCCACCAGCTGGCGCTCTACATCGTGCTCGAGTCTCCATTGAACATGCTGTGCGACTCGCCGACCAACTATGAGAAAGAACCCGACTACACGCGCTTTGTGGCCGAAATCCCCACAGTGTGGGACGAGACGCGCGTGCTGCAAGGCGAGGTGGGCGAATACATTGTCACCGCCCGCCGCAAAGATAATACCTGGTATGTCGGCGGCATCACCAACTGGACGGCTCGCGATGTGGAGATTGCTCTGCCTACTGTAGACCAGAACATCGGTAGCAATTACACAATCGAACTCTATACCGACGGCGCCAACGCCCACCGCCGAGGCAGCGACTACAGCCATCAAACTATCTCCTCTCACCTTGCACCCCTCACCTTGCACCTCGCCCCCGGCGGCGGCTTCGTGGCGAAGATTACAACCGAATAACCACCTCTATCGGATAGTGGTCGGAAATATAGGGCACGCCGTAGTCACCGTCGAGGGTACGGAAACTTGCCACATCCATGTCGCGCACAAGGAAGTGGTCTATGACCGAGCCCTCACTTTGGCCGTAGGCATTGTAGGTGATGGCATGGCTAGTGCTGTCGGTCATAGTGCGGGCATCTTGAAGTCCTACACGGAAAAAGATGTTGAATGGTTTGTACTCCGAAGCATCCGCGTCGCAATTCATGTCGCCGCCCACGACGACAGGAATAGAACCTAGACGATTGGCCACAATATCGCTGATGACTACGGCACCATAGACGCGTGCAGCGTCGCTTACGTGGTCCAGATGCGTGTTGAGGTAGGCGAATTCTTGTCCGTTCTGTTTGTCATGGAAGCGGGCCACAGTGACAGTACGGAAGCATCCGGCGCCCTCGTATTTCGACGGCACCTCGGGTGTCTCGCTGAGCCAGTGGGTAGTGCCTTCCAGCAGTGCAAGGCGCAAAGTGTCGTAGTAGATGGCCATAAACTCGCCGGCTTCCTGGCCGTCGTCGCGGCCCACACCGATACGGCGATACTGCGGCAGACAGCTGTCAAGGTATTGCAACTGGTCGACGAGGGCTTCCTGCAAGCCAATGGCAGCGGGTCGCTCCTCGAGAATCATTTTCACCACGGCATCCTTGCGGTAGGGCCACCCGTTGTCGCCGTCGATGTTGTCCCACGAATTATAGCGGATGTTGAACGAGATGACCTTCAACTCTTCGGCAGGCTTGTCGCAACCGCAAAAGAGCAGTGCTGCCGCCAGCAATAACAGTATCTTTTTCATTTTCTATTCTTAATTCTCAATTTCTGTATTCTCCCGGCGATGGCACCCACCAGTATGATGCCGCCGGCAATGGCAATGGTAACCTTGATGGCGGTGAAGCCGATGGTGGCGGCCAGACGCAACTGATCGCCGACCAGATAATAGGCCGTCCAGAAGATACCACCACCAGGAACGAGCGGTATAATGCCGCATATAAGGAATACCGTGGTGGGACACCGCCGCACCACGGCGAGCACGCCGCTCATCGCAGCCACTGTCAGTGCACCCAGAAAAGCTGCTCCCACCGGCCCTGTGGTGACAGACAGCAGGTACACCGCCCACCCCAACATGCCCACGATGCCGCAGTCTACATAATATCTGCGCGGCGCGCCGAACAGGGCCGAGAAGCCCACGGTACCGACGAAGGCTGCCGGAAGCTGTATGTACCAAGCCGATGCCACAGTGTCGATTGTCGGTGTAGTCAACTGTATCAATCCGCCGGCAAACAGACCTTCGGCAATAAAGGCCAGCGCAACGCCCAGTGCTATGCAGAGAAAAGCTAGAAAGGCGTCCATCAGGCGAGTGGCACCCGCGATATAGTCTTCGTTGGCCAAATCGCGCATGCCATTGGTGAACGGCACACCGGGCACCAAGGCAATGATAGTGCCGATAATCATGTTGGGGAGGTGGAAGGTGTGTGGTGAAAGGTGATAGGCGATGATGCACAAAAGACCACCCACAAGACCGCCCAGCAGGTTGCCGAAGATGCGGCTCAAGTGTGCCCCCACGAAGGTCATGAAGGCTCCCAGCAGCAGGCCGCAGGCGAAGGTGGCCGCCGCATCTACCAGACTGCCGCCAAAGAGAATGCTGAACGAGGCAACACCCAGGGCGATGCCTGTGACGACCTCCCACCAGGGCTTTCCCCTGCCAGCACGTATGGCCTGCAGCCGCGACGCCAGAACGTCGAGCGGCATCCGTCCGTCACTCACGTCACGGCTCAGCTGGTTCACCTCCACCACACGGCTCAACTGCGTGCCGCGTATGGGTATAAACTCGGCGCGGGCGTATTGCTGCCCTGTTGTGATGATGCCGTTGCTGAGCACGAAGAAACTCTCGTCGCTCACCCCGTAGGCCGACGCTATGTGCTCCATTGTCTGCTCCACGCGGCTTATCTCCGCCCCGTTCTCGAGCAGTATATGACCTGCCTCGGTGGCCAGCCGCAGGGCTTTCTCTTGTTCTGTCGCTTCTGTCATCGTTCTGTCTTTTATCACTTCTCAGCAAAGCGCTTCAACGCCGTCTCGTCAAGCCGTTGCACCGTCCACTCGTCCATCGGTATGGCACCTATGCTGCGGTAGACCTTCAGGGCCGGCTGGTTCCAGTCGAGGCATATCCACTCCATGCGGCCGCAGTTGCGCTCCACAGCCAGCTGCGCCAGGTGCTTCAGCAGGGCTTTCCCATAGCCACGGCCGCGTTTCTCTGGCACTATGAAGAGGTCTTCGAGGTAGAGCCCTTTGCGCCCCACGAAGGTGGAGAAGTTGTGGAAGAACAGGGCGAAGCCTATCACCACACCATTTTCTTCGGCGAATAGCACCTCCGCAGAACGCTCTACGAAGAGCGAGTGATACAGCGTTGCCTCGTCAGCCACCACTTCGTCGGCACATTTCTCGTATGCCGCCAGTTTCTTGATGAATTCCAGCACAAGGCCCGCCTCATCGGCCCTCGCCGGACGTATATTGAACTTTCCTTCCATAATCATTAACCATTAATCTTTAACCATTAACCATTTCACATAGTTCGTCTTCCCTGATGATCTTCGGTGCCGCCTTTCCGGCCAGCACCAGCACTTTCTTCCCGTTACGGTAGATATGCAGCTGCCGCGAGCGCACTACGGCCGTCAGCTCTGGGTCATCCTGCATCGCCAGCCATAGGCGATGGTATTCGCCATTCTCGTCGAACAGCTTCCGCTGCAGGTGCGAGCACATATTTGTGGTATCGATAGTCATCATTCTTCGGAATTCATTATTCACTATTGGCAACGCCTTTCTTCCAGCCTCTGTCATCAAGCCCCGTTGCTCCAGTTCCATGCACCGATCTTGGTTGCGCTCTGTCCAGTGGCTATTCTTCCTTCGCGGCGAGAGGCGCTGAGCCAATCGCCCGTCGGGCAGCCGCTTGCAGGTGGAGTCAATCCATCCATAGCAGAGCGCCTCCTCCACAACCTCCACATACGGCAGCGCGTCGGCCATCGGCTGCCGTCCGCGATAGGTAGCTACCCACACCTCGCGCTCCTTCTGGTGGTTCTTCTCCATCCAGCTGCGCAACACCGTTCGGTCGTCCGTTTCCATGAGGGTCGTTATCTCCATCTATCTGTTATTTTATCGTTTCTGCCACAAAGAACTCCGCCTGATTGGGGGCGGCGAAGGTGCGCTCAATCATGGCCACATGCGAGAGGTACTCGGGGTCGGTGAAGGCGATGGCACCGGTCGGGCAATGACGGCGGCAGGCCTGGCACTTGATGCAGATGCCGTCGAAGGCCGGCAATCCATCTTGCTCTCCTATGCTCCCCATAGGGCATATCTCCTGGCACTCGCCGCAACGCGTGCACAACCCGCTGTTGCACGAGGGTTTCGCTTTGAGGAACCCCGCGGGGGCGTTGTTGGTCTTCAGGGGGGTATAGTATCTCTCGGGATGCGCCTCGCCGGGAACGTCGATAATTGACAGTTGAGAGTTTATAGTTGAAAGTTTCTCCGCCACCTGTGCGGCGAAACGGTCAAGCTCCGCGAGGTCCTCTTCGTTAGGCCGTCCTGCACCAAGGGTGTCGCTGAAAACGTGGCGCGTCACCATAGCGGCGGCGCCGACGGGCCGCATACCGCCCTCCTCCATCAAGCCCACCAACTCGGCCAGCGCGTTGTCGTAGGCGCGGTTGCCGAAGGTGACGAGCGCCACAGCCGGATTGCCGTCGGCACGTAAAGCTCGCCGCACATAGTCGAGCGTCTTGTTGGGTATGCGTCCCGCATAGACGGGCGTCGCCCACACGACGACATCACCCGCCTCCACCTGTGGCAGCGTCTCGCGCTCACGCGGCAGGGTGTAGGAATGATACTCCACCTCGGCATCCAGCAGCGCACCCAGCCGGTCGCCCAAGTGCTGCGCCACCTGCCACGTGCCTCCCGTAGGGCTGAAATAGAAGACCCTGATCATATCAATTTCTTAACTTAAAATCTGCGGGTGCGACGACAATATTCCTTGTATTCGTCGCCAAAGTCACGTTGCAGGCGCCGTTCCTCGCTGATAACCTGCACCAGCATGATGGCGAAGAAGGCCACCCACACCAGTGCCGCCTGCCAGGTCCACAGCCACACCACGCACCCAGCCAGGAAGGTCAGCGTGCCGGTGAGCATCGGGTTGCGGTTGAGGCGATAGGGGCCGTCGGTCATCAGGTGCTGCGTGCGCGGCGCCACCTCGTGGCCGAAGGCGTCCATCGGGTTGCCCTTGCCGCGACGTTTCATATAGACAATCGTCCAGATGCTCAGCGACAAACCGCCAACCATAAGCACTCCCGTAATCACCGCCTTCAAGGCTCCGATGTGCACTATTGGCGACATTCCCGATGCCAGCCACATCACCGCCGGCATCAGCACCACGAAAAGCAACGCGCCCAGCAGATATCCAAATATTTCTTTCAAAGTTTTCACACTTCCGTCATTTTTCCCGGCACCCCATCATTGTGTTATAACACCTTCCGCCATCTTCCTTCCCGCCTCGAAGGCCCGCTGCAGGTCCTCCTGCCAATGCTCGTCGCGATAGCGGCGCTTGGCCTCTTCCGAGAAACCGCCAAGCTCGAAGCGGCTGTAGGCATTCACCTGGTAGGTGTTGTAGGCATTCACGTGCGTAGGCTGCCCGAGGGCGCCGGCTATGCAATGCTCCATCGAGCCGTAGCCGTTGCTGTTGTTCCGCTCGGGCGTGCCGTTCATCGTCTCCATCAGCACCACGGGCATCCGCTTCGGTGCCGTAAGGCTATAGTCGTTGTACGAGAGCCAGGGGAACGCCAGCCGCTCCAGGAAGGTGCGCATCTGACCCGTCACATCGCCAAAGTATATCGGCGAGCCCAGCACCAGGCCGTCAGCCTGCGCTATCTCCTCCAATACGGGAGTCAGCGCATCCTTGTAGCGGCACACGTTCGAGGCCTTGCCCTTCACTTTGCAGGCCATACACGACATGCAGCCCTTGTAGTCCATGTCGTACAGGCGCACGGTCTTCACTTCAATCTGGTCACTGACAGAACTCGCCCCTTCGGCGAACTTTTGCAGCATCGAGGCCGTGTTGAAATTCTTACGCGGACCTCCGTCGATAATCATTATCTTTTTCATATTTTGAGTATTTGTTGTCCCTTCACCATTTGCGCCAGAGGTCTGGCTCTTGTCGCCGCATCCGGCCATCAACGCCATAGCAGCACACAATGCGAGTATTGCCTTTTTCATAGTTTTAAATGTTTTTGTCTCCAAAAATCCACCGTCACCCAGACCCTCCTCCTTTTTCAAAATAAAAATACAATTGCAAAGATACACATTTTTCGCGAAACGGCAAAATAAATTCAACCTCGGCAGCAACGCATCCCACCGAACCCCCCATCGGCACACCACCTCTGCCACTCACCTCATCACCGACTGACTGACTCTAACGACAGTCACTTTTCGCCAACTTCCATTAACATAAAAACTGTTAATTCGGGTCGATCTTTTGGCCTTAAAGCTCGTATTGGAAATCAATCAGTTGCAGCGATATTTTAACATATAACACTCTGTATCAGTGGATAGTAGCCGACAAACAAACACTTAAGTGCCTATGACACAGCACCATCTCCTTATCAACTCCTACTCAAAGCCTAATCATCGCCTTATCAACTCCAACTATAGTAAGAAATGTTAAATTTTACATTATGTGATAAACCATTTTTGATATGTTTTTCATACCTGCTCATCCCCTACCATACCCTTCCTTGCCCCCTCTTGGTCCAGACCACCTCCACCGTCCTGCACAAGTGGATAATCGGCATGATGCAGAAAGGCTCCTTCATGCATCTCTTTTTTCCACAATATGAAAAAATATCACAACAATCCCTTTTATCATCTTTGAATATTCACTTTGTGGCTGTTTTCCATCTGGTTATATGGATAGCCGCGAAATAAATTTTGCCACATCGGCAAAGTTTATTATATTTGTACCCCCATAAATAGCGAATAATTGACAATAAATAATTAATCCTTAAACGTTTAAGCAATTATGGCAAAAGAAAAAAAGTTCATGACTTGTGACGGTAACTGCGCTGCAGCGCATGTGGCCTACATGTT
>CACYZN010000032.1 GCA_902778925.1 uncultured Bacteroidota bacterium
GCCGCGGTCGAACTGCATACCCTCGACGACCTTGACGGTGGTGTCGATGCCCTTGGCGTTCTCGATGGTGATGACGCCGTCCTTGGTCACTTTCTCCATAGCCTCGGCGATGATGTCACCGATGGCGCTGTCGTTGTTGGCGCTGATGGTGGCCACCTGGCGGATCTTCTGGATGTCGCCGCCCACTTCCTGGGCCTGCTCCTTGATGCTCTTCACAATCTCGGCAACGGCCTTGTCGATACCGCGTTTGAGGTCCATGGGGTTGGCACCGGCGGTGACGTTCTTCAGGCCGGTGTTGACGATGGCCTGTGCCAGCACGGTGGCGGTGGTGGTACCGTCGCCGGCCTGGTCGTTGGTCTTCGAGGCCACCTCTTTCACCATCTGGGCGCCCATGTTCTGGATGCCGTCCTCGAGCTCAATCTCCTTGGCGACTGTCACGCCGTCCTTGGTCACCTGCGGGGCACCGAATTTCTTGTCGATAACCACATTGCGGCCTTTAGGACCGAGGGTCACCTTTACTGCATTTGCCAACTCGTCGACGCCTTTGCGAAGCTGCTCGCGAGCGTCATTATTGAAAACTATCTGTTTTGCCATAATTCCTTTGATTTTAAGTTTAAGTTTTTAGTTTAAGTTTTAAGGTGTAGCTGCCGCAAGAACTGAAACTGACAACTGACAACTAAAACTCATTAAATGATAGCGTAGATGTCGCTTTCCTTCATGATCATCAGCTTCTCGCCGTCGATTTCGATCTCGGTGCCGCTGTACTTGCCGTAGAGGACTTGGTCGCCCACCTTGACGGTCATCTCATGGTCTTTGGTGCCCTTGCCCACGGCGAGGACTTCGCCGCGCTATTTTTTATTTGTTTTACTTCGTTCGGTGAGCCGTGCTTTAGCGCGGCTGCAATCATTATTATCAACAACCGTGCCAAACCACCCAAAACTGTCAACGACTGCCACCCGCTGACAATTTGTCAGCCGTTGTGGCAGTCGCCGATGAAAAGAAGAAGCAGCTTATAGCCGTTGAAAGACGAATTGGCTACCGCTCTCCTTGGTGATGGTGAACTGGTTGTCCACGAGGGGTACGCCCTGGATGGTGAAGCCGCCGAGGGTATCGGTGCCACCGAATGGACGAAAGTCGAGCGTCAGTCCCCAGCAAGGGGCTCCCACGGCGGGCTGCGTCATCTCGGCGCGCCACATCTCGAAGCGGCCGAAGCCGAAGGGCCAGATGACATCGGTACGCTCCAGACCGTTGACACCCATCTGTCCGACATACACCTCGGGGTAGACCTCGATGACGTTCCCGCACACATGCATCACGATGCCGAGTCCCCAGTTGCTGCAGATGTAGGTGTGCCAACGGTCGGTGCGCACCAGTGTGGCTGGATAGCCGAGGGGATTGGTGTTATAGTGCAGGGTATCGTTGCCGATGGAATTAAGATTGTAAAGTCCCGCTGTGTCGCCCCACTGGTCGATGAGCCAATAGGCGAAGGGTGTGTTCACTTCGTCGGCGTGGCGGTATTCATACACACCTACGGGATAGTCTGGTTGTGTGATATTTTGGAGTGTGTAATGCAGTGTGATGTACACGAGGTGGTTCACGGTGTCGAAGCTCCAGATGTAGCCGAAGTCGTTCATGCCGTCATGCTCGTAGGTGATCAGTTCGCCCGACGGCATGGGTGGTTGCGGCGCGGTGGCGTAGGCGGTGCCGTTCCATGTGCCGGTGTTGGGGTCGTAGCTGACGGTGACGGTCATGCCCTCGTCCTCCATCTGTGCCATCCAGCGCTTCATCTCCTCGCGGTCGGTAGTGCTGTAGGTGATGGCCTCCTTGGTGGCGACGCGTTTGGTTGCGTGGTTAGCATTGTGGAATGTCACCGTCGAACCCTCTTCGGCCCAGTCGCAGAAACGGTCGAGCAAGGCCTGCCATTCCGCCTCGGTATACAGATGAACCGATGTGGTTGCGTCGGCATTGTCTGTGGACATGTCATGCCCTGTTCCTGCAGGCGCTACGGTGTAGACAATATCGCGCTCCTGGCGCAGCTCCTCCTTGTCTTTGTTGCAGGCCGCAAAGATAATCACGGCGGCCAACAGGATGAAAAGTTTGGCTGTGTGTTTCATATACCTTATTTGTTGTTTTCTAGATTGTTCATCTGATAGTCCAGCAGCGCCTCGCGCTGTTCCTCGGTGTCGATGCGGTAGAAGGCGATGGCAGTCGCCGTCTTTTGCGTAAACCAATTTTTAGAACACTATTACTTTACGGGCGGCTGATGTCCCTATGCGGACAAGGTAGACGCCGGGGCGTAGGGGCGCATTGTGTTCGACTTGGCGGCCCATCATGTCGTAGATATTCACTTCCATGCCATCAGTGCCTTCCACCACCACTCTCTTTTCGCGCACATACACTCGCACATTGTCCTCTCCGGTCGGGGCAATCCCCACGCGCACGCTGTCGGTGGCATGGATGTTCACCTCGTCAAGGGCAATCGTCAGAGACAAGTTATCGTCGGAAATCCTGCCGGCCACCATGAAGGCAATTCGGACGGGCTGTCCGGCGTAATCGCCGAGCATGAGGCTGTGCTGATGGAAGTAGTCGTCGCTGGAAGCTTCGGCAGTGTCGGTGTAGAGCAACGTGGTGAAGCAGACGGTCTCGTCGCATCCTGCCGGTGATAACAGGACACTGTAGGGGGTATCGCTCCGGGCGGCACTCCAGGACAATTCATACACCACGTCGTTGTCAGGCAAAATTATCTGCGGCGACACTGCCCAAAGGTATGACATGTCGCTGCTGTCAATACTCCAGCTCCAGAGGAAGTTCTGCTCATGGATTTCCACGCTCACAAAACCGGCGGTGTCGGGATTGAACACCTGCCAGCATCCGGCACTCTCGCTGCCCGCGTCGAAACTCTCCGTGTAGGGGAACTCGGTGATGGCGGTGCAGTTGATGACAGTTACAGGAGTGACGGTGGTGTCAAGACCGAAGTGGTTGTCTGCCACCACGGTGATGGTGTCCACCCCTTCAGTAAGATAACTGATGGTAAGCATGTTGCTGTCCGGTATCATCGAGGCTTCTCCCCTGTCGACCATCGCACTGTGCCATGTGTAGGTAACATCTATATGGTTCCCGAACAGCAGGTCGGCATTGAGCGTTACGGCGTCGCCCAGATGCACAGGATGCTCCACGCCCGTCTGCGCCGCCACCGTGCGCTCGTAGCCAGATGGGGCCGAAACCTGCACTACAGGTGGGAGGTCACTGCGCACACTCACGTCGTCGAGCCAAATGAGGCCCCTGCCACAGTGTGATATATGACGGAAGGCAATCCAGATGGTCTGTCCGGCATAAGCGTCGAGGTCGAGGTCTGTCCGGCGGAATGCATCGCTGTAATCTTCTGCGACGCGATAGAGCGTGTCGGTAAAGTTGTTGACCGACTGGCGGCCTTGTGTCGAAACCAGTACTTCGAGTATTGGACTGGGATAATCGGCCGGAGGAATGCTGGTTACCATCAAACGCTGGAATGAGAGGGTGGCACCTTGAATTCCGGCGGGAATTTCGATTGCGGGTGTCACCAACCATGCGTCGCGTTCCCAGCCACTGGCGAAGAATGAGGCTATGGTGTGGCTGCCACCCCAATCCACGAACATGTTGGAGATGCTCCATGTGGACAGCGGGTTACCATCGTTGCTTATGCTCTTCCAGCAGTCGGCTCCGTTCTCGAAGTCCTCGTCGAAAGGCATGGTGACATGCGTGCAGGGTGTTATCTCCACGATGTGTTGCACCGTGTCGCTGCCCCAGGCATTGGAAGCCACGGCGGTGAGGGTGTCGGTGCCGCCGATGGAGTAGACTATGGCAAGTGTGTCGCCATAGGCATTCATCGTGGCCAAACCGGCCTGCGCCATCGACGAGTACCATACCACAGTGGCGTGTGGCTGACCACCCACATAGAAATCATCGTGCACCACGGCGAAGAAGTTAGTGTCCTCGGGCAGCACAGTGGCGGGTCCGCTGACGAGCACATGCGGCAGCGAGTCTGTCAAAGGCTGTATAATAAGATTGTCCAGTTTCAGACGGCAGTAGTTCCCGCGCCAGCGGAAGAGCAGCCAGGCAGGGCCGCCGCAGGTTGTCAGTGTGTCGGTGGCAAAGGTGTAGGTGTGCCAGCCTGCATTGGTGCCTCCCGGAACTGTCAACAGCGTGATGGCACTGTCGATATAGTTTGTGTCGGATACAAGCATCACTTCGAAGGGACCGAAAGTGGGAAACTCGGAGTAGGTCGGCGAGGACTGCATCCACACGTCGAATTGTATGCGCCAACGGTTGGCAGGCCCCTGCAGCAGCGGCGTGAGGGCAACAATGGGATACCTCAGCGTGTTGTAGAGGTTCAACTCCTGTTGCTGCACCGAGGGAAGGGTATTCGAGTAGTGGTTGGGATTCTCCTCAAATCCTATCCATTCTGTCGGCAATTGCCCATTCACTACGTTGTTAAAGTCTTCGCTGAAAGGCAACGGCACAAATCCACCGGTGTGGACGGTGACACTGACCGCCTCGGTGGTGTCACCGCCGGTACAGAGGGCTTGGATGCCGAAGGTGTAGTCGGTCAACATCGCCAGCTGGCTTATACCGTAGCTGGTGTCGGTAACGGTGGCCACAATGCTGTCGTTCAAAGTCACCAGCCACGAGGATTCCTCCCCCGAGGGGGCCCAATGAACGTACACCGAGTCGTAGCCCACCACATTGGCCATCACCGATGCCACCGGCTGGCAGCCGAACTTCTGCAAAACGATGTTGTCCACCGATGCCGGCGGGTCAGTGCCGTAGGAGGGGTCGTTCACCCAGATGCAGACCAGCTTCCAGTTGCCTGAATCAGCAATAAAGTCGGTCTCCACCGTTGTGAAGGGGGGAGTTGTCGAAGAGGAAATGTTGGACATATAGCAGCTATTGCCCGTCAGCGGCGAGAGGCAAATCCACCCTTCCGGCAAGTTCTCGGCGAAGTCGCGGGCACTCTGCCACGAGGTGATCATCGTAGTGTCGGGCACCACCGTGTCGGGCACCAGCGCCACACGTAGGTAGTCGTAGAAACTTTCGCCGACAGCACGCCAACGGAAACTGCAGCGGTACATGCCGCCGCCTAGCGTCAGGCTCTTCACAGCCCAGGCGCAGGTCGCGGTAGTATTGGTATAGGCGTTGGTCGCGCCACCGTCATTGCTGATATACAACGAACGGCTGCCACTGTCGGCCACCGCCGTGCCGATATGCCAGCGGTTGGGACCGCCGTAGAACGTCCATGCCGTGTCGTCGCCCACCTCAAAACCGGTACTGTACACCACCGGGTTCTGTCCCCACACTACACTGACCATTATACCCATAAAAGCAAATGACAGAATCTTTTTCATTTTCCCAATATTTTTCATTATCATAGTCAATAGTTAATCAATTTTACAGGTTCTCTTTAATCAACCTTACCGGTCCTCCCATCTGCCGAAGTTCGGCGGTGCCGGTGCCAGTGTAGCGCTCCCATACCGAGAGCACGTATGCCTTGTCGCTCCCCAGGCTGTCGGCTAGCCAGAAAAGACCATACTTGTTGAAGTCGTAAACCGTTGTACCGTTGCGTCGTCCCGCTGTGGGGAGGAAGATGGCTCCTGCCTCCTCCATGCATTGCCAGTCAGCGATGGTGTAGAGGTTGCTGTACCAGCCGTTTTCCTGCAACGTGGTGGGCGTCTGCCCATTGTTGTTAATTCCCACGGGCAATGTCACGCCCTCAGGATGAACGTAGTTGTCAGGGAATAGAATCAGACCGTGCAGGTTGTTGACCACCGCCAAGGCGTAGCGCGCGTTCTCCACGCCGTTCACCGTCGAGGCGCTGCGCTGTGTCATCAGGTAAGTGGCCTCATCGTGAGTCATCAGGCGCCATCCCGATTGGCTGTAGCCGTTGGAGTCCCAGCCATGCAGATCCACCCATCCGTCATATCCCGTCCCGATGAACTCGTTGGCGTGTCCTACGCAGTCGAACTGTTGCTGGGCGAAACGCCAGCTGTCCGTCGTGGCCTTGTATTGCAGAATGCCGCGCGAGAAGCGTACCTCCACGCCGTCGCCCACCGAGAAGGTGGAGAGAGAAGCGCCCTCTCCATCGAAAGCATTGCTGGTATGGTGCATCACAGCATAGGCTATGCCGTTCCACACACCTGTCTCGGTGTTGTAAGTGATGGTGACTGTCATGCCTGCATCCTCCATCCGTGTGCACCAGTCTTTCATCTCCTCGCGGCTCGTGGTACTGAATGTTACGTTTCCTTTCGTTTTGCTGAGGGTGGGTTGGACATTTTCGTTGTAGAATGTCACGATGCTGCCCCTGGCAGCCTGTTCGAGCAGGTTGTCCAGCAGCGCGTCCCATTGTTCCTCGCCGTGGCCGGTGGATCGATGGTTCTCACCGTCGACATAGTAAACAATGACGCGTTCGTATATCACTTCGTTGGGTTCGGGGTTGCAGGCCGCAAACATCAGCACGGCGGCCAGGAGAGTGAATAATTTGGCTGTATGTTTCATTTATCTTATTTATTATTTTCCAGATTGTTCAATTGATAGTTCAACAACGCCTCGCGCTGTTCCTCGGTGTCGATGCGGTAGAAGGCGATGGTGCGGTCGGTGTGTATGGCCATGGCGCGCCAAGCAGGGCGCACGCTGCGCTTCACACGATTGGCGGGCTCATCGATGTCGCCCATCCAGCTAGTGATGCCTTCCGAGGTGCGGATGTCGAACTCTTCCTTCAGCCCTTGCCATGCCACGCTGTCGTCGGCCACGAGGATGACCACGTCGGTCTTCACCGTGTCGCAGAGCTGGAAGCCCTTGACCTGCGCCACCGTCAGGTCTTGCCGAGCTGCATACTGCCGGTACAGCGGCACCTCCTCCACCTCGCGCGAGCAGGCGAGAAGCATCAGCGGCAGCAGTATAAGCAGTGTCTTTTTCATAATTCAAATTTCACTATTCATAATTAATATATTGGCAGCCACGTCGGCCCAATGGCCTTCGGCAATGCCGCTGCGGTTGCAGGCGACGGCATCGTAAGTGGCGAGTGGGGAGTGGAGAGTGGAGAGTGTTATGCCGGCTGCAACGGACACAACTGCCACAGAGACTACAGTTGCCAGCGCTGTGCGGCGGCGGCGCAGCCATGCGGGGTAGTCCTGCTGCAGACGTTGTTGCAGGCCTTGCCGCTCCTCATGCTCCCAAAGTTCTTCAAAGGTCATATTGTGTTCCATTGTTCTCTCAGTTTTTCTTTTATCCGCATCAGGCGGACGCCTATGTTGTTCTTTGTCATTCCCACCTGTCGGCCTATCTCCTTGTAGTCGTAGCCCTCGAGGTGCATTGTCACTATTGTGTGGTCGGGTTCGGGTAGCTGGGCGATGAGTTCGTGGAGTGTGTCGTGGAGTGTGGTGTCGTCGGCTGGAGCGTCGTAGTTCTCTGGCAGAGGCTGACTGTCGTTCGTCCTTTTGCGCCGTTGGTCGATACATGTGCTGCGCGCCACTCGCCATATCCATGCTGCCTGTTTCGGGGCCAATGTTATGCTAAAGAGCTGTTCCCGAAGGTTCCACAGTGCCAGTGTGGTCTCCTGCAACAGGTCGTCGACCTCCAGACCGTCGCATCTGTAGCGGCGGCAGACCGAGAAGAGCAACCCGCGGTAGCGGAGCATCAACTCACTGAACGTTTCTGTGTCCTTCACACTATAATAACGAATCCAGGGGGGCAAAAATTACAACGCCATAAAAAAAAAGCCCGCCAATTACGGCGGGCCTTCTCAGCTTATGATGGTAATCTATTATTCGTTGCGGGCGAAGTTGAGGGTGAGGGTGACGGGAGTCTCGTCCTCGGTGTTGGTCAGGTTCAGGTTGAAGGTGATGACGTCGGTAGCGTCGTCGTAGGTGAACTCCAGGGGGGCGATGGTCTCTTCGCCGTCCATATCCTCGGCAGCAACAGTCAGGTGGCCGGTGTGGGAGGCACCGTCGTACTCGTACTCATAGGAGACGGCGGTGATCTGCTCCATCATACCCTCTTCACCACCGAGGGCCACGACGTTCTCGGGGAAGCTGAAGTGGGCGTACTGGCCGTCGAAAGTAAGGCCGAACACATAGTTCTCGTCGCCCATGCCACCCAGGTAGCAGGTATCGGCACCAGGCATCACGTTGGCGATGAGCTCGGCCAAGGTGGTGGTGTAGCTCCAGCTGGTGTTGTCGAGGTCGGCGGTGGTCTTCACGCGGGGGTTGACAATCTGGTTGGAGGGGTTCTGAACGGGGTCGATGGACTCGGGTTCGCAGGCGGTCATGCCAAAGGCCAGGAAAGCGGCGGCGGCGATTGCAATGATGTTTTTCTTCATGGTTTGTGTTGTGTTTTGTTGATTATTGTTTTGTTTGATTTTGTTTTCGACTATAAGAACGCAGCGAGCGGGCGAAAAACTACAAGGGGGTGTTATTTTTTATTCGGCAGCGTTGGTGAACTGCAGCTGGTAGTAGAGGTCACCCTCGTCGGTACCGAGCTCTTCGCGCGATATAATCATGGTGTTGGGAGTGGCCCAGTTGACGTTCCAGCAGCCGCCGTTGGGCATCAGGTCGCTGCAGAGCACGCCGTCGTCCGAGAGGGTCCACGAGGCGCTGTCGGTGGCGGTGGTGCCGCCAACGCCGTACATGGTCATGGTCACGTTGCCGTCGGCGTCGAAGGTGTAGTACATGGCGCCACCGTTTTCGTCGGGAACATAGAGGTCGCTGCCCAGCAGCTGGCCGTCGGTGCCCACATGCGACACCACCATGCAGTTGAAGTGCCAGGTGTCGACGATGATGCCCAAGGTGTTGTTGGCCGGAGCGGTGGCGTAGGCCTCGCCGTGCCAGGTGCCGGAGCCTTCGTCGTAGCTGACGCGCACCGTGCGTCCCTCTTTCTCCATTTCTTTCATCCAGGCCTTCATCTCCTCGCGGCTGGTGGTGTTGATGGTGCGGTTCTCCTTGGAGAGGCCTTTGGTGTTGCCGTGCAGGTAGGTTGTCTGGTCCATGTTGTAGAATACAACCTCGCTGCCGGCGGCGGCCTGGTCGCAGAAGCGTTCGAGCATGGCGTCCCACTCGGCCTCGGTCTTAAGGGCCTGGCGGTTTTCGCTGTTGCTCACGGCGTAGATTATGGTGCGCTCCTTGGCGACAGGGGTGACGATGGTGTTGCCGCCGGCGGGGTTGTCGGTTTTCTCGCATGCCACGAGGGTCAGCGTCATGGCCGACAGCAAGGTGGTGAGTTTAATAATGGAATTCATATAGTGTTTCATTTGTCGTTCTTCATTTTGTTCAGTTGATAATCGAGCAGTGCGTCGTATTGCTCCTCGTTTTCGAGGCGGTAGAGGCCTATGGCCCGGTCGGCGTGCGACGCGACGACACGCAGCACCGGCTCGCCGGTCCAGGCCACGCGGGTGGCGGGGGCGTCGGGGTCGGCCAGATAGCTTACGGTACCTTCGTCGCCCTGTATGTCGAGTTCGGCCTTGAGCCGTCCCCATTCCTCGTCGCTCTCGGCCTGCAGCAGCACCACGTCGACGCGCACCGTGTCGTTGAGGCTGAAGTCGCACACCTTGGCCGCCGCCAGAGCGGTACGCGACGCGTAGCGGGCGTAGAGCGCGTCGACGGCCGCGTGCTCGGCCTCGCGGGTGCATCCCACAGCCAGCAGAACAGGCAGCAGCATTGTCAGTAACAGTCGTCTCATATTCCTAATGTATATGTGTATGTATCTACTATTTCGTCAAGCCTTCATCAGCAGTCCGTCGGCCAGGTCGAGCCACTGCTGGTCGGCCGAACCGGCACGGTTGCTGTACACCTTGGCGACGGTGTCCTGCCGGCTGTGCTGCAGCATCAGCGGCGAGGCCACGGCCAGCACCAAGGCCAACCCGGCCACCACGCCTGCCGTGCGGCGGCGGCGTGTGCGCCAGGCCGGATACTCGGCCGAGAGGCCGGCGGCATAGCGCCCGGCTTCGGCTCGCTCCCATAGTTCGTCAAATTGTTTCTCGTCGATCATATCGTTTGTTTTTTCCTTATTGTTCATTTACGTGTTCTCACCCCCATCAGCTGCCTCAGCCGCTCCTTGGTCCGCACGAGCCTCACACTCACGTTCTTCTCTGTCAGTCCCAGCTCGTCGCCGATCTCCTCGTAGCTGTAGCCTTCCAGCTGCATGGCCACTATGGTGCGGTCGGGCTCGTCGAGCTTCTCAATAGCCTCGTGCAGTTCGTGCAGCAGCGAGCGGTCCTCGTCGGCCTTGTCGTAGCCCTCGTGCAGGGCCTCGGTCTCTTCGGTGCGGCGCAGGGCGTCGATAACCGCGTTGCGGGCCATCTTCCACACCAGGGCCGCTTGCTGCACCCCGGTGCCGAGCCCCAGCAGCCGGTCGCGGTTGCGCCACAGGGCGATGGTGGCCTCCTGTATCAGGTCGTCAACGCCCAACCCCCTGTGCCTGAATCGGCTACAGAGGGAGAAGAGCAGACCGCGGTAGCGGTGCAGGAGCTCGTCGAACGGGTCATTGGGCTTCACAACCATAATAACGCAACAACACACAAAAAAACTACACCGCAGTGTAAAAAAGTTTGCGCTCGATACTAAATAAAAGCCTGCCGGTTGCCGACCCACAACCATAAACATCCTGCCGCCATCCACCAGCCACCCTCACCCCTTCCCCTCCCCTTCCCCTCCGCTCGTTCTTATATCGTTCTTATGTATATCTTATGTTGTATTTATGTTTAAAACATAAGAAATACATAAGAAATACATAAGAAGTACATAAGAACGGCCGGAGGGGATCCGGAGAGGACCACCGGAGGAGCACATTATCAGGCAGATAGAGAGACGACATTTTTTTGACCTTTTTTGCACCGTTTTCAATAAAAGTTGTACCTTTGCAGCATGAAAAACAGCGAAGTAATAGACTATCTTGACCAGACATTCCACCCTGAATATCAGGAAGATTACGACAACAGCGGCTTCCTCGTCGGCAGTCGCGACGACGAGTATAAAGGCGCCCTGGTGGCCCTCGACCTCACCGAGGCGGTGGTCGACGAGGCCCTCCGCCTCGGCCTCAACCTCATCGTCACCCACCACCCCGTCATCTTCGGCGGAGTGAAGCGCCTCACCGCCGACAGCCCGCTGGGGGCGCTGCTGCTGAAGCTGATACAGCACGGCATGAGCGTCTACGCCGCCCACACCAACCTCGACAACATGGCCTGGGGCGTCAGCGGCGAGCTTGCGGCACGCCTCGGCCTGCGCGAATGCCGCGTGCTGTGCGAGTCGGTCCACGGACCCGGCGTCGGCGCCGGCATAGTGGGCATGCTGCCCCAGCCCATGGCACCCGACGCCTTCCTGCAGCAGGTCAAGACACTGATAGGCATACCCACCCTGCGCACCTCCAACATGCAGGACTACCGTCGCCCCACCCTGCAGCGGGTGGCCCTCTGCGGCGGCAGCGGCGCCGAATTCATAGCCGACGCCTTGGCCGCCAGCGCCGACATATACCTCAGCGCCGACCTGAAATACCACGACTTCCAGCGCACCGACGGACGCATGCTGCTGGCCGACATCGGACACTACGAAAGCGAACAATTCGCAAAAGATATAATTTTCCGCCGCATATCCGAAAAATTTAGTAACTTTGCATGCCGAATTTCTTCCACACAGAAGAGTTTAGTACATTACATCTAGCTGAAAAATAAAATAATACATAATACAATGGTAAAGAAAGTCAGCACCAAAAAAGCAGAGGCCGCCGTCGAGGAAGCCCCGGTCATACTGCGCCCAGACGTCGACCAAGCCGTCGAAAAACGCCTCGTAGCACTCTACACCCTCCAGAGCATCGACAGCGAAATCGACAAAATCAAAATCATACGCGGCGAACTGCCCCAGGCCGTCCAAGACCTCGAAGACGAAATAGCAGGCCTCGGCACCCGCATCGAGAACTTCACCGCTGAAATCAAAGAGACCGAAGCCGCCAACAAAGCTCGCAACACCGAGATTACCGAGCACGAAGAGCAAATCAAGAAATACCAGAAACAACAAGACAACGTCCGCAACAACCGCGAGTTTGAGTCTCTCAACAAGGAAATCGAGTTCCAGAACCTCGAAATCCAGCTCTGCGAACGCAAGAACAAAGAAGGCCAGGCCCACGTCAAAGAACTGAAACAACACATCGAAGCCGCCAAGACCCTCCTCGAAAACCGCCAGAAAGACCTCGACGCCAAACGCGAGGAACTGACCAGCATCATCGCCGAGACCGAGAAAGACGAACGCCGCCTGCTCGAGAAATCCAAAGAACAAGAGCAATACTTCGTAGGCTCCGACGAGCGCTATCTCTCGGGCTACAAGCGCATCCGCGGCGCCGCACGCAACGGCCTCGCCGTCGTCACCATCGACCGTGACTCCTGCGGCGGCTGCTTCAGCAACATACCTCCCCAGCGCCAGATGGAAATCAAGATGCACAAGAAAGTCATCGTCTGCGAAAACTGCGGCCGCATACTTGTCGACGACGACATCGCAGCCAAAGCCAAAGCCCAACTCGAGAAATAAGACACACCATGACATACCACTTCAACCCCGAAGAAAAGCTCACTCTTGCCAAGATACAAGAGATAATCGACAATAAGATGACCCTCGCCCTGAGCGACGAGGCCAAACGCCGCATCGAGAAATGCCGCGCCTACCTCAACCACAAGATGGAAAGCCAGAAGGAACCCATCTACGGCGTGACCACGGGCTTCGGCTCGCTGTGCAACATCTCGATCAGCAAGGAACAGCTCTCGCAGCTGCAGAAAAACCTGGTGATGAGCCACGCCTGCGGCGTGGGCGACGAAGTGCCCGCCGAGGTGGTCCGCCTCATGCTCCTGCTCAAAGCGCAGAACTTCTGCTTCGGCTACAGTGGCGCACAGCTGCAGACCGTGCAGCGCCTCATCGACTGCTACAACGACGACGTGCTGCCGGTAGTCTACCAGCAGGGCTCGCTCGGCGCCAGCGGCGACCTCTGTCCCCTGGCCAACCTGATGCTGCCCGCCATACTGGGCATGGGCGACGTGTACTGGCACGGCCGCCGCTGCGACGCCCAGGAGGTCTACCAGGCCAAAGGCTGGCAGCCCATCGAGCTGCAGAGCAAAGAGGGTCTGGCCCTGCTGAACGGCACGCAGTTCATGAGCAGCTACGCCGTGTGGAGCCTGCTGAAAGCCCAGCGCCTGAGCAAACAGGCCGACATGGTGCTCTCGCTCAGCCTCGACGCCTTCGACGGCCGCATCGAGCCGTTCTACGAGGCGTTGCACATGGTGCGCCCGCACCAGGGCCAGCTGGAGACAGCCGCCGCCGTGCGCTGCTGGCTCGACGGCAGCGAGCTCATCAAGCGCCACAAGGAACACGTGCAGGACCCATACAGTTTCCGCTGCGCCCCGCAGGTGCACGGTGCCGCCAAAGACACCATACGCTATGTGGCCAGCGTCGTTGAGACCGAAATCAACTCCACCACCGACAACCCGATAGTGCTTCCCGACGAGGACATGGTGATCAGCGGCGGCCACTTCCACGGCGAGCCCCTGGCCATGGTGCTCGACTTCCTGGCCATCGCCGTTGCCGAACTGGGCGCCATCAGCGAGCGCCGCACCTACCAGCTGATCGACGCCAAGCGCGGCCTGCCCAGCTTCCTGGTGGCCAAACCCGGCCTGAACAGCGGCTTCATGATACCGCAGTACGCCGCCGCCGCCATCGCGAGCCAAAGCAAGCAGCTGTGCACCCCCTGCTCGGTCGACAGCATACCCAGCAGCCAGAACCAGGAGGACCTGGTGAGCATGGGTGGCAACGCTGCCACCAAGACCTACCGCGTGTGCGAGAACACCGAGCGCATACTGGCCATCGAGCTCTTCAACGCAGCCCAGGCCCTCGATTTCCGCCACCAGGAAGGCCTCAAGAGTAGCCCCGCCATCGAGAAGATGGTGGCCGACTACCGCCAGAAGGTCAACTTCGTGGACATCGACCAGATCATGTACAAGCACATCCACGCAAGCGTCAGCTTCCTGCAGACGATGTCGATGTAAAGATAGCTGGAAAGAAGAAAGGCTGCCATCCGATGTGGCAGCCTTTTTTTGTTGCTCTATTCGTCGCCGCTCTGCTCGTCGTCGGGAGCGTACTCCACCTGCTCGGGCGGCTCGGGGTTGATGTTGTCCTTGACGATATAGCCCTTGTAGAAGTCCTTGATGGTCTGGAGGAAGGCGTAGGCCTCGAGGCGGGTGCGGAAGTCGCCGACCTTGACCTTGAAGTTGGGCTCGTCGAAGACGATGTAGGCCTGCACGTCGGGATAGTCGGTCACGAAGCTGTCGCGCAGGTCGAAGGCTTTGGTTTTGCTGTTGGTGCCCGAGAAGGAGGCTATCTGCACGCGGTAGCCGGGGATGGTCTTGACGCGCGAGTTGAGTTCTACATGGCGCTCGACCATGCGGTCGACGGCCACGTCGCCCACCACGCGCACCTGGGCCTGCGAGGCCACCGTGGCGGCGAGGGCAAGCGCCAGGAATGCCGCACCGGCGAGGCAGCGGCGTGCGGCGCAGGGGGTTGCGGGTTTAGTAGTTTGCATTGTCGGTCATGACCTGTTTGGGACGAACCGAGAGCACCGGTATGTCGCTCTGGTTTATCATCTGCTGGGCGTAGTTGCCCAGTATCAGGCTGGAGAGGTTGGACTCCTGCTCGGTCATGATGGCTATCATGTCGGCGTTGACCGAGTGGGCGTAGTCAATAGTCGACTGGGTGACGTTCTTCACATCGTCGACGAACTTGGTGACATACTTCACATCGAGTTTGTCGAGGTAGCGCTGCACCATGGCCACGTAGTTCTGCACTATGCGGCGTATGTCGTGGTTCTGCGAGGTATAGAGTCCCACCAGGTGGAGCGTCGAGCCGAAGGTCTTGGCGAAGGTGGCGGCCATGCCCACCTTGTGGCGCGTGTCGTCGCTGTTGTCGAGCGGCACCACGATGGTCTCGAGGGCCTTGTCGAAGTTGAAGTCCTCGCGCACAATGAGCACGGGCACGGGCGACTGCTCGATGGTGCGGTAGCTGTTGCGGCCCAGCAGGCCTTTCTTCATGCCGCTCATGCCGTGGGTACCCACAATGAGGAGGGCGGCATTGTCGGCCTTGGCCTGAGCCGTGAGCTCGTCGGCCGGGTTGCCTTGACGCAAGACATACTCCAGCTTGATGCCCTTCAGCAGATGGGCCACACCGGCATTGCGGCGCTCTATCTCGGCGCGGATGGGTGCTTCATCCTCGTTTTTTTCCTTTACGTACACAAGTCTGATGTCGCTCTGCCAACGATTTGCAATATCGATAGCCAAGTCTACGGCATAGGCAGAACCCGAAGAAAAGTCGAAGCCGACAACTACTCTGTTCATGTTTTTTCAGTTTGATTTCAGGGTGCAAATATACAAA
The DNA here is from genome assembly GCA_902778925.1 of uncultured Bacteroidota bacterium. Lineage (GTDB taxonomy): Bacteria > Bacteroidota > Bacteroidia > Bacteroidales > P3 > Colimorpha. The sequence goes on from CACYZN010000032.1 coordinate 15,426, forward strand.
CATTTTCACACATGACAAAAAAAAGTTTCATTTTGCCCTATTTTTTCACCCTTCCACACCCCTTCCCCACCCCCTCCGGTCCGGTCGTTCTTATGTCGTTCTTATGTATTTCTTATGTTGTATTTATGTTTAAAACATAAGAAATACATAAGAAATACATAAGAACGACATAAGAAATACCGGAGCGGAGAGTGGGCGTGAGGAAAATGGCGGCAAGGGGCGGCCAAGAGTGGCTGCCAACAGCGGTGTGGAAAAAAAAATTTTGCCATATTATACATTTTATGTATTTTTGCAGTCGCTTAATGGTATAAAAACGCAAAGAAGATAATCCTAAAACAACAACAATACAATGACTCAACAAATTCTGATTGCGGTAGTTGTGCTCGGTGCGCTGGGCATACTTTTCGCCGTGGTGCTGTATTTTGTAGCCCAGAAGTTCAAGGTGGTCGAGGACCCCTTGATCGACGAAGTGGCCGAAGTGCTTCCCGGAGCCAACTGTGGCGGCTGTGGCAAAGCCGGCTGCCGCGCCTTTGCCGAAGCCTGCGTGCAGCAGGGCAACCTTGAAGGGTTGCGGTGCGCCCCTGGCGGCGACGCCGTGGCAGCCAAGATCGCCGAGCTGCTGGGTTGCGCCATGGTACAGGGCGAGCCCCAGGTGGCGGTAGTGCGCTGCAACCCCGCCAACTGCGGCGAGAAACGCCGTTCCAACTACGACGGCCTGCGCTCGTGCGCCTTCCAGAACACCGTCTACACCGGCGAGAGCGGCTGTCCCTTCGGCTGCCTGGGCTGCGGCGACTGCGTCGAGGCCTGCCAGTTCGACGCCATCCACCTCGACCCCGTCACCGGCGTGCCCACCGTCGACGCCGACCGCTGCACCGCCTGCGGCGCCTGCGCCAAAGCCTGCCCCCGCCGCATCATCGAGCTGCGCAACAAAGGCAAGAAAGACCGCCGCGTATACGTGAGCTGCATGAACCGCGAGAAAGGCGCCATCGCCATGAAGAGCTGCGCCAACGCCTGCATAGGCTGCGGCAAATGCGAGAAAGTGTGCCCCATGAGCGCCATCACCATCACCGACAACCTGTCGTACATCGACTACACCAAGTGCATAGCCTGCCGCAAATGCGTGGTGGAATGCCCCACCAAGGCCATCCACGACGTAGGCTTCCCCACCCCGGCCGTGAAACCCGCCCCCAAGCCCGAGGCACCGGCAGCCCCCGCCGCCGAGAAGGTCGAGATACCCGTGGCCGAGACAGCCAAAGCCTAAGTACATTTTTCAACTTTCCACTTTCAATTTGAAGAGATGAAAACATTCCGCATGGGTGGTGTCCACCCCGAAGAGAACAAGATATCGAACGACGCCGCCATCGAGGTGATGCCCGTGGGCAAGCAGATGGTGGTGCTCATGAACCAGCACCTCGGCGCCCCGGCCACACCGGTGGTGCAGAAAGGCGACAAAGTCAAGGTCGGCCAGCTCATAGGCGAAGCCCAGGCCTTCATGTGCGCCAACGTGCACTCGCCCGTGAGCGGCACCGTCCTCAAGGTCGACAGCTGCAAAGACGCCTTCGGCCTCAGCAAACCCGCAGTCTACATCAACGTCGAGGGCGACGAATGGCTGGAGACCATAGACCGCACCCCCGACATCAAGCGCGAGTGCACCCTCGAGCCCAAGGAGATAGTGGCCAAGCTCAAGGAGATGGGCATCGTGGGTCTCGGCGGAGCCACCTTCCCCGCCCACATCAAATACAGCATACCCGAAGGCAAGAAAGCCGAATACCTCATCATCAACGCCGCCGAGTGCGAACCCTACCTCACCAGCGACTACCGCGTCATGATGGAACATGCCGAAGAGGTGTGCATCGGCATCAGCATACTGCGCCGCGCCCTCGGCGTGCCCAACGCCTACATCGGCATCGAGAGCAACAAGCCCGCCGCCATAGCCCACATGCAGGAAGTGGCGCGCCAGTTCGAAGGCATCGTCGTCGAACCCCTCAAGGTGAAATACCCGCAAGGCGCCGAAAAACAGCTCATCAACGCCGTCACCGGCCGCCGCGTGCCCAGCGGCAAACTGCCCATCGACGTGGGCTGCGTGGTCTCCAACCTCGGCACCACCTTCGCCGTATACGAAGCCATCCAGAAGAACAAACCCCTCATCGAGAACATACTCACCGTCACCGGCAAGGAACTGCCCTCGCAGCACAACTACATAGTGCGCATCGGCACCACCTACAACGAGATTATAGCCCACTCGATAGGCCAGCTGCCCGAGACCACCGGCAAGGTGATCAGCGGCGGCACCATGATGGGCAAAGCCGTCGTCAACCTCGACGCCCCCACGGTGAAAGGCAACGCCAGCGTGCTCGTCATCGGCGAGAAAGAAGCCCGCCGCGCGCCCGAGACCGCCTGCATACGCTGCGGCAAATGCGCCAGCGCCTGCCCCATGGGGCTGGAGCCCTACCTCTTCTCGCTGCTGGTGAAGAACGGCCGCACCGAGGAAGCCAAGGAGCACAACATACTCGACTGCATCGAGTGCGGATGCTGCTTCTTCAGCTGCCCGGCCAACAAGCCGCTCACCGACGAGATACGCCTCGGCAAAAACCGCGTCCGTGCCATGATGGCCGCCAAGAAATAACCACCAAACAATCAAGCAAACAATCAAGCATTATATAATATGAACCTACTGAATATATCGGGCTCGCCCCACGTGCACAGCGACGAGTCGACCAAGAAAATCATGTGGCGCGTCAACATGGCGCTCATACCGGCCCTGCTGGTAGCCATCTGCTTCTTTGGCCTCAACGCCCTGCTCATCAGCATCATCTCGGTACTCAGCTGCGTGCTCTTCCAGTGGCTGATCGAGAAATACATCATGAAAGTGCCCACCACCATCGGCGACGGGTCGGCCGTGGTCACAGGTCTTCTGCTGGCCTTCAACGTACCGGCCACAGCCCCAATGCTGTGGATTGTCGTCATCGGCGCCCTCGTAGCCATCGGCATCGGCAAGATGAGCTTCGGCGGCCTCGGCAAGAACCCCTTCAACCCCGCTCTGGTAGGCCGTGTGTTTCTGCTCATCTCCTTCCCCGTGCAGATGACCACCTGGCCCCAGGTGGGCGGCATCTTCCCCATGAGCATCGACACCGTCACCGGCCCCACCCCACTCGGCATCATCAAGGAGCACGGCGCCGAAGCACTGCCCCAGGCTTGGGACCTCTTCCTCGGCCACGTAGGCGGCTCCTTCGGCGAAGTGTCGGCCCTGGCCATCCTGCTCGGCGCTGCCTATCTGCTCTACAAGAAAGTCATCACCTGGCACATACCCGTGGCCTTCATCGGCACAGCCTTCCTCTTCAGCCTCATCCTGTGGTTGCTGCCCGCCCATGAAATCGACGTCAACGGAGTGAAACAGATGGTCGACTACATCGACCCACTCACCGCCATCCTCACCGGCGGCATCATGCTCGGCGCCTGCTTCATGGCCACCGACATGGTCACCTCGCCCATGGCCAAAAGCGGCCAGCTCATCTTCGGCGCCGGCTGCGGCCTGCTCACCATCATCATCCGCAACTGGGGCGCCTACCCCGAAGGCGTCAGCTTCGCCATACTCATCATGAACAGCGTAACCCCGTTGATCAACCGCTGGTGCAAACCCAAACGCTTCGCGAACTGAAGAAAGAACATTGAAAACCGACAATATCATGGCAAAGAAAGCTCAATCCACATTACTCAATATGCTCCTCGCGCTGACGGCCATAGCCCTCGTGGCAGCCGCCGCCCTGGCAGCCCTCAATGGTGTCACCAAAGACTCCATCGCCCAGGTGGAAAAGAACAAAGTACAGACCGCCATCACCGACGTGCTGCGTCAGGTGGACGGCCAAGGCAACGTCGTGTGCGAAATCAAGTTCGACAACACCAAAGACACCGTAATCTACATTGGTGAAAAGAACGACAAAGGCAAGTACTCCGACAGCGTGGTGTGCCACCTGGCCTACGCCCAGGAGCAATATGCGGGCGCCGCCGTCGAGGCTGCCGACCCCAACGGCTTCGGTGGCTACTTCAAAGTGATGGTCGGCTTCGACGCTGACAACAACATCTACGGCTACAGCATCCTCAAGACCTCGGAGACCCCCGGCCTCGGCGCCAAGGCAGACCAGTGGTTCCAGAAAAGCAGCAAGGGCGACATCATAGGCAAATCGCCCAGCACCGAACTCAAGGTGAAAAAAGACAAAGGCGACGTGGACGCCATCACGGGATCCACCATCACCTCGCGTGCCTTCCTGCGCTGCGTCAACAAGGCCTATGCCAACCTGCAGACCGCACTAAACAGCCAATCCAACCAATAAAACAAGCCAACCTATGAACACGAAAGATATAATCAAGAACGGCCTCATCAAAGAGAACCCCACATGGGTACTGATACTGGGCATGTGCCCCACACTGGCCACCACCACCTCGGCCATCAACGGCCTCAGCATGGGTCTGGCCACCACCTTTGTGCTTATGATGTCGAACATCGTCATCTCGCTCCTCAAGAGCGTCATCCCTGACAAAGTGCGCATCCCCGCATTCATCGTCATCATAGCCACCTTCGTCACCATGGTCGAGATGGTGATGAAAGCCTACCTGCCGGGACTATACGACAGCCTGGGCCTCTTCATCTCCCTTATCGTGGTGAACTGCATCGTGCTGGGCCGCGCCGAAGCCTTCGCCTCGAAGAACAGCGTCGGCCATTCGTTCCTCGACGGACTCTTCATGGGTTTGGGCTTCACCTGGGCACTCACCCTGCTTGGCATCGTGCGCGAACTGCTCGGCACCGGCTGCTTCTTCGGCCACTCGCTTATAGGCGGAGCCGACGGCATGCTGATGATGATACTGCCTCCGGGAGGCTTCCTCGCCCTCGGTCTGCTCATGGCTCTGATCAACCACCTGCGAAAAAAAAGTGTTAAAAGCTGAACACTTTTACTCTGGTAGTCGTCATTTAAAGTGAAGAAGTGAAAAACACCAAGATATGAAACGAATAGTTTTTGCCGCCATCATGATGGCATCGGCTATTGGCCTCAAAGCACAGGACTGCGACGCCATACTGCTGCCCTATTTCAACAACAACCGCGACGCCATGGAAGGCGTGGTAGCTGCCAAGCTGGACTTGATATGCCGCTATGCACGCAACGCTTTCTACGAGAGCGACACCATACCGGCCGGGGCCCATGTGATGCCCATCACAGATGTGAAAGACAAGCTGAACAATGTACCGTTGCCGGCCAACTTGGTGGTGAACCTCGAGACACTGAGCTACTACCAGTACAACTTCGGTTACCTGCAGCGCCTGTATCCAAAGCCCGATGCAGTGATTTGCTTCACCACGCCGTCGTCGACCCACCCATATCTGGTATTGCGCTCAATCGACGAGATGTACTACCGTACCGAGTATCCTGAGAATTACGAATAACAATATATAGTATAGAGCCATGAAAAAGCACAGCCTTATACTGTCTATACTTCTGCTTGCGGGTATAGCGGTTCACGCACAAGGTATCACCACCTTGTACCTCGACAATTCGACCCACAATACTACGCAGGCTGTAGGTAGCGACGGAACACGAATAATCGGATGCCCGCAGAATGCCTCGGGCTACGATGCCGGTGTCGACTACTGGGTAACCATCACAGGCAACTGCACCGCGCCCCACGCATTCTCGTTCACCATCGAGGACCTGAACCTGCGCCGCAAGTCGAACGGCCAAGCCTGCGAGGACACGGTGTTCATATACGACGGTGCCGGCATCACCGCACCCCTGCTGTGGTACGCCACGGGCGACGAGGTGACCCCCACCACATTCACCGTCTATGCCAGCCCCAACAACGTGGCCCAGGCACTGACCGTGCGCCTGAAGAGCTGCACCACCTGCAGTTCGTGGAGCCCTTCGACCGGCTCGGGCTTCACCATTCTGGTGGGCTGCAAGTTCCCCTGCGAGACTTTCACTCCACACCTCGACTCCATATTCTACAAGACCCGCAACGGCGAGATATACGACTTCGGCCGCATCAAGATACAGTATGACTCGACCAAAGTGTGGGATGCCACCGTCAACGACTCGGTGTGGACCTACACTCCTTTCGAGGGTGTGAACCTCTGCATCGGCGACGGCGTAATCTTCACCGCCCACTGCGACTACACCACCACCACCGGCTGGTACACGCCCAGCGATGCCACCACCACCTTCACCTGGGACATGGGCACTAACGGCGATATCTTTACCGGCGTAGGCATGACCACCGTCTATTACGACGAGTACCTCAACCTGTCGTGCTACGATGTGGTGCTTGGCGCCGTCGATGCCAACGGGTGCGAGACGACCACCTTCCCCACCGTCAAAGTGCGCGTGGCCAAGAACCCGCTGAAGACCCTGTTCCCCTTGGCAGACATCTGCAACCGCGACTCGCTGTTTGTCAACATGGGCTACGATGGCGACAATGCCACCCTCACACTGGAACAGATCGAATATGAGGAGGTGAAGACGCAGACCAACGACATACGCACCTTTATACCCGACGGTCCCAACTGCGCCGTGCAGTGCTACAAGGCCCCCGTCACTTTCAACGACTTCCCCAGCGGCCGTAGCGTGGAAAGCGCCGACGACATCTGCTCCATCTGCATCAACTTCGAGCATTCCTTCATGGGCGACTATCAGCTGGCCATCCTCTGCCCGTCGAATGGCGCCCCGGGCATGCCGGCCGGCCATGGCAAATCGGTGCTGAAGTACAAAGACAGCTGCCCTGCCGGCAAGAACTGCCCTCCGGGCACCACGGGCGGTAGCGGCCGCTTCACCGGTATCCCCTACGGCGGCAATGACAACGACAACGACAACTACGATGGAGCCCCCAGCGGATGCAACAGCGGTAGCGGTACGAACACCCCCCAGTGCTGCGACAGCAGCCGCAACGCTCCGGGCTGGGGCTGGAACTACTGCTTCTCGCGCAACGAGGACTACACACTTGTGAACGGTCTGCCCGCCAACACACCCAACCCCAACAACGCCGGTATGGCCAACGGCCCCACCGTCAACGTCACCCACACCTTCGCCCCCATCCCCGCCGGCTACTACATGGCAGGCACCACCTGCGGCACCGTGACGGTCACCACCCTCGACTCGTCCGACCACGAGAACAAGTCCAATTACTACACCCCCGCCAACAACTTCTCCGAGCTGATTGGCTGCCCGCTGAACGGCACCTGGAACATCGAGGTGTGCGACAACTGGGGTATCGACAACGGCTGGGTGTTCAGCTGGAGCCTCGACATCTGCAACGTGAACAACACCGACTGCCGCTACCAGGTCCCCATCGACTCGATAGTGTGGGAGGCCGACCACTCGCCGCAGTACTGCGACTATGAGCTCGGCCACTACCGCGGCGCCGAGGTGCACAAACACAACGACCTCGAAGCCTATATCCTCACCCCCGACACCGCCGGCACCTTCCGCATCAACGTGACCATCTACGACGCTTTCGGCTGCGTGTGGGATACCAATACCCGCATCACCTCTTACTGGACGCCGCAGCCCAACCTGGGCGACGACACCAACCTGTGCGGCATCAACCAGATCAACATCGACGCCACCGACCGCCACACCTTGACCCAGAACTACAGCTACGTGTGGGAGCCCTACGGCCAGAGCACCCCGGTAGTCACCACCGAACCCAACCCCACCGGCGACGTGCGCTATGTGGTCGAGGTGACCAACTCGCAGGGCTACGGTCTGACCTGCTCGACGCGCGACACCATCGACGTGCACCTGCGCCACCAGCCCATGCCCAGCTTCATACCCGAGCCGTTCACCTTCGAGGGCTGCGACCCGCTGACACTGACCTTCATGAACCACAGCATCGACGGCACGGAGCACCACTGGGTGTTCGGCGACGGCATCACCTCGGACCTCGAGTCGCCCACGCACACCTATTCGGCCGGCCTCTACGACCTGAAGTACTACGTCACCTCGTACGACGGATGCGTCGACTCGCTGATACTCGACAAGGCCATCGCCGTCTTCCCGTCGCCCAAACCGGCTTTCTCGTGGGATCCTATCTACCCCACCGTGCTCGACCCGGTGATACACCTCGAGAACCGCACCACGCCACAAGACAACAGCACCAAGTACTTCTGGGAGGTGCAGTACAACCGCGACAACCCCCTGTCGGTCGAGACCCTCACCGGCCGCACCCCGACCTATAACTTCGGCACCTTCGCCACCGTCGACGAGCTGCCCGGCAACTACACCGTGCGCCTCATCTCGCGCACCGACAACATGGCCCCGTCGGGCAACATAGTGCAGTGCCAGGACACCACCGAGAACACGGTGCTGCTCATCAACGACTACCTGCAGTTCCCCAACGTGGTCACGCCCAACGGCGACGGAGTGAACGATGTGTTCGCCATCAAGGGCCTGGCCGACGGCTTCGGCTACCCCGTCAACTCGCTCTACATCTACAACAAGTGGGGCACCATGGTCTTCCACAAAGATAATATCAGCAGCGAGGCCGACTACTGGGATCCCTCGGGCGTACCCGCCGGCACCTACTTCTACCGCTTCACCGCCCACGGCTACAAGGGCAACGTGGAGCACAACGGCGCCATCGAGGTCATAAAATAGTCCCCGCGGCCAAAGAGCCACCAGAGCGCGGCCTGCCATTCGGCAGGCCGCGCTCTTTTCTTGCCCTCCAACCCCCTCGCCCACAGCATCCCCGCCCCTTCCCCTCCGGTAGTTCTTATGTACTTCTTATGTATTTCTTATGTTGTATTTATGTTTAAAACATAAGAAATACATAAGAAATACATAAGAAGTACATAAGAACTGGGATCCGGTGAGGAAGGCTTGAGGAACTGATTATCAAGGCTTAAGGGCACCTATCGCATGCTAACCAGATGATTTACAGCGGCAAATGGTTATCCAAGGCCGGCAGCAGGGGCCGTGGGTCGGGTTTAATTGAAATATGTTGCCGGGGCGACGCAATTTTTGGGGCTTTGCTGCGTTAAGTGGTTTGTTATGGCTTCATTGAAAAAACTACTTTCCGATTCTGTCATCTACGGCCTGAGCAGCATTGTGGGCCGTTTCCTCAACTATCTGCTCGTGCCGGTCTACACCTACCACATCTCGGCCGCCTCGGGCGGCTACGGCGTGGTGACCAACGTCTACGCCTACACGGCGCTGCTCGCGGTCATCCTCACTTTCGGCATGGAGACGACGTTCTTCTACTACTCCAACCGCGAGGGTGTGGACCGCCGGCGTGTGTTCTGCACAGCGCTGGGCGCCGTGGGCACGGTGGCGGCGGCCTTCCTGTTGCTGGTGATGCTCTTTATTGGCCCTGTCAGCGCTTTCATGGGTTATAGCGACCATCCCGAATACATCCGGGCCATGGCTATCGTTGTGGCCATCGACGCTTTCCAAGCCATACTCTTCGCCCGTCTGCGTCGCGATGGACGTCCGTGGAAGTTCTTCGCCCTGAAGATGGCGTTCATCATTCTCAGCATGGGGCTCAACCTCTTCATCTTCCTTGTAGCGCCACACTGGAGCCACCTGCCGTGGATGTCATGGTACGACGAAGCCAGCAACGTGAAGTACATCTTCTATATCAACCTCTTCTGCACCGCCATCGTCACACTGGGCTTTTTCAAGGAGCTCAGGGGTTTCAGGCTATCGGATTTCAATGTGCCGCTCCTGAAACAGATGCTGAAATACACATGGCCGCTGCTTCTGCTCGGCATCGTGGGCGTCTTCAACCAGACAGCCGACAAGATACTGCTGCCGCGGCTGCTGCCCGGCGAGGAAGGGAATGTGCAGCTTGGCATCTACGGAGCCTGCGTGAAGATTGCCATGCTCATGGCCCTCATCACCCAGGCGTTCCGCTATGCCTACGAGCCCTTTGTATTCGGCGGCCAGCACGACAAGCAGAGCAAGGAGACACAGGCCCAGGCCACCAAGTACTTCGTGATGTTCACCCTGCTGGCGTTCCTGGCGGTGATGTGCTACATCGACGTGCTGCAGTACTTCATCGGCGGCGACTACCGCGAGGCGCTGCCGGCGGTGCCGATAGTGATGATGGCCGAGATACTGATGGGCATCTACTTCAACCTGAGCTTCTGGTACAAGCTTACGGGGCAGACCTGGTGGGGCGCCGTGATGAGCGCCATAGGCTGCATCGTGCTGGTGGCCATCAACATCATCTTTGTTCCCAAGATAGGCTACATGGCCTGCGCATGGGGCGGCCTGGCGGGCTACGGCGTCTGCGTGCTGCTGAGCTACTTCATCGGCCAGCGCAAGAACCCCGTCCCCTACCCCGCGTGGACCATACTCGGCTACATGGTGCTGGCGCATGTGCTCTACGCCCTCACGGTGGTGGTGCACCCCGAGGCGCTGTGGCTCCGCCTGACGTGGAACACCCTGTTGCTGCTCGTCTATGTGGCCGTGGTGCTGTACAACGAACGGGCTCTTATTACACCACTGATAAAAAAGCTGAAACGATGAAGAAAGCATGCCGATACCTGCTGCCGCTGTGTGCGGTGGCCCTCTTCTGCTCGTGCCACAAGACCTGCACCTGCATCAACTACAACGGCTACGGCACCAGCTACACCGCCGACCAGGTGTCGGAACACGGCGGCAGCTGTGCCGGAATGATCATACAGTCGGGCAAACGCTACTACTCCGTATGCAACTGGGAATAGCGTGCACCCTCTGTCCGCGGCAGTGCCGCACACCGCGCGGCGACGGCTACTGCGGCGCCCCGGCCCGGGTCGAGGCCTCGGCCGTGTGCCTGCACCGCGGCGAAGAACCGCCACTGGCCGGCGGCACCGACGCCGACAGCTCGGGCATAGTCAACATCTTCTTCAACCATTGCAACCTGCAGTGCATCTACTGCCAGAACGGCGCCATCAGCGGCCGTAGCGTCGACGCCGCCTTGGCCCACTACACCGACCTCGACGCCATAGCGCGCGAGGTGGCACGCCTGCTGCCCCACAGCAACGGCACCGTGGGCTTCGTCACCGCCGCCCACTATGCCCATCTGCTGCCCGACCTGGTCGAGGCCATACGCGGTCTCGGCCTCGCACCCACCTTTGTCTACAACAGCAGCGGCTACGAGAGCGTCGACACCCTGCGGCAGCTCGAAGGCCTCGTCGACGTCTACCTGCCCGACTTCAAATACATCGACACCGCGCTCGCCGCCGCCTACAGCCACGCCGCCGACTATCCCGCCGTGGCCACGGCCGCACTGCTCGAGATGCGGCGTCAGGTGGGGCAAAGCCTCAAGACCGACGACCGCGGCATAGCCTACCGCGGCCTCATCGTGCGCCACCTCGTGTTGCCCGGTGCCGTCGACAACTCGCTGCGCTGCCTCGACTGGCTGGCCGACCACTTCGACCCCACAGTGCTCCACCTCTCGCTCATGGCCCAATACTTCCCGCCCCGCGAAGGTCTGCCCGTCCCCCTCGACCGGCCACTACGTGCCGACGAATACCGCGCCGTGACCGACCACGCCGACAGCCTCGGCTTCTGCCGCGGATGGCAGCAGGAGCTCGAAGCCCAGACCAACTACCGACCCGACTTCGCCCGTACCGACAACCCCTTCGAACCATGAAGAAAAAGAACATCTACGAACTCGACTGGGACGACAGCGAACCGCTAGCGACCGACGTCGCCTTCCTGCTTTTCCACTCGGTGGCGCCCAACTACGCCTTCGTCGACGACCTCAACAAGCTCTACGGCCTCGCCCTGCGCCGTACCGACGACATCGCCCTCGGCGAACGCAGCTGGCCCCTCTTCATCTACCACGACCCCCTGCTCCACCTCGACTACCACCTCATCGAGCGGCCACCCCTCAGCGGCAGCACTGCGCCCATGTGGACCGAAGGCCACAAGCTGCTCATCGTCAAAGGCGAACGCGCCGTCACCACCGTCGCCACCATCCACGACGAATTCTGCACCGCCACCCCGTCTGCCGACCCTTCCGACCTGCTGGCCATCCAGCACACCGACCTGCTCGAAAGCTTGCGCAGCAGCTTCACCACCACCACACTCATCGACCCCTCGGCCACACTGCCTGCCTCCACCTCGAAGAAAACCCAGCGCGACTACACCTCGCTCTGCAACCTGCTCGAGGAAATACTCGACTGCCTCGACATGGAAAATATTTGCAGCAATTGAAAAAAAAAGTGTATATTTGCAACCATATTCAACCACGATAAATATCAACAAACAAACCATACATCATGACAATCAAAGACCTTGAACCCAAAGAGTTGTGGAGCAACTTCTACTCCCTCACTCGCCAGCCGCGTCCCTCGAAACACGAAGAAAAAGTGCGTGCTTTCATTGTCGACTGGGCAAAGAAAAACAAGATTGCATGCCGCGTCGACAGCGTTGGCAACGTCATCCTCAGCAAGCCCGCCACCAAAGGCATGGAGAAAGTCCATCCCGTAGTGCTGCAAGCCCACATGGACATGGTGCCCCAGGCCCGTGCCGGCAAGAAACACGACTTTGAGAAAGACCCCATCGAGACCAAGATAGTCGGCGACTGGGTTTACGCCTGCGACACCACCCTCGGTGCCGACGACGGTATGGGCGTGGCCGCCATCATGGCCGTCTTCGCTAGCAAGACCGCCAAGCACGGCCCCCTCGAGGCCCTCATCACCACCGACGAAGAGACCGGCATGACCGGCGCCTTCGGCCTGAAAAAAGGCGAACTGCACGGCGACTACCTGCTCAACCTCGACAGCGAAACCGAAGGCGAGCTCTATGTAGGCTGCGCCGGCGGTCTCGACGCCACCATGACCATCCCCTACCACACCGAGAAGGCCCCCAAAGGAATGGTGGCCTACCGCCTCACCATCGGCGGTCTCAAAGGCGGTCACAGCGGCATGGAAATCAACACCGGCCGCGCCAATGCCAACAAGCTCCTGTTCCGCCACCTGCGCTGGGTAGCCGAGTGCGGCCTGCGCATCATCAGCATCGAAGGCGGCAACATGCGCAACGCCATACCCCGCGATGCCGAAGCCGTCGTGGCATTCCCGAAAGAGCACGAGAAGTGCATCCTCGACGAGTTCGACAAAGTGGCCGGCTGGGTCAAGAAAGAACTCGCTTCCGTAGAGCCCGACTTCTTCGCCAAGTACGAGAAGGTCCGCATGACACCCAATGTCATGACCGACGCCGACACCCAAAAGCTCATAAGCCTCATGATGGTGGCCCCGAATGGCGTCATCCGCATGAGCCGCGACATGGAGGGTCTGGTCGAGACCTCGCTCAACCTTGCCATCGTCAAGACCACATCGAGCAAGAACTTCACCGTGAAGGCCCTGCTGCGCTCGAGCGTCGACAGCGCCAAGGACGCCCTTGGCGAGCGCCTGGTGTGCCTGGCCGAGTTGTGCGGCGGCAAGTGCCAACTCAGCGGCGCCTACCCCGGCTGGAAGCCCAACATGGAGAGCCAGCTGCTGAAGACCATGAAACAGACCTACAAGAAGCTCTACAAGAAAGAGCCTCAGGTGATGGCCATCCACGCCGGTCTGGAGTGCGGTCTGCTGGGCGGCAAGTATCCCGAGATGGAGATGATTTCCTTCGGTCCCACGCTGCAGAGCCCCCACAGCCCCGACGAGCGCTGCTACATACCCAGCGCCAAGAAGTTCTACGACTATCTGCTGGCCACGCTGGAAGCCATTCCCGTCAAGAAGTAAGCAAACCAGCATACAAAAAGAGAGCCTCCCGACCGTGGGAGGCTCTCTCTTTTTGTCCGGACTGCATCAGTCCAGACCGATGATAAGTTTAATCTTCTCTATGCTGGACTCCTTACGCAGGCGGCCGTCGATCTCGCTGGCGGCCGGATCGCGCATGGCGCGCAGGAAGGCCTCCTGCATCTCGATGATGTAGTCGCACTGGCGGCTGTAGCGACGCAGGTCCTCGTTGTTGGTGATGGCGTCGATGCCGCGGTAGGCCTTGTCCATACGGCCGTAGGCCTTGGCGATGTTGCGGAAGGGGCTGTCCTTGGCGGTGATGCGGTCCTCGTTGGCGGCGATGGTACGTATCTTGTGCAACGTGGCTATGCAGAGCTGCTGCATCTCGATGTGGCCCGACAGCATCTCGATGAAGCTGCGGCCGCGCTCGACGGTGGAGAAGTTGGGCTTCAGGTCGACCTGCTTGCGCAGCAGGTTGTAGCCGTTCTTGAGTATGCGGTCGAGCTTGCGAGCCGACGTGATGGTGTCGTCGTTGGCGGCAATCACATCGCGCAGGTTGAGCACTTCCATGTAGGCCTGCTGCACCTGGCGTGCCTGGTCGAGCTGGTTCTCGTACAGCAAGGCTCCGTCGGGGTCGCTGAAGGAAGGTATGGGCAACAGGGGTTCCTGAATTTCGCGGTAGGCCACCACCACGTCGTACATCACCTTGCCACGGTTCACTCCACGGCGCACGATGCTGTCCGACCGCTGTGTGATTTCCTCCACCTGCGAGTAGAAGTCGAGGTAGAGCTGTTGGGCCGCCACGAACTTCTCCAGACCCTCGATGAAGAGGATGCTTTCGGCGTTGGTGGTGAACGACGGCAGGGTGTTGATGCCACGAGCCACGTCCTTGTACGAAGCCGCTATCTGGCGGTATTTCTTGCCGTAGCGCGAGGCGATGGCGTCGCTGTTGGAGGCGATGGTGCCGCGCAGCTCGAGCGTCTGCAGGTAGCGCTGCTGGATGTTGATGACCGTGTGCATGCGGTTTATGTACTCCTCGTACTCCTTGACGTCGGCGAAGCTGATGGGCACCGAGGTGTGCTTGAACACCTTGCTGTAGCTACGGTATATGTCGCCGTTGCCTTTCTCGCACCGCACCTTGAGCACGTTCTTGAAGTTGTCGATCTGGTAGGGGAGCGAGTTCTGGCCGAGCACGTTCTCGAGCAGGTCGTTCTGGAAGGCGTTGAGCTCGTCGAGGCGGGCATTGCTCTCGTCGGTGGCGCTGCCCACCGAGAGGTCGTACTTGTTGTACACCATCAGGTAGCTGTAGTAGAGGTCTTTGAGCTCCTTGATCTTGACCTTGTCGGTGATGCCGGCACCGTCGCAGGCGGTGACGATGGCGCGATGGTGCAGCTCGATGTTCGAGCGCAGGTCGGCGGCCACCTGGTCGCGGGCTTCCTGCTGGCGGCGGGCTTCCTCGATGGCGCGCTGGCGTGCTGCCTCTTTCTCGGCCTCGATGCGTTGCTGCTCGAGGCGGCTGTAGCGTATGCTCATGCGCCCCATGTAGTCGGCCAGGCTGCGCAGGTGGTACTCGTAGATGGGGTAGTCGGCCAGCACGGTGTTGCTGTCTATCCATATCAGGCTGTCGCGGAAGGGATAGTCGTTCTCTATCGAGGTCATGGCCTTCTGTGCGCGGGTGCGGATGCTGACGCAGAGGTTGGTGAGCGCCACGTAGTCCTGCTCCTGCTCGTTGAGGTAGGCGGTGATGCCCACCGTGTCGCCGAGCCAGGCGGTGTCGATGCCATAGTTGCCCATGATGTCGGCCACCGAGAGCACCGTGGGCGGCTGCACCACGGGTGCCTTGGTTTTGCGCGGTTTCTGGGCCGCTGCGGCCACGCAGCAGAGCAGGGCCAGCGCAAGGATGATGTACCTTTTCATATTGTCGTTTTTCTGTAGTGTTTCGGGTTGCTGCCGGCGGCTACTTGTCGCCATACGAGCTGGCGTCGAAGCAGTGCGTGCAGATGCGCTCCTTGGGCAGGCCGATGGCCTGGCACACATCGTCGATGGTGTTGAACTTCAGCGTGTCGACGCCCACGTGCTGACGTATCACCTCGACCATGCGGGCATACTCGGGCGTGGTGTGGTCGTGGTAGGCCTCGAGGTTGCGCACGGTGCCGCCTTCGAGTTCCTCGATGACGCGGCGGGTGATGAGCTCGCGGTCGGTCTTGCTCTCGCTGAAGTTGAGGAAGGTGCAGCCATGGACCAGGGGCGGACAGCTGATGCGCACGTGCACCTTCTTGGCGCCGTAGTCGTAGAGCATCTTCACGTTGTCGCGCAGCTGGGTGCCGCGCACTATCGAGTCGTCGCAGAAGACCACTTCCTTGCCTTCGAGCACGGCGCGGCTGGGAATGAGCTTCATGCGGGCCACGAGGAAGCGGTCGGCCTGGCTTACGGGCATGAACGAGCGGCTCCACGTGGGGGTGTACTTCAGCAGTCCGCGCTTGTAGGGTATCTTGCGGCCGTTGCTGTAGCCCAGGGCCATGCCGATGCCCGAGTCGGGGATGGGGCTCACGAAGTCGGGTGTTATATCGTCGCGCTCGCCCATCAGGCGGCCCAGGTTATAGCGCACCTCTTCGGCGTTGATGCCTTCGTACTCGGTGCAGGGGTAGCCGTAGTAGATCCACAGGAAGGAGCATATCTGAAGCTTTTCTTCGGCGGGACGCAGCACCTTGATGCCGCCGTCGACGGTTATCTTCACCACCTCGCCGGGGCCCACGAAACGGCAGGTCTCGTAGCCGAGGTTGACGTAGGAATGGCTCTCGCTGGCAACGGCATAGTCGTTGCCACGGCGCCCGATCACTATCGGCGTGCGGCCGTAGCGGTCGCGGGCGGCGATGATGCCGTCGGGCGTCAGTATCAGCATCGAGCAGCTACCCTTCACGCGGTCGTACACGTTCTCGATGCCCTTAACAAAGTCGCTGCCCTGCGAGATGAGCAGTGCCACGAGTTCGGTGGGGTTGGTGCGGCCTATGCTGAGGTCGGTGAACTGCTGGTGGCGCTGCAGGCAGTCTTGCTCCAGCTCGGCGATGTTGTTGATTTTCGACACCGTGGTGATGGCGAAGCGGCCCAGGTGCGAGTTGACCATCACGGGCTGCGCCTCGGTGTCGCTGATGACGCCGATGCCCACGTTGCCCGTCATCTCGGCCAGGTCTTTCGAAAACTTGGGCCGGAAATGTGAGTTCTGTATGTTGTGAATGTTCTGATGGGCCTG
Organism: uncultured Bacteroidota bacterium; assembly: GCA_902778925.1. Taxonomy (GTDB): domain Bacteria; phylum Bacteroidota; class Bacteroidia; order Bacteroidales; family P3; genus Colimorpha. Next base: position 32,381 of record CACYZN010000032.1, read on the forward strand.
GCTGCCGTCGAAGGTGGCCATGCCGGCACGCTTGGTGCCAAGATGCGAATGATAATCTGTTCCGTAGAACAAATCGGAGATACAGGGGCGCTCACTTACTACGCCGAAAAATCCACTCATAGTGTTTCTTTTGTGTTAAATGATTATACAATATGTTGATTTATATATACTTTACCGTACTTTACAAACAACTATGAAAGTGCAAATATACACTATTTTTGCCAACCGGAATAATTTATTTGTCAACAGCGCTGTTCACTCCCACCGCGCCGTGCCCCACCCTGCCGCACCGCCACCGAAACACCTTAGCCTCACATTCACAACACATTGCAACACCCAACCCCTCCCAACAGGCTGAAAACCAGCTCCCCTAGTGTCCCTCTCCTCTTCCCCTCCGGTAGTTCTTATATCGTTCTTATGTATTTCTTATGTATTTCTTATGTTTTAAACATAAATACAACATAAGATATACATAAGAACGACATAAGAACGACCCTACCGGAAGCGGAGGGCAAGGGGTCGGGAACGATGGGATATACGGTTGGGAACTAGCCTATTTGCACCCGTTTCACCACCTCGCCACCAAGCTGCTGGTTCAGCTTCTGGCGCAGGCTCTCGCGGCGGTAGGTCATCTCCTGGCGCAGGGCGGCAGCGGCGAAGCGCAGCCGCAGGGTGCCGTTGCGGAAGGTGCACTGGGTGGTGAGCTTGTAGATGAGGTCGCCGGCCAGGTAGCGGTAGGCGCGCTGCACCTCGACCTCGGTGGCAAACTCGCCGTGGTCCAGCTGGTTGAAGAGCCGCTTGATGTAGTAGTCCAACGGTCTATCTTCCTGCATGGCTTACGGTTCCGTGGTCGACGTCGAAGAGTCGGTGTTCCAAATGGGGCATGCTGTCGAAGATGGCCTGCACGCGGCCGGGCTGGGTGTCGGTGAGGAGCACCTGGCCGAAGCGCTCGCTGCCCACGAGGGCTATCAGGTGACGCACACGCTCGAGGTCGAGCTTGTCGAATATGTCGTCGAGCAGCAGCAGGGGCTTCTGGCCGCAGTGCTGCTCGATGTACTGGAACTGTGCCAGCTTGAGGGCCAGGGCGAAGCTTTTCTGCTGGCCCTGCGAGCCGAAGCGCTTCAAGGGCAGCGGCTGGCCGTCGGCGGCCGAGTGGCCCAGCAGGAAGTGGAAGTCGTCCTTGTGCGGGCCGGCGTTGGTGTACTGCGAGTAGCGGTCGGCCTGGCGGCAGTCGGCCAGTTGCAGCATGAGCGGGCGGTCGGCCACCTCGTAGTCGATGCTGCCCGGCTCGTCGGCCGAGGCGATATAGTGGTAGTATTCGGCAAACAGCGGGTTGAAGTCGGCCACAAAGCGGCGGCGGGCCTGGAAGAGGGGCTCGCCGTGGTGGCAGAGCTGCTCGTCCCATATCGACACCATGGCGTCGTCCCACAGACGGTCCTCCCACATCTGCTTCAGCAGGCGGTTGCGCTGTTCCAGTGCCTTGGTGTACTGCAGCAGGTGGTCGAGGTACGAGTGGTCGGTCTGCGACAGGATGCCGTCGACCAGGCGGCGGCGCACGTCGCTGCCTCCGGTGATAAGCTGTTGGTCCGAGGGCGACACCATCACCAGCGGCAGGCGTCCTATGTGCTCGGCCAGCGTCTTGCAGGCCTTCTTGTTCCAGCGCATCTCCTTGCCGCGGCCGCGGCGCACAATGCAGCTCGCCACGTCGGCGCCATAGTGCCCGTGCAGGGCGAAAGCCTCCTCGCCGAAGCGTATGTTCTGCTGGTCGACGGGGTTGAAATAGCTCTTGCAAAAGGAGAGGTAGTACACGGCATCGAGCAGGTTGGTCTTGCCGGCGCCATTGTTTCCGACAAAGCAGTTGATGCCGCCGCAGAGGTCCACATCGGCCTCGGCGTAGTTCTTGAAGTTGGTCAGTATCAGCCTGTCAAGGGTCATGTTTCGTCACTGTTCACTGATGGTTCTCAGGCGGTCGGCCACCTCCTCCATGAGCCAGCGGGGCGTCGAGGTGGCGCCGCTGATGCCCACGCGGGCGGCCCCTTCGAGCCACTGCGCCTGCACCTCGGCGGCGCTGCCGATCAGGTGAGTGCGGGGTTGCACGGCGTGGCTGTATTCGTACAGGTAGTGGCCGTTGCTGCTGTTCGAGCCGGCTACAAAGAGCAGCACGTCGACCGAGCGGGCGAAGGCCTCGAGCTCGCGCGTGCGGCCCGCCACGCGGTTGCAAATGGTGTCGTAGGCCACAAAGTCGGCCGGCTGCCGCGCCTCGATGTTGGCGGTCAGTCGGCGGTAGTCCTCGCGGCTCTTGGTGGTCTGGGAATAGAGGCGTATCGGGCGCGTGAAGTCGATGGCGCCAATCTCGTCGGGAGCCGGCACCACTATGGCCGTGCCGTCGGTCTGCCCCACGAGGCCTATCACCTCGGCGTGGCCGGGACGGCCGAAGATGACTATCTGGCCGTCGACGGCGCGCATCTCCTCGTAGCCGCGGCGTATGCGGCCCTGCAGGGCCAGCACTATCGGGCAGGTGGCGTCGACCAGATGGATGCCCAGCTGCTCGGCGCGGCGGTAGGTCGTGGGGGGCTCGCCGTGGGCGCGTATCAGCACACGCTGGCCGCGCAGGGCCTCCAGGTCGCCGTGGTCTATCACCTGCAGGCCAGCCTGGCGCAGGCGCTCCACCTCGGCGCTGTTGTGCACAATGTCGCCCAGACAGTAGAGGCGGCCGGCCTGGGCCAGCTCCTCCTCGGCGGTGCCTATGGCTTTCACCACTCCAAAGCAGTAGCCTGCGTGCTCGTCGATCAGTATCTCCATTGCTTAAAATATCATAGCCGTCAGCTCATGCTCTGGTTCTCCTGGCGGGCCAACTCGAGCACTTCCTCGTACTCCTCGGGGGTGAGGTCGTTGTAGAAATAGTAAACCGGGTCGACCTTGCGGCCGTTCTGCACCACCTCGTAGTGCAGATGCGAGCCGCTCGACATGCCGCTACTGCCCACGGTACCTATCTGCTGGCCGCGCGACACCTTCTGCCCTACCCTGACCGTGGTGCTCTGCATGTGGGCATAGATGGTGTGGAAACCGAAGCCGTGGTCTATCTCCACCACCACGCCGTAGCCCGAGTAGCCTTCGGGGTTGCGGCCCGAGATGCGCACCACCCCGTCGCCGGTGGCGTAGATGGGGGTGCCGGGTCGCGCCGTGAGGTCTATGCCAGAGTGCATGCGTCGGTAGTGCAGGATTGGGTGGAAGCGCATGCCAAAGCCGCTCACCACCTTGCACTGGCTCTTGGCGATAGGCAGTATGGCTGGCATAGCGGCCATGCGGTCGCTCTTGGTGCGTGCCATACCGTAGAGCTCGTCGAGCGAGAGCGACTCGACATAGAGGCGCTTTGTGAGGTCGTCGACCTTCTGGGTGGTGTTCTTCAGCAGGGCGCCGTCCTGCATCTGGTCGAAGTCGGCGTAGCGCTCCACACCGCCAATGCCGCTGTGGCGGACGGCGGGGCTTATGGGGTCGCTCTCGAATATGGTGCGGTAGAGTGCATCGTCGCGCTCCTCCAGGTTCTCGAGCACTTTCTCGGCGCGGTCCACGCGGTGGCCCAGCAGGCGCAGTTGGCGCTTGTACTGTGCCACCTCGCGTCGGAGGCCGCGCTCCTTGGGGGCTTCCATGAACTGGAGCCCCACGATGACCAGCACCACACCGAGCACCACACCGAAGAGCACGTTGAAGCTGATGCGCCGCACGCGGTCGCGCAGCGAGACGAAGACCTTCTCGTACTTGAGGGTGTGGGGGTTGAAGCGGTAGGTATGGCGCTGGCGTTTCTTCATTTGGTCGAGAGGGCTCTAAGCTCGTCGTAGGCGCCGGCGAAGTGCATGATGGGGCGCACATGGTTGAAGTACCACGTCTGGTCGAAGGTAGGAATACGCAGCATGCTGGCTGCATCGCCCAGACGGCTGCTCAGCACCTCGATGGTTTCCTGGATGGCCATCTCCTGGCATACGAGTGTGACGTCGGCCAGCGGCACCACGTCGAAGTCGACCGAGCTACGGACCACGAGGATGACCGTGGGCAGCAGGTAGTAGTCGACGCCCTTGCTGCTGCGCAGTATGGGCAGGTAGCACTCGGAGCGTATGAAGTCGAAGGTGCCGAGGTCGAAGAAGACCTGGTCGTACTTGAGTCGGCTGGCTTCATTCTGGTTCCAGATGCGGCGACAGGAGGCCACCTTGATGAACATATCGACGAGCCGCAGGTAGGCCTGGTACTGCTCGTCGGTGCAGGTGTTGCGGATGTTGAACTCGACCGACTCCATGTCGTCGCGCAGCTGGCTCACCTTGTGTTTGTAGTGGCTGAGCACGCTGACGTAGTACTTTTTGTGGTCGTGATGGCCTATGCGGTCCTTGATGCCGCGCTGAATGCGCTCGATTTCCTCCTCGACGGCGGCGACGGAGAGTGCGTTGACATAGGCGTCGAGTATGTTGCGCTTCATGGGATCGGTGGTCTGGTCTAGGGCGGCGCGGGCGCGCGTTATCTCGCGGTCGAAGTCGGGCTCACGGTTGAAGAAGAGGTTCCAGTACTTGGGGCGCTGGTTCCTGAAGTGGCCACGCACGAATTCGCGGTAGCTGTGGCTCTCGCTTTCGCGCTCTATGAAGCCGGTGCCGGGGGTGCCGGTGCACACGTAGCGGCGCCCGTAGTGGTTCTGTTCGCGGCTGTCGGTCACTCCGAAGTCGGTATAGTGGAAGTGGTTTGAGACTCGCACGTTGAGGCCGTCGGCCACTTTCTTCAATTTGAACGGTAGTAGTGTCATGATGCTGCTTTAAGTGTGCTTGAATTGTACTTTATCCGTGTATGGCTTCGCCGTAGGCTGCCTCGAGGGCTTCCATGACGGCTTCGCTCATGGTGGGGTGCGGGTGTACGGCCGCGGCCACCTGGCGGGCGGTGAGGCCATGCTCGCGGACGGCCACGATTTCGGCTATCATCTCGGTCACGTTGTCGCCGCACATGTGGCAACCCAGTATGAGGTCGGTCTTGGCGTCGACGACCACCTTGACGAAGCCGTCGGTGTTGCCGGCGGCGGTGGCTTTGCCGCTGGCTTTGAAGAAGAACTTGCCGACGCGGACCTCGTGGCCTGCCTCGACGGCTTTCTTCTCGCTGAGGCCCACGCTGGCCACCTCGGGGGTGGTGTAGGTGCAGCCCGGTATGTTGGCGTAGTTCACCTTGGTGGCTTCGCCCTTGACGATGTGCTCGACGCAGCAGATGGCTTCCTTCGAGGCCACGTGGGCCAGGGCGGGGCCGTGCACCACGTCGCCGATGGCGTAGTAGCCGGGCACGTTGGTGCAGTAGTAGTCGTCGACCTCTATCTTGCCGCGCTCGTACTTGATGCCCACCTCGTCGAGGCCCAAGCCCTCGAGGTTGGTCACCACGCCGACGGCGCTGAGCACCACGTCGACGTCGACCACGGTCTCGGTGCCTTTCTTGAGGTCCTTGACCACGACATGGCACACGTCGCCCTCGATGTCGACCCGCTCGACCGAGCAGCTGGGCATCACCTTCATGCCCATCTTGCGGAACGAGCGGCTCATCTGGGCCGCCACCTCCTCGTCCTCGTTGGGCAGTATCTGGGGCATATACTCGACCAGGGTCACCTGGGTGCCTATCGACTGGTAGAAGTAGGCGAACTCCGAGCCGATGGCGCCGCTGCCGCACACCAGCAGGCGCTGGGGCTGCTCGCGCATGGTCATGGCCTCGCGGTAGCCTATGATGCGGCGGCCGTCCTGCGGCATGGCGGGCATCACGCGGCTGCGGGCTCCGGTGGCTATCACTATGTGGTCGGCCTCGTACTCGGTGCCGTCCACGTCGACCTTCTTGCCGGCCAGCACCTTGGCGGTGCCATGTATGACGTCGACATTGTTCTTCTTCAGCAGGAACTCGACCCCCTTGTTCATCGTCGAGGCCACCCCGCGCGAGCGGTCGACCATGGCGTTCAGGTCGGCCTCGACGCCCTCGGCCTTGAAGCCGTAGGCGGCGGCATGCTTGGCATAGTTGAAGGCCTGCGCGCTCTTGAGCAGCGCCTTGGTGGGTATACAACCCCAGTTGAGGCAGATACCACCCAGGTTCTCGCGTTCAACCACAGCCACTTTCAAGCCCAGCTGGGCTCCCTTGACGGCAGCCACATAGCCTCCGGGGCCGCTGCCTATCACTATCATGTCGTATCTCATAATGTGTACGTTCTATAGTTATTATTAATATTATTTGAACTGCAAAGATACATCTTTTTTTCGAACCGGCAAAAAAAAGTTTCCCCAGCCGCCGCCAAACCGCCATGCAGCCCACCTTCCCACTCCCCCGCCCCACCGGCAGCGCACCGGCTCCACACCCCCTCCTCGCAGGCCGCACACCGGTTCCACACCTCCTCCACCCAGACTTCACACTTCCTCCACCAAGACCCCACACCCCCACCCCACCGGCCGCACACCGGTTCCACACCTCCTCCACCCAAACTCCTTACCCCCGCCGCCCAGACCCCACACACCCGCCACACAGACTCCAAACCCCCTCCGCACCCTCTCCGCTCCCCATCCCCTCCGGTCTAGGTGGCCTCGTTGTACTATCGTTGTACTATTGTTGTACTATCGTTGTACTATCGTTCTTATGTTTTCAATAGTAGTACAACAATAGTACAACGATAGTACAACGGCCGGAGGGGAAGGGGTGCGGATGGGGTGTCGACGGCAGGGGCGTCGGGGGGCGGTGGGAAGATTTTTCAAAACCTGAATTAACAAATTGCGGTGAATTTGTATTAACCATTTTCGGTGGATAAAACCAAAACCCAACACGGCGTCAACGAGTTATCGAAGAGGGTCCGGAAAATGGATTTTGAAAATCAACATTTTATTGCAACGCCATGCGTTCCAGCCCCTTACAGCCTGTTTCAACACACAAGGCGCTATCTTTCAACCGGCTGTCGACTTATGAACAAACAACGCCCGGAGAGGCAAAATTTATGAAGAAAATTTTCAAACATTGCCGAAAAATGATTATATTAGAAGGCGACAGGTGGGGGTCGAGTTTGGAAATTGGTTTTTGAAAATGTGCCAGTTAGAAAAAAAGGCCTCGAAAAAGGCCTCGGTGGCGGGCCGTCTCCTTTACACAAAAAAGTAGAAACAGGCAAATTTTTTTTTCACATTCTATGCACTAAAAAAGGTTGAATTTTGCAAACGAACAAAACGTCACATAGTACACGTAAGTGATTGAAAACAGAGTAAAGAAAAAAGGACTATGATTCAAGAAGACTACAAGAGAGTATGGGCGAAATGCCTGGCCGTCATAAAGGACACCCTCGGTCCCGAAAACCGCAAGGTCTACGAGACCTGGTTTGTGCCGATAGTACCGATCCAGCTCGAAGGTACTACACTCACCGTACAGGTGCCGAGCCAGTTCTTCTACGAGTACCTGGAAGAGCACTACATCGACCTGCTGCGGCGTGTGATACGGCTGCAGCTGGGCGTGGGCGGCATGCTTAAATATAGTATAGTGATGGACCAGAGCATCCGCACGGCCCCCATCCTCACCACCCTGCCGTCGCAAAGCCGCCAGTCGACCCGCAACCCGCTGACCGACCTGCCGGTCAACCTTAATAAAGATAACGCACGCGAGCTTCCCAACCCGTTCATCATACCGGGCATACAGAAATCGCGCGTGCCGTCGCAGCTTTCGCCCAACTACACGCTCGACAACTTTGTCGAGGGCGACTGCAACCGCCTGGCGCGGTCGGCCGGCTACGCCGTGGCCGAGAAACCCGGCACCACCTCGTTCAACCCCCTGCTGCTCTACAGCAACGTGGGCCTCGGCAAGACCCACCTTGCCAACGCCATCGGCCTCAAGACCAAAGAGCTGCACCCCGACATGACGGTCCTATACGTCACCAGCGACCAGTTCATGCAGCAATACGCCGAAGCGGGACGCAACAACACCACCAACGACTTCATCCACTTCTACGAGATGATCAACGTGCTGATCATCGACGACATCCAGTTCTGGTCGGGCAAAGGGCAGAAGACCCAGGAGGCCTTCTTCAACATCTTCAACTACCTGCACCAGCACGGCTGCCAGATCATCATCACCAGCGACAAGGCCCCCGGCGAGCTGCAAGGCCTCGAGCCGCGCCTGCTCAGCCGCCTCAAATGGGGTCTCGCCGCCGACCTGCAGGCCCCCGACGTCGAAACCCGCAAGAAGATACTGCGCAAGAAAGCCCAGAACGAAGGCATCGACCTCAGCGACGACGTGGTGGAGTACATAGCCTACAACATCAACACCAACGTGCGCGAACTCGAAGGCGCCCTCATATCGCTCATAGCACAAAGCACCCTCAACCGCAAGCAAATAGACCTCGAGCTCACGCGCCAGATGATCGACAAATACGTGCAGAGCAGCGCCCGCGAAATCACCATCGACTACATACAGAAGGTGGTGTGCGACTACCTCGACCTGCCGGTGGAGAGCATACAGAACACCTCGCGCAAGCGCGAGATTGTACAGGCTCGCCAGCTCTCGATGTACTTTGCCAAGAAGATCACCAAGTCGTCGCTCGCCGTCATCGGCATGCAGTGCGGCAACAAGGACCACGCCACCGTGCTCCACGCCTGCAAGACCATCGAAAACCTGCGCCAGACCGACCGGCACATGCGCAACATCGTCGACGAGCTGGAGAAGAAACTCTCCGAATGAAGACACCTTTCAAGCCCGGGACAATGATATACCCGCTGCCGGCCGTCATGGTCAGCTGCGGCGACAGCCCCGAGAACTACAACATCATCACAGTGGCATGGACGGGTACGCTCTGCAGCGACCCGCCCATGTGCTATGTCAGCATCCGCCCCGAACGTCACAGCCACGCCATCATCGAGCGCACAGGCGAGTTCGTCATCAACCTCACCACCGAGGCCCTGGCCCGCGCCACCGACTGGTGCGGCGTGCGCAGCGGACGCGACTACAACAAGTTCCGCGAGATGGGGCTCCACGCCGAACAGGCCCAGCTCGTCAAGGCGCCACTCATCCAGGAAAGCCCGCTCAACATCGAGTGCCGCGTGTTCGAGGTGCGCCGTCTCGGCACCCACGACATGTTCATGGCCAACGTGGTGGCCGTCGACGCCGAGGAAAGCCTCATCGACCGCAGCACCGGCCAGTTCCAGCTCAACCACGCCGCCCCGCTGGCCTACAGCCACGGCAAATACTACGGCCTCGGCGAGAAACTGGGCGGCTTCGGCTTCAGCGTGAAAAAGAAAAGACACTAAATCATGAATATCGTTTGCGTAGAGTCTCTCGGCATAGGCCGCGAGCGTTTCGAAAGCCTCAAGGCCCACTATGCCTCCATGGGGCACACCTTCACCTATTACATGGACCGCAACGAGGACGAGGCCGCCCTCGCCGACCGTATGCGGGAAGCCGACGTGGCCGTCATCAGCAACATCAAGCTGCCGGCCTCGGTGCTGTCGCAGTGCACCAAGCTGCGCTACCTCAGCGTGGCCTTCACCGGCTTGGACCACATCGACCTTGCCTACTGCCGCGAGCACGGCATCACCGTGCAGAACGCCGCCGGCTACAGCACCACGGCCGTCAGCGAACTGGCTGTGGGCATGATGCTCGACCTGCTGCGCAATATCGTCACCCTGAACGAGATGATACGCCAGGGCGGCAGCCGCGGCACCTTCCTCGGCCGCGAACTGAGGGGCAAGACCGTCGGTATCGTGGGCACCGGCGCCATAGGCACCGCCACGGCCCGCCTGCTGCTGGCCTTCGGCGCCAAGGTGATAGCCTGGAGCCGCACCGAACGCCCCGAGGTGAAGGCCTTGGGCGTGGAATATGTATCGCTGGAAGCCCTCCTCCAGCAGAGCGATATAGTGTCGCTGCACGTGCCTCTGTGCGACGCCACCCGCGGCCTGATTGGCGAGAAGGAGCTGGCTCTGATGAAGCCCACCGCCCTGCTGGTCAACACCGCCCGCGGGCCAGTGTGCGACATCGCCGCCGTGGGCCGTGCCCTGGTCGAGAGCCGTATAGCCGGCGCCGCCTTCGACGTCTTCGAGAAGGAGCCTCCCCTGCCCATCGACCACCTGCTGCTCTCCACCAACCGCTGCTTGGTGACACCCCACGTGGCCTTCGCCACCGAGGAAAGCTTCGCCGCCCGCGCCGACATAGTCTTCGGCCACGTCGACGAGTTCCTGGCTACTGTCTGAGCCTTTCAGGTACAGCAACCACTGCTGCCCCATCAAAAAGAAATAGTTAAAGACAATACTTTCGGAAGTATCCGATTGTATTGTCTTTAACTATTCTAATTGTTTTAACTACTTAAGGCTACTTTTTGATAAGCTTGAGGTAGTCGCAGCTGTCGTCGCCGGTGACGACTTTCACAATGTAGCTACCGGCAGGCAACTTAGAGATGTCCAGACGGCCAGTGCCAGTGACGGCGAGGACCACCTGACCCTGCATCGAGATCACCTCGACCGAGACAACATCGGCAACGGGGACACGGGTAGTGGCGTCGCAGATGGAGACGGTACCAGTGGCGGGGTTGGGGTCGAGCGTCAGTTTAGCGCTGGTGGATTGGAGTTTGGTGCTGGTCTGGCTACCACCTTTGGAGCGATACTCCTGATTGCCTCTTTCGTAGGATTCACCATTCTGAACAACGTTCCACAGTGCATCGTAGGGTATGCAGATATCTTGTATGCACATCTTGCCATCGAAACAGATGATGACGTGGAAGCAGAAGTCTCCACCGTTAGCGGTGAGCTGCGAAAGCAAACCATAGTCTAGCATGAGGCGTCCGGAGTAGGTGGAACCATCGAAGTTGGACTCGAGTATCCGACCCTGATCGCACCAGAGAGCAGGCACATTGTCGACGGCACCAGCGCCAGCGATGTCGAACGTGAATTTGAGGTAGGCAGTCTGGTTGGGCAAAACCTGCTCAAGGTCGATAAAGGAATTGATGTCCATGTCGCAGGATGCGAGGTTAAGGCAGGTGAGCCAATCAGAGAATCTGTAGTAGATGTAACCAACGGGGGTACCATCTGGGCCAATAAGCATGAGATAGATGACATCGGGTTCATTCTGGCTGCTAACGACGCGGTATTCGATATCGATGCAGTCATGAGGACCAATTTCAAATGGAGCTACGGGGTCGGCCATAGAGGAGTTTCCTGATAAAACATCCTCAATACGGATGGGCTCATCGGTTAAGTTGCAGAGTTGAGCGTTGATAACGTAGACAATCTCGCATTTATTGACTTCACAAGACACTTTGGGGTAGCGAATTTCAAGGCTTGTTCCGGTCCCATCACATTCTTCACTTTCGATAGTGAGACGAGGTGATAGAGCCTTGCAGCCTGCTGGCGAGTAGTAGACCATGAGGCTGTACTCACCATCGCCAACAATGGGCAGATTGGCGGGAACTGGAGGCAAGGAGACTCCGTGTATAGGATCGTTGAAATAGTACCATTCGAGATCGAGCACCGGACTGCCATCGGTGCCAAGCGAGTAGATAAGCATCTCGCCGGGCATCTCATCTTTGCAGAAACGGTAGCAACCAGAGAGGAAACCGTCAAAGTCGGGCGCCTGGGGAATTTCAATCCACGCAGTGTTGGACTTGCAACCGGTAGCAGGGTCGACATAATAGGCCGTAGCCTCACCAGCGTAGAAGTAAGGCACCGCCGGGCCGCGCATGCCATTGCTCCAGTGCAGGTCGCGGCCATCATCGTTGCAAACATCGACGGGGCCATCGGTGATACACGGATTGCCACAAAGCGAGAGTGTCGGAAGAGCGGGTTGCTCGTGAACATAGAAACTGGCGTTGTCCTGTGCGGAGCAAATGCCGTCAGAAACAGTAAGTACGACGTTATATGTTCCAAATTGGTCTACAACAAACTGTGGATTGGGGGCAGTTAGAGTGAAAACAGTGGTACCGTCAGGCTTGGTAATGTCCCACTGGTAGGTGTAGTCGGAACCCACGTCACCATAGAGCTTCACATTATCATACTGACAGTAGCTTTCGTCGTGGATGATGGCAGCAAAGGGGGCATTGGGATAAGCCACATTGGTTTTCATCTTTTTGCGGCATCCGATGCTGGTGGTAACAGTTACAGCAAAGTCTCCGGAGTAATAGACATCGGCCGTATTGGTTGTGGAGAGATTGCTGGGGCTCCACTGGTAGATGTTGCCTGTGGCAAAGGTGGTACCTATAACAGCAGGATTGGGAGGGCACTGGGGCACATCAATTACATCTAGGGAATAGGAAGTGGTATTGTCGTGATGGATTGTGACTGGTTGTGACATTGACACACTACATCCGTTGCCGTCGGTAACCGTGAGATGCACAATAGGCTGTAAAAGGGAATTAGGATAGTCGTAGACATGTTTTATGTCGTTACCACGGTTGGAGGACCCGTCGCCGAAGTCCCATTCGTAGGTGAACGGCGCCCTACCAGTTACTCCGACATGGAATATGTAGGCGGTATTCTCGCACATATTGGGCGATATATTGATATTATCTATGACGAGCGGCGTCTTGTCGAAATAAATTATAGAGTCGAAATAGCAGTTTTTGAGGTTGGGGAAAGTAACACGTACGGCATAATTTCCAGTAGCAGGCATCGTTATCAGAGTTGGGCTAAATAAACAGGTAACACTCTGAGGAACACCAACGAAGTCAAGTGGTGTCACCCTCACAATTGTACCATTAGGAACATTATCGACGGCCAGCTTTCCATTACAGTTATTTGTAAGGCTTATGCTGGGCACAGAACCTGTCAATGTTTCGGTAACAGTGCATACATAGCACTGGCCGTTGACAGACCAACTTACAGTGAAAGTGCACTCACCATTCTGAGGAATTAGTATACGCTGTGTGGGACTTGTCACCTGAGTTTCAAGAATTATGCGACCATTTTTGCGTACCGTAAGAGTAAATGGGTACGTTAGGCCGCTACCCGACAATAGATTTTCGATGCTGATAGTAGTGTAGCAATGGGTAACGACTTGGAAGGCATTTTCTACAACAGTGCAGGTTGACGGTGGAGTAGGGCAAACTACCGGCCTTACTATGTACGTAGCGTCTGCTTGGCAGCCTCCTTTGGTAACAAAATGCAGATGAACAACATGGGGCATAGTGTTGGGGAAACTGAGATAGGCTGGTACGCCGTAGACACGGTTGGTGATATTGTTGTCGATGTACCAATAAGTAAGCTCTTGGTCAGCCTCCTGCCAGTTGGATACAGTAAATCTATTGGGTTGATTGACACAAACTACTTTAGGAGGTATAATGGTCGGTGCATCAATTTCACCCACACGGGCGGTAACGGTGTCGTACTGCACGCCACCACACCACTGACGCATAAGGACTATCTTTGCCTCGACAACATCATCGCCGGTATAGTTAGCCAACAGTGTTACTTTAGCTTTCATACCTTCGTCTTGGATAGAGAGGACATTAGAGGGTATCACCGTCCAGCGGTAGATGACTCCATTATTGGACTGGTCAGCAAGGCTATTGAGTGTGCGCTGCTGATAGGGACATATCTTGATTACACTATTATAAGGCCAAGGTGCCAACTGCAGGGTTTGCACATGGTAGACGGTCGGGTCTGACATGCATCCAGTGGTGCGGTTGACTTGATAGACATTGATGTCGTGCAATTCGGGACCAAAAGTGATGTTCACTTTATTGCCAGAGTATTGGTGTGTTCCGCTACCGTTGACCCATTCCCACAGGATGTAGCATCCAGGGGCTGCGGGTGCAGCAGTATAGGTGTAGGTGCTATTGGGGCATACGGTGGTGGGGCCTGAAATGACGTATGGAGAAGCCGGACGCTCGGTAACGCGAACAACTTGCGACGCACGGTTGCAGAAGTTGCTGTTCTGAGCATAAATGGTATAGAGACCGACGTTGTCGAAGGTGTAGGTGAAATCTATTCCAGTAGTAGTGTAGACAACATGGTTGTTCTGTTCCACGGTCCAGTAGCTATCGCTGTGAGGATCGGCCGTGAAGGTAACCTCACTGCCAGCACACACTATAGGCGACTCTGGGGTAATCGATAGTACGTCCTTCACCACAATCGTCTTATCGATTGTGAAAGGTCCACAGTTTAAGAATTTGCACTCGACGGTAACACTCAAAAGGTAAGTGCCCGTCTGCGAAGCTCTGACATTTACAATATTGGCATCGGAAGTAAGACTGACATTCATAGGATTATTGACACTCCATGTGTACTCTGTAGCACCCCACAGGGGCAGGGAGAATTCATACGAATCACCAGCATTAACACAGAGGGTGTCAGGGCCTGATATGGGCACGTTGTCGGAAATGACAGGTATACGGATACTCTTACGCGACTTACAAGTACAATCGCTGAAAGTACCGTCAAGGGAGAGGATGCCATAGCCACTTTCTGGGTTATCCCAATGCACATGTATGGTGCTTTCATTGTAAGGAGGCAGTATATAACCACCGCTTATACTCCAGTTGTATTCGCTGAAGCTAGGTTCTTCTACAGTATAGATGGCATCGGTATTGCCACACACAGCACCAAAGCAGGAGAGTCTGAACGGACACTCGTCGTTGACGATTATCGTAATCTTTTCTTCATCGTAACATCCACACTCATTGTAAGCACGGTGTATGATTTCGAATGTCTCGTTGGGGTTTTGGGCCACGAAGGAGAAAGAGCGGCTACTGGAGATGCCATAAGGCGACTCCCAATAGTATTCCGCTATGGGCAGACCTCCATTGGTGCTGTTGTCGGTCAAGGTAATAGTGTCGCCGACGCAGACTTCAATCCACTTCTCAGTTGGGTTACCTGGGTCTACTACATAATTAGGAGAAGACACTAGTCCGATGACAGGCTTGTCGAGCAACTCGATATGAGAGTAGCCATCGCACCATGTGCTGTCGCTGCGCATAACCACGACATGTACCATGCCGGCGTCGCCGTCGCCCCAAGTCACAGTACAAATAGTACCGTCTTCACTCAGAGTCCAGGTACCACCGGCCACTTCCCACTCGTAGCTTACTGCCGTTGGGGAAAAGGCTCGATAGGTTGCCACGCCTCCTCGGCACGCTCGAACCCACGAGTAGTTCATGGAGTGCTTCTCCAAGATGCACATGTTGTCCTCTTCGGGCAACAGCATCAGGTCGCACGGACTTGAGTTCTGCGCTCGCATGCCGCCCCATAACGACGACAGCATTAGCGCCAACAAAATACATTTTCCTTTCATTATGTAGAATGTATTAATGGTTGTGGAGTCCTGAGAATACACTATAAGCCCACCAGGCGGCCAGGACTCCTTTACTCCGCCCGAATGGGTTTTCAGTATTTCAAAGCAAAATCTAAGGGACTACCTGTCGCCTCGTCTTACGTGGCACGAGGCAACTCTGCGCCGCACATCGGGCACCCTCACATCGCAACATGCCGGCTTGCGATATGCCACCCACGACTTGTGATAGTCATTCTTATGCGTCCATTTTTTCATCTCCACCGAGCCCGTCCAGCATTCCTTCCAATTCCCATTGTCTTCAGCTTCGAGCATAGAGACCTCTATCTTCAACGTATCGTTAGTGCTTCCCTCCTGCACCGACACCACATAGCGGCACAACATGACGCTTCCGACAGTCAGCGCCGCCGTACCGGCCGCGATAAACAGATAAACATTGATTGCCCTGCGGCGTTCGCGCTTTGCGCACCATTCCTCCAGACCTTCGGTCATCCGCATCAGTTCTTCTTTAACTCCGTTTTCCATAGCTTAACTTCAACTTATTGATTATTCTATTGACTCTTTGATAAACTGCATTCCTTTCAATGCCAAGTATACTCGATATTTCTTTCACATTATAGCCGTCGAGCCGCATCTGCAACAGGCGCTGTTCCCCCTCGTTGAGCGATTCTTTCATGTCCTCTATACACTCGGCATAGTCCACACCCGTCACCTGTATTGCGGCCATCTGCTGTTCCGAGAGTCGCTCGTAGCAGATATGCTGACGGCGGTAGAGGTCAATCAACACCGAACGCGCCGTTCGCCATATCCAGACCTGCTTCTGTGCCTCGGGGGCATTCTCGCGAAGCCGGTCGAACCGCAGCCACAGGGCTATCCACACCTCTTGCACCATATCCCGGCATCTCTCACTGTCCCCTTGGGCGTAGCGCCAACATATACGCCACACCGTCTCTCGGTGTGAACGCATAAACTCGCAATATGCGTCATGACGTGAGGTGTGAGGGTCGCTCATGTGTCAATGCTGTGCTCGTCTGCATATATATACGCAAAAATGGGGGTAAATCTTACATGCCCTATCATATTTTTTTGCACTTTTTTGCCCGCCTTATATTCAACAACCCACACAATCCCCTATTACACAGTCCCATTACGCTGCCGTCGCCAACCCCTCCCCCGAGCAATGGCCTCCCCCACCCTGCGGCTATATTGCATGAAACAAGAAAGCCCCGCCGTCTGGCGGGGCTTTCCTCTATCGCTTCACTATGTGTTTGGCTGTGCCTCCTATACTTAGTATATAGAGGCCTGCCGCTTATCTTTGCTTTATTTCACCGGGTGGTCTTTGTGGAAGGCCTCGAGGCGCACCTTCAGGTCGGGGAACTGGTCGCGCTGCACCAGGGCCACGCAGGCGCGGATGCCCTGCTTGTGGCTGCCCGTGATGTCGAGGGCAATGGCGCTGATGCCGTAACGGATGAGCTCGTTGAGCAGGTCGACGCCCTGGTAGCCGGGATAGCAGAAGGTGAAGTAGAAGCCGTCGCCGATGTCCTCGCCCATGTCCTTGTCGTAGACTATGTAGAAGCCGTTGTCGGTGAAGAGTTTCTTCATGATGCCGGCCTTCTCGCCGTACTCCCTGATGTCCTTGACGAAGTTGAAGGTGCCGTCGTTGGCGCCCTTCAGCATGGCGGCCATGGCGTACTGCACGCTGTGGGCGGTGCCGCTGCTGAGGCAGTAGAGGGTGCCGAAGATGAGGGCGCGGCCCAGCTGCGTCTGACTGTAGTAGCGGCTCAGGTCGGGGCACTCCATGTTGAACAGCTTGGGCGAGCACACCATCATGGCGATACGCTCACCGGCATAGCTGAAGCTCTTCGAGCCACTGATCATGATGACGTACAGGTCGGTGTACTTGGCCACGGTGGGCTGGAACGGGGCCTTGCCGGGAACGCTGTAGTCCTTGCGGAAGTCCATGAGGAAGTAGGCCGAGTCTTCCATCACCACCACGCCGTACTTGTTGGCCATCTCGCCGATTATCTGCAGCTCGTGCTCGGTGAAGCAGAACCAGGCGGGGTTGTTGGGGCTGCTGAATATCATGCAGGCCACGTCGCCGTCCTTGAGCTCCTCTTCGAGCTTGTCGCGCAGCTTGTCGCCACGGTACTCATACACGTCGAAGGCTTTCATCGGGATGCCCAGCACACGGCACTGCTGCTTCTGCACGGGGAAGCCGGGGTCGATGAAGAGCACCTTGGTCTTCTTGGCGTCGTAGCGGGTCAGGGTGAGGAAGCTGGCAAAGCCGGCCTGCATCGAGCCCACGGTGGGCACGCAGCAGTCGGGCGTGACGTCGATGTCGAGGAAGTTCTTCACAAAGCGGGCAGCCTCTTTCTTGAAGTCGGCGGTGCCGTAGATCTCGGGATAGATGCTGGCCACACCGCTCTTCAGGGCCTCGATCTGGGCCTGCACACCCACCTGC
This sequence comes from uncultured Bacteroidota bacterium, assembly GCA_902778925.1. GTDB lineage: Bacteria > Bacteroidota > Bacteroidia > Bacteroidales > P3 > Colimorpha. Next base: position 50,079 of record CACYZN010000032.1, read on the forward strand.
GGGGCAGGCAGGCCGGGTATGCCCATCTCCATCTTCACAAAGCGCACACCGGTCTCTTTCTCCACGTCCTGTATCATCTTGCGCATCTCGCGGATGCTGGCCTTGCCGGGGTTCTGGATCTTGTTGGCCGCGGCTATGCGGTCTATCGTCTCTTTCTGTATAGGTATTTGGGTCATGATATTATATTGTTTAGGGTTATCTCTGTGCAAAGCCCGTCATCTTGTTGGCGTTGAGGGGCGAAATCTCTTTCACTATGCGGAACACCTCGCTCTGCTCCTCGGCCGGCGCCGGGGTGAAGATGGAGATGATTTCCTGTATCTTGACGTCCATGAACTGCTGCACGGCCATCAGGTTCTTGTGGCTCTTGTTCACCTGCTGCACGGCCCGCAGGGCGCCTATGATGTTCTGCCGCGCCGCTGGCTGGTCCTTGGTCATCATGTCCAGCCCCAGACGGTGGTAGCGGTAGTAGGCGTCGTGCAACCCCGCATAGGCCGAGTTGATGTGGTTCTCGACAAACCAATAGCGGTTGCGGCTGTTCTTCGTGTCCCACCCACTGTACTGCGACACGTCGACGGCCTGCGCCACCTGCAGCGCCATGCCGTAGAAAGGCTCGCCGCCGTTGGGAGCATAGCTGTCGAAGTACATGCCCAGCATCAGATAGCAGTAGTAGCCTATGGTCGACTGCAGTATGCCGTAGAAGTTGTTTACGTCAAAGTCCAGCGGCTGACTCTCGTTGTAGCTGAAGTTGAAGTTGCCGCTCTCAATGTAGTTGAACATGCCCGAGGTGTAGGTCGAGTTGTACACCGGCCGCCGCATCTGCATCTGCAACTGGCCCCCAAAGTCGGTGGCCGTGGTGCGGGTGTTCAGTATCAGCGCTATCGAACAGTCTATCTGCTCCACCGGCTCGAAGTCGATGCCCGTCCACCGACGGCCGTTGACGAAGTCCTCGATGGCCTGCTTCATGTTTTCGAACACCTTCTTGTCGCCGTCCGACGAATAGGCCTGCGTGGTGGTGAGCAGTTTCTGACTGTTCACCTGCACAGTACAACGGAATTCCTGCCCCCGCAGAGAGCAGAACAACAACAATGCCAGCGCTATAGATAAAAAACGTCGCATACTAAACGTTGCAAATATACTAAAAAAACTCAAACCGCGCCCACCCTCGGCAAAATATTTTCCCCTCCACCCCCCATTTCCCACCTCCGACCCATCACCGTTACGATGAATTTCGAATTTCGAACTTCGAACTTCGAATTTAGCCTTTCACCTCCCACCTCTCCACTCTCACCTCTCCACTCTCCACTCTCCACTCTCACCTCTCCACTCCGAGCCATCCCCTCCGCCCGTTCTTATGTCGTTCTTATGTATATCTTATGTCGTATTTATGTTTAAAACATAAGAAATACATAAGAAATACATAAGAAGTACATAAGAACTACCGGTTACAAAAGGGCCAAAATCACACCTAAGTGTTAATTTTATTAAGATTTAAGTTAATTGGCGTTAAAAGCAATGCGCCCTACCTCCATATCGGATTATTCTTCGTATCTTTGCACCCTCAGAATATATAGACAAAATTACAATAACATGAAGAAAATCATCAACACACCCAACGCCCCCGCGGCCATCGGACCCTACAGCCAGGCTGTTCTGGCAGGCAACACCCTCTACATCTCGGGCCAGATTCCCATCGACCCCGCCACCAAGACCGTGCCCGAAGGCATCACCGCCCAGACCGAACAGGTCTTCAAGAATATCAAGGCCATCCTTGACGAAGCCGGCTTCACCTTCGACGACGTGGTAAAGAGCACCTGCCTCCTGGCCGACATGGAGTACTTCAAACCCATGAACGAGGTCTACGCCAAGTACTACAGCAAGGACTGCCCCGCCCGCGCCGCCTTCGCCGTCAAGGGCCTCCCCATGGGCGTCCTGGTCGAAATCGAGACCATCGCAGTAAAATGAGTTTAACAATGGAGTGAAAGGAGGTGAAAGGAAGTGAAAAGGAGTGAAAAGGACGATAGCATCAGCTGTCACAATTGTCATCTCACTCCCTTTCACTCCACTTCACTACCTCTCACTCCCCAAAAGAAAGAATATGGATTTTAGCTTCACCAAACAAGAAGAACTCTTCCTGCAGATGATCCGCGAGTTTGCAGAGAAGGAGGTCAAGCCCCTCGCCGCCGAAGTCGACGAGGAGGAGCGTTTCCCCATGGAGACCGTCCAGAAGATGGCCAAGATAGGCCTCATGGGCATTCCCATACCCACCCAGTACGGCGGCGCCGGCGGCACCAACATCATGTACGGCATGGCCGTCGAGGAGCTCAGCCGCGTATGCGCCACCACCGGCGTCATCCTCTCCGCCCACACCTCGCTCTGCTGCGCCCCCATCCTCGAGGCCGGCACCGAGGAACAGAAGATGAAGTACCTGCCCAAGCTCGCCAGCGGCGAGTGGATCGGCGCCTTCGGCCTCACCGAGCCCAACGCCGGTACCGACGCAGCAGGCCAGCAGACCATCGCCGTCGAGGACGGCGAC
>CACYZN010000033.1 GCA_902778925.1 uncultured Bacteroidota bacterium
CTGGGCCGGCAACATCCTCTTCGACCAGAAGGAGATTGAGAGCGAGCGCGGCGTCATCCACGAGGAGTGGCGCGGTGGCGTCGGCCACGGCGACCGTCTGCGCAAGAAGACCTGGCCCATCATGCTCAAAGGTTCGCTCTATGCCGACCGCCTGCCTATCGGCAAGGAAGAGGTCATCATGCACTTCGAGCGCCAGAGCATTGTCGACTTCTTCAACGACTGGTACCGTCCCGACCTGCAGGCCATCGTCATCGTTGGCGACCTCGACAACTTCGAGTATGCCGGCAAGAAGGGCGACAAGGCCATGGAGCAGAAAGTGAAAGACGTCTTCAGCAGCCACCAGTTCCTCGGCAAAGAGAAACTGCCCCGCCTGAGCTACGCCATCCCCAACAATGTGGAGCCCCTGGTGGCCATAGCCACCGACAAGGAGGCCACCAGCGCCAGCCTTGAAATCTTCTGGAAGCACAAGAAAGCCCACAACGGCACCATCGGCGACTACCGCCAGATGCTGGTCCGCAACCTGATAGGCATGATGATCAACGAGCGCTTCGGCGAGCTGACCCAGAAGCCCACCGCCCCCATGATGTATGCCAGCGGCGGCCACGGCGGCTTCCTGGGCCGCGAGATCGACGTCTTCGAAGTAAGCGCCGCCCCCAAGGAGAACCGCATCGAGGAGACTGCCCAGATGCTGCTCCAGGTGATCAAGCAGATTGACGACCACGGTTTCCTGCAGGCCGAGCTCGACCGCCAGAAGGAAGACCTCCTCAGCACCTACACCAAGATGGCCAAGGAGGAGAACAAGACCCAGACCAACAGCCTCGCCGACGAGTACACCAACCACTACCTCGACAACGAGCCCTGCCCCGGTATCCGCCAGGAATGGAAGTATGCCAAGGAGTTCATCCCCGAAATCACCCTCGAGGAGTGCAACGCCCTGGTCAGCAGCTGGATTACCGACGAGAACATTGTGTTCTACCTCACCGCTCCCGAGAAGGATGGCTTCAAAGTGCCCACCGAGAAGGAAGCCCTGGACATCCTGAAGAACTTCAAGAACATCAAGACCGAGCCTTGGGTTGACAACGTGAACGACGAGCCCCTCTTCAACGAGACCGTGGCCGACGTCACCCCCATCCAGACCGCCAGCAACAGCACCATGGGCTACACCGAGTACACCTGCCCCAACGGTATCCGCTTCGTTGTGAAGAAGACCGAGCTGAAGGCCGACGAGATCCAGATCAGTTCCTACTCCTTCGGCGGCTCGTCGCTCTACGGTGACGAGGACTGCTACCAGGCCGAGAACGCCGACGGCTTCATCGATGCCGGCGGTATCGCCAACTTCAGCGCCACCCAGCTCAGCAAGAAGCTGAAAGGCATGAACCTCAGCATCAGCCCCTACATCGGCGGTACCACCCAGGGCTTCAGCGGCAGCTGCTCGCCCAAGGACCTGGAGACCACCCTGCAGCTCATCAACCTCTACTACACCGCTCCCCGCAAGGACCAGGAAGCCTATGAGCGCAACATCGAGAACACCATACAGCAGGTTAAGTTCGTCCGCGAGAACCCGCAGGTGGCTTTCATCGAGACCTACTACAAGACCGCCTATCCCAACGACAAACGCCAGGTGATCATCCCCAGCGAGGAGAAGGTTCGCAGCCTCGACCTCGACCGCATGTATGAGATCTACAAAGAGCGCTTCGCCTTTGCCAACAACCAGACCTTCTTCTTCGTCGGCAATGTCAGCGATACCGCCATCGGCCTCATCGCCAAATACCTGAACCACCTGCCCACCATCCAGGCCGTCACCAAGGACTACTGCCTCGACCGCAGCCCCAAGTTTGCCAAAGGCATCCAGCACGCCGAAGCCGTCAAGGGTATCGAGCGCCAGGGCATGCTCCTCATCAGTGGCCAGATTGACGTACCCGAAGAAGAGCTCGATGTGAAGACCCGTCTTGCCATCCAGGAGTTTGGCGATGCCCTCGGCATGACCACCCTCGAGATTATCCGCGAGAAGAACGGCGACGCCTACAGCCCCAGCGCCGGCGTGAGCTTCAGCATCCCCAACGCCGGTTCCGCCACGGTGACCTGGCAGTTCTACATCGGCTGCGACCCCGAGAAAGCCGCCAAGATCGAGAAAGACTGCATCAACATCCTGAAGCAGTACATGAAGAAAGGTTGCGACGAGAAGACCCTCGGCAAGGTGCAGGAGCAGATGTGCGTCCAGCACGCCAAGAGCGTCCAGAACAACGGCTTCTGGCTCGGCCAGATCCAGGCCAGCTACATGGACAGCGAGGACCGCGACTTCCACGTGAAAGACTATGACAACCTGGTCAAGTCTGTCACCACTGCCGACATCAAGGCCGTCGCCACCAAGTACATCAACCTGAACAACTACGTCGTCGTCAAACTCCGTCCGGAGGATGGCGCCGTCGGAACCGCCGACTAAAACGACCTTTTGATACCGGCACCGCCGGTTTCCACCAAGCCTCCGCAGGAGCCACCTCCTGGCGGAGGCTTGTTCTTTTGCGGCCCGACCCCGGTATCGGGCGTCCTCTCCTCGCTGTCCGCTAGCAATTTACAACGATAATTGAACAACACTACAACGGTACTTCAACGATGATGCATCGTTATACTATCGTTGAAGTATCGTCGATACGCCATTTAAGGCACTGACCGGCAGCGGCTTACACGGGGATCTGAAAGGTAGTTGTACCGTTTTGCACAGGAATGGCCCTCGACGAGGCAAAATATTTCCACCCGTGTGGGGAAAAACATGTATCTTTGCACTTCGAAACAACCTCACCAAGACCGGCCTGCAACCGGACCGACGGCGATGCCTGGCGATGACAGAGGGTCGCTTACGAACCGGCGGCGGGTGAAAAACTGAGTAATCAATGCGCAACCAAAACACGACGAAACACGACTATGGCCATGGGCTGCTTGTGGCGGGTGCCTACGGGCGCATGGGGTGCGCCATACTGGCGGCACGAGCAGCACTGCGCAGCGGCTGTGGACTGGTGTCGGTACACCTTCCCGAACGCTGCGTCGACCCGATGCAGACGGCATTCCCCGAAGCCATGGCAGACATCGACCGCCACCCCACCCTCTTTGCCACCGTTCCCGAACACCTGGACCGCTATACGGCCATCGCCCTGGGGCCCGGCATCGGCACCGACAGCATCACCGCCGACGCACTGCGGCAGCTCCTGATGCAGCGCCCCCAGGGTGTACCGACGGTACTCGATGCCGATGCGCTCAACATTCTCGCCATGCACCCGGAGTGGCTACCGCTGGCCGACGGCGCCATCATCACACCGCACGCACGCGAATACGAGCGCTTGTTTGGCAAGGCCGCCCCTGTCGAGATGGCCTCCAGGCACAACATAATCATCGTCGGGAAAGCCCACCGGACCCGCATCTACTCGCCCGATGGCCGAATACATGAAAACACGACAGGCAATGCCGGCATGGCCACAGCCGGATGCGGCGACGTGCTGACGGGTATACTGCTCGGCATGCTGTGCCATTCGCCGCTACCCATGTTCGAAACCGTGTGTCGCGCAGTCGAAATACATGGCAAAATTGGCGACATTTGCCTGCAATCGCAGTCGGAATCAAGCCTCATAGCGTCCGACATGGTAGAAAAATTGAAGCACGTATCGACCGACATAACAGAACATTAGAGACAGTGACAGAAAATAATTGAAAAAAAAATTTGGCCAGTAAGAAAAAAGTGTGTACTTTTGCACCCGATTTCGAGAGAGAAACATTCCTCCTTAGCTCAGTTGGTTAGAGCACCTGACTGTTAATCAGGGGGTCGAAGGTTCAAGTCCTTCAGGGGGAGCAAAAGAGCGCTGACATTCAGCGCTCTTTTTTTTATTCTTTTTGGCACTTTGTGCGTATCTTTGCGACTAATATAAGCGAACGGACAAATGGTCAAGTTGCACATACATAGAGAACGTAGCGTCGAATCGCTGCTGAAGGAGCACACGGGAATCATCCTGAAAGTGTGTGCCATGTATGTTCCGCACGGGCGTTCGCACAGTAAAAAATGGCGCGAGGAGGTGCGTGACCTGTTCCAAGAGATTGCCCTTAATTTGTGCGAGAGCTGGCCTCAATTCCGTGGGCAATGCTCAGAAAGCACATGGGTCTACCGTGTAGCCACCAATGTTGCCATCAGCAACCTGCGTCGTTTTGCCACGCGTCGCATCGTGTTGGTAGACGAGGCCACCCTCGACCGCCTTGAGGACGAGTCCAACGATGATACCGTGGAACGCCTCTATCGCCGCATCGACCGTTTGGACGACAATGAGCGGCAGCTGATGACCTATGCGATTGGCAAAGTTCCGCTAAAAGAGGTGGCCGAGATAATGGGTCTCACCGAGGATGCCATCAAGCACCGTATGCAACGAACCAAAGAAAAACTGAGAAATATGAAGGATGACTATGAAGAATAATGATGACATATTAGAAGTCCTGGAGCAACACTGGGAGCGCATGGACGAGATTGCGGAGCAGAGCCATGTTAGCGTGGTACGCTGGCACCTGCCAGAGTCACCCCGTCGCTGGGTGCGTAGCATCGCTGCCTCCGTGGCCGCCATTGCCATCGGCGCAGCCTTGCTGTTGACCAAAGTACCCCAACCCGACGGCCTCTATGCCAGCAATCTCTCGCATCGCAGCGAAGCTATCGAAGCAATCAACGAAATAAGCATGTCCATACTATGAGAAAAAGTACGCTCATATCCCTTCTGATGGCCCTGTTGTTACTGGGGTGTATGGCAATCTGGCGCTACATGCCGCGTGCGCTGTCGTACGACGAGTGCAGCTCGGTCTATCGCCACTTTGCCGATATGCAGCTGGAGGGTGTGCGCGTCACCTATATCAAGGATAAGCTGGTGGGCGACTCAGTGCGTGTGCCCGTCACCCTCCTCGAGGCCGAGACCGACCGCGGCTGGGAACTACTCGACAGCCTCTTCGGCTACTCAAAGCACATCAACTCGATACTGAACAACCCCAATCTTCCTGACGACGTCAAGGCCCTGTTTCTTGATGACTATCATGTAGGCACATTCATGGCTCACCGCGAGACACCGGAGAAAAGAATCGCTTCCGTCCTCGACAGCCGTCCCAACGACGTGACCGTCTATTGGCACCCCCACTATCGCTGCTTCTGCATCTTCGAGCCCGCCGACGAAGAGTCGTTGGACGCCGCCTTCGAACAGATGTACGACGACATGGAAGAACTGGATTCGATTAGAAGCACCCCAAATAATGTCAACGTTTGTTTCAGCCTGTAAAAAAAATGTCCCTCAATGGCACTTTTGGCATATTGCTGCGACTAATATAGGCAAACGGACAAACGAAATGAAACACACAAAGATTATCCTGGCACTCATCGCAGTGCTGAACATGACGGCCACGACAATGGCCCAAACCATGCCCACCGGTCGTTTTGAGTGGGCCAAAGGCTATACTTCTTCCGAAGAGGCCTGCCATATCATAGGCGCTGTCACAGACAGTGTAGGGAACCTGTACATCCTCGGCCAATACAATGACTATGCGGCCTGGGATGGCGAGGCCTTTCTTTATGTGTCAGACTATTATCCGATGGGTACTATCATAGCCAAGATTTCGCCCGACGGCGAAATGCTCTGGAAGAAAGTCATCCATACCGGCAATTACGCCAACGATCAGCCCTTCGATATCAAGCCTCTCGGCGACACCGCCTTTGCCTGTTTGGTAAATGTGGAGATGCCGTCGTTCTGGTTCCATTGCTATTATCTCGACACCATGATTGTAGGTTGGAGCGATTATCCTGTGCCCATTGACCCGCATACCGTCACGAGCACAATTTTCACCACCTACCTTGTCTTTGATTTCTCCGGGAATCTGCTGGAACAGCATTTCCTGCAGACGTCATATCTCGACACCGCAGGCAACGACTACTACTTTACATATCCAGGCACTTATTTGCCCGACAAATTATTCAAGTTCCAGTTGATGAACCCCACGTTCGACCTCGACGGCGAAGGGAATATCTATCTCACGCGTCAGGTTTACGACGGAGTGGACGACAGCACCTCGGTGGAGGCCGGCACCTTCAGCGGCGTTCGCTTTTGGGTGGACGGTCGCTGTGTGGGTACTACTATGGTAGGTAGCGGCCATCATTGGAGACAGGAACAACAGGTGCTGAAGTTCGCGCCCCATTTCGACACGCTGCTGGCTGCAAGATACCTTTTCGACCGCGCCTCTTCGTATGTCGACATCAACGATACCTATACCAAGGTGGACAAAGAATCCAACGTTTACACCATCTGCAATATCTATCCGGATGTTATTGAAGAAAGGACAGACACCATTGTTGTGGACTCGTTGCAAGGCTTATCGTTTTACAACTGCAATATTGGAGTGAAGGCCGTGATGGTAAGGCTCGATAAGAACCTTGTGCCCGATTGGATGGTGACCTTAGAGGACAGCGTCGTCAATCCCGATATTCACGTGTCTAGTTCTGGGTTTCATGGCGTTGAATTCGACTACGACAGCAATCTGATATTCTTGAGCATTTCGAGTGGCAGGGGCGTTTTTGACGACACGGTGAACCGCTACTCCATCCCGATGGTGGACGGGACCCCGGTCTATATTAAGAACTCCGCCGCTGTGCTGGTCTTTGAGCGAACGGAAACAAAACCGCGCCTGCGTTCGTATGGTATGGTTCCCGCCGTGAATACTTCGGGTTCTTACTTTATGAATAGTATGGCCTGTGGCAATGGCAGGATATTCCTGCAAAGCAATTTCAGCGGTGGTCTTCGCATCCCCGGCAACGAGCATATAGGCAGCACGATATTTTATACCGGCAGCGGTCTCACCATCTTCGACTATGAGGGCCACGTCATCGGCGGCACATCGTATTACACTTCGAGTCCTCAATCCCGTCCCGGTGCCATTGCCCTGCGCGACAGCACGCTCTATCTTGTCACGCGGTTGTATGACGACAATGCGACATTCGGCGACTTGACAATCCATGGTAACAGCATCTTCTCCGCAGTCGTCAAATATGTCGATACCGCTTTTATGTCTCCGTATGTTTTTGTGCCGTCGCAAGATACTGTAGACGTACATATAGGCATAGTAGATAACGAAGCTTCCTTTGTAGTGTACCCCAACCCGTTCAGCCAAAGGGTTAATGTACAGTGCGACAAGCCTGTCACCGCCGCATGGCTCACCGACATGATGGGGCGCCGTGAGGGGGTGAAACTGACAGCTATCGGCGATGGCCACTATACGTTGGATTTGGCTGGTCGTCCGCAGGCCATCTACTTACTCACACTGCTCACCGCTGACGGCCAGCAACACACAATACGCTTAATTAAAAGGAATAAACAATAAAACCATTAACCTTGTGTTATTATGCACAGAAAAACACCCATTACGCCTATCGAATAAAACAATACTTGCTAAACAACCCTATTTATTCACTTAAAATTAAATCATCATGAAAGTATTGTTTCAAGGAAAGAAGTCTTTCCAAAAGTCGTTGGGCATCGCGCTGCTTTGCATCGTCCTTTCTGCTCCTGCCTACTCGCAGAGCCAAGAACAAGGAGGTCCGGACAAACACAAGTTCCTCTATGGTATCCACTTGGGATTCACCGATAACCAGTTTGACCTCTATTCCACCAATGGCGGCCTTATTGCCAGCCAAGACGGAACGTTGCACACAGACGGCAGTCACTACCACGCACGCGGTTTCCGCCTCGCCGTGATAGGTGAGGCACGGTTAGGACGCTGTTTCAGCCTCCGGGTGATGCCAGGTGTGTCGCTCTTTAAAGCCTTAAAATGGGAGAGTGTCCGTGGAGAGCTGCCCGTCGATGTCAAGTTCCACCCTTACCGTTGGGGAAAAGTGGAGCCTTATCTTACCTCCGGTCTTGGCTACGGTTATGACTTCGCTTCAACGCGTGAAGATAGACCCCATTCTTTCATGCCGCTGAACGCCCACGACCTTCGCTACACCTGCGGCCTGGGCGTGGATTGGTACACACGTCTTGTCCGGGTCGGCTTTGAACTGAAGGCCGGCTTCAACCTCCTTCCGCCCAACACCAATGGCGTCAACAACAACAGCCTCTCCTATTTCCACTGCGGCCCATCCTTCACTCTCGGCCTCAACATCGAAGCGTAATTATACATTTGAAACTATTAAAAATGAAAAGACACATCATCTTTGCATTCGCACTTATCGTGCTTCCCCTCACCATGTGCAACGCGCAAGAATCGGTGGAGACCGTCATCCGCCGTTCGCGCGAGAAATGCCAGTCCATCCAAGGCGGACACTACGTGATGGAGCGTAAAATGAAATTCATGAGTGACAAGGACACTAGCTATTACCGCAACACCTGCGACTTCAAGAAATTGCCCAACGACACCATTATTGGAAAAGCCTTCTCAATGGTTAATGAACCTCAGGGGCACCCCGAATGGAACAGCCACATCCTCTATACGGGTAACGAGCTTGTCTATATTGACGACACAGCCACCATACTCTCGTGTGCCCAATGGGCGGATGAAATAAAGACGAGAAGCCGCAACTTCAAATTATATTCCCCTTTGACGACTCAAAGCTGCTACCCCGTCCCCACCGAGAAGCAGCAGGCTGACAGCGACTATACCTTCTCCCTTTCAGAGACACTGTTGGACGATAAGTCCTGCTATCTGCTTGACATCCTTGTAAAATGGACACGACACCCGACCCAAATTTTGGAATTGTCTGCATCCGCTACGAGATGAACGTCTGGATTGACAAACGGGACTATATGCCCATACAATACACCGTGGCTTTCGACAACATCGACGGGCCGGACACTGTGTATCAATACGAGGAGTGCAAGTTGGTCTCGTTCGACCCACAGATTGACGAGTCTCAACTTGCTTTGGAGTCCATTCCATCCCATATAACGATGCAAGACTATGTGCCATACGAGGCTCCCGAGCCGTTGGCCGAGGGAACGTCGGCACCCGACTGGTCGCTGCCCACATTGACGGGCGACACCGTGCGCCTCGCCGACCTGCGGGGCAAGGTGGTGCTGCTCGACTTCTTCTACAAAAGCTGCGCCCCCTGTTGCGCCGCATTGCCTATCCTGCAAAGCCTCCACGAGAAATTCAAGGACCGTGGCGTGGTAGTGGTCGGCATAGACCCCTACGACGACCCCATGAAGGATGAGATGGCCACATTCCTCTCCAAGCGCGGCATCACCTACACGGTGCTTTTCTCCGACAACAAACTGTCCGAGACCTATCGTGTTCATGCTTTCCCGACACTCTTCATCCTGGACCGCGACAGCAAAATAGTGAAGATACACACAGGCTTCTCAAAAACCATGGAAGACGACCTTGAAGAGCTGTTGCTGAAGATGCCGTAATTCAAAAGATGCTGGGCTTCGGAAAGTTGGGATAGAAGTACCTCGACCACTACACCGAGGAGATGGAATGGGTGGAGAAGTACGCCAACCGTATGCTCGACCTCGGCTGCGTGCCGCAGGTGAAATTTAGCCAAGAGTGCAAGCTCATCGAGGACCCCGTGGAGTACATCAAGGCCGACCTCAAGCTGCAACGCGAGGGCGTGGATACTCTCTACCAGATAATGCCCACCTTGGCCGCCGATCCCACCACCTACGACATCACCAAGGCTTACCTCGCCGACGAGGAGGAAGACCTCTACTGGGACGAGGAGCAGCTTGACATGATTGAGAAGATTGGTGTCCAGAACTGGCTTGTAAAGCAGTTGTAAAACCACAAACCCTTACAACGATGAAAGAGAAAGTGCTTAAGGCCATGCGTGAGTTCGGCGCTCCCGTCAACGCTGGCAAAATTGCAGAAATCACAGGTATCGACCGCAAGGTGGTCGACAAGGCTTTCGCCGATCTGAAAAAAGAGGGTGCCATTGTGTCGCCCGTACGTTGCAAGTGGGAGCCCGCCAAATAGCCACTAACCTTACTATTGGAAAGCCCTAATTAGAAAGAGTGCCTCTGAAGCAAACGAGCGCTGGAATTCAGCGCTCGTTTTTTTTCTATCGTTCTCTCCGCTCAATCACTTTCTTCAGGCGGTAGCGGTCGCCGGTAGCGGGAGCTATGGCGTCGATTAACTGTTGGTCGTAGCCCGGAGTGTCGTAGCCCCAACGCATGAAGTTACCATTCGCGTCGGTACGTCGCACCACCTGGTCGTTATACTTCACAATGAGATATTTCGCCAACCTATCCCAACGCTGCATCATGCGGTCGGCGTAGGCGATGGATTTTCTGTTTAAGTAGTCTCGTCTGTCAATAGGTGTCAAACTCTTGATGGCGGCAAGCACGCTGTCCTGATCGGCGAAATAATAGCCCTCCAACTCACTCTGTGCGGCACGCAGGTCGCCAATCATCATCGAGTAGCGCGGATAGACCATGTTGGCCACCCAGTTGTTCATCCAGAAGGCCGACTCGAAGCTGAACTCAGTACGCGGATTGTTCTCGGGGCGGAAGCAGTCGGGCACCTGCGTGATGCAGCAGTAGAGCGGCACATAAGCCACCATATCGGCATCGTCGCAGTTGAACCACGTTACGCCGCCCACATCGTCGGGCAGCCACCCTCGCATCTGGCAGGTCATGGTGAAGCCGCTCTGCTGTGTGGCGATGGGGCGTTCGCGGTAGAAGTCGACGCTGTCGCTCGAGCGGAAGTGCATCGGCAGCGGACGGATGGGCATGCCCCAGGGACCGGCGGTCATGTCGGCGGTCATGTCGAGCGGCGTGCCCTCAAAATGGTCGCGCATGTCGCGCTGCACATCCTGCAGCGAAAGGAGTTCGTCGGGTTTCACCCACAGCGGCAGATGGTCGCACTTTTGTCGTGAACTCTCTCCGTCTGGGCATCCCTGCGGAAGTGATTATGAAATGGACTGGTCACAGCGACTTCACGGCCATGAAACCATACGTCGCAATCGTGGATGAGTTGAAGAAGGAGAACATGGCCAAATACGCGACTCTGTACGAAAATGAAAAAAAATCTTCCAATTGAAAAAAAATCGTATTTTTGCAGCTTGATTGGAGTAAGCAGCAGTCGGGTACATGTACCCACTTTGTACCCACTTTTGACAAATGAACAGCAACCGAGAGAGAACGAAGCGACGGAAGAAGACCGATTAAGATGATGAAAATCAAAGAAATAAAGTTAAATTGACACCAAGAGCTTCCCCTGGAGTAATACGGCTCCAGTACCTTCAGGGGGAGCAAGAAGACACTGAATATTCAGTGTCTTTTTTTGTACTTTTTTTACACAAGTAGTCAAACTTCAGAAGCTATCCATTTGGCGGATGGAACAAAAATAATTCACACCATTCCGTTTTTATTTTGTATCTTTGCACGCAGTTATTTCAAATAAAACAACATGGACGCACTGCGAGTGATTGAAATCAAGAAGAGTGTCTTTGCCGACAACGACTGCGACGCCGATGCCCTGCGTAAGGAGCTCAAAAAGAAAGGGGTGTTTCTACTGAACCTTATGTCGGCTCCCGGCAGCGGCAAGACCACAACACTCATACAGACAATCAACCGGATGAAAGACAACCTGAGCATCGGTGTAATGGAGGCCGACATAGACAGCGATGTCGACGCCCGGAAGATGAGAGAGGCCACCGAAGTGGAGTCGATACAGCTACACACCGGAGGTATGTGCCACCTCGACGCCGAGATGACACGCCAAGGTCTGGATGCCCTCGACCTGAACGCCACCGACCTCGTGATACTGGAGAACGTAGGCAACCTTGTATGCCCCGCCGAGTTCGACACCGGCGCTGTGCGCAACGCCATGATACTCTCCGTGCCGGAAGGCGACGACAAACCTCTCAAATACCCCTTGATGTTCTCCGTCTGCGACGTGGTGCTCATCAACAAGACAGATGTGATGCCATATTTTGACTTCAGCCTGGAAAGGTGCAAGAAATACATACATGAGCGTAACCCCAAGGCTCAGGTCATACCCATCTGTGCCAAGACCGGCGAAGGTGTAGATGTCTTTGTACGGTGGCTGAAAGATCAGGTTAACAACTGGAAACAATAATAAACAAAGAATAAAGAGATATGCCAGAGATGTCGAATAAGTTTGTCCCCAAACATTTTGGAGACAAAAACCCCAACCCCAAGCTGATAAAGCTGGT
>CACYZN010000034.1 GCA_902778925.1 uncultured Bacteroidota bacterium
GTGGATGGTGCCCTTCACCTTGCGCCCGTCGGGGGCGTCGCCGCCGCGCGTGGCGGGGTCGTAGGTGCAGTGGATGCAGGTGATGTTGCCCTCGGCGTCCTTCTCGACGCTCTGCGCCGTGACGAAGTAGGCGTAGCGCAGACGCACCTCTTGGCCGATGGCCATGCGGAAGTACTTCTTGGGAGCCACCTCCATAAAGTCCTCGCGTTCAATCCACAGCTCGCGTCCGAAGGGCACCTGGCGGGTACCGTCGGCCTCGCACTCGGGATTGTTAACGGCCGTCAGCATCTCCGTCTGTCCCTCGGGGTAATTATCTATCACAACCTTCACCGGGTCGAGGACAGCCATGCGGCGCTGGGCCACCTTGTTGAGGTGCTCGCGCAGCGAGAACTCCAGCAGGCTGTAGTCGATGATATTGTCGCGCTTGGCCACGCCGATGCGCTCGCAGAAAGCGCGGATGCTCTCGGGCGTATAGCCGCGACGGCGGAAACCACAGATAGTCGGCATGCGGGGGTCGTCCCAGCCGGTGACGTAGTTCTCCCCAGCCGGTGACGTAGTTCTCCTTGACCAGCTGCAGCAGCTTGCGCTTGCTCATCACCGTGTAGTTGATGTTGAGGCGGGCGAACTCGTACTGATGGCTCGGCCAGATGCCCAACTGCTCGATGAACCAGTCGTAGAGCGGACGGTGGATATCGAACTCCAGCGTGCAGATACTGTGGGTGATATGCTCTATAGAGTCACTCTGCCCGTGGGCGTAGTCGTACATCGGGTAAATGCACCATTTGTCGCCCGTGCGGTGGTGGTGGGCATGCAGGATTCGGTACATGATGGGGTCGCGGAACATCATGTTGGGGTGTGCCATATCAATTTTGGCGCGCAGCACCTTGCTGCCGTCGGGGAACTCGCCGGCACGCATGCGGCGGAACAGGTCGAGGTTCTCCTCGACCGAGCGGTCGCGGTAGGGGCTGTTCTTGCCCGGTGTGGTCACCGTGCCGCGCCCCTCGCGGATCTCGTCGAGGGTCTGGTCGTCGACGTAAGCCAAGCCTTTCTGAATCAGGAGCTCGGCCCACTCGTAGAGCTGCTCGAAATAGTCGGAGGCGTAGTGCTTCTCCGCCCAGTCGAAGCCCAGCCAGTGGATGTCCTCCTGGATGGAGTCGACATACTCGGTGTCCTCCTTGACGGGGTTGGTGTCGTCGAAGCGCAGGTTGGTCTTGCCACCATACTGTTTTGCCAAACCAAAATTAATGCATATCGACTTGGCGTGGCCGATGTGCAGGTAGCCGTTGGGCTCGGGTGGGAAGCGGGTCTGGATGGAGGTGTACTTGCCCTCGTTGAGGCCGCTTTCGATAATCTCTTCCAAGAAGTTCAGTTGCCGACCGGCAGCATTGTTTTCTTCCATAACGATTTGATACTGTATATTAATATTTATTTATCTTGCATAACAACCAATCGGCAAAGATACAAAAAAATTGGCAACCGCAGCATATTTTTTGCGGGGTGGCAACGAAAAACACTATGGTCCAATGCGATAGCGTTGCCTGATGGAGATAGGGGCGCCCACGGCCGCAGGCCGTGGGCGCCCACAAAACCCCTCGCTACACCCCGTTTTCCGAACCTTGCCGCAACCCTCTGGAAACCAACTCTCCCGGCCTTCCCCTCCTGCTCCCCTCCGGTAGTTCTTATGTACTTCTTATGTATTTCTTATGTATTTCTTATGTTTTAAACATAAATACAACATAAGATATACATAAGAAGTACATAAGGGGAGGCGATGGGGAGGCGAAAAAAAATGTTGGCGTATTGAAAAAAAAGCGTATCTTTGCAGCATGAAAAAGATAAGCATAGCCATAGTGATGGCAGGATGTATCCTGCTGAGTTCGTGTGATGTGCTCACACAAGTAGCCAACCAATTCGCCAGCGTGGCCAACCTGTCCAACTGCCAATTCGACTTGAAAAACGTGTCGAACGTCAGTGTGGCCGGCGTCAATGTGAAGAACCTGACGCAGGGCAAGCTGTCGGCCACCGACGTGGTGAAGCTGGTAGCCGCCTACCAGACCAAGAAAGTGCCGCTGGCGATGGACGTGAACGTCGACATCACCAACCCCACCACCACCCAGGCCGCCATGACGGCGCTGGACTGGATACTGGCCATCGACGGTACCGACCTGGCCAACGGCGTCAACAACCGCAGCTACACCATCAAGCCGAGCGCCACCACCACAGTGCCGCTGGGCGTCAACGCCGAACTGGCCGACCTCTTCTCGCAGAAAGGCCTCGATGCCCTCAAGAACTTCGCCAGCAGCTTCACCAACGAGGGCGTCTCGTCGAAGGTGGGCATCCGCGTGAAGCCCAGCATCTCGGTCGGCACCACCCAGGTACCCTTCCCCAACTACATCAAGCTGGAGAAGAAGACTGGCAAGAGCTGATTATAAATTGGATAACGATAAGCGAACAGGGAAAATATCGGGGTTTCGGCTCCGATATTTTTTTTGTGCCCGATGTTGTGATTGGCGCCGTCGCAGCGTCAAATAGTATGTAATGGAAAGAGACGAACAGAGATTCAAAGAGATGATACACCGGCAGCGCGACCTGATATGGCGTGTGTGCAGCAGCTATCGACTGAGTGCTGCGTGGACTACGGAGGACGCTTTCCACGAGGTGCTGTGCGACTTGTGGCGCGGCCTGGCAAGTTTCGACGGCCGCAGTTCGGAGCGCACGTGGGTGTTCAGTGTGGCGACCAACACGATGATTTCCCTGACGCGGAAGAGTTCGAACCAGCCTACGGCGCCGCCGCCGGAAGGGCAGGACCCTGGCTACCGCGACGACGACTACGGCGACCTTGTGGCGCTCATCGAGGCCACCCCGGAGCCCGACCGCACCATCATCAAGGCACATGCACAAGGCTTTGGATACAAAGATATTGCCAACATCACAGGGCTCACGGTGGCAGCAGTGAGCATGCGCCTGACACGCGCCCTGCGCAAACTAAGGAAACAATATAACCGATAATATATATGCGAGATTTTAAGCAACAACTGAAAGCATACGGCGACGAGATGAAGAACGCCCAATGCCCCCTGAGCGATGCGGAGTTGGACAGGGAGATACGCAATGTTGTGTGGCACACGGTTCAGGAGCAGAGGACTAACTCCCACAGGCACAGACAATGGCTGTGGCCGTCGGTGGTGGCAGCCGCCTGCCTGGCCGCCGTACTTGTTACTGTCAGCCTGCCTTCACATGACGACCTCAGCATTGCCCGCGTGGACATCGACGGCGAGCACCTCTACTTTGCCTGCAACAACGGCTGCTCGGCCGAAGGCACCTTGGAAACCTTTAAAACCATGATAAGATGAAACGACTATTATTGCCACTCATTATCTTATTGTTAGCGGCTTGCCAGCGTGAGGCCGAACTGCCCGAGGCCACCTCGGCGGCCAAGGAGGTCTACATGCAATATGCCGACCGCAAGGACCTCACCGTGGCCATGATCGGCGACTACCAGGGCTACAACGCCGTCATGCTGCAGGCACAGGACGCCGAAGGCTGGCTGCGGCTCTGCGAGGAGTTCGGCGTCGGCAAAAGAGTGGATGCCACGGCGTTGGACAGCACCAAGGTGTCAAGCCTCACAATAGGGAAGGTCCGCAGCACCGATGGCGATGACCTACAGACGCTTAAGAGCATGCTTGGGGACGACAGCGTCATTATCGGGAATATTCTATCAAACGCGCCAGTGAACATTCTGATAGACACCTCCTTTTCAATCATACGCAGCGAACATTGGAATCAAGGCATTCTAATGGATTTCTCGACATTGACGGATACTGGTAGTCCTCAAAAGGATGTGGTGGACTTAATGCAACATGCCATCGTGCATGGTCACAGTGGTTATATAGTGCGTGACGACAGCGACATGCTCACACTCTGGATTTTCTTCTATAGCACCGAAGACGAAAAAAATCAGATACTTAATACTACGGTACAATGAAACAATTTGCATTCTTTACAGCGGCTTTCCTGCTCCTCGCCGCCTGCGCCAAAGAGGAGCCGGCACCGACACCACAGGCCGAACCTACGCCCACAGTCTCGCTGGCCGGCACCACGTGGGTGGGGACCTATGACGACAACTACCAAGATTTCCCCGCCACTCTCACCTGGACCCTCGAGCTACTCACTGATAGCACCGGCGAGCTCCACTTCGGCCTGGTGATTGCCGCCCAGCCACAACCTTCATTGGACAATGTCTTCACCTATACCTTCGACGGTACGAACGGAACGTTGTATAGCGACAACATGTCGGAGCCGGGCCACTTCATGTATGATTCCACCAGACGCACTATCACGATGACCTTGCAGATAGGCGACGGGAACGTCACCCTTGGCGGCGAGACAGTATTCCATCCGCAAGGCGAAGCGCATGATGCATTCCCCGTCAACACCTCGTGGGAGGCCGAGCAACAGTTGCCGTCGGGCGACACGCTGATGAACGTGACGTGGGGATTGGACTTCTGGGAATATGGTTGGGGCGGACAGGTGAACTACTGCGCCGCAGGCACCTGTGCAGGTACCTCGTTCCTCTGGCAATACGACAACACGGCACACGCCGGGCACATAAGAATCAACAACTCAACATACCAGTTCAACTACGACCCTGCTTCGGAAATTCTTACGCTGGATTACAGCACAACGGTGTATGGCACCAGTGACACCATCGGCGGTACATTAATGTTCCGTCGCAAGACGGAAGAACAGCCAAGCGGCGGGCTCGATGAGGGCATCGGGGAAGTCGTAGTCGGGATGATGTAGCTCGGGCTGCTGCTCGCCACTGCCGATGCCGAACATGGCGCCGGGGAACTCGAGCAGGTACTCGGCGAAGTCCTCGCTCCAGCGGTTGGGAATATCCTTATAGACAACACTGAGCGGCATATCATGTGCCGCTTTTTCTATGGCTTTTACGCAGGCGGGGGTGTTTTCCGTGGCACGGAAAGGCTCCACCAACGAGCGGCTGACCTTGAGGCCGTGGCTGGCGGCGATTTGGTCGACGGCGGCGTTGGCGTCGGCCAGCAGGCGCTCCATGGCCTCGTTGGTGAAGGCGCGCAGGGTGAACATCACCTCGGCGTGTCCGGCCGAGGTGCCAAAGGCGGGCTGCCCGAGACGGACGCATATCAGCGTGCTCTGGCAAAACTCCCCATCTCGTCCATTAAACCCATTAAACCTATTGATAATCTCGGCTACTGCAAGTCCTGGATTGACACCCAGCTCGGGCGTCGAGGCATGGGTCTCGCGGCCGTCGAGGTGGTAGACCACACCCGTCGAGGCAGCGGCAAAGGTGTGCGGGCAGAGCACCACGGTGCCGAGAGGGTAGCCCGGCAGGTTGTGCAGGCCATAGATGGCGCGGATGTCATACTGCTGCAGGATGCCGGTGTCGAGGACAGCGCGCGAGCCGGTGCCGGTCTCCTCGGCAGGTTGCCAGAGGAGGAGAACAGAGAGTGGAGAGTGAAGAGTGGAGAACTGCTTATCGACCAACTCGGCCAGGCGTAGGAGGATGGTGGTGTGGCCGTCGTGGCCGCAGCGGTGGCCTATGGGCAGGGCGTCGATGTCGGCGCGGAAGGCGACGGTGGGAATGCGGGAATGGTGGGATGCGTGGATTTGTGAGTCCTTGGCTTCCCAGACGGCGACGACGCCGTAGCCACCTACGTTGGTGTATACCTTGGTGGGGTGCAGTCCTTGCAGGTGACGCACAATAGTGTCGTGGGCGAACTGCTCGTTGCCGGCAGTCTGCGGATGCTCGTGCAGTGCACGGCGCAGGGAGATATAGTCAGTCATAGCTTGCTTATTTGTTCGCGGAAGAAGTCGCCGCGGTGCTCGAAGTTGCGGAAGGCGTCGTAGCTGGCCGCCGCCGGCGAGAGCAGCACCACGCCCCCTTGCGGCGTGTGCTCGGCGCACCAGGGCACTATCCGCGTGTAGTCGTCCTCAATTAAAGATGAAAGGTGAGAGGTGAAAGGTGAAAGGAGATTGTATATCCTGCGGCCGGCGGCGCCCACAAAGACCAGGTTCCGGATGGGGTATTCTTTGAGGAAGTCGACCAGCGGCTGATAGTCGATGCCACGGTCGAAGCCGCCGAGGATCAGGGTATCGACGCGTCCCAGAGCCTTGACGGCGGCGATGGCGGCGGCCGGTATGGTGCTGATGCTGTCGTCGTACCACGTGATGCCACGCTTCTCCCCCACCCGCTCCATGCGGTGGTGCAGCCCTTGGAAAGTGGAGAGCGGCGAGCGGAGAGTGGAGAGTGGTTGGCGCGTCACAAGAGAGGCTACACGGCAGGCCACAAGGGCGTTGCTGCGGTTATGCTCGCCCTCCAGCGGGCAGGCGGCGAGCAGGCGGCGCTCCTCCTCGTCGGTGTTGCCGAGGGAATAGGGATGCAGCTCACCAGCCATCCGGTCCTTCACCTCCTCCACCAGCGAGCGCAGCTCTTCGTTGTCGGTGCAGTAGTAGAAGTGGTCGCCCGCCTGTTGGTGCAGGGCTATCTGCATCTTGGCCATCTTGTAGCCCATATAGTCGACATAGTGGTCCAGGTGTTCCTGGTAGAGGTTGAGCAGCACCGCCACGTGTGGCGAGCGGTGCAGCACCTCGAGCTGGTGGCACGAGAGCTCTGCCACCACGAGGGAGTGTTCGTCGAGCTGCTCTATCACGTCGAACAGCGGCACCCCGATATTGCCCGCCAGTATCGAGCCGGGCAGCAGATGGTGTATCAGGCTGGCGGTGGTGCTCTTGCCCTTGGTACCGGTGATGCCGACGGTCCGGTCGCCATAGACCTGCAGGAAGATGTCGGTCAGCGAGGTAAGGTGAGCGGTGAGCGGTGGAAGGTGGAAGGTGGGGATGCCGGGGGACTTGATGACCATATCGAAAGGCCAGTCCGCACGCCATTCGCCGCTCTCGGTCTTCCACCGGCCGTCCTCCACTTGCGTGGCGACGGTGGCTGGGGCATCGGGCAGAAGTTTCTTAATGAGGCGCTCGGCGCTCTGGCCTTCGCGGCCATAGCCGGCTATGAGTATACGCCGGCCCTCGAGGAGGGCTTTCAGCTGTTGTTCTCGGAACATGCTTGTTGCAGGATTAGACGCTCGGATGGAGTGAGGTTGCCTATGGGGGCTATAGTACCTATAGCATCCATAGTGGCCATAAGCTTATATTCTTTAAGTAGTGCGGGGCGATTGACGGGATACCAGCGGCGGAGCGTCATGCCCAGCGCCTGGCGCACCTCGCCGACGGTGCCCACACACTCGAAGGGCTTGGTGTCGGCCAGGCCGCACAGCTGGTCGAACTCGTGCTGCAACGACAGGTCGTCGAGCATGGCCTTGCCGAAGATGGCGTCGAGGCGCTCGGGGGCGATGAAAGGCGAGAGTATGATGTAGGCGAAGAGGCACTTGGCGCAGTGGCCGCACCAGATGTCCTGCTTGCTGCCCACATTGCACGAGCGGAACACGTCGTGGTACTGCGTGAAACGGCTGAAGAGCATGGCTATCTGCAGCTCGCTCAGCGGGCGCAGGAAGGAGAAGTAGTTGAACCCCGGGCAGTAGGCGCGGAAGTCGTCCTCGAACTCAAGGCTCTTGGAGTACTGGTGGTTGACCGAGGTGCCAAGCACCGTACTCTCGTTGGCCGAGTTCTCGTTGCTGAGGGCCACGTTGGGGATGCCGCTCAGCACGGATGCCAGCCGTGTGTAGAAGGCCAGCATGGCGCTGAAGGGGGTGTGCCCGTTGAGGTAGCCCTGCTTGTTGAGCTCGAGGAGCGTGGGGTCTATGGTGCGGCGTATGACCAGCACCTCGTCGAGCGGGAAGCCCGCCAAACGGGCGCAGTCGGTGGTGGCGCCACGGGGGTTCATGATGAGTGGCCGCACGGTGCGGCCGGCGCGGCGCAGCAGCTCGAGGGTGACCACCGAGTCCTTTCCGCCGCCGATGGGCACCAGGTAGTGGGTGGGATGTGGAGAGTGGTGAACGGTGAGCGGTGAGCATCCGGATGCGGCCCCACAGTCCACCTGCACAAAGGCCTCGGGCGATTCGGCAATGCCGTTGGTGTAGTAGAACTCGCCGAGGCCGTGCCAGTAGAGCTTGCGCCAGAAGGCCACCTGCCCCGGGGTGAGCGTGCCGCACAGCACGTGCAGGCGCGGCGGACAGGCGCACTTCCAGTAGCTCACCACCTCGGCCATGCCGATGTCGAACACCAGCCGGTCGACGACCTCGGGGTCGAGGCCGTCGAGGTCGAGGAAGGCACGCCGCTCGACAAGCGCCGTGGGGTGAAACTCCACGGCGCCCATCTGGAAGTCGAACCACAGGCGGAGCCCCTCGTCGCACACCTGCCAGTGGAAGGCGCGGTATTCGAAGTCGGGGTACTCGCGCCGCAGCGACAAGTACTTCTCTTGGTTGTCCATTGCCGACGTTTATTCGGCCATCTGGCGGTAGCGTTCCACCTCGCCCTGCTTGGCGCTGACGCCTTCTTTGGCTTCTTCGACCTTACGCTCGGCGTCGACCTTCTTGCCGCTGTTCTTCTCGATGCGTTTCTCCAGGTCGGCGATGTCCTTCTCCAGGTCCTTTATCTTCTCTTGCAGCTTCTTGATCTCGTTCTGCTTGTCGGCAATCTTCTTGTGGTCGGAGGCTATGTCCTTCTCCAGATCCGACACCGCATCGGCAGCGGCGGCAGCGGCCTTCTCGGCCTGGCGCAGGTTCTTCTGCTCGGCCTGCATGTTCTGGTTGGCCTCGTAGCGGGCGAGGTACGAGGTGAAGCCCTCGAGGTAGCTGCGCACGTTGGCGCGCAGGGTGTTCTGGTCGATGGTGAGGTCGGTGGTGATGGCGCACATGGTGACGACGGTCACGCGGTTCTTCTTCTTGCCCTGCTCCTCGACCTTGGTGTAGAGGTTGACCGGCACGGTGGATATTTCGGGCACCAGCTGGTCGATGACGGCCTGATAGCCTTCGGAGCTCTTGGTCTTGAGCTTGGCATCCTTGAAGCGCTGGTTGAGGGCATTCTGCACCAGCTTGACGTCCTTCTCGACGCTCAGCGTATAGGCCGGCACGGTGAGCGTGCCCACCTGCACGGTGGCTTCCTGCACGGTCTGTGCCATGGCATTGATTCCAAACAGCACCACGAGTGCTGCAACGATAGTCTTCTTCAACATAACGATAACTGTTTTAAATGTTTATAATACGGTTCCTTTTACATTACACACTGCAAATATACGAAAAAAAACAATTCCCCAATTCTATTTTATAAATTCCCAACATTAAGTTTACCGCCACCCAAGCTCCTCCATCACCCCTTCCCCACCCCTTCCCCACCCCTTCCGGTCCGGTCGTTCTTATATCGTTCTTATGTATTTCTTATGTTGTATTTATGTTTAAAACATAAGAAATACATAAGAAATACATAAGAAGTAGGGGAACAGGAGGGGAAGCGGAGCGGAGCTGATTGTGAGGGCGTTGCGAAGGTGCCCCGAAACGGGGTCGGCGGCCGGAGAAGTCGAACGGGGTTATTTTTCGTGCCAAAGGCTTGCCGTTCGGTTTTTTTTTCGTACCTTTGCGGCATCGAAAAACAAGCAAAAACATTGCAATAAACTAAACAATATGAATTTACCCAAAATCCATTCTATCACAAAGAAACTGCTGGTGGCACTGGTAGGCGGCTTCCTGCTGCTGTTCCTGCTGTTCCACATGACAGCCAACATCTTCATTCTGCGCCACGACGACGGAGCGTGGTATTCGGCCTTCTGCCACTTCATGGGCACCAACTGGGTGGTCAAGATATTCGAGCTGGTGCTGCTGGGCGTCATCGCGCTGCACATACTGCTCACCCTGTGGCTGGCCGTGACCAACCGCCTGGCGCGCCCCGTGCGCTACCACCAGGCCCAGCGTTCGAAGACCCACACCACGTCGAAGCTCATGATCTGGAGCGGCATCCTCATCTTCGTGTGCCTCATCATCCACTTCTGCGACTTCTACTTCGTCAAGGTCGGCTGGGTCAAAGGCGAATACATGGTGAAGGTCGAGAAGCTGCAGGACCAAGAGACGGTGGGCATGATGCAGATGGCCCAGCAGTGGGGCATGACGCCCGCCGAGCTGCTCGACGACCTGGAGCGCAACGCCATGGAGTACGCGGCCGAGAACGGCGACGCCGAGGAGACCATGCGCTACATCGAGAACCTGCGCGGCAAGCTCGACGTGATGAACATCATGCAGCGTGCCTCGACCGAAGGCAACGTCAGCGAGGACGGCCAATGGATACGCCACCTCACCTACGCCGAGCGGCAGACCCTGCGCCAGGTCATGCCCGAGAGCGACCCCGAGCCCGACTTCTACTACATGGCGCGCGAGAAGTTCAGCCACCTGCACATCGTGCTCGGCTACCTCTTCTTCTTCTTCGTCATCTTCATGCACCTGTGCCATGCCTTCCCATCGGCCTTCCAGACCCTGGGCTTGAACAACTACAAGTACAACAACATCATCGAGGTGCTCGGCAAGATCTACACCTGGGTCGTGGTCCTCGGCTTTGCCGCTGTGCCGATACTAGTCTTTTTAGGTCTCTGATTTTTCAATTATCACCTTTCAATTTTCAATTCGTAATGATATTAGACTCCAAAATACCCGAAGGTCCGCTCAGTCAGAAATGGACCAACTATAAAGCCTCGCAGAAGCTGGTGAACCCGGCCAACAAGCGCAAGCTCGACATCATAGTGGTGGGCACCGGCCTGGCCGGCGCCTCGGCCGCCGCCTCGCTCGGCGCCCTGGGCTTCCACGTCGACATCTTCTGCATACAGGATTCGCCGCGCCGCGCCCACAGCATCGCCGCCCAGGGCGGTATCAACGCCGCCAAGAACTATCAGAACGACGGCGACAGCGTGGAGCGCCTGTTCAAAGACACCATCAAGGGCGGCGACTACCGCGCCCGCGAGGCCAACGTCTACCGCCTGGCCGAGGTCAGCGGCGACATCATAGACCAGTGCGTGGCCCAGGGCGTGCCCTTCGCACGCGACTACAGCGGCCTGCTCGACAACCGCTCGTTCGGCGGCGCCCAGGTCAGCAGAACCTTCTACGCCCGCGGCCAGACGGGCCAGCAGCTGCTGCTCGGTGCCTACGGCGCACTGAGCCGCGAGATAGCACGCGGCACCGTGGTGCTCCACGAACGCCACGAGATGATGGACCTTGTGGTGGTGCCCGACCAGGACGGCAAGCCCCGCGCACGCGGCATCATAGCACGCAACCTCGTCACCGGCGAGCTCGAGCGCTACGCCGCCCACGCCGTCGTCGTGGCCTCGGGTGGCTACGGCAACGTCTACTACCTCTCCACCAACGCCATGAACAGCAACGGCAGCGCCGCCTGGGTGTGCCACCGCCGCGGTGCCGCCTTCGCCAACCCCTGCTACGTGCAGATACACCCCACCTGCATACCCGTCCACGGCGACTACCAGTCGAAGCTCACCCTCATGAGCGAAAGCCTCCGCAACGACGGCCGCATCTGGGTGCCCAAGAAGAAAGAGGACGCCGAGGCCATACGCCGCGGCGAGAAGACCGCCCTCGATATCGCCGAGGAAGACCGCGACTACTACCTCGAGCGCCGCTACCCCGCATTCGGCAACCTGGTGCCGCGCGACGTGGCCAGCCGCGCCGCCAAGGAACGCTGCGACGCCGGCTACGGCGTGGGCCCCACCGGCCTGGCCGTATACCTCGACTTTGCCGACGCCATCAAGCGCCTCGGCCGCGACGTGGTGGAGCAGAAATACGGCAACCTCTTCCAGATGTACCAGAAGATTGTCGACGTCGACCCCTACCAGTACCCGATGATGATCTACCCAGCCGTGCACTACACCATGGGCGGCCTGTGGGTCGACTACGAGCTGCAGACCACCATACCCGGCCTCTTCGCCGCCGGCGAGGCCAACTTCAGCGACCACGGCGCCAACCGCCTCGGCGCATCGGCCCTCATGCAGGGTCTGGCCGACGGATACTTCGTCCTGCCCTACACCCTGCAGAACTACCTTGCCGACCAGATATACGTGGGCAAGATCAAGGCCGAAGGCCCCGAGTTCGACCAGGCCGAGGCCGACGTCCGCGCACGCATGGACAACCTCCTCAGCATCGCACAATCATCCCAAGACATCAACTCCACCCATAGCGTAGACCACTACCACAAGGCCCTCGGTCGCATCATGTGGGAATACTGCGGCATGGCCCGCAGCAAGGAAAGCCTCGCCACCGCCGCCGAGAAGGTGGTCGAGCTCGAGGCCGACTTCTACCAGCACGTCTTCATCCCCGGCAAGGTGGCCGAGATGAACCCCGAGTTGGAGAAGGCCTACCGCCTGGAGGACTACTTCGAGCTGGCACGCCTCATCATAGCCGACGCCACCCAGCGCGAAGAAAGCTGCGGCGGCCACTTCCGCATCGAGCACCAGACCCCCGACGGCGAGACCCAACGCGACGACGACAACTTCATGTTCGTCGCCGCCTGGGAATACCAAGGCCACGACAAGCCCGAAGTGATGTACAAAGAGGAGCTCAACTACGAGCACATACAGATTGTCAAACGCAATTACAAGTAAGCCATGAAATTCACACTACATATCTGGCGCCAGGAGAACGCCCGCGCCAAAGGCCACTTCGAGACCTACGAGATCGACAACATCTCGGCCGACTGCTCGTTCCTCGAGATGCTCGACCAACTCAACGAGAAGCTCATCAACGACCACATAGCCCACCCCGTGTGCTTCGACAACGACTGCCGCGAGGGCATCTGCGGCATGTGCGGCCTCTACATCAACGGCCGTCCCCACGGCAACGACGACGGCGTCACCACCTGCCAGCTCCACATGCGCCACTTCCACGACGGCGACGAGATATGGGTGGAGCCGTGGCGAGCCAAAGCGTTCCCCATCATCCGCGACCTCGTGGTGGACCGCACAGCCTTCGACAAAATCATCCAAGCCGGCGGCTACATCAGCGCCACCACCGGCGGTGTGCCCGACGCCAACAACATCCTCGTCCCGAAACACAAGGCCGACCAGGCCATGGATGCCGCCGCCTGCATCGGCTGCGGTGCCTGTGTGGCGGCCTGCAAGAACGCCAGCGCCATGCTCTTCGTCGGTGCCAAGGTGAGCCATCTCGCCCTCCTGCCCCAGGGCAAGCCCGAGGCCATGGACCGCGTGAAGAAGATGGTGTGCAAGATGGACGAGCTCGGCTTTGGTTCCTGCACCAACACCTATGCCTGCGAGGCCGAATGTCCGAAGCAGATCAAGCGCCAGAACATCGCCCGTCTGAATAGGCAGTGGATTGGACAGTTGTTCGGTCGTGACCGTAACGACTAAACATAATTAAAAAAGCAGAATGGGCGCCTCAAATCGAGGTGCCCTTTCTTTTTTCACTTCCGCAGTCGGAGCTTGTGGTAGACCACACGGTCGTGGGTTCCGGCGCGGCCTTCTACGTAGAACCAGCCGTCGCGGGACCAGAAAAGCTCGCCGTAGGGGAACCACGCAGGGGTCGTTTGGTAGACAAGGCTCTGTTTAACACTTCGGCGGTCAGCGCTTAAGGGGTAGAGATGGATATAACCTGGGCTATCTTCTTCCACTCGCACCCAACAGCCAGCGAAGACGCCCTCGTGCGAAAGCGCCATCAGACAGGTCTGCATCTCCGTGGTGTCGCCGGGCATAAAGGTGCAGCAGTAGTCGCCAATGGCGACCTCGACAATATTGATGTCCGTGCCCTCAAGGTGGAAGTACTCCACATCCTGCGAATCAGCACCCAGGGGGTCCCACCACGTGATATTGCTCTTTTTCTTGTAGCGGAGCACCGCAGCGCTGTCGCTCGCCGAGGGGGCATGCTGAATGCGGGCATGGTTGTATTTTGCAAAATCGGCTTTGGCGGCAAGATATTCGGCCTCGCCGACCTCCACGTCCTCCAGCCAGCAGTTGGTACTTGGGGGCATGTCGACATGCACCTTATAGCATCCACCTCGCGTGGTACGGAAGTAGAGCCATCCACCCTCGGCCCACCGCAGGCCTACAATGAAGCCCTGCATGCTGTCGAGGGCGAGGTCGTGGAATCCGGAGACCTCATATCCGTCGATGAGGGAGATGTGCAGGTGGTCGCGGAAATCGCCCGACGAGGGCGACTGCGAGGCGAAGACACCCTCAGGCGAGAGCGCGAAGAGGCGGTCGGCATCGAATTTCGTATATAGCATGCCGTTGAAGTAGAAGCCCCGGAGGTCGTCGATGGGCCACAGCAGATGCACCCCTAGCGTACCCGAGGGCTGGAAACGCCCGATGCGGCAACGCAGTCCCTCGCTCTCCAGCCAGGCATACTCGTCGCACCCGGGACATGAATGGAACACCTCGTAGTATTCTTTCGTCAAGCGGTCGCGCTCCTCGGGGCTGACGACGGTGGTGTCGAAACGCTGACTGACGTCACGTTGCGCCATGTATTCGCGCTCGCTGACGGCAATGGTGTCCCAATGCTCCTCGAAAAGTTCCGGCCTGAAACCCGCCATGCAGAAGGCCAACGTCCGCTGGCTCAGCGCCGGACGGCGGAAGGAGAAGCGACCGAGGCTGTCGGTCACCGCCAGCTCTTCCCATGGCACGAAATTGTTCTTAGGGTATATCTCCCAAAGGCTGCACACCGTCACGTAGGGCAATGCCTCGCCAGTCTTGGCGTAGGCCACCGTGCCGCTCACCACGAGGCTGCCGTCCTGCTGCCGCTGGCAGGTGTAATCTATTTTCATACCCTCCTCGCCGAAGGTGATGCCCAGCACAAGCGTGTCGCCGTGCATTGTGAAGGTGGTGGGATAGCGGTGCCCGATGTTCTCCATACATTGCGCCGCCGCGCGGCTACCGCCAAAGGTCCACATCAGCAAGACCACCATTATAATTCTATAGGAACTTGTACGCATAACAATCACTCTAAACATTTACTTCTCAGCTTCTTTGATAATCTCGCGCAACGAGTTGAGGAAATTCTCCGGAGCTCCCTCGCGCTCGAAGCATTCGATAGCTTTCCGCAAGTGTGCGATGTCTTCGCCGCCGGCCTCCATGAGCTGAAAAAGGTAGAGGTGACAGACACCGAGTTCATAGTCCTCCTTTGTCTCGTTGCAACGCGCCTCCAGAAACGATATGGCAAGGTTGCTTCTATCGTTCTTCACGCATTGGCCAATAATGTAGCGCGTTTCCTCAAACGTGTTGCCGCTTTGCATAGCCGCACGCCATGCGGACCGCAACACGGGGAGCAGGTCGCCCTGCGCGGACGGCTGTCGAAGGAGGAAATCCAGCAGGAACCCCCAGCTGGTGACATCGGTACTGTCGTCGGCAACGGCCTGGCGATAGTAGCGTTCAGCCTTGGAGGCGTTGTTCAGCGACTGGTCGTAGATGATGGCCATCACGCGGGCTGCATCGCCTTTCAAGCGCGGCACACGATAGCCTTTCCAGGCACGCTCCATGTGGGCCAGCGCCTCGTCGTTGTGTCCCAACCGGTGCTCCATCACCCCCAGGTTGTAGTGCGCGCCCCAAAGGGTGTCCTGCAGCTCGACGGCTCGACGGAAATAGTAGGCGGCGCTGTCAATCGTAGACTCATCTGAAGTATAAAGATACCCCAGCTGCGAGCAGGCATCGGCGCTTTGCGTGGCCTGTTGCAACAGAGCCTTGCAGTCGGCCGTGAGGTTGAATATCCATAACTCGTCGCCATAGTCGTCGAGCAACGCCTGATGGTAGGCGGCATGGGTGGCCAGCAGCGACTGGTCGCCGGGATGGGTGGCCAGCAGACGGCGCGAGAGGCTGTCCACATCGAAGGGGAACACTGCTCCCTGCTCGAAGTTGGCACGCACGGAGTCGAGACTCTCGCCCTTCTTCAGGTCCACTAACGAGAAAATCATGTGGTTCATGCTCTGCGCAAAATAGTGCAGCACGATGTCAGCCTTCATGGCCAGCACGGCGGGTCGGTCGTTCATGGGGTCGAGTTCCTCCAACATAGCGAAGACCGACGCATACTGCCGCTGGGCCACCAGTTTCTCGGCCTTCTTGAGCGTCGAGTGCTCATTTTGGGCATTTGCGGTACCCACTACCGCCACCATCAAAGCCGCCACCATGTAACAGCGTACAGCAAAGGATTTGTTCTTCATTTTCATCGTATTATTTTTTTGTATTAACGTCATTATTACATTTTTATTGTTGATTCACCCCTCCCCTATAAGAACTTCAAGATCTACATCACCCCATATACTATTATAACCGCTTTTTCCACGAAACTCTACAAGGGGGTATCGTTTTTAACATTTTTTAAACCACGAAAAATACCCTCCTAAAGCCACATTGGCGCCATTCCCATTCCTTCCACCGGATGTGTGCAAGGGTCAAGGTGTAAGGTTCAAGGTTTAAGGTTTAAGGTTTTCGCACTACAAACCAACACTTTAAACATTAAACTTCAAACGGTGAGAGATAAAACACACTCACCAGCAATGGTGACGCTCCCATGTCGGAAAAAGTTCGTAATTTTGCAAACTGAAAAACGAACAAAAAAACTATTGAAATATGGAACAAGAACACCACCATCACGACCACGACCATGAACACGAGCATGGTCACCATGAGCATCATCACGACCATGAGCACCACGACCACCATGGGCTGCACCATCACCACCACGCGCACGCGATAGAGAAACTGTCTACTATCTATATAGTGGCGGTAGCGTTGAACCTGGCCTTCGTCATCGTCGAGACGGTGGCGGGCTTTGTCGGCAACTCGCTTGGGCTGCTGAGCGACGCCGGCCACAACCTGAGCGACGTCTTTTCGCTGCTGCTGGCCATGGTGGCGCTGAAGCTGGCCTCGAGCCACGCCACCAAGCGCTTCACCTACGGCCACCGCAAGGCCTCGGTGCTCATCTCGCTGCTCAACGCCATCATCCTGCTGGTCGCCGTGGGCGCCATTGTGGTGGAGAGCGTGGAGAAGTTCTTCAACCCCACCGAGGTCAACGGCACGCTCATCATCTGGACGGCCGCCGTGGGCATCGTCATCAACGGCGTCACCGCCTGGGCCCTCAGCCGCCAGCAGAAGCACGACATCAACACCCGCGGAGCCTTCCTGCACATGCTGGCTGACACGCTGGTGAGCGTGGGCGTGGTGGTCAGCGGTGTGGTCATACACTACACCGGCTGGTGGGTTGTCGACCCCATCATCGGCCTCGTCATCGCCGTGGTGATACTGGTCAGCACCTGGGAGCTGCTGAGCGAGAGCCTGCGCATGAGCACCGACGCCGTGCCCGAAGGCTTCGACGTGGACGACATAAAACAGCATATCGAGCAGACCGAGGGCGTGCTGAACGTGCACCACCTGCACATCTGGCCCATCTCCACCACCGAGACGGCGCTGACCTGCCACATCGTCATCCCCGAGGCCACGATGCTCGAGGAGGTGACCGACCGTGTGAAACACCTGCTCGACGAGCTCGGCATCCACCACAGCACCCTGGAGCTCGAGACCCGCAGCAGCCACTGTCACGACCACGACTGCTGCAAGTAGAAAAAACACACCCGCCGATGCAGTCTTCCCATGTTGAGTGGTCTCATATTTTATATGACCGACATGGGACAACTGGTAGACCACGCACGGCAGGGCGACTCACGGGCACAGGCCACTCTCTATAGGCTGTGCCGCACAAAGGCTGTAAAAGCCTGCCACCGCATCGTCGGCGACCTCCCTCTCTCCGAGGAGCTTGCCGACGATGCGTTTATTGTGGCCTTCGGCAAGCTGCACCAGCTGGAGGACAGCCGCCGCTTCGAACCCTGGCTGTGCCAGATTGCCCGCCGGTTGGCCCTGCGCCACCTGCGCCGCAGCCATGTGCTGCCCACCATATCTCTGTATGAAGTAGCCGAGCAGGCACACGAGGAGCAACCGCCGCTGAGCGAGGAGGAAATACTCAGTGCCGTCGACAGCCTGCCGCAAGGCTACCGCGAGGTGTTCCGCATGTCGGTGATAGACGGCATGTCACATCTTGAAATCGCCGACCAGCTGGGCATACACCCCCATTCCTCGTCCTCGCAGCTGTCGCGCGCCAAGCGTATGCTTCGCTCTATGCTGCAGTACGGCTGGCTGCTTCTGCTGCTGCCGCTTGCCTGGCTCGTTTTCCACCGCCCGGAAGACCCGCCCCCCATCGTGGCACAAAACAAAGCCGCTGAAACGCCACCCGCAGCCGAAGGGCCGACGACCGTCCCCTATACCGCAACCACCGTCTCCCGCCACCCGTCCGCCGTCGACAGCACCCCGACCCACACTACCCACACCGCCGACAGCCTAACGGCCCGTACCGCCCACACCGCCGACAGCACCCCCGAGCCCACGCCGTCCCACGCCGTCCCGCTCGACCAACCTCGGCCTGCGGAATTGCACGACGACAAGCTCATTGCCGCCGTCCCGACGCGCTGGTCCTTCACCCTGTCCTTCAACATGCCCCACGCCACCGCCGACCAGTTCACCCAGCCCTACTCGCTGCCCATGGCCGACGGCACAACCACCGACAACTGGCGCGACTACCTGACTGCGACATCCTCCGAATACACCGCCATGGACTCGCTCATGGCCAATATCGCCATATCCAACCTCGACAACAACGACGGCCGCATACTCCGCGCCGAGCACCACCAGCCGCCCGTAGTGGTCTCCCTCGCGGCCGCCTATCGACTCAGTCCCCGTTGGAACCTCGCCACCGGCCTCGAGCTGATGCACCTGGCTTCTACCTTCACCATCGGAGAAGGCGACAACCGCATCGAGCAGACCCAGCGGCTCGACTACCTCGGTCTGCCCATAGGCGTGCACTGCCGTCTGCTGCAGCATCGTGGCCTCTCGCTCTACACCTCGGCGACCGCCATCGTCCACCTGCCCGTGCACTGTTCGACGGCCACCGACTATTACGTCGACGGCCACAGCAACCCCACGCCAGCCACACGCGCTCCACAGCCGCCCATGTTCTCGTTCGGCATCGGAGTGGGTGTGCAGTGGAACATCACCCCCACGGTGAGCCTCTTTGCCGAGTCCTCGCTGCGCCGCTACCTCGTCCCCGACGGGGCTGCCAACACCTACCTCACCCGGCACTCCCTCGCGCCGACATTCCCCTGCGGCCTCCGCATCGTTTTCTAGCGCCCCCGTGCAGTCTATCGCTCACAGCCGGCCTCTTTATGGGTAGAAAAAACCATAAACGAGACCACCGATGTACAATCTGAAAGATTACCTGCTGAACGGGATGCTCTACGCCAACAACAGCTTGCGTCCCCGCCACAAACGCCTCAGCCAACTGATGCTCTATGCCACCACGGCCTGCCAGTCGCGCTGCCGCCATTGCTCCATCTGGCGCAAACCACACGAACACCTGTCGCTACTCGACATACAGCAGATCATGCAGAGCCGCTGCGTAACATGCCACACCACCGTCGGCCTCGAGGGTGGCGAATTCCTGCTCCACCCCCAGGCCGAAGCCATACTCCAGTGGTTCCATACCCACCACCGCAACTTCACCCTCCTCTCCAACGGCCTTGCCCCCGACCGTCTGGCCGACCTTGTGCAGCGCTACCCCCCGCGCCACCTCTACCTCTCGCTCGACGGTCCACGCGACACTTACCTTGGCATGCGCGGCGTCGACGGCTACGATCGCGTGCTGCAATGCATCCAGCACCTCGCCTGCCGCGTCCCCACTTCACTCATGTTTTGCCTCTCGCCCTGGAACAGTGTCGACGACCTGGAGCATGTCGCCCAGGTGGCAAAGGACCACCACATCGACCTCCGCATCGGCATCTACGGCACCATGTCCTTCTTTGACACCACCTGCGACCTGCTGCCCGCCGACGGCTTCACCTCCAGCATACCCGACGCCATACGCCACACCGACCAGAACTACGACTACATGGCCCTCTACGAACAGTGGCGCGCCGGACACCTACTGCTCCCCTGCCACAGCATATGCAGCCAACTTGTGGTGCACAGCAACGGCGACGTACCCCTCTGCCAGAACCTCGACGTCGTACTCGGCAATATACACCGCACACCCCTCGACGTCATCTTCAACTCGCGCCAAGCCTGCACCACCCAGCGCGACTACGGCCGCCACTGCAATGGATGTTGGATCAATTTCCACCGCAAGTACGACATCATACTCCTCTCCAACCTCGAACGCCTCATTCCCAAACCACTGCTGGAGAAAGCCTTCGGCCCCTACCGGTGGTGCGCCGACCCCGCCTGCACCTACCGCCGCCACCTGAAAACCATCGCCCCATGCTGCAAGAAACAATAGCCCGCTATAAACGCCGCCAGGCCGCCGCCCAACTCGCCTGCCGCTACACCAAAGCCGTAGCCCTCGTGGGACTCGGCCAGCACGCCCTCGCCAACATCATACCCGTGCTCGAACAACTCCGCATACCCCTGCGCTACATCTGCGTACGTTCCCTCGGCACCGCCACCCTCGCCGCCCGCCGCTTTCCGCAAGCCCGCATCGTTGCCACCCT
Source organism: uncultured Bacteroidota bacterium (assembly GCA_902778925.1). Taxonomy (GTDB): domain Bacteria; phylum Bacteroidota; class Bacteroidia; order Bacteroidales; family P3; genus Colimorpha. The sequence continues at coordinate 20,512 of CACYZN010000034.1, forward strand.
CGACCCCATACTGGCCGACCCTGCCGTCGCCGCCCTCTTCGTCACCTCGTCGCCCACGTCCCACTTCCCTCTCGCAGCCTCAATCCTCCAAAGCGGCAAAGCGCTCTTCATCGAGAAACCACCCTGCCAGACCCTCGACCAGCTGCATCAGCTCGTCCGCCTGCGCCACACCCATGGCGACCTGCCGGTGCAGGTCGGTCTGCAGAGGGTCCATGCTCCCGCAGTGCAGCTGCTCCGTCGGCACCTCGTCCGCCATCACCCCGACCACTACCTGCTACGCTACTGCACCGGTGCCTATCCCGAAGGCGACCCTCTCCTCGACCTCTACATCCACCCTCTGCACCTGGCCACCCACCTTTTCGGTCCCGGCATGGTCCGCAGCCTTATCCGCACCCACAACGGCACCATTCTGATATGCCTTGACCACAACGGGGTGGTCGGCACCCTCGAACTCTCCACCGCCTACTCCTGGCAACAGACCGTCGACCAACTCACCGTCGCCACCAGCGGCGGCACCTACCACCTACAGGGCACATTCGAACTCACCTTCATGCCCCAATCCGGCACCCTCGGCGGCATCCCGCTCGAAAAAATCCGCCCACGCCATCCGTCGCTCCGCACCCTCTACCGCCACGACACCTTCTCGCCCACCCTCGCCAACAACAGCCTTGCAGTCAGCGGCTTCCTCGGCGAAATCACTGCCTTCCTCGACACCATCGAACACCGCCCTCATACCCCTCTCACCACTCTTGAATCACTTGTACCACTCTACCGGACAATCGATTACATCAACCGTCAACCATAATCCTCCCGCCAGCGCCCACCGCACCGTCATACCGCTCTCACCAACGGCTCCCCTCCCCTTCCGGTCCGGTCGTTCTTATATCGTTCTTATGTATTTCTTATGTTGTATTTATGTTTAAAACATAAGAAATACATAAGAAATACATAAGAGAGGGACAAAATCTATCCAAAACCTTAATTTGTTTAAGGTTTAAGTTAAATAGGGTTAAAATCGCCGCATTTCAGGCAAAAGTGGGGTGCCGGGTGGGGTTGCAGCGAGGGGTGTCGGACATGGCAAGAGCGACGGCTTTTTTTGCAAAAACTGTTGTTGTTTGCAAGAAATGTTGTATATTTGCATTTTGTATTATAAGTAAAAACCAGCTAAGCAGGATGAAGAAACTACTTGTCTATATGGCATTTGCACTACTCTCGGGCATGGGTGTGGCCGCTGCCCAAAACCAGGATATAACCCTGGAGGACATCTGGACGAAGCGCACTTTCAGCCCGCGCGGCATCGGCGCGCTGCGTTCGATGGCCGACGGCGAGCACTACCTCAGCATGACGCGCACCGGCATAGCCAAATACAGCTATGTCACCGGCGAGAAGGTGGCTGACGTGTGCCTCTTCGGCGGTCCGGCCATGCAGAAGAAGGCCAAGCCCCTGCCTCCGATGGAGGGGTACGAGATGAGCCAGGACGAGCAGCGGATACTGCTGAGCAGTGGCTTCGAGCCACTCTACCGCCACAGCGGCGTGAGCGACTACTGGCTGTACGACGTCAAGGAGGGTACGTTCACCAAGCTGACGAAGAACGGCAAGCAGCGCCTCACCACCCTCAGCCCCGACGGCACCAAGGTGGCCTTTGTACGCGACAACAACCTCTACTGGATGGACCTCAGCACCCTTGAGGAGCACCAGATTACCACCGACGGCAAGGTGAACGAGGTGATCAACGGCACCACCGACTGGGTGTACGAGGAGGAGTTCGCCATCACCAAAGGGTTCCAATGGAGTCCCGACTCGAAGAAGATTGCCTACCTGCGCTTCGACGAGAGCAAGGTGAAGGAGTACAACATGCAGATGTGGGGAGCCCTCTATCCCGAGGACTACCGCTACAAGTACCCCAAGGCCGGCGAAGATAACAGCAAGGTGAGCCTGCGCGTCTACAAGCTGGAGAGTGGAAAGACACAATATCCCCAACTGGCCGGGAAAGAGAACTCGGTGGGGACACCGTCGAGTGGTGAATGGGAATACCTGCCCCGCTTCCAGTGGGCCAATGCCAACACGCTGGCCTTCATGCGCATGAACCGCTTGCAGAACCACATGCAGATACTGACCATCAACACAGACAAGGACGGCTGTGAGCCCGACGCCACCCTCTACGACGAGCAGGACGACGCCTATGTCGACGTGCCCGACACCTGGCAGTTTATCACTGTGGGCAAAGGCAAAAAGACACAGGAGCAGATGCTCATCACCAGCGAGCGCGACGGCTACCGCCACATCTACCTCTACGACATGCAGGGCAAGCTGGTGAAGCAGGTGACCAGCGGCGACTGGGAAGTGTGCGACGTGCCCGGAATCGACGTGAAGAACCAGCGCCTCTACTACACCAGCCGCGAACACGGTGCAATCAACAAGAGCCTCTTCGTCATAGGCTTCGACGGCAAAAAGAAGAAATGCCTGAATTATAGCCAAGCGAATATAATCAGCATATACCCCAACTTCATCGGCACCGATTACTCCTTCACCAAAGACTTTAACGCCCCCACAAGCGGCGGCACCTATAACGCCACCT
>CACYZN010000035.1 GCA_902778925.1 uncultured Bacteroidota bacterium
CACGCTGTCGGGTTCGCCCATCGACACCCAGATGTCGGTGTAGATGAAGTCGAGACCCTTCACGCCCTTCTCGACGTCGTCGGTGACGGTGAGCTTGGCGCCGGTCTCTTTGGCGATCTCCTGGCACTTCTTGACGAGGTCCTTGGCGGGCTGCAGTTTCTTGGGGGCGATGATGCGGATGTCCATACCCATCTTCACGCCGCCGACCATCAGGCTGTTACCCATGTTGTAGCGGGCATCGCCGATGTAGGCGAACTTCACCTGGTTCAGGGGCTTGTCGGTGTGCTCCTGGATGGTCAGGAAGTCGGCCAGGATCTGGGTGGGGTGAGCCTCGGCGGTCAAGCCGTTCCACACGGGGACGCCGGCGTATTTGGCCAGCTCCTCGACGGTGGCCTGGTCGAAGCCACGGTACTCGATGCCGTCGAACATGCGACCCAGCACGCGGGCGGTGTCTTTCATGCTCTCCTTGATGCCGATCTGGCTGCCGGTGGGACCCAGGTAGGTCACGTGGGCACCCTGGTCGTGGGCACCAACCTCGAAGGCGCAGCGGGTGCGGGTCGAGGTCTTCTCGAAGATGAGGGCGATGTTCTTGCCTTTCAGGCGGGGCTGCTCGGTGCCGGCATATTTGGCGCGTTTCAGGTCGCGGGCCAGGTCGAGCAGATAGTTAAGCTCCTTCGGCGAGAAGTCGAGGATCTTCAGGAAATTGCGGTTTCTTAAATTGTAAGCCATGTTTATTAATTTTGAATTGTTAATGTTTCTGTTTATCTCATCTTCCGCAAAGCGGAGAGAATTCAGCGGACAATCCTCGTTCCGCAGTCGGGGTTGCCCAGCTGGCCGGCCTCGGTGATGATGCACTCCTTGCCGCCGTGCTCCACGAACATGATGGCGGCGCGCACCTTCGGCGCCATGCTGCCTTCGGCAAACTGTCCCTCGTCGAGGTACTGCTTGGCCTGGGCCACGGTGATGGTGTCCAGCGCCTGCTCGTTCTCCTTGCGGAAGTTGATGTACACCTTGGGCACATCGGTGAGGATGTAGAACTCGTCGGCACCGATCTCGACGGCGCAGAGGGCGCTGGCCAGGTCCTTGTCGATTACGGCCTCGACGCCACGCACATAGTCGCTCTCCTCGACCACGGGTATGCCGCCGCCACCCACGGTGACGACGATGTTGCCGGCCTTGGCGAGCTTCTCGACGATCTTGATGTTGTTGATGCGCACCGGCTTGGGCGAGGCGACCACTTTGCGCCAGCCGTTGCCCTTGGGGTCTTCTTTATATTTGGCGCCGGTCTCGCGGGCAAACTCCTCGGCCTGTTCCTTGGTGTAGTAGGGGCCCACGGGCTTGGTGGGGTTCTGGAACATGGGGTCGAGCTTGTTGACTGCCACCTGGGTCACGAGGGTCACCACATCGCGCTGTATGTCGTTGCGGGCCATCACGTTGCGCAGGCCCATCTCGATCAGGTAGGCTATGGAACCCTGGGTCTCGGCGACGCAGAAATCCATGGGCATGGCCTCGACGCCGGTCAGCTTGCCGGCCTCGTGCTGCAGCATCACGTTGCCCACCTGCGGGCCGTTGCCGTGGCCTATAACGATATTGTAGTTGCGCTTCAGTAGTGCGCAGAGACTCTCACAGGTGTTCTCCACATTCTCTATCTGCTCGCGGTAAGTGCCTTTCTGTCCGCTGCGAAGCAGGGCGTTGCCGCCGAATGCTACCACTGCCAGTTTTCTCATTTCGGTGTCTATTTCGTTGTTTTTCAGTTTTGTGTGCGGCTCTCTACCCGAGCCGGGAAAATGCAAAGATACACTTTTTTTTTGTATTGGTAAAATATTTCTATATAGCCGACCTTTTTCCCCACGCAGGGTGCCGCCACCATGCCGGAAATGCCTTAGTGCCATAGTGTCAGCTTCTTATGAGCTGCATTGCGCCCTAATGGCCTCTAAATCAGCTCCTCAAGCCATCCTCTCCGGATCCCCTCCGGTAGTTCTTATATCGTTCTTATGTATTTCTTATGTATTTCTTATGTTTTAAACATAAATACAACATAGGGGAGCGGTCGGCGAGGGGGTGCTGACGGGATGGGTGTGTGGAGGGGTAGGATGCTGGAGCAGAGCGGCTTGGGTGCTGCTGCGCGGGGTGGTGCGGGGCTCAAGCGCGGCTCAGCGGTCGAGGCGCACGCGCGGGTCGAGCAGGGCGTAGGCGATGTCGGTGAGGATGTTGATGACGACCAGCAGGATGCACACGAAGAGGATGGCACCCATGACGACGGGGAAGTCGTACTGTTCCAGGCCGTCGACTATCACGATGCCCATGCCTTTCCAGTCGAAGACGTACTCGACGAATACGGCGCCGGCCAGCAGCGAGGCCAGCCATCCGCCGGCCGAGGTGACCACGGGGTTGAGGGCGTTGCGCAGGGCGTGGTGGACCACCACGCGGTAGCGGCCGAGGCCCTTGGCGCGGGCCGTGCGTATGTAGTCCTGGCTCAGCGCGTCGAGCATGGCGTTCTTGGTGAGCTGGGTGAGGGTGGCCAAGGGGCGTATGCCGAGGGTTACGGCGGGCAGTATCAGGTTCTTGAGGTCTATGTATTCGCCGCAGCCGTAGTCGTCGACGGTGTAGAGGTTGCCGAACATGCTGAGGCCGGTGATGTCGGCCAGCACATAGGCGAAGAGCCAGGCTATGAGAATGGCGGCGAAAAAGGAGGGCAGCGACATGCCGAGGGTGGAGAGCACGAGGGTGGTGCGGTCGACCCATGTGTCTTTGTGCAGTGCCGACACCACGCCCAGGGTGATGCCCAGCACGAGGGCCAGGAGCATGGCGGCGAAGGCCAGCAGGGCGGTTTGGGGGAAGGCGGTGGCTATGATGTCGCTCACCTTGCGTTGGCTCTGGTACGAGCGGCGCAGGTAGGGGGCCTTGAGCACCACCGAGGTGCTGCCGAGGCGCAGCAGGGTGGTGTAGGGCGCGTATTTGTCGGCCGCCAGGAAGAAGGGACTCGTCGTGTCGCTGTTGTTGTGGAACGAGATGGGGGCCAGGTCGTTCAGATAGTTGGCATACTGGGTGCCGATGGGCAGGTCGCGGCCCAGGTCGCGGTTTATGATGTCGATGCTTTCCTGGTCGGCGCGTTGGCCGAGCATCATGCGGGCGGGGTCGCCGGGCAGTATGTTGAACAGGAAAAAGACCAGGGTGACCACTCCCAGCAGCACCAGGAGGCCATAGAGGAGCCGTTTGAATACAAATCGCAGCATCAGTCTCGCAGTCCGTGTACTACACTCTTTTTGGCAACAAAGTCCTTTAGGTAGAAGGGCTCGAAGTAGGCGGTATCCTCCACCCGGCCTTGCCGCAGCCGCTCGTCGGCCAGCCGGGCCATGCCCTCGGCCGAGGGGGCGAAGCCGTCGTCGTAGCGTGCGTTGGCGTGCCGGCCCAGCAGGGCCTTGGTCTTGGCGGCGCCGTCGCCCACGAAGGCCACCGTGCTGTGGTCGAGGAAGCGGTCGTAGAGGTGCTCGTCGATGATGTCGGCCTGGGTGTCGCGCACTATGGTCAGCCCGTCGCCGCCGGCGGTCGTGGTGGCGGCTGCCGTGTCGGCCAGGGTCGGGTTGGCGGCCACGTCGGCCGTGCGGCCCACCACCATGGTGTAGCACTCCATGCGGCGGGCGTCGATCATCGGGCACACGAGGCCGTGGTAGTCGGGATGGCGGTGGTAGTAGAGGGCGGCCATGGAAAGCAACGACGGCACCGCTATCAGCGGCTTGTCGAGGGCGTAGCACAGCCCCTTGGCGGTGCTCACGCCGATGCGCAGGCCAGTATAGCTGCCAGGACCCGACGAGACGCACACCGCGTCGAGGTCGGCAGGCAGCAGGTCTTTGACGAAAAGCGGCAGTTGGGTCGAGTGGGCATTGGGGTCGTGGCTTTCGCGCTGCGCCTCCACCTGCCCGTCGGTGCTTAGGGCCACCGAGCACACACTGGTGGCGGTCTCAATCAGCAGTATCTTCATTGTGGGCGGTTATCTCATGTCTATCAGTTCCATGCCGGCGTGGGCCGCGGCGTCGTAGCAGTAGGTCGAGGCGGCGGGCGCATGGGAGTGGTTCGAGAACTCGTACACCTCGCGGCTCGAGTCGTACTTGTGCACCTCCAGGCGCTTCAGGCGGCCGCTCTTCTCGTCGATGGCCAGGCGCAGCTTGTGGAAGCTGCGGGCCGTGCGGGGCTGCATGTCGACGATGGCGGTGCCGTCGTCGTCGGTGCGTATGTACTTGGCACGGAAGTTCTTGTTGTAGTTGGCCATCATGGCCGAGGGGTTGAGCAGGTTCATGTCGTCGTCGGGCGGCACGGGGCTCACGGTCACCTCGCGGGCAGACTTGTTGATGTGCCACACGTCGGTGCCGTTGCACACTATCTCCTGGTCGGCTGCCACCATGCGGTACTTGCCGTTGCGGTAGCTCACCTGGGCCCGTTGCGTCGAGAGGGGCTTCTTCTGGCTGTCGAGGGCGGTCATGGTGACGGTGAAGGAAACATTCTTCAACTTCTCGGCCGCCTTGTTCAGCAGTGCGGTGGCGGTGGCGTCGGTGGCCCCTTGGGCGTTGTGGGTTATCTGTGCGCCGAGGCGGAGGGCGGGTGTGGCGGCCAGCGCCAGGGTCAGCGCGAGGGCCGCTATGAGGGTCTTTCTCATGGTTCGGGGTTTGTGTCGTTGTCGGTATTGTCGTCCATCGGCAGCGTGGGCAGCTCGGGCAGCGAGCGCGTGCTGCTGGTCTTGGCGCCGAGGTTCTGCATCTCGCGGGCCGCCACCAGTATGCTCTGGCGGCCGGTGAGGGTGATGTTGGCTTCGTTGTAGCGTCGGCGCAGGTCGTCGATGCCGGCGTCGATGCGGTTGAAGCGCTCGATGAAGAGGGCCACACGGTCGAGCAGGGTCTTGGCCTGGGCCATGATCTGCTGCTGGTTCTCGAACTGCTGCACCTGCGTCCAGGCCAGCTGTATCATGCGCAGCAGCACTATCAGGTTCTGCTCCGAGGTGATGCACACTCCGCGGTCGAAGGCCTCGCGCCACAGCGACGGGTCGTGGTGCATGGCCAGCTGCAGGGCGGCCTCGTTGGGCACGAACATTATCATATACTGCAGCGCCTGGCGCGGGGGCATTATGTACGAGGCATAGTCTTTCTGGCGCAGTTCGCGCACGTGCTGGCGCACCGAGGCGGTGTGGCGCTCCAGGGCGTCGTCGCGCTCGCTGTCGGTCTCGGCGTTGCAGTAGTCGATGTAGGCGGTGAGCGACACCTTCGAGTCTACAATCACGTCCTTGCCATCGGGGTAGTGCACTATGACGTCGGGAATCATGCGCTGGCCGCTCTCGTCGCCCACCAGCACCTTGCCTTGGGCGTCGCGCAGTGTCACTTGGGTCTCGTAGTGCAGGCCTTTCTGCAGGCCCGACTTCTCGAGTATGGTGTCGAGCACCATCTCGCCCCAGTTGCCCTGGGTCTTGTTCTCGTTGCGCAGGGCGCGGGCCAGGTTGTTGGCCTCGCCGGCCATCTCGGCGGTGCGGTGCATCAGGTTTTCTATGGCTTTCTCTATCGAGGTGCGGCTTTCGACCGAGGTCTTGAGGCTTTCGTTCACCTGCTTTTGCATGGCAGCCAGTTGCTCCTTCAGCGGACCCACCACGCCGGTCATCTGTTCGGTGTTGGTCTTGCCGAGGGCTTCGGCTCGTTGGTCGAGCAGTTTCTGGGTAGCGTTTTGCATCTGCTCGCGGGCCATGAGGAGCTGCTTTTCGAAGGCCTCGTTGCGGCGTATGTCGTCGCGCTGCATCTGCTCGCGCAGCAGGGCCAGCTCGCGTTGCAGGGCGCTGTAGTCAACCTGCAGTTGCTGTTTCTCGGCTTGCAGTGCGCCGATTTGGCTGCGCAGTGCTGTCTGCTGCTCGGTGAGGTTCTCGGCCACCGCCTGGCGGCGCTCCTTCTCGGCCTCGGTGGCGGTGAGGCGTTCGCTCAGCGCTATGGTGCGCGGTCGCGAGAGCAGCCAGCCCACCAACAGACCGATGGCTGCCGCCAAGACTGCTATGATCACTGTCGTGGCCATGGATTAGTGTAGTTTCACCCCTATAATGTGCATGAACTCCTCGCGGGTCTTGGGGTCGTTCATGAAGGCGCCGGTGAAGTCGCTGGTGGTAGTTACGGAGTTCTGCTTCTGCACGCCGCGCATCGACATGCACATGTGCTGGGCTTCGATAACCACGGCTACGCCCAACGGCTGCAGGGTCTCCTGGATGCAGTCTTTGATTTGCTTGGTGAGGCGTTCCTGCACCTGCAGGCGGCGGGCGTAGGCATCGACCACACGTGGAATCTTGCTCAATCCCACGATGGTGCCGTTGGGTATGTAGGCCACGTGGGCTTTGCCGACGAAGGGAACCATGTGGTGCTCGCAAAGCGAATAGAGCTCTATGTCTTTCACCACCACCATCTGGCGGTAGTCTTCGTGGAACATGGCCGACCGCAGAATGTCTTTAGGCTCGAGGTCGTAGCCGTTGGTGAAGAAGAGCATCGCCTTGGCTATGCGTTCGGGCGATTTTAGCAGACCCTCGCGTTCGGGGTCTTCGCCGAGCAGGCGCAGTATCTCTTTGTAATGCGTCGCCATCTCGGCCACGCACTGTTCGTCGTACTTGTCTATTTTCTGGTAGCCTAATTCCATATCGGTTTTATTATTGAGTACTGTCTATAACGCATAACCTGCGCTGGTAGTATATATTTATGTTGTTTTTTGTTAAGGCAGTACGTTGGCGATGCGGTCCAGGACATCGGTCAACTGTGCTTTGGGGCAGCCGATGTTGAGGCGGAAGCAGCCTTTGTAGGCGTCGCCGCCAAAGGTTGTGCCGTCGTTCATTACGACTTTGGCTTCGTTGATGAAGCGGTCGGCCAGTTCCTTGTGGGGGATGCCGTAGGCGCTGAAGTCGAGCCAGGCAAGGTAGGAGGCTTCGGGCAGGACGGCCTTCACCTTAGGAAGTCGGGCTTTCAGGTATTCGTCGAGTGTCTTTACGTTGGCATTCAGGTATTCCAGCATCTGCCGCTGCCAGTCCTCGCCGTTGGCGAAGGCGGCTTCGGCGGCGGTGAAGGCGAAGATGTTGCCTCCGGCCACGCCGAGTGCGTCGAGCCAACCGAAGAAGCGGTGGCGGAGGGCTTCGTCGTTGATGTGGCAAACCGAACTGCCGAGGCCTGCTATGTTGAAGGTCTTGCTGGGGGCCATGAATGTGATGCTGTGGCGTGCGGCGGCGGGGCTGACGGTGCTGTAGCTCACGTGGTGGCGGTCAGGCAAGGTGAGGTCGGCATGTATCTCGTCGCTGATGACGAGTATGCCTTTACGCTCGCAGATGTCGGCTATGTGCCGCAGGGTTTCGGTACCCCAGAGTGTGCCGGCGGGGTTGTGCGGGTTGCTCATGATAAAGACTTTGCATCCTTCGGCGCGACGCTCGAAGTCGGCGAAGTCGATGGCAAAGCGGCCGTCCTCTATCTTCAATGGGCTGCAAACAAGTTGGCGTTGGCTTTCCTTGGGCAGGTTGAGGAATGGAGGGTAGACGGGCGTGGTGACCAGCACGCGGTCGCCGGGTTGTGTAAGGCAGAGCAGGGCATAGGCGATACCTGCCACGATGCCGGGGATGAAGTGGAGGTTGTCCTTGGAGGTGTGGATGCCGTAGTGTTTGTCGAGCCATGTGGTTACTGCCTGCCAGTAGGCGTCGGAGGGCATGGTGTAGCCCAGCACGGGGTGGTCGCAGCGGTGGCGTATGGCATCGAACACAAAGTCGGGCGACCGCCAGTCCATGTCGGCGACCCACATGGGGGTCAGGTCGTCGCGGCCATACATCGACGGCAGGGCGTCCCATTTGAAGCAGTCGCTGCCGTGGCGGTCTATCGGTGTGTCGAAATCGTATTGTTTCATGGTTGTCTGTTTATTTCTCTCAGTTGACGCTTGTGGTCGTCGCTGACGCGGAAGCTCTCGCAGGCTTTCTGTATGGTCTTGCGTCGTAGTGGCTCGGGTAGTCCGGCTATGAGCGGGATGGAGGCATCCCACTGCTTGGCCAAGGCAGTGGCCAGGTACCAAGCCTGCATCATGGTGATGTAGTATTCGTCGCGGTGTATTGCCACGACACTGTCGAGGTATTCGGGCTGGAAGTCGTCGTCGAGGAAGTGGCGTTGCAGCATGCCTATGCCGAAACGCACGGTATACTCATGTTGAGCAGCCATCCAGCGGCGTATATGTGGCAGTAGGGCTGCATGGTTTTTGGCGAAGACTCGAGGCGAGAGTTGGTCGCAGGTGGCCCAGTTGTCGACGTATGGCAGGAATGCATCGACCAGGACAATGCAATGGTCAATGTCGCGTTCGGCCGAGATGAGAAAAGCATGCAGTTGGTTCTCCTCGAAAAGACAGTGTGGCAATGTTGCGAGGAAGGCATCGGCCTCGGGTTCGTGACATAAACGTTTGGCCAAGGCCTTGAGTGCTGGTGTACGCACTCCGGCGATGCTTTCCGACGGCAGGGTGGGGAGCAGGCGTCGTTGGAAGTCGGCGTAGCGTTCGTCGCGTAGGGCGTATAGTTCGCCAGTTATGTTCATGGGGTGAGCAGTTTTAACAGTTTGTTGCGCGTGTGACGCACACCGGCGCCGAGGTCAGACGGCTCGAGCAGTAGCAGGCTCTGGCGCAGTTCGCCAAGCAATTCAGGGTAGGGAATGCTGAGTTGGTATGAGAGCTTCATGCAGAGAGCCCGCACGCCGTATGGTTCGTCTGGCAGCATCATGTGGGTTAGGCAGAAGTCAAGCAACTGCATGTAGTACTCCGACGGGTCGCCGTTGATGTTCCAGTCGAGGCGTTCAAGTAGGGCCAGCGAAAGACGGCGGAGCGAGGTGTCGGTGGTGGTTATGGCCATCTGCACCAGCTCTTCGCGGTGGGTGGCTATATGGACGTTGTCGATATGGGGCAGGTGTGTCAGTGTCCAGGCGGCGTGGACGGCATCGCTGCGGTCGTCACCGTGGATGTCAGCGAATAGTCGTTCCCGCAACTGTGGGTCGCCGTGTGCACGTCGTGCCAGTGCCTTTATCTCGTCAACATGAATGGTTGCCATGGTGCTTGTACAAAAGCATGATAATTAGTTATGCAGGTCTATCCAGACGCATGATTTTCACAGGGCGGTCGGAGCCTATCTGCAGGCGGCTGCAACGGTTTTCCCTGCCGGTGTCGCGGAAGCCGCACTTCTCCATAACACAACCTGAAGCCTGGTTGTCGGGGAAGTAGTCGGCCCATAGGGTATTGAAGTGTTTGTCGACGAAGCAATAGTCTATAAGCAACTTCAGCGCTTCGGTGGCAATGCCTTGGTTCCAGTAGGGGCGTGCTACCCAGTAGCCTACCTCGGCATCGTTTTTGCCAATCTCGATATTGCTCTCGCCGTGAGTGTAGTAGCCCATACAGCCGATGGGTTCGCCGGCGGCCTTGTGTTCTATGGCCCATACGTGGTCGCTGCAGAAGATGGTACGTATTATCTCGCGGCTTTCCTCGATGCTTTTGTGTGGTGGCCAGCCGGCGCGTGGGCCAACCTCGGGGTCCGAGGCATACTTGAACAAAGCCTCGGCGTCGGCCTCGCGCCAGGAGCGCAGCAGTATTCGGTCGGTCTCCATGTTGTCAAAGTTCTACGGCAGGCCAGCCATAGTCTTGATAATAGCGGTAGTTGAGGTTGTTGCGTTTCTGGTATTCGCGCAGCTGTTCCTGGCGGACGGCCTCGCGAACCCTCTCATTGGAGTGGATATTCTGGTAGATGTCGAAATAGCTGCCGAAGATGCGTTTGGCGCTTGCTTCGTTGCCGGCACCGTCGACGGTCTGCTCGAACGCTGTCACTGTATATTTGCCATTTTCTTCGCTCAGCGTCATGCTGCCCGAGTGGTTGCCGCCGGAGACGCACTTCAGCGTGTCGCCGCTGGGAGTGTACCATAGTACCCAGAAATCGCCCATAAAGAGGTCGTCCTCTTCGTGCACCATCATGAGTGTGGGAATGCAGAGTTCTCCCTTTTGGTATAGTTTGCCTATTTCGCGTACCAGGTAGTCGCTGATGGCATCGCGCACAGCCTGCTCCTTGTGGTTGATGGCGATATGGCGTATGCAGTTGGCCTTGTGTCCGTCGAAGTCGGACATCAGCCATTGATCGTTGACCTTCTCCATGTAGAGTTTGTGCTCTTCGATGTCGGTGGTGGAGTCGAAAGAGCCGTCTTCCCATTGCTGGCGCACGTTGATGGTGGCTACGGCGTGTGTTGCGTCGGTCTGCTCCACTGAGACCACTGAGTAGTCGGCCATGGTGCCGCCGTTGCCGGTGACGAAGTAGTAGAGCCACTCGTGGTCCATGGCTTCGAATTCCGGCAGTTGGTTGAACATGGTGTCCAGCACGGCGTAGAAGTCAGCCGTCATGAAATCTTTAGATTGTTCCAGTAACTCGTGGTCGGGGATATACTGGCATAGTTCTGCAGCGCGTTTCTTTAGTTGCTCCTCGTTGCTTGTGCATGCCGCCAGCAGGGCAGCGCATAAAATGATGGATGATAGCTTCTTCATGATAGTAAATGTTGTTGGTTTGTTATCGTAATGGACAGCTCAGTGGACTGGTTAGTTCGCAGCCACGGTTGCGTGCCAGCCAGAGTTGTGCATAGCTGCAGGTGGCTTCCACATGTCCGCCGCGCCGCTCTATTTCTTCCACCGCACGGCGTACCAGTTCTGCGGCGATACCTTGTCCTCGCAGTCGGTCGTCGACATATGTATGGTTTATGACATATACGTCGTCTCGCAGAGGGAAGGTCACTTCTCCTACCTCTTCGCCGTTTTCTACGGCATATATTCTGTTTCTTTCGGTGATGTATTCCATTTCAAATAGACATTAATCGCTATAGTTATGGTCTATCACAATACTTATTGCCACATTTGGCAGCATAGAACTCAGTAAGTCGGTCAGCTGTTGGCAGAAACCCTTCTCGTCGTGGATGGAGATGTCTGGTACCACGTCCACAGAGACTCTGTTCTCGTCCTCGTAATAGTAAAAGCCGTGTACCTGAACGACTCCGTCGTGAGAGCCGATAGCCTGCATGACGGCATTCTGCAGTTCTGTGCGTTTGTTGGCGCCGGTGGATATGGCGTATACACCGACTGTCAGAATGATGCCGTGTCTCATGTACATCACTTCCGATATCTTTCGTGTGAGGCCGTGGATTTGGTATGCGTCCATGGTGTCGTCGACGCTGATATGTAGCGAGCCTATCAGCACTTCTGGACCGTAGTTATGCAGAATGATGTCGTACACCCCATGGACCTCTTTGAAGTCCAGCACCTCTTTCTTTATTTCGTGTACCAGGTCTTGTGGAAGACGAGCACCCAGTAGTTCGTTGACAGGCGAGGCCAGCATCTCGATGCCGGCCTTTATGATGACCAACGAAATAAGGGCGCCAAGTATGCCGTCGATGGAGACGTTCCACAGAAGCATGATGCCTGCCGAGACGAGGGTGGCCAAAGTGACAATGGCGTCGAAGAGAGCGTCGGAGCCCGATGCTATCAAGGCGTCGCTCTTCAGACGTTCGCCTTGCTTCTTTACATAGCGGCCGAGCAGCAGTTTTACGGCTATGGCCACGATGATGACCACGAGCGTCACCGTGGTGTATTCCGGCTCGGTGGGCGAGAGAATCTTCTTGATTGACTCGATAAGCGAGGTGACACCTGCTATGAGCACGATGACGGCGATGATGATGGCGCTGAAATACTCGATGCGGCCGTGGCCGTAAGGGTGTTTGCGGTCGGCTGGACGTGTGGAGAGTTTCGCCCCGATGATGGTTATGACGCTCGACAGGGCGTCGCTCAGGTTGTTCACAGCATCCATGACGATAGCTACGGAGCTGGCCAGCAGGCCGACAGTAGCCTTAAAGGCCGCCAATAGCACATTGGCAGCGATGCCAATGATACTTGTACGGATAATACGACCTGAGCGGTCTATTGGTTTTGTTGTGTTTTCAGTCTCTGACATGACATCAATTATAGGGTTTGGTCTTTTAGTTTTTTCAGTGCGCGGCAGAGCTGGTCGGGGCAGGAGGTGGGTTTGTCACCGCAGCGGATGCCGTCTAAACGGTTGATGACATCGTCAATCTTCTGTCCTTTCACCAGCCGGCAGATGCCTTGCAGGTTGCCGTCGCAGCCACCTAAGAACGCAACATTCTGGATGATATTGTCCTCGTCGGCCACAACATCGATCAGCACCGAGCAGGTTCCTTGTGTTTGATATTGGATATGTTTCATTTGTCTATTTATATTGTTTTGGTGTTGCGTTCTGTTCCGCATCGGTTGTCAGTCCCCTGCGTCCCTAGCACTAATCAAACTCCTCCAACCATTTCTCTAGGATGGTGCAGTACCTGTCGGTTTGTTCGACGAAGCAGGTGTGACGGGCGTCTTTGAAGACCTCCCAGCGGCTGTTGGGTATGTTCTCATAGAGCGAAGCCGCCACCACCGGGGTGCAGATGTCGCGGGTGCCGCTGCATATCAGGCAGGGCTGCTTGATTTGGTAGAGTCGGTCGGTATATTCGAAATCCTTTAGGTTGCCGAGCGGCTGGTACTCGTTGGGGCCCCAACCGTAGAGATAGGCCTCGTTGCCCGCACGTTTGGGACGGCGCAGGCACTCGGGCGAGTGTTCGTCGACGCTGATGACGTAACGCTCATAGTAATGCTCGTTGGCGCGCAGGTAGTCGGGGTCGTCCCACTTGCCCGAGGCTTCGGCACGGCGGATGGCATCCTGGTCCTCCTGTGACATATACTTGATAAGGCGGTGTTGTTCGCTGGCCCACAGCGAGCTCGAGGCGTGGCCTGACGAAAGGATTACCGATTTGACGCCTTGTGGCTGACAGTCGATGATATAGGCGATGGCCTGCATGGCACCCCACGACTGGCCGAGGATATGCACCTGGTCGAGGTGTAGATATTCGCGCAGGGCGATGAGCTCGTTGATCCAGGTCTCCTGCGTCCACAGCTCGGGATGTCCATCGAGATAAGAGTTGCCGCAGCCTATCTGGTCGTACGAGATGACCTGACGGCCCGTGTAGGCAATGCCGTCGAGCACCTCGAAGTAGTTGTGTGTGCTGCCAGGCCCTCCGTGCAGCAGCAGCAATGCCGGCTTATCCGATGGTTCACCGACGATGCGGTAATAGGTCTTGTGGCCCATAAACGGCATATAGCCTTCGGTAATACTATATTGTTTCATATCTAATGTTTTACGATGCAAATATACAATTTTTTGATGCTAAATTACATCCCTCCTTTTATTAATTCATTATAAAGGGCAACACCCTTTACCGTTAACAGGTATTTCTGCCTTGGATGATTGGGTCGGTCGGGGTATTTCCGACGCACAAACTTCTCCTGTAATGCAGGTTCAAGATGGATATCCACAAAGCTCTGTCGGTGCTTGAGTTTTTTGATATCCATCATCTGGCTGATGCTTAATTCATCGTTGCCTATAATCCGCACAAGTTCGATGATGTCCTCGTTGTTTGTGTAAAACTTACTATCTGGATTTAAGTTTATTATAGACGAGCTTGTACGGTACTTGTGCGGTGCTTGTTTGGTACTTGTACGGAGCTTGTCCTCTACCCGCTCATTAGTTATCTGGTGATTGGGCATCTCACCCTCAGGCATCTTCCACTCTTCCGGTGGATTAATCATCATATATCGATTCTTCAAGATGTTTTTCTCGCCAAGAAGCAAATTACGGAAGAATCGAATCAAGAATAGCGGTTCATATTCTATGCCTTTGGCCACGTTGCGGTAGTTGGCTCGCACCAATGCGTTTCTGAAATACCACGAGTGG
>CACYZN010000036.1 GCA_902778925.1 uncultured Bacteroidota bacterium
TCACAGAAGAACAGCTGCAATTCATCATCAACAGCGATGTGGAGCAGATAGTGGCCTATCTGCAGGCCGACGAAGGGCTGACACTCGACCAAGCCTTCGACCGAGTGTACAATTCGCCGATCTACAAAAAGCTCACCAATACAGACACAGGACTCTACCTGCAAAGTCCAGATTATATTTACGATTACATTAAAGGTGAGAAGTGAAAGGAGAGAAACGAGTCAGTAAGACAACAAGTATACTTAATCTTGAACAATAAAAAACAATACCAATATGAACATCATCATCACCGGCGGTGCCGGATTTATTGGGAGCCACGTGGTACGGCTGTTTGTCAACAAGTACCCACAGTATAAAATCATCAACCTCGACAAGCTGACCTACGCCGGCAACCTGGCCAACCTCAAGGACATAGAGGACAAGCCCAACTATAAGTTCGTCAAGATGGACATCTGCGACTTCGACGGTGTCTATAAGCTGATGCAGGACGAAAAGGTCGATGGTATCATCCACCTGGCTGCCGAGAGCCACGTGGATCGCAGCATCAAGGACCCCTTCACCTTCGCGCAGACCAACGTGATGGGCACCCTCAGCCTGCTGCAGGCCGCCAAGCTCTATTGGGAAAGCCTGCCCGAAAAATATGAGGGTAAGCGCTTCTACCACATCTCGACCGACGAGGTGTATGGCGCCCTGGAGATGACGCACCCCGAGGGCATCAAGCCTCCGTTCACGACAAAAGCCAGCAGCGGCAAGCACCACCTGGCCTACGGCGAGAAATTCTTCACCGAAGACCTGAAGTACCAGCCCCACAGCCCCTACAGCGCCGCCAAGGCCTCGAGCGACCACTTTGTGCGCGCCTTCCACGACACCTACGGCCTGCCCACCATCGTCACCAACTGCTCGAACAACTACGGCCCCTACCAGTTCCCCGAGAAGCTGATACCGCTCTTCATCAACAATATCCGCCACCGCAAGCCGCTGCCCGTCTATGGCAAGGGCGAGAACGTGCGCGACTGGCTATATGTCGAAGACCACGCCCGTGCCATCGACCTTATCTTCCACAAAGGCAAAGTGGCCGAGACCTACAACATCGGCGGCTTCAACGAGTGGAAGAACATCGACATTATCAAGGTGGTCATCAACACCGTCGATCGTCTGCTGGGCCGTCCCGAGGGTCAGGACATGGACCTCATCACCTATGTCACCGATCGCGCCGGCCACGACATGCGCTACGCCATCGACAGCAGCAAGCTGCAGCGCGAGCTCGGCTGGGAGCCCAGTCTGCAGTTCGAGGAGGGCATCGAGAAGACCGTCCGTTGGTACTTAGACAACCAGGAATGGATGGATAACGTCACCTCGGGCGACTACCAGAAGTACTACGACGATATGTACAAGGGCCGCTAGTCGAAAGACAACACAGACAGCCAAGACAACAACGGGAGCAACCAAATGGCCGCTCCCGTTTATTGTTTAATAGTATTCAATTATCCTTATAACCTTGAGGGTCTCGCCCTCCTTGCCAACGGAGTATTGGTGCGTCCAGTTGCCGTGGCTGTCGAGGATGTACCTGTAGGTACTAGTCCATCCGCCGCCGCAATATGAGGGCTTCTTGCACTGCACCACCTCCTTGACCAAGTCGCCGTTCCCGTCATAGAAGTACTCGCTCACAAAGGTGTCGCCGTCTTTGCTTTTCACCAAGCGTCCCTGGCTGTCGTATTCGTAGTCCGTGCGGTAATAACGCGAGCCGTAGGCTGTGAGGCGCCCCTCGTCGTCCCATTGCCACCAGGGGCTGTTGTGCTTACTGTCCCAACTGCCAGCGGTGGCCACCGGCAGGCTGCGGTCGCCATAGACAATCACCGTAGTGTCGCACCGCGAGCGGGTCACCAGCCCACCGTGGATCACATGCGTCAGTCGGCCGTCGGTGTCGTAGTAATAGTGCTCGTAGTTGTCGCCGTCGCCGTCGCTGACTATCGAGTCGAGGCGGTCGCTCCAATACCACGTTATGTGGCACCTCATGTCAACATTTTCGATATACTCTGCCAGCACCCGTCCGTCCTTCGCAAAGGTGCGGAAATAGTAGTGGGTGTCCATCAGCTCTTCATCCCAAAGTTCCTCGTCCCCGTACCTCATGGGATAGTACTCCTTCACCTCCTTGACCTGTCCCTTCAACTGGTACTCGTCCGCGTGCCAGAACCACGGCAATTCCGGCCTCACCTGCCCTGCCGCCGTCAGTCCGACGAGCAGCATCGCCAAAAACATTATCTTCTTCATAGTCTATCTCCATTTGAACCAGTCGATATACGCCGGTTTGTTGCGACGCGGACGATCGGTGTTGTAGACTATCGTTATCGTATCGCCGACGGGGCTCTGCGCATATTGCCTCGCCACCCACTTGTTCGTGCGAGTTATACCCTCCTTGGTAGTGAAGGCGTATTCTATCCATGGCACCCGAACACCGCGACGCATGCCTCCATAGCGTCCGCCGCCGCCCGTGTGCCGGTCGAAATGACTGGCAATCTGCCCCACAACATACTCCGGATTCTAGGCCACGATTCGTTCTGTCCGATGCGGGTCGGTCCAATGGTAGAGTAGATATGCCACACCCGCAACCATCAACACGCAGAAGACTATGCGTTGCCGTCGCAGCAGATAGGGTTCCTTGTTGTGCTGTCTTGCCACTGATTATGTGTTTGAAACAATAACGCCGCCAGCTCAATTATATTGCAAGAGAACATAAGTGCCCTTGCTGCGGCCTCCCACTGGGCGCCCGCCAATTCAAGCCAATCCCCCGTCTCAATTGTTTGGTATATACATTATAGTATCCTTCTTCGGCATCGGAGTTCATGCCATCCCCTCCGTATCCGGTCCGTATTTGGTCCGTATCCCCTCCGTATCAAGTCCGACTATCGACGGACGAGGAACGGTGGGGAAACGCCTCGGAGACCGAGGACGTCCAAAGGGCGTGGCTGCCATAGGCTGACTGTAGCCAGACGGAGAGGCGATAAAAAAACGACATTGTGCAAAAAAAATTTCACACCCACACAATAATAAACTAAACGGCACGTTTCTTAACTAAGAAAATAATTATACAACTAAGCATCTTTATTATGGAAAAAGAACTGACAAAGGCCGAAGAGCAAGTGATGCAGGCCATATGGAAAGTGGGGCAAGGGTTTGCCAACGAGATAGTTGCAGCCGTAGATAACAATGTAGCGTACAACACGGTGCTCACAGTGGTACGCATACTGGAGCAGAAGGGATTTGTGGCGCACGAGACCTTCAACCGCTCAAACCGATACTATCCTCTCGTCAGCCGCGAGGAGTACATGCAACAGCAGCTAAGCGGATTCGCGAAGCGCTACTTCGGCTCGTCGCCGAGAGCACTGGTGAGCTTCCTGGTAGATAAGAAAGAGGTATCACTCGAAGACCTGGAGGCCATCACAAAAGAACTTGAGAATTAAAATAGATAGTCATGATACACTGGATTGTTTTCTCGACCTTGGCAACGGGGCTGTTCTACGGCCTCTACTGCCTGACGCTGCGGCGCGATCGCTGGCTTGGGATGAGCCTTCTGTATTTGATGACGACGCTGTGGTTCAGCATCGTATTCCCGTGGTTCACGTTGCCCGAGAATCTGGCGACGGCATCACAGAAGGTGATACCCACAGAGGAGTACATGATGACGCTGGACGAGATTGACATTTCGGCCAACGCGGCGTCACGGACCATCGACCTGACAGACATCCACCTCATAGGCATTGCGCTGTGCTTGGGGTTCCTGCTACTGCAGCTGGGGGCGCAGGCGGTTGCCATCGCCAGACTCCGCCGCCGACACACCGTCTACAAGGCTGCCGACGGCTTCGACATTCCCCGCAAGGCGTCGCTCATACTGCTGGACGACGACACAGCGCCCTACTCCTTCTTCAACCAGATAGTGGTGGGCACCCGTGGGCTGAACGATGACGAGCTGCGTTGCATCCTGGCCCACGAGTCGTACCACGTGAGCCATAACCACACATACGACCTTCTGGCTGCCTGGCTGCTGTGCTGCGGGGCATGGTTCAACCCCTTCGCCTGGCTCATCATGCGCGAGATACGGACAGTGCATGAGTTCCAGGCCGACGCGGCGTCTATAGGAGCCTGCGGACGTGAGGACTATCTGCACCTGCTCTACAGGCAGGTTACCGGTACAGGATATGGCCATATCACAAATAATTTCAAAAGTATTAACATCAAAAAACGTATCGTTATGATGAACAAAACCAAAACGCGCTTCGGCGCATGGAAATTGCTGGCCGCGCTGCCCGTGGTGGCGCTGCTGCTGATGGTGGGCTGCAAGCCCTCGCCCGCCGAGATCGCCGTTGCCGAAAAACAGCCGACAGCGGCTACCGAGGCCGTCGTCGATCCCGTGCTCTTCGACATGGAGAACGCCCCCGAAGGGTTCCAGCCTCCTGAGTTCTATGGCGGCATGGATGCTCTATACAAGTACCTCACCGAGAACCTACGCTATCCCGAGCAGGCCAAGGCCGACAAAATCCAAGGTCGGGTGCTCATCCGCTTTGTGGTGATGAACGACGGCAGCATTGTCAACGTAGAGTTGGCCCGCGGCATCGGCGGAGGCTGCGACGAGGAGGCTGTGCGCGTGGTCAAGGCCATGCCAAAATGGAAGCCCGCCGTCAGCGACGGCAAAGCTGTCAACGTACAATATGCACTGCCCATCACATTCAAGCTGCAATAGGTACAATAAAAACAGCGAGGTGTGCGTTATCTATCTGTAATAGATTAACGCACACTTTCTATATGCACAACATAATATTTGACTTCGGCAATGTACTGGTGAAGTGGGAGCCCGAGCGCGTGTATGGCGAGTACTTTGGCGACGAGGCCAAGACGTGGTGGTTCCTGCGCCACGTGGCCGACAACGACTGGCGCCTACGCATCGACGCCGGAGAAAGCCAAAATGCCTGCATCGCCGAGCTGCAATCCAAGTTCCCCGAATACTCCGAGGCTATCGCCATCTACCGCGACCGCTGGCGCGAGATGCTCACCGGCGAGATGCCAGGCATGCGCCAGCTGCTACACGAACTACAAACTGCCAACTACCATCTATACGGCCTCACCAACTGGAGCATGGAGACCTTCCCCGAGGCCCGTGAGCACTTCGGCATACTGCAGATGATAGACCGCTATGTGGTGAGCGGAGCCGAGGGACTGGTGAAGCCCGACCACCGACTCTTCCAAGTACTACTCGACCGCTACGGTCTGAAGGCCACGGAATGCACCTTTGTCGACGACAACGCCGTAAACGTCGAAGCAGCCCGCGAACTGGGCATGACCGGTATCGTCTTCTCCAACGCCGAAAACCTTAGAAAAGAACTTGCCCTATGAAGAGAGTATTGTTTGCAATGGCACTCTTCGCCATCCCCATGTCACTTCCAACCTCCGCCTCTGCACAAGGGCGCTTCGACGCAGCGATATGTGCAGGCTTGAACATAGGCCAGATAGACGGCGACGGAGCAGGACGCTACAACCATCCCGGACTGAGAGCCGGTGTAGCCACATCGTTTGCCCTCGGCAGCAATGCAGAGAGCCCATGGCGCATGGTGGTCGAAGTGGCCTTTGCACAGAAGGGGTCGGTGGTAAACACCGGCTACGACCATCGCAATATCACGCTGAACTACGTCGAACTGCCACTGATGATGAGCTACAACTTCCTGAATAACCGCGCCCGCTTGGCCATAGGCATAGCGCCGGCGGTGCTGGCAGGCGCCAGTGTCAACGACGACGGTGTGGAAAACCAGCCGCTAGCCGACACCTACCGTCGCTTCGACCTGCTGCCGCTCATAGCATCTGTCCGTTACCGCTTCGCCGACCACCTCTGCCTCGAAACACGCTTCGAGAACTCGATGCTCAGCATCAGCAACCGTCAGGGCACCGGCACCTACCGCATATTCCGCGACAACAAAGGCACCTTCAGCCGACTGTTAAGCTTCGGGCTGGCCTGGCAATTCTGATACACCATGGATATTCTGACCAAAGCACGCACCCTGTTCGCCTCCGACCGCTACGCCACCTCGCTGAGCGGCATCGAGATTGCAGCCGTGGGCGACCACCAAGCCGAGTGCATTATGCTGCTCAGCGCCGACCACTGCAACGCGCGCGGCGTGGCTATGGGGGGCGCCATTTATACCCTGGCCGACTTCTGCGCCGCCGTGGCTGCCAATAGCGAATACATCGAGAGCGGCGACCTGCACTGGGTCTCGCTCGACGCCACAGTGCACTACCTCGCCCCCGCTACCGTCGAGGCAACACTGAAAGCTACATGTTTCGCCATCAAAACCGGCCGCACCACAGCCTTGATGCATACAACAATAGAAAGTCCCGACAAGGGCAAACTTGTTGCCATTGTCGAGACTACCATGATCAGGTGTTAGTTCTCAGTCTCTGCGCACCGAGCGATAGCCGCTCAGCAGACCTGTGTTGGCATTACCTATGAAAGCCAGCACCTGCTTGCCTTCGTCGGTGTTGCCATAGCGTTCCTTCACTATCTCGAGTGCATCGCTCAGCGGTATTCCCTTGACGAAGATATAACGGTAGATATCGGTGATATTGTTGATGTTCTCCTGGCTGAAGCCGCGGCGCTGCAATCCGAGGCTGTTCACTCCGCAATACTGTATCGGGTAGCGGGCCGCCTTGACAAATGGCGGGATGTCTTTGTCGACGAGGGCACCTCCTTGGGTGATGACATGCGAGCCAATATGGATAAACTGCAGGCAGGCCGTCTTGCCGCCCAGTATAACATAGTCGCCCAGTATGATATGGCCTGCCAGAGTGGCGTTGTTGGCCAACACACAGTTGTCGCCCACCACGCAGTCGTGGGCCACATGCACATAGGCCATCAGCAGATTGCCGTTGCCTATCACAGTCTTGCCGCTGGCGGCGGTACCACGGTTAATGGTACAGCACTCGCGTATGGTGTTGTTGTCGCCAATCTCGACGGTGGTGTACTCACCAGCGAACTTCAGGTCCTGCGGCACAGCCGCGATAACTGCTCCCGGGAATATCTTGCAGTTCTTGCCTATGCGGGCACCGGGGAAGATGGTGACATTGGGACCGATCCAGGTACCGTCGCCAATCTCCACATCGTCGCAGATGGTAGTGAAGTTGCTTATCGTTACGTTAGAGCCAATCTTGGCATTGGGGTTGAGGTCGTATAAAACCATTACTGACTATTTTTCTTTATATAATCCATCATGAAGCGGGCGAAGGCATTGTTGGCCTTGTGACCCGGCTTGTAGATATTGAACTTTGCATTGAGCATACATCCCGCCAGACGCACATCGCCTATGAAGTCGAGCAGCTTGTGGCGCGCCGGCTCGTTGGAGAAGTATATATCAGTGGTGTTGAGCACACCGTCGTGCACCTTGAAGTGGCTCACATCTTTGTTGAAGGTCTTGGCCAGCCGCTTCAGCTGCTTGCTGGTCAGCTCCTTGTTCACAAACACCAGCGCGTTGTCCAGGCTACCCCCTTTTATGAGGTTGAGGTGCAAAAGAGGCTCCACCTCGTGCAGGAAGACGAACGTGCGGCAAGGGGCAATGCTGGCGGCATACTCGGAGAGGTCGTTCATGTCGGCCGTCTGTCGTCCTATGACGGTGTCCTTGAAGTCTATCTCGCAGTGTACTGCGAAGTGGTCACAGGGCTCCACGTCGTAGACCGACCCAGTCTTCGCATACTCGAAGTGCAGGGGCTCGTTGATGGTGAAGCAGCGACGCTCTGCTTTCTGCTGCAGCAGACCTACTCGTATAATCTGGAGTATCCACGGCCGCGCCGACCCGTCGATGATTGGTACCTCGCCGCCGTCGAGCTCGACTATGGCGTTGTCTATCTTCATGCCGTGCAAAGCCGACATCAAGTGCTCGATGGTGGCAATCGACTGGCGGCCGCTACCGAGGGTGGTGCCGCGCGAGGTCTCGCCCACCCTGTCGGCCAATGCGGGCTGGGTCACTATGTTCGTGCGGTCGGTACGGCGAAAGGCGATACCGAAGTTCTCGGGTGCGGGCTTCACAGTGACGGTAACCGTGCGGCCTGTGTGGAGGCCCGGCCCCGTCACGCGGAATTCTTTATTTATGGTGTTTTGGTACTCCATGCAGGTCTATTTGATTGCGGCAGGGACAAACACGAGGTTCTCCATGCGGTAAAGGGCGGCGCGCTCGTTCTCGAGGCCGGCGCCCTGGCGTTTCAGCCGTATAGGCTGTGTGAGCGAGGATGAATTGCCAACCGGAGCGCTCCAGAACTCGGCTCCACGGCGGTGCAGGCCGTCGACTATGTACAGCGTCAGGTCGTAGCCCATCGACGCCAATGCCGACGTCGGCTCGCTGCCATAGCGGTGGCGATACTCGCGCAGGAAGCCCACATGCACCTCGTTGCCCATGTTCCACGACGAGTAGAAGGTGTGGTACGAGAGGGCCTGGAGCTGTGCGAAGTCGATGTCGCCATACTCGCGCGTCCAATCCACAAGGGTGTACAGCGTCGGGGTGCCCTGCTTCACGGCCGCCAGGCGGTTCATCAGGTTGCCGGCAAAGACGCGGTTCTGGTCGCGACCCTGGTCGTAGATGCTGAGCACACTGCAGCCGGGCGTCCCCTTGAGCAGTCCGGCCAGCTTGGCGCTCTGGCTCCAGTTGAGTATGGTGTACTGTATGTCACCGCGCTCGTCGAGCTGACTCTTCACCTCGTCGAGCACCTGGCGCTCGGCCTTGGCGCCCGAGTGCACCACATACAGGTGCCCTTCGGGGCGTTCCAGCTTCATGTTGCTCAGCATGGTCTTCACCTGTCCGGCAACCGAGGGCTGCATCTTGACCACGTATGGGTTTTCGGCACACATGTCGGTGCGCGTGGCCATGGGGTTGACTATGTAGATGCCGGCCTGGCGCGCAAGCTCGGCGGCACGGTCGAAGGCGGCACGCAGCAGTAGCGCTATCAGCACGTCGCTCTTCGCCACCTGATGGCTCACAAAGGCCTCCTCGACCTTCTCGACGCTGTTGTCGTTCACGTCGACCACGTTGAGCTCCACTGCGACCCCTTCGGCCGCCAGCTTGTCGAGGGCCATCTGCACACCCTCGTAGAACTCGATGAACTCGAACTGGCGGTAGGTCTTCTTGCCACGCTGTTCGATGTCGAACTTCGATGTCGACACCTCTTCTATCTGGTCCAGATGGAGCGGCATCATGACCGCCACCTTGAGCACCTTGCCGGTGGCGCGCACTGTGGGCGGCGTCTGTGGCTCGGCCTTGGTAGGCTGGGTGGGCTGTACGGGTTGGGTGGGTTGAGCGCTATGCGTGCTCCGGTTGTTCTGAGTAGGCTGGTTATCCTGAGCAGGCTTGACTTCCGGCACCTCGGGGGCTATCTCCTTGGCGGCCTCGCTGAACTGGCCGCGGGCCGGCAGCCACACGGTGTCGCCGGCGTGCATGTAGTGTATGTCGACATGCGTCACAGCGTCGTAGCTCTCCACCTTGTAGGCTTTGGCAATCGAGTACACCGTCTGTCCGGTCTCGACGATATGCACATAGTATTTGCGACCATGCAGCATCTGGGTCTGGTGGCTCACCTTGACTGGCGTGGCGCCCGGCGCTTGCGCATTCAAGGCGGTGGGCGAAAGGTGGCAGGCGAAAGCCATAGCCACCACCATCACGATTCGCCTTATTCTATTACTCTTGTCCATAATTCGTTTTTTTTGCCTCTCACCTTTCACCTCTCACCTTTCACCTCTCACCTTTCACCTTATTCCCACTCGATGGTTGCGGGCGGTTTCGAGCTGATGTCGTAGACTACGCGGTTTACGCCGCGCACGCGGTTGATTATCTCGTTCGAGATGCGGGCCATGAAGTCGTAGGGCAGATGGCTCCAGTCGGCCGTCATGCCGTCGACGCTCTCCACGGCACGCAGGGCCACAACGCTCTCGTAAGTGCGCTCGTCGCCCATGACGCCCACGCTCTGCACCGGCAGCAGCATGGCGCCAGCCTGCCACACCTTGTCGTACAGGTCGGCATCGCGCAGACCCTGTATGAAGATGTCGTCGACCTCCTGCAGTATGCGCACCTTCTCGGGCGTCACGTCGCTCAGTATGCGTATGGCGAGGCCGGGACCCGGGAAGGGGTGACGGCCTATGAGGCTGTCCTTGATGCCCAGCTGGCGTCCCACGCGGCGCACCTCGTCCTTGAAGAGGCTGCGCAGCGGCTCGACGAGCTGCAGCTTCATGTAGTCGGGCAGGCCGCCCACGTTGTGGTGGCTCTTGATGGTCTGGCTGGGACCTTTCACGCTCGAACTCTCTATGACGTCGGGGTATATGGTACCCTGGCCCAGCCACTTGGCGTCGGCTATCTGCTTGGCTTCGGCGTCAAACACGTCGATGAAGGTCTTGCCTATGCCCTTGCGTTTCTTCTCGGGGTCGGTCACTCCGGCCAGCACGTCGTAGAAGCGCTGCTTGGCGTCGACACCTTTCACGTTGAGACCCATGTCGCGATACGACTCGAGCACGCTCTCGAACTCGTTCTTGCGCAGCAGGCCGTTGTCCACGAAGATGCAGTGCAACTGATGCCCGATGGCGCGGTTCAGCAGCACGGCGGCCACGGTGCTGTCCACACCGCCGCTGAGGCCGAGCACCACCTTGTCGCTGCCCACCTTGGCACGCAGCTCGGCCACGGTGCTCTCTATGAACGACTCGGGAGTCCACTCCTGACGGCAGCCGCAGATGCCCACCACGAAGTTGCGCAGCAGCGTGGGGCCGTCGGTCGAGTGGTGCACCTCGGGATGGAACTGTATGGCGTAGGTCGGCTCGCCCTCAATCTGGTAGCCGGCATATTTCACATTGGCGGTCGAGCAGATGGTGCGGTAGCCCTCGGGCAGCACCTCGATGGTGTCGCCATGGCTCATCCAGACCTGGCTGCCCATCGGCACACCCTTCATGAGCGGACTCTCGGAGTCGATGTAGCTCAGGTTGGCACGGCCGTACTCGCGTATCTTGCTCTGCTGCACGCGACCGCCGCCCCAGCGGGCCAGGTACTGGGCACCGTAGCACACTGCCAGCAACGGCAACCGGCCTTTTATGCCCTCCATGTTGGGCACCGGCGCGTCGGCGGCATTGCAGCTGTAGGGACTGCCCGAGAAAACCACGCCCTTCACATCGTCGGTGAGGGCCGGCACCTTGTCAAACGGATGTATCTCACAGTAAACATTCAGCTCGCGTATCTTGCGTGCTATGAGCTGAGTATATTGAGAGCCAAAGTCTAAGATGATTATTGTATCCATATTACTCTTTATTTTTAAATTGCAAATATACACACTTTCTCCGACATGGCAAAATAAATCTTTTCCACAACCACGGCTCTCGCTCTTTTTTTAACATTGTTTCCACCCTCCCTCCTCAACAAAAACACCCCTATTTAACCTTATTTATGTTAAATTAGGACTTTTTTAACATTCACACCCGATTTTAGCGCCTTCACAACACGCTGACATTCAGCTCCCCTAGCCTTCCTCTCCTCTTCCCCTCCGGTAGTTCTTATGTACTTCTTATGTATTTCTTATGTATTTCTTATGTTTTAAACATAAATACAACATAAGATATACATAAGAACGACATCGGAAGGCATTTTTGTGCGGCCACGCTGCTTGCAGTTCACGATTTTTGTGTATATTTGCACCCATCGAACCAACCACCGCACTATGCTCAAACCTCTGTCAATCAGCATCGCACTGTTGCTCGCCACCGTCGCCTGCAGCCGCATCGAGCCCTACGGGCCCGTGCCCACCGAGGCGCAGCTGGCGTGGCAACGCATGGAGATAAACATGTTCTGCCACTTCGGCCCCAACACGTTCACCGGCGCCGAATGGGGCAGCGGCGAGGAGGCCGCCGAGGTGTTCGCCCCCAAGGCCCTCGACTGCCGCCAGTGGGTCGACGTGGCCAGCCAGGCCGGCATGGGCGGCATCATACTCACCGCCAAGCACCACGACGGCTTCTGCCTCTGGCCCTCGGCCCAGAGCAACCACACCGTGGCCGACAGCCTCGACGTGCTCCGCGCCCTCCGCACAGCCATCGACGCCCACAACAGCTCAAAAGCCAAAAACCAGAACCCAGAACTTCGCATGGGCGTCTACATCTCGCCCTGGGACCGCAACCACCCCTCCTACGGCACCCCGGAATACAACGACGTGTTTGTCAACACCCTGCGCGAGGTGCACACCACCTACGGCCCCATGTTCGAGCAGTGGTTCGACGGGGCCTGCGGCGAAGGTCCCAACGGCAAACGGCAGCGCTACGACTGGCCGCGCTTCATGCAGACCATGGCCGACCTCAACCCGCGCTGCGTCGTCTTCAGCGACATCGGCCCCGGCTGCCGCTGGGTGGGCAACGAGCAGGGGCATACCGGCGACCCCTGCTGGAGCACCCTCAACACCGAAGGCGCCTCGCCCAGCGAGAACAAGCCCGCCCCCGCCGAACTAGAAACCGGCCACCCGCTCTCCACTCTCCACTCTCCACTCCCCACTCTCCACTCTCCACTCCCCACTCCCCACTCTCCACTCCCCACTCTCCACTCTCCACTCTCCACTCCCCACTCTCCACTCTCCACTCTCCAATGGGTTCCCGCCGAATGCGACGTCAGCATCCGCCCGGGCTGGTTCTGGCACCCCGACGAACACCCCAAGTCGGTCGACGAGATGATGGAGATCTACTACAACAGCGTGGGCCGCAACGGCCTGCTGCTGCTCAACGTGCCGCCCGACACCAACGGCCGCATCGCCGCCGAGGACAGCGCCGTCCTCGTGGCCTTCCGCGCCGAGCGCGACCGCATCTTCAGCCACGACCTGACCCTCGGCGGCAACGCCCACGGCAACCACCTGCGCGGCCGCCGCTACCGCGCCTCCAACGTGCTCGACACCGCCTACCACACCTACTGGGCCGCCACCACCACCCGCGACATCCTTTACATCGGCATGCCCGATCCCAAGCCATTCGACATCATCATGCTGCAGGAGTACATACCGCTCGGACAGCGCGTGGCAGCATTCCATGTCGAATGCTGGCAGCCCCAGGCGGACAGCGGCCGGTGGGTCACCGTCGCCCATGGCACCACCATCGGCTACAAGCGCCTGCTGCGCATCCCCGAGACCACCGCCGGCCACATGCGCATCGTCTTCGACTCGGCCTTCGCCGCACCAGTCATCAACCGCATAGCACTCTTTAACTCCAAAGCACAATGAAGCACATTTTCCGTATACTGACCTGCGCAAGCCTACTTCTCACCTTTCACCTTTCACCTTTCACCTTGGTGGCGCAGCCCTACTTCCGCAACCCGCTGGACATCGACATAGCCCTCAGCGCCACCTTCGCCGAGGTGCGCAGCAACCACTTCCACGCCGGCCTCGACATGCGCACCGGCGGCGTCGAGGGGCTGGCCGTGCACGCCGTGGCCGACGGCTACGTGTCGCAGGTGCGACTCTCGCCTTGGGGCGGCGGCAAGATGCTCTATATCACCCACCCCAACGGCTACACATCGGTCTACATGCACCTCAGCTCCTACGAGGGCGCCATCGGCCGCGCCGTCCTCGCCGAGCAGTACCGCACCATGCAGTTCGCCATCGTGAAGGACTTCGCCCCGGGCGAGCTGCCAGTGCGCAAGGGGCAGATTGTGGCCCGCAGCGGCAACACCGGCGGCAGCGCTGGCCCTCACCTGCACTTCGAACTGCGTCGCGACGGCCGCACCATCAACCCGCTGCTGTTCGACATCACCTACCGCGACGGCATCAACCCCACCCTGCGCGGCGTGCGACTCTACCCGCTGGGCGGCAAGCCCGTCGACGTGGGCAAGGACGACCACGTCGCGGTCGACGGACCTTTCTACATCGGCGTCTATGCCACCGACGCCGCCGAGGGGTCGACCGCACGCAACGGCATAGACCGCATCGAGGTGTACCTCGACGGGTCGCTGTTCTTCCAGTACTCACCCGAGCTGTTCGGCCTCGACAGCAGCCGCATGGTCAACGCCATCATCGACTACCGGCACTACCGCAGCCAGCGCCAGCCCTACATCATCACCCGCGTGCTGCCCGGCGCCCGCGGACCTTGGATAGCCAGCTGCCAGGGCGACGGCATCGCACGACTCAGGTCCGGCGCCCACCGCCTCGGCATCAAGGTCTACGACATAGCTGAGAATATGGCCGAGCGCACCATCATCGTCGACGTCTCCAACCGCGGCAAGGCAACCTCACCGGCCGGCGACAACGGCGACACTCCGCTGTCCTACGGCGAGCCATTCCAGATGCAGAACTCGGCTTTCCGCGTGCAGATGGAGCCCAACACCCTCTACGCCGACGACCGCATGCACTTCGAGGTGGAGCTGGGCGACCTCTCGCCTCGCCTCTCTCTCTCGCCTACTCTCAACGTGCTGCCGCCCGACCGCTGGTACACCCTCGCGCTTCGAGGCTACACCACCAGCGACCACGCCGTGCTGGTGCGCTGCGACGGCGACCGGCTGGTGGCCTACGCCACCAAGCACAAGGGGGGCTGGTATTCGGCACAGGTGCGCGACTTCGGCACCTTCGAGCTGAAGCTCGACACCATAGCGCCCACCATCAAGGCCGTAAACCTGCGGGGTAACCGGCTGCAGGTGAAGATAAGCGACGACCTGTCGGGTGTCGATACCTACCACTGCTACCTCAACGGCAAATGGATCCTGGCCGAATACGACGGCAAGAGCGCCACCCTCAGCATCGACGCCTCGGGCAAGCTCGCGGCCGGCACTAACATGCTGCGCGTCGACGTAGCCGACGGAGCCGGCAACCAGGCCACGATCTCCTGGACGCTCACAAGATGAAACGAAATAGGCCCCGCCGCTTGCGGCGGGGCCTACCCCTATTGTGCAACATTGCCGTCGTCTATCAGGCCATCTGCTGTGTGCGACGGGCCTTCAGTTCCTCGTAGAATTTGGCATGCGAGGCCTCGATGTAAGGCTGCAGCCACAGGAGACCTATACCCAACGTGAAGATGCAGAGTATGGCCCAGCCGATGAAGCTCAGGTCCAAGCAGAAGAGTTTCCACTTGTAGCCCTTCATCATCATGCGGCTCTCATGGATGCAGTCGTCGGCATCCAGCTCGGGGTGGTCGTTCATGACGTATGGCGTCATCGCATAGGCGTAGCTCTTCACTATGCCGGGTATGAAGAACAGCAGGCTCCACAGTATGATGTACAGTGCCATCAGCAGCGATGTGCCGAGGACACGGCCATATCTGTTGAAGACGTTGAACTGGTCGCCCACCATCTCGCTGCTGTCTTCGCCACGCACCAGGCGCAGGAAGCAGAGCACGAAGCCGAACTCCAGCGGACATACCACCAGCAGGCCGGCGAAGGGGATGGAGCCGGCAGCGCATCCGATGAGGGTGTACACCAGCGTGGCCAGCACGGCCTGGGTCCAGTTGCCACTGAGGGCTTTGCGCGCCCCACGGCGTATCTCTCGGGCACGCGGCATGGCATTGTTCATTGTGGCATTAGGATTGAATGTTTCTTCCATAACGGTATTGTTTATTGATATGATGGAACTCCAAAGTTAAGTAGTCAAAACAAACACGTAATTCCGCTATTGCCTTAACTACTTAACTACTGTCTACTTAACTACTGTCTACTTAACTACTGTCTCTTACTCAAAACTCTTGATGGCCTCTTTGATAAGCTCCATGGCGGCGCGCAGCTGCTCCTCGGTGATGACCAGCGGGGGAGCGAAGCGGATGATGTGCTGGTGGGTCGGTTTGGCCAGCACGCCTAGGTCGCGCATCTTCAGGCACACGTCCCATGCCTCTTTGCCGTTGTGGGGCTTGATGATGATGGCGTTCAAGAGGCCTTTGCCGCGCACCTTCTCGATCATCGGACTCTTGAAGTTGCCCATCTCCTCGCGGAAGATCTTGCCTAGGCGCTCGGCGTTCTCCATCAGGTGCTCATCTTTGATGACCTGCAGGGCGGCGATACTCACCTTGGCGGCGATGGGGTTGCCACCGAAGGTGGAGCCGTGCTCGCCGGGTTTGATGTTCAGCATGATGTCGTCGTCGGCCAGAACGGCGCTGACGGGCATCACGCCGCCACCAAGGGCCTTGCCGAGGATCAGCAGGTCGGGACGCACACCTTCGTGGTCGCAGGCCAACATCTTGCCGGTACGGGCAATACCGCACTGCACCTCGTCGGCCATGAACAGCACATTGTATTTCTTGCAGATGTCATAGCATTTCTTCAGGTAGCCCTCGTCCGGCACATACACACCGGCCTCACCCTGGATGGGCTCCACCAGGAAGCCGGCCACCTTCTTGCCGTGCTCGGCCAGGCATTTCTCCAGTGCGTCGGGATCGTTGTAGGGGATACGCAGGAAACCGGGAGTCATGGGACCGTAGTTGGCGTAGCTCTCGGGGTCGTTGCTCATGGTGATAATGGTGATGGTGCGGCCGTGGAAGTTACCCTCGCAGCAGACAATCATCACTTCGTCGTTGGGAATGCCTTTCTTCACCACACCCCAGCGGCGGGCCAGCTTCAGGGCCGTCTCGTCGGCTTCGGCGCCGGTGTTCATGGGCAAAACCTTGTCGTAGCCGAAGTACTCGGTCACGTATTTTTCCCACTCGCCCAGGCAGTTGTTGTAGAAAGCACGGCTACTGAGGGTCAGCTCATGGGCCTGGTCGCACATGGCTTTGACAATTTTAGGATGGCAGTGGCCCTGGTTGACGGCAGAATAGGCCGACAGGAAGTCGTAGTACTTCTTGCCTTCGCAGTCCCACACGAATGCGCCCTCACCCTTGGCGAGAACGACGGGCAGCGGATGATAGTTATGGGCGCCGTAACGGGCTTCCATCTCCATGAATTGTTCTGATTTTGTCATAGTTGTAGTGTTTTATAATGTTTATTGTTATTACTCAATCATGGGTGCAAATATACACATTATTTTCAATTGTGTACAAATTATTTTTAAACAATGGAAAAAGCTTCGACCGTGGCTACTCCGTGGCAAGACCGTGGCAAGACCGTGGCAAGAGCGTGCCAAGAGCGTGGCAAGAGCGTGCCAAGAGCGTGCCAAGAGCGTGCCGCGAGCATGCCACGACATTGTGATTTACCGATTTAGGTTGTCACTTTTGTGTCCTTCGGCTGGATTAAGTTGCTCGTCCTTGACTGTGCTGTTGATGCGCTCGGCCATGGCGTTGTCTTTCGGGTTGCCGCCCTCGGTCATGCTTGGGATGATACTATCGGAAACGCCCGCCGCAGAGGCAATTTCGCGGATGGTTTCACCTACATTTTCCTTGTTTTGAAGATAGTTGTCGGCTAAGCCGACGGCACACCACGGCGAAGTCTCGTGTATTTTCACTAACCCATAGGAGGCCCCGAAGCCGTCCGGCGGAGAACGTTTTCATCCTCTCCACAGCCCCCCAAGCACATCACCCACGACCGTAAGCTGGTGGAGGATCTCTTGCGGTCAATCATGATCTGATTTCACATTTTGTGGTACACATTTTGCGAAATTCCAAAAGTTTTGTATATTTGCAGTGTCGAACAAAATGAACAAACATGGATAATCCATTTATTTTCAGGGCATACCAAACAAAAGAGCTGTTCTGTGACAGGCAGGAAGAACTTAAAACTCTCATTACAAACACGCTCTCGGGAGCTGATACAACCCTCATTGCGCAGCGTCGTATCGGTAAAACGGGTCTTATTTATCGCTTAATAGATGAGATACGCTTTGAAAAACTTCCCGTATTGCCTATCTATGTCGACATCTTTGCTACGCGCTCGTTGGAGGATTTTGTGAAGACGCTATCAACAGCCATCATGAATGCTATACCGGAGAAGAGCAGTATAGGCAAAAAGTTTGCCAAATTCATCCGCTCACTCCGTCCGCTCATCACCTACGACCCTTTGACTTCAACACCGCAGATACAACTGACCCTTCAGAGCGAAGATGAACAAAAGCAGACCTTGACGGGATTGCTCACTTTCCTCGACAATCAAGACAAGAAGATATTGTTGGCCCTTGACGAATTCCAGCAGATACGCGAATATCAAGAAAAAAACGTCGAGGCGATGCTGCGCACCATTATCCAGACGCTGAAAAACGTCACATTCCTCTATTGCGGCAGCAAACGACATATGATGCTCGACATCTTTGGTGGTGAGCGCAATCCTTTCTACCGAAGCACGGCATTTGTCACCTTGCAGAAACTCAATCGCGATGTTTATGCCGAGTTCATAACAAAACACTTCCGTGATGGCGGCTTTGAAATTGATAGTGATGCCGTTGCCTACATCCTTGATTGGACGAGGGGACACACCTATTTTACCCAGCGGCTATGCCATACAGTGTATGATATGGCGCATGGCAAAGTGGATGTAGCACTTGTCAAACAAGCTGCGGCACAGATACTTCAGTCCGATTCTGTGGTGTTTGGGCAGTACCAGCAGCTGTTGACGGCGGGACAATGGAATTTCTTGATAGCGATAGCCAAAGAAGGCGAAGCCTCACTTATTACCTCTCGCCAGTTCCTTCGCAAATACCATTTGGGCAATCCCTCCTCCGTGAGCCGCATAGTCCCATCATTGGTAGAGAAGAACCTCCTCGACGAAAACATAGTTGACGGCAAAACCACATACAGCCTTAATGACGTGTTCCTATCCCGATGGTTGGAGGAGATATACTAGGTAAAGGAAAGACGTACTGAGGGCTGGAGCAAACACATTCAAACATAGTAATCTCTCGGTTACAGGTCGACAGTTTCTCTAAATGAAGTTGACCCATTCTTGGTGGGTTCGCACATCAAGTTTACGCCTCCAGGCTGTTTTTGTCGGACAGAAAATGCATTAGGCCCATCGTGACAATACCATTCTCATCGTGTCTGACATTCTGGTGGTCCATCGAGAGCAAAATCTTCTTGAATGAGTCGTTAATATGTAGCAGGGACCGCTTCTCCTGTATTATCTTTTCACCAATCCATTGCCACGTGCATTCATCAGCTGCTCAATATATTTCGGGCGTTCAATGGTCATTGTATTTCGATTTTGTGGTTATACATCCATTTTTTCGAAATGCAAAAGCACAACTATTTTTTAAATTGGAAAAATATTTTTACAAAGCCCCTGTCAGCCAGATTGCCGTCACCCCACGGAGGAATCTCGTGTATTATCACTAACGCATTTACACGTTCTGCCTCGATAGAGGCCTTGTGGTATGCCTGCGAGCGCCGCTGAATAAATCATATGTAGCGAGTCAGCACCACTGAAATTAATCAAATCAAGCGATAAAACGCATTAACGCCTTGTTTATAATGCACTTTTTTTAGTGCAAATTTTAATGCAGACGCACTTTTTTTAGTGCATATTAAAAACATTTTGTATCTTTGCAGCCGGAAACAAAAACGACAACTCACCATGATTGACGATGTATTATACGAGTTTATG
>CACYZN010000037.1 GCA_902778925.1 uncultured Bacteroidota bacterium
TTCGAGAATCTTGTGGAAATTGTCGATGATCTGGAGGCTGTTGCTGGATTTGCATCCGGTACCGCCGCAGATCAGAATATGCATTTTGTATTTTGCCATGTTTTCTTTTAGTTTAAGTTTTTAGTTTAAGTTTTTAGTTCTTGCGGCAGGGCTGGCCCTGACTGCTTAAACTGAAAACCACCAACTAAAACTGAATTTACTTGTCAATGGTTTCGTAGTTCACGGGGATGATGCCCTCGACGAGTTCGCCCTGCTGGACGTACTTGGTGAGGATTTCATCGGCGCGGTTGTTGTCGACGTGGCCGAAGACGATGGGGTCTTTGCCCGGGACGCGCACCTCGAGGGTGGGTTCGGCGTGGCAGTAGCCCATGCAGCCGGTCTGTGTGAAGACGGCGGGGATGTGGAGCTCGTCGGCCTTCTGCATCATGTGTTCCATAACCTGCTTGGCACCGGCGGCGATACCGCAAGTGGCCATAGCGACCTTGATCTGCACCAGGCTCTCGGGGTTCTCAGCCTTCTCGCGGATGTCGAGGTTCGACTGGAGCTTCTCGCGCATGGCTTTCAGGTCAGCCAAAGATTTTACTTTTGTCATAGATGTGACTTTTTTAGGATTAATATTATATTATTTAACTAATTATCAGTAGCATACACGAAACCACTCTCGAGTATGGCGGGACAAATATACAAAATAAAAACAATATGGCAAGCGCTTTTAACAAAAAAAATCACCATTTCTGGTGAGTTTGCACGGTAAGGTATTTACGACCTGCCTGCGGCAACGGCAGTAGCATAAAAGAAGAGTGGCCGACCATAGGGCCGGCCACTCATTAACAGTTGTTTGCTCTCGATTAGTAGCACTCAACACCAGTCTTGGGGTCGGCAACGACGATGGCGTTCATGTCCGAGCAACTCTTGTAGCTGTCCTTGTCGAGCTCGACTTCTTCCTTGGTGTCTACAACGACGCCGGCGGCGTAGGTCTTGCAGGTGCATTTCTTGTTGCAGCTAGCGAAGCAAGCAACCATGGCGATAGCGGCCATAGCGAGAGCGATTTTCTTCATTTTCATACTTTTGTGTATTTTTGGGTTATACTTTAACGTCTGCAAAGATACGCTTTTTCGGCGGAATGCAAGAACTTTGCGTTCTATTTAACACTTTTTAACCACCGCTAGAGCAGGTCGAGGCACTGCTCTATGGGTATGCCGCGACAGAGGTCGTGCTGGTCGCGGTTGCGCTCGATGAGGCGGCTGACCACCGACATGGCGGTCTGCGTGCTCTCGCGCAGGGGGCGGCCGTTCATGAGGTGACCTATGAGGACTGCCGAGAAGATGTCGCCGGTGCCGTGGAAGGCCAGCGGTATCTCGTCGTAGTCGATGCGGAAGTAGGCGCCTTCGGACAGGTCCTGACGGAAGCCGGCGAGGGGCCGGTCGCTGCGGCGGCCGACGACGCAACTGTGTCCTTCGACGCGGGCACTGGTGACGACGGCAGCCCGCGCCCCGAGGGCCACTATGGCGTCGAGCATGCGGCAGGCCTCGTCCCACGACAGGCCTTCGTCACGGTACTCGGTGCCAGTGAGATAGCAAGCCTCGGTGTAGTTGGGCAGGGTGAGGTCGGCCACCGACACCATGTCGCGCATCAGCTGCACGTGGCGGCTGCCGATGCCGTTGTACAGGTGGCCCGAGTCGCCCATGATGGGGTCGACAAAGACGGTGGTGCCCTGACTGCCGAGCTGCTTGCAGTAGTCGGCCACCAGCTGGGCCTGTTCCTCGCTGAACATGAGTCCGGTGCAGACGGCGTCGAAGCGGAAGCCCAGTTCGCGCCACACAGGCAGCGTGCCCCGCATGTAGTCGGTGGTGTCGAGCACATTGAAGCGGCCATAGTCGAGGGTGTTCGAGACCAGAGCCGTAGGCAGGTTGTAGGTGGGATGGCCCATGTAGGTCAGTATCGGCATCATGGCCACCATGCCCACATGGCTGTAGCCCACAACGTCGTTTATCAGCAGTATCTGTTTCATTGTCAAGAGTCTGTCCGTCGGCCGGAGCCACCGTGCCGCGGTGTTTCGGGCTGCAAAGATACAAAATAAAACCGTATCGACGGCCGGTCATCGACATAAGGCTGAAAATCTGACAGTTGCCTAAAATAAAACAATCGTGGAAAAGTCCATTTTTACGGCCGTCGCAAGTGCCTGGTTCTCAGTATCTAGCCCCTATCAAGTCCGAACCAACTCCGAACCATCTCCGGACCATCTACGGCCGCGGCCGGAGTTGATGCGGTGGGGGTGCGGTGGCGATGGGGCGATGGATGGGCGGCGGTGGGTGGAAAAAAGCGGCGGCACGCGCAATAAAACGTGGCCGGCGCGGTTATATAGCCTGTGGAGAACGTAGGCACATACTTCGCACGTCTGCGCTCGCTGGTAGCCCTCGAGCTACAGGCCGAGCAGCAGTCCTACCGTGCCAGCCTCGAGGCTCGCGGCGCCACCCTGTCGGGCAGCATACGCGAGCCGTCGTGCCGCTATCCGATACGGCTCGGCAACACGTCGTACAACGCACTGGGGCAGCTATGTATAGACATCAGCTACGAGGTGGGCGACGACGAGGTGGAGCTCGACTTCGAGCCCGGCAAGCCGGCCACCCTCTTCTACCTGGCGGGCGACAACCTGCACGAGCTGCCGCACCAGTGCTATGTGGAGCGTGTGGGCGACGGGTGGATGAGTCTCAGCCTGCCCTCGAAGGCCGCGGCCCAGAGCATAGCCGACAGCGCGGCGCGCCACCTCACCGGCGTGCAGCTGGGTATCGACAACACCAGCTTCCGCGTGATGACCGAAGCCCTGCACGAGGCCGAACGCAAAGAGGACGAGCGCTTTGTCGGCCTGCGCAGTGTGCTGCTCGGCCTCACCCCGCCGGCGTTCCGCAGCCTGCCGCAGCTCAGTTTCCCGTGGCTCAACCACACCCAACAGGCAGCCATACAGCGCACCGTCGAGGCGCAGCAGCTGAGCATCGTGCACGGCCCGCCCGGCACCGGCAAGACCACCACCCTGGTCGAGGCCATCGTCGAGACACTGCAGCGCGAGCCCCAGGTGCTGGTGTGCGCACCGAGCAACGCCGCCGTCGACTGGATAAGCGAGCAGCTGATGCGTCGCGGCATCCACGTGCTGCGCGTCGGCAATCCACTGCGCATGAGCGACGAAATGCTCGACTGCAGCTTCGAGCGGCGCTACTCGGCGCATCCCGACTACCACGAGCTGTGGAACATACGCAAGCAGCTGCGCGAACCCAAAGGGCTGGGCGCCGCCGCACGCCAGAAGCTGCAATCGCGCCAGACCGAGCTGGAAATCAAGATAACCGCCGACCTCTTCGCCCAGGCCAGCGTGGTGAGCTGCACCCTCATCGGTGCGGCCTACCGCATCATGGAGCGGCGCCACTTCAGCACCCTCTTCATCGACGAAGCCGCCCAGGCCCTGGAGCCCGCCTGCTGGGCCGCCATACTCAAGGCCGACCGCGTGGTGATGAGCGGCGACCACCAGCAGCTGCCGCCCACGGTGAAAAGCCTCGAGGCCGCCAAAGGCAGCACCTCGAACTCGTCGAGCGAGATTGCCTTTGGACTGGCCGACACCCTGATGCAGAAACTCGTGGCCCGTTGGCCGCAGGCGGTCAGTCTGCTCACCGTGCAGTACCGCATGCACCGCGACATCATGGCCTTCCCGTCGCGCTGGTTCTACGGCGGCCGCCTGCAGGCAGCGCCCGAAGCCGCCGACCGCTGCATCTCGCCGCTCGACACACCGCTCATGTGGCTCGACACCTCGGCCCGCTCCGGCGCCGAACCCGCCGAGAAGCGCAACCGCGCCGGCAGCATCAGCAACGCCGACGAGGCACGCCTCGTCATACACACCCTGCGCGACTACATAGAGATGGTCTCGCCCCAGCGCATCGAGAGCGAGCGCGTCGACTTTGGCATCATCACCCCCTATCGCGGGCAGGCCCGCCTGCTGCGGCGGCTGCTCAAGATGCAGCACTACTTCCGCAAGCTGAAAAGGCACATCACCGTAGGCACCGTCGACGGATTCCAGGGGCAAGAGCGCGACGTGATAGTCATCTCGCTGGTGCGGGCCAACGCCGAAGGGCAGATAGGCTTCCTGCGCGACCTGCGCCGCATGAACGTCGCCATCACACGCGCACGCATGAAACTGATTATAGTGGGCAACGCCGAGACCTTGAGTCGCCACCGCTTCTACCGCGAGCTGATAGAGCACATAAAGGAACACGGAGAATTCATAGAAATAAAACCCGACACCGATGAAAAAGCCTAAACTCTTCCGCTGGGCCCTGTGGTGGGGCCTGGGCATCGTGATTGCATGCCTGGCTGCGATTGTCATCGACGCCATCATGAACATGGACAAAACAGGCGCCGACGAAATTGGCGCTGTGGACGCTCTCTCTTGGCTGGCTGGCTGCCGCCATAGCCCTTGGTGCCGGCATAGCCGTCATGATTGTCTACCACAACGACAGAACACGGCGGCTCTTCGCGCTCATGCTGCTCTCGTCGCTGCTCTTCGCGACGGCCCACATAGGCAACTACGACCCCAGCGGCAGCCTGATAATGTTCCTCGTTGCCGTGCTCCACAAATTCGGCATGGGCTTGGCGGCATCCTATTTGGTCATCAACCACAACATACTTTGGTCCATGGGGCTGCACATACTGAACAACAGCGTGATGGCCGTCATCTTCGGCGTGGGCGTCGGCATGGCTGCCGACACCGTTACCACTGTCGAGAACAAGGACTGCCGCATCACCCTGCGTCCGGTACTGACGAAGAGTGCCGACAAAGACACCTATGTGCAGGGATGGCTTGACGACAGTACCTACACCGACATCAACACTCCTGGCAATATAGCCCATATGCTTAACTCCATAGCCCACATTAACGGCTCCACGACGCAATGCGACTACGAGAGGTCTATCTACCCCAAGGCAGAGATAACGGTGGTGATGCTCGGAGGTTGCCGCGACTACACACGCGCCGTTCGTCTGATGGAAGAGAAGCAATGGATAGCCCTCGACACAGTAGAACATGCCGACAGCGTGCGCACAATGTGTGTTGGCGACAGCTCATACACCATCGCCGTCGAGCGCACCGTCACAATACGCAACACCTACGAACCCCTGTCGGGGATTTAATCACACCTCTATCTCGCCGCTTATGCGGTCGTCGCCCCAGACGGAGTACATATTGGAGCGGCCTTCGTTGAGGGTCATCTTGCCTTGGGCCTCGAGGTGGAGACGGTAGAAGACACACTGGTGCAGGTCGGCCTCGCTGCACACCACGTCGGTGGCAAAGGCCTCGCAGGTGGGGGCGCCGCACACGCCGCAGTCGATCTGCGGCAGATGGGTCTTCAGTTTCTCTATGCGTTCCATTTTCTCCAATGCCTTCGAGATATTCTCGTCGAGCACCATCATGGAGCGGGGCTGGACCTCGTCGACCGTCGAGTTGGCTATCAGATAGTCTTTGTATTCATCCATCTCGCGGTCGCGAGGCATCTCGCCGTTGCGCTCGCGCTCGGCGGCCTTGCGTGCACGGGCGTACATGCGCTCGCCACACAGGAAGCGGTTGTCGACCGAGAGCAGTGCGCCGGCGCACGACTGGTCGCAGGCACGGAGTTCGAGGAACTCGACGCCCTCGACCTCGTCGTTCTCGAGCTTGTCGAGGAAGTCCATCACATTCTGTATGCCATCGATGGCATAGCTTCGCTTGGCGGTGCAGAGGCGGCGCTCGCCGTTGGTGAGCGTGCTCAGCACGGCGTCGGCGCTGAGGCGGTGGCGCGTGACTGGCGGATATTGGTGGTTCTTGCCCATATCCTTGATGTGCTTGTAGACGCCGTTGTAGAGCATATTCATGTTGATGACGCCGTCGATGATACTCTTCTCCTCACCCACCGGAGCCTTCACCGCCGACACCTTGGCGGCGCAGGGTGTGATGTAGAAGAGGCCTATCTGCTCGCGCGGCACACCGCGGCGCTGCAGCTCCTCGAGCGCGTACATGGCGCTGAGGTCCAGCGGCACCTTGATGGGCATCACATTCTCTGCCAGCGACGGATACTTGATTTGTATCAGGCGCACGATGGCCGGGCAGAACGACGAGATGAGCGGCCGTATGTCGGGGTGCTCGCGGGCGTATTTCTCCTTGGCCTCCTTGTATACGATGGCAGCGCTCTCCACCTCCATCACATGGGCGAACCCCAGCTCGTAGAGGGCTGCGTAGACCTTCGAGACGCTTATCTCGTCGGGGAACTGGCCCAGGAACACCGACGGCAGCAGCGCCACCGAATGAGGGTAGCGGCGGAACATGCTGAAGTCGTCGTCCTTGATGGCCACGGCATCGGCGGGGCACACCTCGTAGCAGCGGCCGCAGTCTATGCAGCGGTGCTCCTGTATGGAGGCCTTGCCCGCGTTGATACGCACTGCCTCGGTGGGGCATATCTTCATACAGCGCGAGCAGCCGATGCAGCGCGATTCATCAATCTGGAGAGCGTGATAGAAAACCATAACTACTGAAAATTGACTTCCATCTCGACGGTGGTGCCCACGCCCACCTCGGAGGTTACATTCATCTTGTCGACGTTCTTCTGCATGTTGGGCAGGCCCATGCCGGCGCCGAAGCCCATGTCGCGCACCTCGGGCCGGGCGGTGCTGTAGCCTTCCTGCATGGCCAGGGCTATGTCGGGTATGCCGGGCCCCTTGTCGGCCACCACCATGTGTATCTTGTCGGCGTCGATGTCGACCAGCACCTTGCCGCCGTAGGCATGGGCTATGGCGTTGACCTCGGCCTCGTAGAGCGCCACGACGACGCGCTTCACTATCTGCGGGTTGACGTTGAGCTGCTTCAGTGTCTTCTTGACCGAACTGCTGGCCTTGCCGGCATTGACGAAATCGCCTTCTATGACTGTATATTCCTGATGCATCTTTACTATTATGAATTATGTATTGTGAATTGTGGATTTATCCTGACGGCGACACGACACCATCAAAATTCGACTCTCACAACCCAATATTAATATAACGGTTTCATGCCGGCGCCATAGAGGATGCCGCAGGTCTTGAACATCGAGTAGGGCGTGCAGATGAGCACCATGTCGTTCTCGTCGGCCAGCTCGACCATGTCCTCGGTGGGGCGTTTGCCGCGCACGAAGATGACCACGTCGAGGTTGGCCATGTCGCAGGTGCGTATGGTCTGCACGTTGCACAGACCGGTGACCAGCACCGGGGTGTCCTTCAGGGTGAGCACGTCGCTCATGAGGTCCGA
Source organism: uncultured Bacteroidota bacterium (assembly GCA_902778925.1). Lineage (GTDB taxonomy): Bacteria > Bacteroidota > Bacteroidia > Bacteroidales > P3 > Colimorpha. The sequence goes on from CACYZN010000037.1 coordinate 7,295, forward strand.
GGCGAAACAGTGCTCCACCTCCATATCAAGCTTGTCGGCGCCGAGGCCCACCGTGGCGCCGAGCGTGTCTACTATCTCTTTCAGTTTCATAATCCGGATGTTACTATTAGATTAAAACAATTCAGGGTGCAAAGATACGCTTTTTTTCCAAACCCGCCAAATTTTTTTTCGACGCCGCCCCACCCCGCCCCGCACCCTCCGCCCGCCGCCCTCGGCACCCCGCCCCAAAGACCCCGTTTTTTACCCCTTCCCCAACCCGCTGAAAACCAACTCCCCCAGCCATCCCCTCCGCTTCCCCTCCGGTAGTTCTTATGTACTTCTTATGTATTTCTTATGTATTTCTTATGTTTTAAACATAAATACAACATAAGATAACCGGACCGGAAGAGGCGAAAGGCGGGAGGTGAAAGGTGAGAGGTGAGAGGTGGACGGCGAGGAGATATTGTTGCCGACGGGGGAGGGTCGACGCAATAAAAAGGCACGATGCACGTTATTACCCAACGAGATGAATACACCAGCCCCCCTACACCCCGGCAGCCGCGTGGCTCTGGCCGCACCGGCCCGGGCCGTCAGCCCCGACGAGATGGCACCCGCCATCGCCATACTCAGCTCGTGGGGCCTCGAGGTGGTGGTGCCCGACGGCCTCTACGCCCGCGACGGCCAGCTGGCCGGCACCGACAGCCACCGCGCCGCCCTCATGCAGCGCCTGCTCGACGACCCGTCGGTCGACGCCATCGTCTGCTGCCGCGGCGGCTACGGCACCGTGCGCATCGTGGACCGCCTCGACTTCGGCGCCTTCGCGCGGCAGCCCAAATGGCTGGTCGGCTACAGCGACGTCACCGTGCTGCACAGCCATGTGCAACGCACCCTCGGCATCCCCACCCTGCACGCCACCATGCCCGTCAACTTCCCGGCCGACCTGCAGCCCACCCCCGCCACCGAAAGCCTGCGGCGCGCCCTCTTCGGCAAGCCCGTCGACCTGCAATGGAGCACCGACGCCGAGCCCTGCTGCACAGAAGCGCCCATCGTGGGCGGCAACCTGTCGATACTCTACAGCCTGCTGGGGTCGGCCTCGCAAATCGACACCCGCGGCAAGGCACTCCTGATCGAAGACCTCGACGAATACCTCTACCACATCGACCGCATGCTGCAGGCCCTGCGGCGCGCCGGCATGCTCGACCACCTGGCGGCCCTCGTCGTGGGCGGCATGAGCGACATGCACGACAACAGCATCCCCTTCGGCCGCACACCGCGCCAGATGGTGCTCGAGGCCGTCGGCGACCGCCGCTACCCCGTACTCTTCGACGCCCCCGTCGGCCACCTCGGCGCCGACAACCGGGCCCTACCGCTGGGCACCCCGATGAAAATAATGTGCGACGATTCGAAAAAAGTTCGTATCTTTGCACCGTGATTGCCGCCGGGCGACACACCGCCCCCTCGGCACCAAGACTGGAAACGACACACACACGGCCACTGCTAAAAACGGAACGACACAATGCTACTGATACATGTACCGCGACTGACCAACCGGATTGGCTACACCCTGGGTGTGCTGATGAAGCACATGCTGCGAGTCGAATTCAGCATCACCACCGACGAAGCCTACTTCCTCGGCAGCAGTGACGCCAAGCTCTGCTATGGCCCCCAGCGCATCGGCGACGCATTGCACATAAAGAGCTGCGGCCTGCTCACCTCGACCTCGATCGAGGACCAGGAGCCGCGCCCCGAACAGCGCAACGGGCAGTGGACACTCTTTCCCGTCTACGGACGCGACCTTGACTTCGACTTCGACCTGCTGGCCGCCACCTTCTACATGGTGAGCCGCTATGAAGAATACCTGCCCCACCGCGAAGACGAACACGGCCGCTTCTGCACCAGCGAGAGCATCGCCTACCAGGCCGGATTCCTCGACCAGCCCGTGGTCGACCAATGGGCCGACATGCTCGCCAAGGCGCTGAGGCAGCGCTATCCCGACCTCGCCATACCGCAAAGAAGCTACAGCTTCGTGCAGACCGTCGACATCGACGCGGCATGGTGCTACCTGCACAAGGGCGTCTTCCGCACCGTGGTGGGCCTGCTGCGCGACCTCTTCGCGCGGCGCGACATCGGGGAAGTGAAACGCCGCATCAGGGTGCTGGCCGGACGCGAGGCCGACCCCTTCGACACATTCGACTACATCATCAAGCAGCACAACCAACGGCCCGGCAGGAAGCTGATATTCTTCGCCCTGGTGGCCGACTACGACCAGTACAACAAGCCGGCGAACCACCAGAATCCACACACCCGCGACCTGCTGCAGCACCTCGACGACTACGCCAGCATGGGCATCCATCCGGGCTACGGCGCCTTGGAAGAGCCCAAGACGGTGGACATCGAGACACGGCGGCTGGAGAACATACTGCACCGCACCATCTCGAAATCGCGCTACCACTTCCTGCGTCTGCGCCTGCCCACCAGCTACAACACACTGCTGCACGCCAGGCTGACCGACGACTACACCATGGGCTATGCCGACGCCATAGGCTTCCGCGCCGGCATCAGTTCGCCCTACCCCTTCTACAACCTGGAACGCGACATGGAAACCGAGCTTATGATACACCCCTTCTGTGTTATGGACACAACACTGCAGAAGTACCTGAAGCTCACCCCAGACCAGGCCGTGGAACAATACCGGCACCTCGTCGGAACACTGCGGCAGGTGGGAGGCACCTTCTGCTGCATAGTGCACAACCAAAACCTGGGCGAGGTGCAGGGCTGGAAAGGCTGGCGCGCAGCCTACGAGCAAATGCTCGAACTGGCCCGTCCCTAAACCACACACACTATAACTAAAGACTAATGATTAATTATAAAGAAAAGCTACAGCCCATCAAAGCCTTCGTATTCGACTTCGACGGAGTGATGACCGACGGCTCGGTGTGGGTATACGCCGACCGCGAAACCGTGCGGGCCGGCAACATAAAAGACGGCTTCGCCGTGCAGTATGCAGTGAAGAAAGGCTACACCGTGGCTGTGATAAGCGGTGCCACGTCGGCCAGCATCGACAACCGCATGCAGATGCTCGGCGTCACACAGTGCTACACCGGCTGCGGCAACAAGATAGAGACCTACGAACAATTCCTGAAGAAAAACGGACTGACCGACAGCCAGGTGCTTTACATGGGCGACGACCTGCCCGACTACCCGCTGCTGCAGCGGGCCGGCGTGTCGGCATGCCCGGCCGACGCCGCAGTAGAGGTGCGCGACATGGTAGACTACATCTCGCTCTACGACGGCGGCCACGGCTGCGTGCGCGATGTGATAGAGCAAGTGCTGCGGCTCCATGGCCAATGGTTCCACCCAGACGCCGTAGTATGGTAGCCCGCAAGCTCATACCATGCCTGCTACTGCTGCTCGCCGCCCTGCCGCAACATCTGGCGGCACAATACTACGCCTCGACCGACACCGTCACCGAATACCCCAACAAAGGCACCTACTACCACGACCGCTTCGTGGGCCGCAAGACAAGCAGTGGCGAAATATTCGACCAGAACCTGTTTACCGCGGCACACTGGAAAATCAAGTTCGGCACGCTGGTGCTGGTGGACAACCGGAACACCGGCAAGCAGGTGATTGTAAAAATCAACGACCGCTGCCCAAAACGCGGCGTAATCGACATGACACACCGCGCTGCCGCGGCGGTGGGCATCCGGGGCTGCCAACCGGTCGTAATACGCGTGCTGCCCGACAATGACTACTATCGGGAGCAATGGGAAAGACAAAACGAGATATTCGATACAGTGAGCGTAAAACGCCATTACACCCCCAAACGTCCACCAAACAACGGCACCACTACGACCGCGACAAAGTAAATTTTTTATTTTTTTTTTGCCATATTAATAAATATTATTATTTTTGCACGATGAAATCCAATCCAAAGCGCAGAGCAAAGGAGGAATTCTAAAGTAACATAATACATTAAAATACAAGCCATTGTGGCAAAACTAGATAGACAGAAACAGAACACGCAGAGCTCCAAAAAGGCACTACTTTTGGTGTGTTTTATGCTATTCATGTCTGCCGTTGTAGCCCAAAACGAGGGACAGTATACGCACTTCATGTTTAATCGCCTTAGCTACAACCCCGCCTACGCTGGTAGCTCTGGCAACGTATCGGCAACCATACTCTACCGTAGCCAATGGCTCGGTCTCACCCTACAGGCGCCAACCCCCACTGGCGAGGCTGGCTCCAAACCCACCGACCTCCTATTCACATTCGATATGCCTGTGTCGTGGCTGCATGGTGGCATCGGTCTGAACTTCACCTCCGAGAAAATCGGTTACCACAGCAATACCGCAATCGGCATCGACTACGCTTTCCGCATCTTCTGGGGTCCCGGAACATTGGCCGCCGGTATCGAGGCCAACCTCCTGAACTGCTCGTTCGAGACCAGCAATCTTTTCGGCAGCGGCGACCTCAGCGGCGACCCCGCCACAGCAAAAGGAAGCTCGAACGACCCTCTGATTGGCTCGCAGGATGCTTCTGACTTCCTCATCGACGCATCGACCGGTATCTACTACCAGGTGCCTGGCCTCTACTATGTCGGCTTGTCGGCAAAGAACCTGCTCGCCGCACACAGCACCACCATCAACATTCACAACACACGCACGTTCTACCTCATTGGCGGCTACGAATACACCTTCCCATACAACCCGTCGTTCAAAATCAAGCCGTCGGCCATCATCAAGAGTGGCAACTTCTCAGTCTTCCAGGCCGACCTCGCATGTCTGCTCGACTACGAGAACGTGTTCTGGGCCGGCTTAAGCTATCGTTGGGGCGATGCCGTAAACTTCCTTGCCGGCGTAAACTTCGCAAAAATAATGCAGGTCGGCGTTGCCTACGACCTGACCACATCGAAGCTCGGATTTGGTAACGGCCGCAGTTACGGTTCCGTCGAATTCTACGTCAACGCAGCCTTCCAAATAACAATACCCAAACGTCCTCCCACCGTCTCTGGCAATACACTATACCTGCGTTAAATATTATTATTATTGAAACTTTTTAATCGAAAAAACGTTATACTGAATAAAACAAAAAAATAGTAATATGAAGAAGTTGTTTTTCATGCTTGCTACTACGGCAGCAGTACTGGTTGGATGCAGCAGTTCGAACAATGGCGAACTGGTTGGTGTAACAGACCGTCCGTACTTTGAGGATATCGACCTCAAGGGCATGGTTTTCATCAACCAAGGCAACTATATTATGGGCTCCGGTACACAAAACGTCACCTACGGACAGCAGACCACCACACAGCCTCGCAAGATGCAGATTGGATCGTTCTTTATGGATGAGACCGAAATAACAAACAACGAGTATCGCCAGTTTGTGTATGCTGTCCGCGACTCTATAGCCCGCCGTATCCTTGGAGAAGCCGGTATCGATGGTTTTCTCATTGAAGAAGACTCCTATGGCGAGCCCCTCGACCCCCCGATCTTGAACTACAAGACCAAGATTGAATACGCCGACGCCGACGTACGCCAAGCTCTCATCGATGGCGGCTTCTATTTGGTCGACATATACCATCGCCGTGTGGTCGATGCCTCTAAATTGAATTATGAATACTATTATATAGATTATAATGCCGTCGCCCAAAAGGAGAATGGCATAAACGCCAAAAACGAACATAAAGGTACATCCTTTGCAGTACGCCCCAAAGGCCTGAACAATCGCTCGAGCCAGATTCAGCGCGAATACATCAATATCTATCCCGACACTCTGTGCTGGGTGCATGACTATGCCTACAGCATGAACGAAGACTTCTCGCGCAGCTATTTCACCTCGCCTGCCTACGACAACTATCCCGTAGTCGGTGTCAGCTGGCGTCAGGCAAAAGCCTTCTGTGTATGGCGTAGCAACATGCTGAACCAATACCTCGAGAGCATCAACTATTCAACCCTCAACGACTTCCGCCTCCCGACCGAGAGCGAGTGGGAGTTTGCTGCCCGTGGTGGTATCGCCAGCGAAAGCTATCCCTGGGGTGGTCCCTATGTGCGCAATCCGAATGGTTGCTTCTTGGCCAACTACGAGCCCCTCAAAGGTGCCTACGATGACGATGGTGGCGTAAAGACCCTCATGGTCGGTCACTATGCACCCAACGACTACGGCTTGTACGACATGGCTGGCAACGTCAGCGAATGGTGCCTCGACGCTTTCAATGAGTCGACATACCAAGTAGCCAATGCCATTACCCCGTATTATAACTACGATGCCAAGGACGACGACCCGCTTGCTATGAAACGTAAAGTCGTGCGCGGCGGCAGCTGGAAAGACCAGAAGTACTTCATCCAGGTCCAGACCCGTACATACGAGTTCATGGACACCGCCAAGTGCTACATCGGTTTCCGTTGCGTGCAGCCTTACCTTGGTCGTGTCAAAGGCGACAACCTGCGTACTGCAAGCAATGTGGTTCGCTAAACTTTGAAAGCACACTAAATATAATATAGAAAACACATTTTTAATATAGCAAACACCAAAAACAAAGAATTATGAGCTTCTTAGACAATCTCGTTCGCAGCAAAGCGTATAAAAACTTCATGGCAAAACTCTATGGCTGGGGTGCTGCAGTTGTTATTATCGGTGCTCTTTTCAAGATTAACCACTGGACCGGCGGTGAATTACTCCTTATCATCGGTATGGGTACAGAGACTGTCATCTTCTTCCTGTCGGCCTTCGAGCCGCCACACAAGGAATGGGATTGGAGTTTGGTTTATCCCGAACTTGCCGGTATGATAGAGACCGAAGAGCCGCAGTTCGACGAGAATGGCAATCCTATCGACGTATCCATCGTCAATAAAGATCCTCTTAGCGCCAAACTTGACAAGATGCTGGAAGACGCCAATATTAGCCCTGAACTGATAGACCGCCTCGGACATGGTATGCAGAACCTGGCTGATAGCGCCAACTCCATGAACAACATGGCCAACGTAACAGCAGCTACCGACAAGTTCGTAAGCAATATCGACAATGTGGCCGGACAGGCTGGCAAACTCCTCGAGAGCATGCAGGGTGCCCCTGAAGCCGTATCGACCCTCTCGGCCATTTACCGCGAGACCGCCGAGTCTCTTGGTGGCGAAGTAAGCTACGTCGAAGAGATGAAGAAGATGTCCTCCAGCCTAAGCAGCATCAACGCCATGTACGAGATGCAGATAAACAATGCATCCACACAGATGACCCTCAACAAGGAATTCGAGGAGAAGATGGGCAAGATGCTTGCCAACTTCACCGACTCGGCCGATGGCATCATGAAGTACAAAGAGCAGGTTGATGCACTTACCCGTAAGGTCGCTGAGCTCAACAACGTCTATGGCAATATGCTTGCTGCTATGCAGACCAGACTATAATAAACCCTACGTCTAACCAAACTAAATCAGAAACAAAAGAAAGGAATAGACCATGGGTGCAACAAACTGTCCGGAAACCCCGAGACAAAGGATGATTACGATGATGTACCTCGTGTACACCGCCATGCTTGCTTTGAACGTTTCTGCAGAGGTCGTCAACGGTTTCAAAACCGTGGGTAACGCCATGACCAGAAGCAACGAGAACTTGCAGGTGAAACTCGACGACACCTACGAGAACTTTGCTCTCGCCCTAAAAAACAGTCCCGACAAGGTGCAGGTGCAATACGATAAAGCACAGAGAGTGAAAGTTCTTTCAAATGAAATGGAAGGCTATATCGACAGCATCATCTACACTTTCGTAGGCCAACTGGAAAGCAAGGCAAAGATAAACTACGATCCCACCAACCCCAAACTGGTCCGCGAGATTGACTTCCGCAACCCAGATGGCACCACCAACCTTGACAGTGTGAAGGCAGCAATGCAACTTGGCGGATTCAGCTGGATCAACAAGATTGACAACAACCATATCGGAACTCCCTTCTTCATCGGCAAAGCCGAAGGTGACAACCCCACCTCGGGAGCAGCTGTCGACTTGAAGAAAAAGATTATTGAATACAAACAGAAGGTAAAAGAGATTGTGGGCGAGGATAGCGTTCATATCTCATTGGGTCTTGATGTTGAAAGGGAAGAGCTAAACAGCGAAAAGAAACTTACCAGCTGGGAGATGCTCAACTTCAACAACACAGTGGCCGGTGCCGCTCTTGTTACCTTGACCCGTATGAAAGCAGAGACCATGAACGCTGAGTTCGATGTGGTCAACATGCTTTACAAACAGGTGAGCAAAGGTGACTTTACCTTCAGCGACTTCAAGATGATGTCTCGTCCAAAATCCGCTTACGTTATGCGCGGCGGCACCTACGAGACTGCCATCATGGTCGGTGCTTACGATAAGGACCAGAAGTTCAATGTCAAGATTGGCGGCCAGACCATCTATTCCGACGAAAACGGTACCGCAAACTACCGCATAGTATGCAACAACGTTGGCCCGCAGACACTACGCGGCGTGGCATACGTGTCCAGTCCCGACGGTGGCACCGAAGAGCGCGAGTTTACCGACGAATTCTACGTAGCTGAGCCCTCGGCCAACATCTCGCTCGACAACATGAATGTGCTCTACGCCGGTATTGAGAACCCCATTACCGCCAGTGCTCCTGGCATGAACAGCCGCGATATACGCGTGCAGATGGATGCTGCTGCCGGCAAGCTCGTACCGAGCCAGGGCGAAGGCAAATACAACGTTACGCCGAGCGCCAACGCCAAGAAAATTGACATCTCTGTCTACGGCATCATTGATGGTCAGCAGAAACTGCTCAATACCCTGCACTACCGTGTGAAGCCCATTCCCAACCCCGTGCTGAAGGTCGGCCAGTATACCAATGGCGACAAGAAAGCCTCGCGCAAGGACTTCACAGAAGGCACGCTGGTTTTGGCCACCAAAGACCCCGGCTTCGACTTCAAGATCCCCAATGGTTCTATACGCATCCGCACAATGAACATCACCGTTGGCACCAAGACCTGCGCTCCCATCGAGAACAGCAACAAGCTGAATGCCGAGGTGGCCAGTGCCATCCGCAAGGCCAACCGTGGCGACAACTTGGTGATCAGTGCCACCGTGCAGATGCCCGACGGCAAGCCCCGCGAGGTGGAATGCGTGATCAAGCTTGCCAAGTAAACGACGAGCAACCTGTAGAAGAACAATAACAAAACAAATAACATACGCTATGAAAAAGGTCATCTTCACTATCGCCCTCACCGTAGTTATGGCAATGGCCGGCAACGCACAGAACATCATCGATGCGGCCGACGGTCAGAACCCCAACGACTTTTACCAGAAAGGCATAGTAGTAGGCAAACGTGCAATGCAGTATCCTTTCCTTAGAGAGAGCGATGTAGTATGGGAAACGACTATCTGGCGCGAGATAGACTTCAACGAGAATTTCAACCAGTTCTTCTATTTCCCCATTGAGACCGAGACCAACACCCAAGGTCGTACCAGCCTGGTCAACCTCATTCTCAAATATGCCGAGAATGGCGAGATTGACATCTACGACGACGACGACATGGAGGTTGCCATCGACTGGGAGAAAGCCAAGCTCAACCTCTCCGGCAGCCCGCACACCGAGGAGATCAATGTGATTGACCCCGAGACCGGCGAGCCCGCCATGGACGAAGACGGCGAGTACATAATGAAGGACACCCTCATCACCCCCGAGTTCGACATGGCCTCGGCCAAGAAGGTGCGCCTGAAAGAGAAATGGTACATCGACAAGCAGGATACCCGCCAGAAGGTGCGTATCGTCGGCCTGCAGTTCCAGTTCCTCAAACCCGCCGCCTCCAAGCAGGCCGAGGACCAGCTGGCTTGGTCGTTCTGCATCCCGATGAACGACATGCGTGTGCGCCAGATGCTCGTCAACGCCAATGCTTTCGACGAGAACAACATCGTGGCCGAACGCTCGTACGACGATGTGTTCATCCAGCGCTACTTCGACAGCTACGTGGTGCGCGAGTCGAACAAATACAACCGCGAAATCAGCAAATACCTCACCGGACAAGATGCCATCCTCGAGTCGCAGATGATCGAGAACAAGATATACGAAATCGAGTCCGACATGTGGGAGTATTGATGCCCTCAATCCTCACCGCCACAAAGGAGTTAGGAGTTGCATAACTCTTAACTCCTTTCTTTTTACATGCGAGACCGGTACAACATAATACTGCTACTGCTCTTCCTCGCCCTCGGGGCGAGGAGCGCGGCACAGCTGACGCCAGACAAGATACACGGCGAAGACATTGTCGGCCATCAGCAGCCTATCCCCTACCTCAACGCGAGGCCTTCCGACATCGTCTGGTGCACCATGATATGGAAGACCATAGACCTGAACGAGGACTTCAACCAGTACATCTACTTCCCCCTGGACCAGGACGACCGCAGCGGGAAGAAAAGCCTGGCCTACGTCATCTGGGAGGCCATGGAGCGCAACGAGATACCCATCTACGAGGACGACGAGCTGAAGGTGCCCATCGACAACCAGTGGTTCATCGAAAGCTATACCAAAGCCGACACCATACAGCTGGAGATAGGCTACGACGAGGACGACAACGAGATCTACCAGACCGTCATCGTGCCCAAGCACTTCGACGGAGCCGACATCTACCAGTACTACCTGCGCGAGGCCTGGTTTATCGACAAGCAGGCCAACCGGCAGGAGTCTCGCCGCATGGCGCTGGCGCCCACCAAAGACATCTACATCACCCTCAAGACCACCCACGAGGACATCTACATGGGCCATGCCGCCCTCTTCTGGGTGCCCATGCAAGACCCGTCGGTGCGCAACGTGCTGGCCCGCCACATGGCCTATATCGACGACCAGAACCTGGTGGCGCAACCCTCGTGGGACTACGTCTTCGTGCACCAGTACTACAGCGCCTACATCACCCGCGAGAGCAACCGCTACAACCGCAGCATCAGCCACTACGCCACCGGCCAGGACGCCATCATCGAGTCGGCCCGCATCGAGGAGAAGGTCAACTCCATCGGCGACGATATGTGGGAATACTAGAAAGGCCCCACCTCGACCAGGCAGGGCCTTAAACAAAGGTACGTCTATTCACCCTATCGCACCACCACCACCTTGCGGGCTGGATAGTGGCCTATCTTGATCATGTAGGTGCCGCTGGCGGTGACGTCGAACACACTCCGCTCGCCACTCTCTTCCTTCCGCGCCAGCAGGCGTCCGTTGACGTCGTACAGTGCCACGGCATGGCCGTCGGCGCCCTCGACCACCACCTGGCCGTGGCTGGAGTATACCTTGGCGTTCAGCGCCTCAGCGCCGTCGATGCCCTCGCCAGTGACATAGACGGTGTCGTGGACAGTGACGGTATCATGCAGCCAAAGGGTGTCGGTTCGCGTCAACCACAGTGTGTCGGTCACCGTCACCGTGTCGTAAATATAGTTGTCTACGGTATCGTACACCGTATTGGTGACGGTGTCGTATTGCATTATCGTCACCGTGTCGTAAATGAAATTGTCTACGGTATCGTACAACATATTGGTCACAGTGTCGTACACCGTGTTGGTGACGGTGTCATACACCGTGTTGGTCACTGTGTCGGTCAGTGTGATGTATGTCGTGTCGTGCACCATTACATTGAGGTACGTCGTGTCGTGCAACAGCACGTAGGCGGTATCGTACAGCACCACCGTATCCTGCCACGGCTCGCCGTCGGCG
>CACYZN010000038.1 GCA_902778925.1 uncultured Bacteroidota bacterium
CCGCAGATGCCACTGGATTACACCCACCTTCGACACCGCGGTATGGAGCCCTTGGTCGCATGTTGTGCTCTTCAACACATCGTCCGCCGGCGTCAGGGGCGTCGACGACGTGGCCTTCTCGCTATTCCCCAACCCTGCCACCGACGCCTTCACCGTCGAGACCCCGGCCCTCGACAGCCGCCTCACCCTCTTCGACATCCGCGGCAACGAGCTCTACTCCGTCGACATCCGCTCCACCCGCACCACCATCGGCATCGCCGACCTCCCCTCCGGCGTCTACTTCGTCTCCCTCACCTCCCCCACCGGCACCACCACAAAACGCCTCGCAGTCGACCGCCACTGACTTTTTTAGCCACCAAGGCAAAGTTTTTCTTGGCAATTCAAAAAATAGTCGTATCTTTGCAGCACGAAAAAGTAAACCGCATTATAAACAATCGTCTAACAATAAACGGGTTAGACGGCAAAAAGCAAAGAAATGAAAAAAGGAATCCATCCCGAAAACTATCGCCTCGTGGTGTTCAAAGACATGTCGAACGACAACATGATCCTCACCAAGAGCTGTGCCAACACCAAAGAGACCGTCGTCTACACCGATGGTAAGGAGTACCCTGTGGTGAAACTCGAAATCTCGAACACCTCGCACCCCTTCTTCACTGGCAAGCTGAAACTGGTTGACACAGCCGGTCGCGTCGACAAGTTCATGTCGAAGTACAAGAAATACGCCAAGAAGGCCGAGTAAGCGGACTGCTTGAAGTACCCGCCAGGGTCAAGAAGGCCGAGTAAGAAGAAAGTAATTTGTTTTAGATTTTTAGATCTGGGAACCCTGCTACCGCATGTGGCAGGGTTTTTCCTTATGTCACATTTCAAATAAGGGGGCGCCAGGCCATACGGCCTGGCGCCCCCTTATTATCGGCATAAAGTACTGTCTTACTTCAACAGTTCTTGTACGGCAGGTTCCATGTCGGCCAATGTAGCCGTAGGCTCAAATCGGCGCACCACATTGCCATGGCGATCAACAAGGAACTTGGTGAAGTTCCACTTGATGTCGGGGTTCTGGTCGTAGAGGCTATCCTCGGCGCGGAACATACGGTCGAGGTAAGCACCAATGCGGTCGGTAGTGTCGAACCCACCGAAGGGTGCTTGGGTCTTGAGCCACACGAAAAGGGCATCGGCGCTATCACCATTGACGTCGAGTTTGGCCATCTGCGGGAAGGTGATATTGTAGGTACCGGTGCAGAAAGCATGTATCTCGTCGTTGGTGCCGGGGGCCTGTTCGCCAAATTGGTTGCACGGGAAGTCAAGGACCTCGAGACCTTTGGCATGGTATCTCTCATAGAGAGTCTGCAGCTCGGTGTACTGCGGCGTAAACCCGCACTGGGTAGCAGTGTTGACCACCAGCAGCACCTTGCCTTGGTAGTCGGCAAGACTGACCGGCTCATTGTTACCGTCAAGGACGGTGAACTGGTAGATATTGTCGCCATCAGTCACGGGGGCTTCAGTCTTTTGCTTGCAGGCGCCAAAACATAGCAACATGGCGGCGGCCAGGAGGATTAACAGGGTGTGTTTCATGGTATTGCTGTTATATTTGTTACAATTGATTTACAATGGCATTCTCGACGGCAGCGATGGTCGAGGTCTGTGCGTCGAAGCGCGCGACCACATTGCCCTCGCGGTCGATGATGAACTTGGTGAAGTTCCACGGGATACGGCCAGGTTTCTTTTCCTTGAGCCAAACATAGAGTGGCGAGGCATTGGAGCCATTGACATCGATTTTGGCGAACTGAGGAAATGTGATGTTGTAGGTCTCAGTGCAGAAGTTGTGTATATCATCATAGCTACCGGGAGCCTGGCTGCCAAACTGGTTACAGGGGAAGTCGAGTATGGTGAAGCCTTGATCCTTGTAGGCCTCATACATACGCTCGAGGTCGGTATACTCGGGCGTGAAACCGCACCGCGTGGCGGTGTTCACCACCAGCAGCACCTGACCTTTATATTGGGCAAGCGACACACTGTCGCCATTGCCGTCGGCCACCTTGAACTGATAGATATTGTCGGCCGGAACCTCGGGCACATTCTGTTGTGGTTGTTCGTCTGTTTTTCCGCAGCTGCCTAGCATAAACAATGCAGCCAATGCAGTCGCAATAAATCTTATGTGTTTCATTGATACTAATGTTTTTTCGGGCGCAAAAGTACACTTTATTTTAAACATGGAGAAATAATTCTTGCCAAATCACCATTTTTGAGTATCTTTGCATCGTCAAAACGGCCACACAGTCCACATTATTATCGACAAAACACAAGCGACAACAATGTATCGCAACCTGACAGACAAAGAGATAACCCAACTTAAACTGCAAGGCAACCTTGCCAGCGACTGGAGCACGGTTTTCGTGGAAGAACCTTTCTGCGCCGACACATTGCGTGGCAACACCCTCGACGGAACTGTCCGCATAGGTGTTTTATCCAGCGAACGACACTACGATGGCGACCTTACCCTGCGCGAAGGCATCTACAACTCGACGCTTTGCAACTGTACTATCGGAAACCATGCAACCGTGCACAACGTGCGAATGCTGAGTGGGTATACCGTGGGCGACAACGTGCTGCTGTTCAATATCGATGAAATGACATGCACCGCCGATCCACATCGCCTGTCTTGGCTCGAGCCAATGAACGAGAACGGAGGTCGGCGCATACTGCCCTTTAGCGGCATGACCATCGGCGATGCCTACCTATGGGCTCGCTACCGTGGCAGAAAAGCCTTCATGCAAAAGCTGGAGCAGTTCACCTACGACACACTCGCCAGCGCCGAGGGCTACTATGGCCACATAGGAGACAACTGCGTAGTGAAAAACACCAAGACACTACGCAATGTTGCCGTACGTTCGATGGCTAGCGATCCCACACGTATCGACAGCTGCATCGCGCTGTGCGACGGCGTGGTTGGCTACGGCTGCAACATCGAGTACGGCGTCATCGCCGAGCGCTTCCTGCTAGGAGAGCATGTGCATCTTGAATTCGGTCTGCGCCTGAACGACACCGTGGTGGGAGACAACAGCACCTTGGCACGCTGCGAGGTGGGCAACAGTATCATTTTCCCAGCCCATGAGCAACACCACAACAACTCGTTCCTCATAGCTGCCTTGGTGATGGGCCAGAGTAACATAGCTGCAGGCTGTACCATTGGCAGCAACCACAACAGCCGCACCGCCGACAACGAATTGGCAGCCAACCGTGGCTTTTGGCCAGGTCTTTGCAGCTCGTTCAAGCACTCCTCGCGTTTTGCCTCTTACTGCCTGCTGGCCAAGGCCGACTATCCTGCCGAACTGGACATCGTCCTACCCTTTGCCCTGGTGAACAACAATGTCGCCAAAGACCAACTGGAGGTGATGCCAGCCTATTGGTGGATGTATAACATGTACGCCATGGACCGCAACAGCCGCAAGTTTGCCAAGCGCGACAAGCGGGTGGTAAAAGCACAACACATTGAGTTCGACAACCTGGCGCCCGACACCGCAGAAGAAATACTGCACGGCATGGAACTGCTGCGTGGATGGATAGCCCAGGCCGAAAACGACGTAGTCTGCGCCGACGGCATGGAGAAAAGCAAACGCAAGACGGTAATCCTCAAGGCCAGCGAAGGCCTGAAAGCCTATGAAGACATGCTCGTCTTTTATGCCATGAAGACCCTCGCCAACAACCAATGTCCCGCAGGAACGTGCCCCGGCGCACCCCATGAGTGGCTAAATATCGGTGGACAACTTATATCCCAGCCTGATATGGAGACGCTTATTGCTGATGTGGAAAACGGTACTATCGGCAGCTGGCATGAGCTGCACGAGCGCATGGACAGCCTATGGCAGAGCTATCCCGCACAACGCCAAGCTCACGCCTACGGCATACTGTGCCATTTGGCTGGTGTGGAAAGCCTTGACGGTAAAGTGTGGCAGCTATATCAACAACGCTACAACGAGATATTGAACTATATCGAAGAGCAGAAAGCGGCAAGTCGCCACAAAGACGACATCAACCCCTACCGTCACATGACCTACTGGGATGCCGACGAGCAGGCCGCAGTCCTTGAACAATAAACATCAACACAATATGTCAAAGAAGTATTTAGCACTAGCCCTCGGCGCCATGCTCGTCTGTGGTGGCGCGGTGGCACAGAAAAAGAAACAGGCAGAATCTGAGTACAACGGCGGCATCACAACCGAGATGATGCAGCAGATGAAGAAAGGCTTCGGCGGCAGCGCCAGCGACAAGGCCCTGCGCAACATCATGGTGAACCAAAGCCCCGCCAAGCTGGCCATGAACTATGAGAACGCCACCAAGTTCGACTCGCACTTCTCGAACCGCGTCATCAGCAAGGCCGTCACCGACCAGAAGTCGAGTGGCCGCTGCTGGATGTTCACTGGGATGAACGTGCTGCGCAACCAAGCCATCCGCAAGCACAACCTGCCCGCCGACTTCCAGTTCTCGCAGGCCTACCTCTTCTTCTACGACCAGCTGGAGAAGAGCAACCTCTTTCTGCAGGCCATGATCGACACCTACCAAAAGCCCATCGACGACCAGGAGGTGCAGTGGCTCTTCAAGAACCCCATCGGCGACGGTGGCCAGTTCACCGGCGTGGCCAACCTCATCGACAAGTACGGCCTTGTGCCTGCCGACGTGATGCCCGAGACCTACAACACCAACAACACCTCGAGCATCAGCAACCTCATAGCTCTCAAGCTCCGCGAGGACGGCCTTATCCTCCGCGAAGATGCCAAAGCTCTCTACAAACTGTTCCCGAAAGGTGACAAAGCAGCACAACATCTGCAAGCCAAGAAGACCGAGATGCTCGGCACCATCTACCGCATGCTGGCCCTCACCATGGGCGAGCCTCCGGCACAGTTCACCTGGCAGCAGAAAGATGCCAAAGGCGAGATAGTGGAGACCGCCACCTACACTCCCAAGGAGTTCTACGAGAAGTTCGCCAAGACCGACTTCAGCAAGTACTACATGGTGATGAACGACCCCACCCGCGAGTACTACAAGGTGTATGAAATCCAGTACGACCGCCACGTCTACGACGGCCAGAACTGGCGCTACCTCAACCTGCCCATGGAGGACATCGCCCCCATGTGCATCGCCTCCATCAAGGACAGCCGATGTTGGCAAGTTCCTCAACCGCGACAACGGCCTGATGGACATGAACAACTACGACTACGAGTCGTTGATGGGCACCACCTTCGGCATGGACAAGAAGCAGCGCGTGGCCACCTTCGCCAGCGGCTCCTCGCACGCCATGACCCTCTGTGCCGTCGACCTCGACAAGGATGGCAAGCCCGTGAAGTGGATGGTGGAGAACAGCTGGGGCCCCAACTACGGCTGGCAGGGCAACCTCATTATGACCAACGACTGGTTCAACGAGTACATGTTCCGTGTCGTCCTCGAAGAGAAGTACATACCAGCCAACATCCGCGCCATGATGGACCAGAAGCCCATCATGCTCCCCGCCTGGGATCCGATGTTTGCACCGGAGGAGTAATAATTCCTTCCATTTCCCAAAAAGTTTGTATCTTTGCACCGCATTTCCGCACAAACAAACAAAACGTAACATACACATGAAGAAAGCATTCCTATTCCTTGGCGCCGTTGCCATCTGCGCCAGCGCTGTGTTCGCACAGGAAGAGAAAAAAGAGGACGAGGGCTACAAGTTCGACACCATCAAGGTGCTGCCCATCACCTCCGTCAAGAACCAGAACAACGCCGGTACCTGCTGGAGCTACAGCGGTCTCGCCTTCCTCGAGAGCGAGCTGCTCCGCATGGGCAAGGGCGAGTACGACCTGAGTGAGATGTACGTGGTCGAGAAGACCTACAACGACCGCGCCGCTGCCGCCGTCCGTACCCACGGCGACGTGAGCTTCAGCCAGGGCGGTGCCTTCAACGACGTCATCTACTGCCTCCGCAACTACGGCATGGTGCCCGACGAGGTGATGCCCGCCGGCAAGATGTACGGCGACACCCTCTCGAACCACACCGAGCTCAGCGCCCTCACCGACGTGATGGTCGAGGCCATCGCCAAAGGCAAACTGAAAAAGCTCCAGATGAGCCCCGACGGCCAGCCGCTGTGGCAGAAGGCCATCGCCGCCGTCCATGAGACCTACCTCGGCCCCATCCCCGAGAAGTTCAACTACAAAGGCCGCGAGTACACCCCGAAAAGCTTCGCCGAGAGCCTGGGTCTGAACCCCGACGACTATGTGAGCCTCACCAGCTTCACACACCATCCCTACTACGAGCAGTTCGTCATCGAGATACAGGACAACTGGCGCTGGGGCCAGAGCTGGAACCTGCCGCTCGACGAGTTCATGGAGGTCTTCGACTATGCCATTGACAATGGCTACACCGTGGCCTGGGGTTCCGACGTCAGCGAGACCGGCTTCCGCTACAGCCGCAAAGGCTTTGCCGTCCTGCCTGCCACCGAGGCCCCCAAAGCCGGCGTGGGCAGCGACCAGGCCAAGTGGAGCGGCATGAAGGCCGGCGAGATTGCCGACGAGGCCGCCAAGCACCCCACCCCGCAGCGCTGGGTAACCCCCGAAGAACGCCAGCAGGCCTACGACAACTGGGAGACCACCGACGACCACGGCATGCTGATCTATGGCACCGCCAAGGACCAGATGGGCAACGAGTACTACATGGTGAAGAACAGCTGGGGTCTGTACAACGGCGAGTTCGGCGGCAACTTCTTCTGCAGCAAAGCTTTCGTGCGCTACAAGACCATCAACATCGTCGTCCACAAGGACGCCATACCCCCTGCAATCAAAGCCAAGCTCGGCATCAGCGACAGCAAAGCCGCTCCCGCCAAGAAAGGCAAGAAGAAATAAACAGAATGCGTTAACGCGTGAATGTGTTAATGCATGAGTAAAAAGAAGGAGGCTCAATTGAGCCTCCTTCTTTATTGATGGCGTCGCCGTTATTCGTTCGGCGTGGTTGTGGACTCTTCGTTGGAGTAGATGGTGGGAGTGCCGTCGGAGAACTGCATGTAGCCGCGTACATAGTAGGTGGTGCCGGGCTGGACATTGTTCAGCAGCGCCTCCACGGTGCGCGAGCCGTCGGGGTTTTCCTGAATGCGCTGTATGGTGGCATCGGTCTCGCCGGTCTCCATGTTGACATGCTCGAAGCCGTTGTAGACGTTGTCGTTCAGGGTGGGGTTGCCGGTGGTGTTGTATACTACGCCGAGGCCCACTGGGTCGCCGTCGAAGTAGGCGGTGATGGTGACCGACAGGGTGGTGCTGTTGGCGGGCATAACAGTGATAACGTTTATCCAGTTGGTGTCGCCCGAGCCGGACGCGTTGTCGGTGGAGTAGGTGCGCACCTCGCTGTAGATGGGCTCGCTGTCGGGAGTGAGCTTCAGCCAAGACACAATATTGTATTGTGTTTCAGCATGGAGACCGCCGATGCTGATTTCGAAATAGTCCGAACCGGGATTGGCTTTAATCACGTTGTTGCTCATCGTGGGCGTGCCGTCGTAGGCGGGGCACCAGGCGATGCCACAGGTGTAGTTGGGGAACTGCCAAAGGTACTGGTCGACGCTGCCGGTGACGTGCGCGTGGACAGTGATGGAGTTCTCGGTGCTGTACGAAAGTTCGGGTGTCCCGATGCCGAGGTCGCCTGGGTCGAGGTCGCCGCCGCCGGGGTTGTTGCCATCGGTCTTGGTCATGTGGAAGCGGATGTCGCCAGCGATGTCGTTGCCATCCATCTCCATATAGCTGCCATGGAAAGCACATTCGGTGGCAGTCATGGTGTCGATGGTGAAGGAGAACCGGTTTTTGTCGGTCGTAACGTTGATGACGTTGCCATTGATGACCCACGTGAAGTCGTTGTGCTCAGTGACATCGCCGTCGTTCATCAGACCGCTGCCGTTCTCATAGAAGGAGAGCTGCATGTTGGGCGGTGTCATGTCCTGTCCGTTGATGGACATCAGGTCCACTCGCCATGTGCCGATGAGGAGGCTGCTGTAATGGTTGCTGTCGTCACCGTTGGTAGGACCCTCCGGTTTTTCTGTGCAGGCTGCAAACGATAGCATCAGCATCGCTGCGGCCATAAACTTCAATGTTTTTTTCATGTTTTATGAGATTAAAGATGTGCCACAATAACGCTTTTGTTT
Organism: uncultured Bacteroidota bacterium; assembly: GCA_902778925.1. Lineage (GTDB taxonomy): Bacteria > Bacteroidota > Bacteroidia > Bacteroidales > P3 > Colimorpha. The sequence continues at coordinate 8,153 of CACYZN010000038.1, forward strand.
TGAAAATATTGTGTGACATTTTATTATAAGGAGGATATCAGTGAAGATTTCCGGGGGTGGTGGGCAATAAAGGGTGGTGTCGAACGTTATAAAACCATGCAAATACTGCTCATTACACCGCCGCTTACACAGCTCAATACGCCCTACCCCGCCACAGCCTATCTTAAGGGGTACTACACTGCACAGGGGCACGAGGCACGTCAGGTGGACCTCGGCATCGAGGTGGCCGACCGTGTGCTGAGCCGCGAGTTTCTGGAGAGTATCGGTTTGGAGGAACAGGCGCGGCTGATAGAGCCGGTGAAGCGTTTCCTGCGCGGACAGGACGACACGCTGGGGCCGCGCATAGCAAATCGCTCGCTACTGCCCGAGGGTAAGCGGTTCGAGCAGCTGGACGAGGACAACCTCGAGTGGAGCTTCGGCGTCAGCGGCACGACCGACAAGGCCATGCACCTCGCCACCCTCTTCATCGAGGACATCGCCGACTACATACGCGAGTCGGTGGACCCGCACTTCGACTTGGTGCGCTATGCCGAGTACCTGAGCAACGACGCTCCGACGTTCGACCCGCTGTACGAGGAGCTGCAGCAGGAGCCCTCCACCATAGACCGCTTGATGCTGCAGATACTGGAGGAAAAGCTATCTGCTTTCCACTACCCGCTCTCCTCTTTGGACCGAGTCTGCATCACCGTGCCCTTCCCCGGCTGCCTCTACGGTGCCCTGCGCTGTGGCCAATGGCTGAAGGCCCATACACAGGCCGTCGTCGAGGTGGGCGGCGGCTTCCCCAATACCGAGTGGCGCCAGCTGTCAGACCAGCGCATCTACGAGTTCTGCCACGAAGTAATCATCGACGGCTGCAAAGAGGCCGACCAGTACTGTCCCGACTTCAGCGACCTGCCGCTGGACAAATACCTGTCGCTGACCGAGATGACCAACCCGATGCACCGCCTGTGGAGCCAAGGGCGGTGGAACAAGATGGTTATGGCCCACGGCTGCTACTGGCACCGCTGCGCTTTCTGCGACACCACGCTCGACTACATAGGCAACTACCACGCCCCCAAGGCCGCCACGGTGGTGGACCACATGGAGCGCATAGTGGCGCAGACGGGCCGCACAGGCTTCCACTTTGTCGACGAGGCCCTGCCGCCCAAGCTGCTACGCGAGGTGGCCGAGGAGATACTGCGTCGCGGCCTGGCCGTCAGCTTCTGGGGCAACATACGCTTCGAGCGAGCCTACACTGCCGAGCTGTGCGACCTGCTGGCCGAGGCCGGCATGGTGGCCGTCAGCGGCGGATTGGAGGTGGCCAGCGACCGCCTGCTGAAGCTCATCGACAAGGGCGTAACCATACAGCAGACCGTCGAGGCCTGCCGCCACCTGCGCGACGCCGGCATCATGGTGCACACCTACCTCATGTACGGCTTCCCAAGCGAGACCCTGCAGGAAAGTGTCGACGCGCTGGAGACAGTGCGCCGCATGTTCGACGAGGGCATAGTGCAGAGCGCCTTCTGGCACCGCTATGCAATGACCTGCCATTCGCCCAGCGGACAGCACCCCGAGCGCTACGGTGCCCGCCGCACCTCGATGGAGCCTTACCCCTTCTGCAACAACGAGGTGGACTGGATGAGAGCGGAGAGTGGAGAGCGGAGAACGGCGAACATGCAGTTTGACTATGATATAGAGGCTGTGGGCGCTGCCTTGCGCCTGGCCACCTACAACTACATGAACGGCCTGGGTCTTGACCAGCCTGTGAGGAGCTGGTTCCCCATACGTGTGCCGCGGCCGACTGTGAAATTCTGAACACACCAATGCACTGAAAACAGCACATGCCCCGCCCACGAGGGACAGAGCATGTGCAGTGGTTGTATGCAGTGCGCTACAGTTCGACGCGCATCCGAGCCATGATGGTACGGCCCGGCATGGGCACGCCGCCATGGTCGCGGTAGGCCGTGTCGCCCAGGTTGTAGCCCTCGAGGCTGAAGGTAAACATGCGGTACGAGTATTCCGCCGCAGCGCCGAACAGGAACACGTCGCCGTAGGGCTGCTGCCTGCCATCGGAGTCTATATAAGAACCCTGACGTAGACGATAGGCGGCGTTGAGCTTTAGGCGCAGGCGTTCGGTCAGGGCGAAAGCAACGTCGGCTTCAGCCTTGTGGCGCAGATGCTCCAGGGCGTACTGCGAAAGCAGGTCGCCCGCCGACTTGTCGATGTGACAGTAGGAGTAGGCCAGGCGCAGGTCGAACGGTGCCAGATGGAGCACGGCTGCGGCGTCGAGGCCGGCGGCGTTGACGGCGGTGTGGTTGACGGCTCGCCACAGCTCGGTATCGGCACTGCGCACCCAGTCTATGATGTCGGTGCCGGCGCGATAGTAGGCCGACAGCTGCAGATTGACGTGCGGCAGGCGCAGCGTGGTACCCAGCTCGGCGCCAAGGCTGTGCTCGGCATCAAGGTCGGGATTGGACAACTGGGTTACACTATGGTAGTAGAGGTCGGTGAACGACGGCAGGCGGTAGGAGCGCGACAACGACAGGTGGACGGTGAAAGGCGCAACACGATACTTGACGCTGGCGGCGGCGGCATAGTCGAAGCCGAAGAAGGTGTTGTAGGTACCCAGCACCTCGGCATCGCCGCTCCAAGGGCCACAGCTGAGGCTATAGCCCGCAAAGAGGCTGGTGTTGAACCGGGAAGCACTCTTGTCGAAAGGGTCACCGAGGGTCGTGTCGGGAGTGCCGAGCACGTTGCTGCGTATGCCGTCGCGCTTCAGCTCGACGCCCACCAAAGCCTCGCCCGAACCGAGCGACGCCACCAGGCGCGAACGCAGGCCCGCCGTGGTGCCGAGGTGGTGGTTGTGGCCGGTGTACCAAGCTGGAGCATCGACATATCCTGTACGGAACAGCTCGAAGCGGTCGCCATGGAGACGACCATAGAGGGCGGTCTCACTGCGCAGCCGGTCGCCGAAGCGGTGCACGTTGTAGGCCGAAGCCACGAGAGTGCGCGTGGCCTCGTACTGGTCGGGATAGGTGGTGGAGTAGAATCCGGCGCTACCGAAAGCCTTCGACTGGGCACCCAGTTGCAGCTGCCAGTCGTCGGCGGTGCGGTGGGTGGTGGCCTGCAGCAACAAGCTGCCATGACCGTAGTCGGTGTTGGGGCGGTAGCCGTCGGAGCGGTGGTAGGCGCCGGCAGCCGTCAGCGCCCAGTGCCCCACAGCCTTAGTTCCCAGCAGGGCAACGTCGACGGTGCCGTAGCTGCCGGCCGCGAGGGTGGCCAGCAAGTGGTCGCGGTACTGCTCGTTGACCACGATGTTCACGGCGCCACAGAAAGCCACCACGCCACGGGCCAACAGCTGGGCCGGGGTGAGCAACTCGACGCGCTCCACCATCGCTATGTCGATAGGCATGTCGAGGTTATGGTGGCCGGTCTGGGCATCGGTGATGTTGATGCCGCCCAGCAGCACCACCATCTGGTCGAAGGTTCCACCACGCATGGCGAGGTCACCCTGCACGTCGCCGACACCGCGCGAGCGCACGTCGATGCCGGGCAGCATAGCCAGGATGTCGCCTACGGTACGGACAGAAGATTGTTTGAGATCGGCAGCAGTGAGCACTGCTACAGGCTCGGGCGAGCCAAACAGGCTGTCGGAAGCGACAGCCACCTGCACCTCGGGCAGGGTGCGCGTCTCGCGGTCGAGGTCGGACTGAGCCATCAGCGTGCCCTGAGCCATAACGAGGCCCAAAGCCACTGCGGCGGCCGACTTGCGCAGGCTGCTGTCGGCCACTCGGGTAGCTACACGGCCGATGGTCACCTCGCGGTGCATCGAGCTGTAGGCAGCCCACTTGGCGCGGCAGAAGCGCTTGAAGCGGAACGCGCTTGGGGGTTGTTGTTTGTGTTTGTACATGTTTTATTGTGTTGATAAAAAGGTGTTTCTTCCTATCTGTTCAATCGATTGTGGGGGCAGGCCAGCTGGCAGAGGTCGCAGCCGAGGGTGTAGCCATGGGCGTCGACGTCGGGCGGAAGCGGCCGCGAATGGTGTGTGGTGTAGTAGGCGGTACAGCGCCGCACGTCTATCATCGGAGGGCCGTCGTGTGCGATGGCGCCATTGGGGCAGGCATCGACGCAACAGTGGCAGGTGCCGCAGGTAGCGAGCTGGGGGTGGGAGGCCGGCAGCGCGCTGTCATAGGCTGTGCATTCTTCAGTAGTCACCAGTTCGCCCAAGTTCACCCAGGTGCCCCACTGCGGGGTGATGAGGAGGGTGTGCCGCCCTATACGGCCCAAGCCGGCGCGTGCGGCCCAGTGCTTGTCGCTGATGGGCACGGTATCGCAGCACACTTTAGCCTCAATGCCAAGGCGTTGGCGCAGGTCGTACAACATATCCTTGACCACCTTGTGGTACTCGCGGTGCTGAGCATAGGCCGCCACGCCGTCGGTGCGGTCGGGGTCGGGCGAGCCATAGGCGCTGACGCAGCATATCACCGAGCGCGCTCCCGGCACCAGAAGGCGCGGGTCCAGACGCTTGTCGGCATTACGCTCCATATAGGCGAGGTCGCCATGCCAACCGCGTGCAATCCACTCGTGCAGCGGATACTCTTCGTCGGTGAGGGCTTCGGCCCGTGCAATGCCGCAGGCGTCGAAGCCTACGGCCAGGGCCAGCCGCTTCACCTCGTCGCTATTCAGCATCCGACTGGTACTTGGCCTTCTTGGAACCGTCGTAAAGCTCGAAGCGGAGGAATCGGCAGTCGAGGGCGCCGTTCTGCACAGCAATCTTCTTCGATGGGTGCAAGCCGATGTGCTTCATTGCCTCAAAGTCGCTGGTGATGAGCCACACCTCGCAGTCCTTGCCATAGCGCTGCTTGAAGGTGTCGCCCAACTTGGTATACAGTGCGTTGAGGTCTTCGACCTTGATGCGCTCGCCGTAGGGCGGGTTGGTCACGATGAGCGTCTTGCCCTCGGGCGGGTCCTGCTCGGCGAAGTCGCCGATGTGGAGCATCACATCGTGGTGCAACTTGGTGTACTCGAGGTTCTTCTCGCACTGTTCTATCACCTTCTCGTCGATGTCGTTACCCCATATCTCGCCCTCGAAGTCGAGGCTGCCTATCTTGCGGTCTTCCTCGGCCTTGACGCTCTTCCACTCGCCGAGGTTGAATTCCTTCCAGCGCATAAAGCCGAAGCGGTTGCCGCGGTAGTACTGCGCGGGTACGGCGTTGGCCATCATGGCGGCCTCGATGAGCAGGGTGCCCGAGCCGCACATAGGATCGTAGAAGTTGGTGGTGCAGTTCCAACCGGCGAGCTTGAGGAGGCCGGCGGCGAGCACCTCGTTGATGGGTGCCACGCCCACGCCCTGACGGTAGCCACGCTTGTGGAGCGAATCGCCGCTGCTGTTGAGAAGCAGTGTCACATGGGTGTCGCGGATGTGCAGATTGAACTTGTATTCAGGCTGCTCGGTATCGATAGAGGGGCGCTTGCCGAAATTGCGGCGGAAGCGGTCGACGATGGCGTCCTTTGTCTTGAGGGCGGCATAGTAGCTGTGAGTGAAGACCTCGCCGCTGGTAGTGGAGTCGATCATGAAGGTGCCGTCGCAGTCGAGTATCTGCTCCCAGCGCAGGCGGTAAACCTGGTCGTAGAGCTCCTGGTCGTCGTGAGCCTCGAACTCGGCGAAGGGCTTCAGTATGGCCAGGGCTGTACGGCAACAGTAGTTGGCACGGTAGAGGAGACGCATGTCGCCCTCAAACTCGACGGCGCGCGTGGTGATATTGATGTTCTCGGCCCCGAGCTGACGCAGCTCGTCGGCCAACACCTCTTCGAGGTTGACCATAGTCTTGGCCACCATCTTGAACTTCTCGCGCGGGGTACCGGTCGATGTCACCACCTTACCCCTGTTCTTTTGTATTATCATAGTCTGTGTTTGATTTTGTCAGGTTTGTAATATTCTTCACCTTGCGCCTTATCTCGCGACGGCTGTCGCGGTTGCGTCGCTGCGTGGTGCCGTTGTAGATGCTGGTATTCAGCTCGTAGCCCACCAGCAGCACAATGCAGTTGAAGTAAATCCAGAACATGAGCATCAGCAGGGTGCCTATCGAGCCGTAGAGCAGGTTGTAGCGGCTGAAGTTGTTGAGGTACAGCCCCAGGCCCCAGCTGAGCACGAAGAACATGGCAGTCGCCAGCACACTGCCGGGCGACAAAAAGCCCACCCTCTGCCGTTTGACGGGGGCCCAATAATAGATGAAGGACACGGCAATGAGGGTGGCAAGCGACAGCAGGAGCCAACGCCCGATGTTGAACATCACCGTGTTGGCGCGAGTGGCGGTGAGCCACCCCTGGCTGAAGATGAGTTGCAGAAGGTATTTGTGACCTATCAACAAGCATAGAACCAGCACTATAACCACGTACATCACAAACACCATCATGATGCACAGCAGGAAGCGCTGCATGAAGGGTCGTTTCTCGACCGAGCTGTTGGCAAAGTTGAGCGAGGTTATCACACCGTTCATACCGTTGGCGGCCAGCAATATAGACGAGATAAAACCGATGGACAGCAGGGTGGTGTGACGGTGGCCCATGACGTCGTTGACGGTGTCGGTGAGGGGCGACATAATCTTGGCCGGCACGATGCCGCCCAGCTGCGAGAGCAGCTCGTCCTGCAGCCCGTCGACGGGGAAGTAGGCCACCAGCGTGAAGAAGAAGATCATGAGCGGTGGCAAAGCCGTCATAAAGCTGTAGGCCAAGCCTTTGGCACGCTGCGTCAGTTCGCCTCGGAAGATGCCCACCAGGAAGAAGCGCAACACGTCGTAGACCGGCACACCCTTGTTGCCGGGCAGAGCGAAATGCTGCAGGAAGTAGAGGCTCGACCGCACCGGCCGCCAAAACAGCAGGTGGCGGCGCAACTGCAAGAGTCGCAGTGTGTAGAGCCGTATGTAGGCCTTCAGGTTGGGCATAGTGGTTTACTTCTTGACGAGCGAGAGGTCGAGGCTTTTGATGTGGTGGGTCAGCGCACCGACGCTGATGAAGTCGACGCCCGTCTCGGCATAGCTGCGGAGGGTGGCGTCGGTGATGCCGCCGCTGGCTTCGGTCTCGTAGCGGTGGTCGATGCGCCGCACGGCCTCGCGCAGGGTGGCGGTGTCGAAATTGTCGAGCATGATGCGGTCCACGCCGCCGTGGTCGAGCACGCGCTGCAGCTCGTCGAGCGAGCGCACCTCGATCTCTATACGCAGGTCCTTATTCTTTGCTTTCAGGTAGTTGCGCGTGCGGTCGATGGCAGCCTCGATGCCGCCGGCAAAGTCGATGTGATTGTCCTTGAGCATCACCATGTCGTAGAGGCCGATGCGGTGGTTGGTGCCGCCGCCGCAGTGCACGGCATACTTCTCGAGCAGACGCATGTTGGGGGTCGTCTTGCGTGTGTCAAGCAGCTTGGTGTCAAGGCCTTGGAGCATCTGCACCATGCGGTGGGTCTCGGTGGCGATACCCGACATGCGCTGCATGAAATTGAGGGCAGTGCGCTCGGCCGTGAGAATGGAACCGCTGTGGCCTTCGACGGTGAGCACCACATCGCCCACTGCCACGGTGTCGCCATCGTGCTTCAAGAGGCTTACTTTCAAGGTGCTATCGACCATCTGGAACACTCGTTGTCCCACTTCGGTGCCGCAGAGCACACCGGCCTGCTTGGCCACCATCTTGGCCTGGCCGACGGCATCGGCCGGAATGCATGCCAGCGTCGAGTGGTCGCCATCGCCTATATCCTCGCGCAGGGCCATTCTAATCAGTTCGTCGAGATTGTCAATCTTCATCATAACCGCATGGTTCTATGGTTAATACTCAAGTTTCCACCCCCACTGTCGGGGGTGATTGAAACTGCAAAGATACCCATTTCTGCGCAATTACACAAGAACAAAATATAAAATATTCGCCCAAATCGCACAAACGTCATAGAATCAACCATTTGTCGTTTTTTGACACAAATCGCACGTAAGTGCTTGATTCTATGGCTCCCCTCCCCTTCCTCTCCCCATCCCCTCCGGTACTTCTTATGTACTTCTTATGTATTTCTTATGTATTTCTTATGTTTTAAACATAAATACAACATAAGAAATACATAAGAACGACATAAAGGGGGAGGAAGAGGGGCGACGACGGAGGCACGGCGGGAAGAAAAAAGTGGCCAAGATGCATTTTTATTGTATTAATTTGAAAAAAGTGTGTATATTTGCGTTTTTGAAGACATAGACAAAAACCTGCCATGGCACTCACCCTCAGACATAAAGGTGTTGCTGTGGCATAGAAAAAACGTTATGCAGATAGCAATCTCGGGCAATATCGGAGCCGGAAAAACCGAACTCACAAGGCTGTTGGCAAAGCACTACGGCTATCGCGCCGTCTACGGTCCCACGGAAGAGAACCCCTACCTCAGCAGTTTCTACGAGGACATGCGCCGCTGGTCGTTCAACATGATGGTTCACTCGCTGTGTTCCAACATAAAACAGCTGGCCGACCTGCGCGACAGCGGCGAGAGCTTCGTGCGCGACCGCTCGCTGTCCGACGACGTATATATCTTCGCCCCCAACCTGCAGAGCATGGGGCTGATGACCTCGCGCGACCTGGCCACCTACACCAAGCTGTTCGAGATGACCTACTCGCTGCTGCCCAAACCCGACCTCACCATCTACCTGCGCGGCGAGGTGCCCACCCTCATCAAGCACATACAAAAGCGTGGGCGCCAGCTGGAAAGCAGCATCCGCCTCGACTACCTTGCCAACCTCAACAACCGCTATGAGACCTGGGCCGAGAACTACGAGGACAAGATGCTCATAGTCGACATCGACGAGCTCGACTTTGTGGAGAACCGCGAGGACTTGGGCGTGATAATCAACCGCATAGACGCCGAATTCAACAGTCTGTTCAGAGCATGAAGACCCTGGTCATAATACCCGCCCGCTACGCCTCGACCCGCTTCCCCGGCAAGCCCCTGGCCCTGCTCGGAGGACGCACCATCATCGAGCGCGTGTGGGAGGCTGTAGGCCAGACTCTTGGCGTGGACCGCGTGGTCGTGGCTACCGACGACGAGCGCATCTGCGACCATATAGAAAACATAGCCGGCGAGGGCGCCGCCATGATGACCTCGGACCGCCACCACAGCGGCACCGACCGCTGCGGCGAGGTGGTGGAGCGGCTGGCCGCCTCGGGCGAGGAATACGACGTGGTGGTCAACGTGCAGGGCGACGAACCGTTCGTCGAACCAACACAGATACAGACCCTTATCGACACCTTTGCCGACAGCCGGACCGACATAGCCACCCTCCGCACGCCAATAGTCGATACCGACGAACTGCTGTCGCCCAACAATGTGAAGGTGGTGTGCGACCGCAGCGGCAACGCACTCTACTTCAGTCGGCAGCCCATCCCCTACCATCGCGATGTGCCTGTCGACCAGTGGCTTGCCGGAGCACAATACTACAAGCACGTAGGCCTCTACGCCTTCCGCAGCCATGTGCTCGCCGAGCTCTGCCGTCTTGAACCCGGCACCCTCGAGGACTGCGAGCGGCTGGAACAGCTGCGCTGGCTCGAGAACGGCCACCGCATCAAGGTGTGCACCACGGCCCATGCCAACATCGGCATCGACACCCCCGCCGACCTGGCCGCCGCCGAAGGCCAGCTGGCCGCGATGCAACAAAAGAAAAGAAACAAGACCCAACAATAGCAAACATAAAACAGAAAGCATCATACTATGAGCATAACCGATCTTATCGTCGAACTGCTTGAGCAGGGCAAAAGCATTGAAATAGATGGCATCGGCACCCTTGGCAGCCAAATGCGCAACGCCTACCACGACCCGGCCACCCACATCTTCTATCCGGCCGGCCGCACCGTGGTCTTCGACCAGCATTGCACCGGCGACGACACCATGGTAGGCGTGATCGCCGAGCGCGAATGCGTGGGCACCGAGGTGGCACGCCAGATGTGGCGCAACTATGTCGATGCACTGTCCGATAAGATGCAGCGTACTGGCAGCCACACCTTTGGCCGCCTCGGCACCCTCACCCACAACGCCGCCGACGGCTACGGCTTCGAGGCCACAAAGGGTGTGGTGATACAGGCCGACAACCACGGCGAGGCTCCCATCGAGGACGTCCACACCTACTCGCACGAAGGCGAGGAAGACCCCTTCGCCCGCTTCGAGGCCGAAGCCGACCACCAGGCCGAGGCCAAAGCCGAGGCCGCCCGCAAAGCCGCCGAAGCCGAGGCAGCCCGCAAGGCCGCCGAGGCAGAAGCCACACGAAAAGCTGCCGAGGCAGAGGCCGCTCGCAAGGCTGCCGAAGAAGAGACTGCCCGCAAAGCCGCAGAAGAAGAGGCTGCCCACAAGGCCGCCGAGGCAGAGGCCGCACGCAAGGCCGCCGAAGCAGAGGCAGCACGCAAGGCCGCCGAGGCCGAGGCCGCACGCAAGGCCGCCGAGGCAGAGGCAGCACGCAAAGCCGCCGAGGCAGAGGCCGCCGAGAAAGCACGCCTGCGCGAAGAAGAGGCTCGACTGGCACAACTCGACAAGGTAGAGGCTACAGCCGCCGTGCCTTCGGCCAAACCCGAACCCGAGACCGAGGAGAAGAAGAAGAAAAGCCGCTGGTGGCTCTGGCTCCTGCTGCTCCTGTTGCTGCTCGCCCTCGGCGCCGGCGCCTACTACTACTTCACCCAGATGCGCCAGGCCGAACCGGCTGTGGCCGAGACAGTCGAGCCCGTCAAACACCTCGAGGGTGTCGGTGCCGTCAACAGTCTCACCTACAACTGCGACATGATAGAATACAGCCAGCGCGACATGCGTCGCCACAGCGAGCTGGTGAACCAGTTCATGGTGGAATACATCGACCAGTACCTTGCCGACCACAACTACCGCAGCGCCCGGGTACCCATGATGGACCGTGTGCGACAGTACAGCGCCAACCGCATCGAGCAACTGCTTGGCACCCGCTTCGCCGTGCAGCGCCTCATACCGTACAACGACTATATCTACCACTACAACCAGCCTTTCCTGAAAGAGGTGAACGGCAAGCACGCCCGCATCGCCGTGCAGCGCGAACTGATGGACGGCCGCCTCGACGCACTGCTTGAGGCCATCGTCGCCGAACTCGGCCTCGAGCCCGACGCCGGCGCCCCCCGCACCGCCGCCGCTGTGCAAGAGGTGAAGCAGGCCGAGCGCAACGCCATCGCCAAGAAGAGCACCGACGAGCAACCCGCCAACGTGTTCGTGGAGAAAGGCAGCAAGCAGGGCTTCGACCTGATAGCCGGCTTCTACCTCGACAAGGCAACCGCCGCCCGCATGTCGGGCCGCCTGCACTCGCTGGGCTGCGACGCCTATATCATCGAGTTCAACGACCTCTACTACGTAAGCATGGGTAGCGCCAACAGCCAGACGGCCGCCGACGCACTGCTGAAACACGTCAAGAGCTGGTACGACGGCGACGTGGTCATCAAGAAATGGTAATTCAGTAGACGGAAGACATCGAATGGGACACCACAAGCTGCAGCGATTTGCCGAGAACCTGACGTTCCCCAACCTCTTCCAGGTGGGCTACGAACAGCTGGAACACGAGGGCTTTGCCCTGCGTGGCCACTGGGCCGGGCACTTCGGCAGCAGCAACCCCATCACGCTGGAACTGGGGTGCGGCAAGGGCGACTACACGCTGGCGCTGGCACGCATACACCCCGACCGCAACTACATTGGCGTCGACATCAAGGGGGCACGCCTTTGGCGTGGCGCCAAGACAGCCGTCGAGGAGCCTCTGGCCAACGTGGCTTTCATACGGACACGCATCGAGATGATAGACCGCTTCTTTGCCGAGGGCGAAGTAAGCGAGATATGGATCACCTTCTGCGACCCGCAGCCCAAGAAGCCAAACAAGCGGCTCACCGCTCCGCGCTTCCTCGACACCTACTCCCGCTTCCTCGCACCCCAAAGCACCCTGCACCTCAAGACCGACAGCCAGGAGCTGTACGACTACACACTGAACGAGGTGCTTCCCGCCCGCGACGTGGAAGTGCTCGCCAGCACCAACGACCTCTACAGTGTGCCCACCGACTCGGTCGGCGGCGCCATCTTCGCCGAAGCCCGCCTCACCCAGACCTTCTACGAGCGCATGTTCCTCGCCGAGGGCAAGCCCATCACATACCTGCAATGGAGAACACCAAATACAATAAAACAATAACACAATAAAACATTATCATTATGTCAGGACACAACAAATGGTCTAAAATCAAGAGAGCCAAAGGTGCAGCCGATGCCAAGCGCTCGAAACAGTGGAGCAACATTCTGAAACAAGTCACCATCGCCGTGCGCGAAGGTGGTGCCGACCCCGACAGCAACCCCCGCCTGCGTCTGCTCATCCAGAACGCCCGTGGCTGCAACATGCCCAAGGACTGCCACGTCAACCACGGCATCGCCCTCTTCATCGAAGCCCTCTCGGACAACAACAACCGCACCGTCGCCAACGTGAAGAGCATCATGAACAAGAACGGCGGCACGCTCGAGACCAACGGTAGCCTTGCTTTCCTCTTCACCCGCAAGGGCGTCTTCGTGGTGCCCCGCAAGCCCGAGATGGACGTCGAGGAACTCGAGATGGAACTCATCGACGGCGGCCTGGAAGAGATGGAGGTCGACGACGAGTACCTGACCCTCTACACTGCCTACGAGGACTTCGGCAACATGGTGAAGATGCTCGAGCAGAAGGGCATCGAGTGCGAGAGCGCCGAACTGCAGCGCATACCCAACACCCTGCGCCAGGTCGACACCGAAACCATCCGCAAGGTCATGAAGATTATCGGCATCCTCGAGGAGGACGAAGACGTCACCAACGTTTACCACGACATGGAGATCCCCGACGACTTCGAGGAGGAGTAGTCTTCAATTTTGAAGGTTGAATTTTGAAAGCCGAAAATGGACCAGCCAAATTCACAATTCATAATTCACAGTTCAAAATTATACTTGGTACCGACACCCGTTGGGAACCTCGGCGACATGACATACCGTGGCGTCGAGGTTCTCAAGTCTGTCGACCTTATCTTGGCTGAAGACACGCGGACCTCGCGCGTTCTGATGCAACACTACGGCATCACCACCCCTCTGCAGAGCTACCACATCTTCAACGAGCACCAGACTGTAGCGGGGTTGGTAGAACGACTGCTGGCCGGGACCACCATTGCCGTAGTAACCGATGCCGGCACCCCCGGTATCAGCGACCCAGGCTTTCTGCTGGTGCGCGAAGCCGTGAAGGCCGGTATCGAAGTGGAATGCCTGCCGGGAGCCACTGCATTTGTGCCAGCCCTCATAGACAGCGGCCTGCCCTGCGACCGTTTCGTTTTCCTAGGCTTCCTGCCACACAAGAAAGGTCGCCAGACCGCCTTGCGCGAATTGGCCGATGAACAGCGCACCATGATCATCTACGAAAGTCCTTACAGACTGGTAAAGCTGCTGGAAGAGCTATCCGAGGTCGTTGGTAGCGAGAGACGGGTCAGCGTAAGCCGTGAAATAAGCAAGCTACATGCCGAGACCGCCCGTGGCACTGTAGAAGATGTACTGACCCACTTCAAGCAGAAAGAGGTCAAGGGCGAGATTGTAGTCATATTATCAGGGAAAGAGTAATGCCACTGAGTATTTTCATCTTCCGGCTGGCCACAGCCCTCATTGCCGGTATCGTGATAGGTACCCAACGGGAGCTGCGCCAGCACCAGGCAGGCCTCACCACCAACTCGCTGGTGGCCGTGGGAGCCTGCATTTTCATTCTTATAAGCGAGAGCGTCATCATGAACGCCATGGCCAATGGAGGCCCAGTGAACAACGACAACCTGCGTGTGCTGAGCCAGGTTGTTACCGGCATCGGCTTCCTCGGAGCGGGCGTAATCATGAAGAACGGCGTAACAATCCACGGTCTCTCGTCGGCCGCCACCATCTGGTGCTCCGCCGCCGTAGGGTGCCTCTGCGGCTACGGCCTCTGGCGAGAAGCCTTCATCGCCGTAGGAGTCATCCTGCTCATCAACTGGGGCCTTAAAAGCGTCGAGATACACTTCAAAAAGAAAATAGAGAAAGGCGACGATTAGTTGCTTGGCATAAATACATAGAATCCATTAAAACATCATATCAAATGAAAAGGTTTACACTTCTTCTTTTGACAGCTATGGCCATGTGCTCTTTAGGCCTGAATGCACAAGAGACGCTGACTGTAGGCGACGGAACGGACATCAACTACCGAGTTCCCTACTATTGTTACTGGGGTTCCATGACGCAACATTCGCAGATAGTCTACAACGAGTCGATGCTAAGTGGCATGGAGGGCTACGAAATCACAGGTTTCACCTTCTATGTCAACCAAGGCGTCAGCGATATCGGCAATGTCGCTGTCACTCTCGGACAGACCACATCCAGCGCAATGAACGGCCAATGGCTTCCCATGACCAATAGTGCCGTCGTCTATGACGGCGATGTGGCAATTGAAGGATCGCTACTGACCATTACATTCACCACCCCATATGCCTACAATGGCGGCAATCTCGTGGTAGACTTGAACTACTATACCTGGGTATATAACACCTCTACCGTCACCTGGCTGGGCGTCAACGATGCCTCCATGGGCGACATATCGGCAGCCGACATGTATTTCGAAGGCACACCACAGGAGACCTATTCCTTTCTGCCCAAGACAACCTTCACCTACTCGGAGAATTCCTGTCAGCCTGCCAACAACCTGACTCTCGTCTCCATCGACACCACTGAGGTAAGCCTCGCCTGGACAGCTTCGCCCACAGCGTTGAGCTATAACGTAACCGTGGGCGACAGCACCTACAACACCTCCGACCTGTCCATTACCATCAACAGCCTCCAACCCGACTCCATTTATACCGTCAGCCTGCAAGCCGTATGCGAGGACAACGCCCTCAGCCAGGCACGCACCCTCACCTTCCGCACACCCATAGCTCCGGCCGAGGTACCCTACAGCACCGGCTTCGAGGCCGAAGACGACGTGGCATGGCAGACTCTCAACGACACCAGCGCCTGGTACATAGGCAACGCCACCGGCGACAACAGCAGCAACTCGCTCTATATCTCGGCCGACGGCGGCGTCAGCCTCGGCTGCAGCCTGCTCGACCACAACGACGCCTACGCCTACCGCACCTTCCACCTTACCAGCGCA
>CACYZN010000039.1 GCA_902778925.1 uncultured Bacteroidota bacterium
CGCCTCGGGCGAGGTGCTGGTAACCTCGCAGCACTACATGACCCGCATCGAGATGTACAACTCGCGCGGCATATTGGTCTACAGCGAACCCACCAGCGGCCACGAGCACCGCCTCAGCCTCGAAGGCCTACCTGCCGGCTCCTACATAGTATCGGTGCAGACCACAGCCGGCGCTACCGCCAAGCGCCTCGCCATGCAATAGTTGCGACGAGACTGCCACCAGGCTTCATAAGCCTTTTTGTCACTCTCTTCCACCCACTCTCCTGCCCTATCACTCCGTCTGCGGTCCGTCTTTCGACCGTAAATAGTCGGATCATATACGGACCGGATACGGACCAGACACGGAGCGAATACGGACCGGATTCCTACAGGACCGCAGCATCAATGGTCGACACTCGCTGAGGGCAACAACCGTATTTGGTGCACCAGTCGAAGTGGAACTTTTTTTTGTGCTATTTATAAAAAGGTTGTATATTTGCAAGTTTAAACCACGAAGCGATGCAGTTTAAAGATATTGTAGGACAACAAGATGTGATAAACCGGCTGACCGAGGCGGTAGACAACGGACGTGTGAGCCATGCCCAAATGGTGCTTGGTGCCACGGCCGACGGCAGTCTGCAGCTGGCGTTGGCCTACCTGCAATACCTCTGCTGCGAGCACCGCGTGCACCACGAGCCTGCGGCCGACGGACAGGGGCTGAGGGCCGACTCGTGCGGCGAGTGCCCGCAGTGCAAGAAGATGGCATCGCTGATGCATCCCGACCTGCATCTGTTTTTCCCCAACGCCTCGACGCCACGGGTGAGCTCGGGCAGCTACTGGAGCGGAGACTTCGTGAGCGAGTTCCGCGACTTTGTGGCCGACCGACACGGGCTAGGCACCGTCGACGAATGGTACGCCTGGCTAGGGGTGGAGAACAAGCAGGGGGTGATACGCGAGCTCGACGCCGCCCACATCGTGGCCGACCTCGGACTGAAGAGTTACGAGGGCGGATGGAAGATGACCCTCATCTGGATGGCCGAGAAGATGAACACGGCGGCCGCCAACGAGCTGCTTAAGACCCTCGAGGAACCGTCGCCCGGGACAGTGCTGATGCTGGTGGCCGAAAGCGACGAGCGCATGCTGGCCACCATCAAGAGCCGCGTGCAGACGGTGCGGCTGTTGCCGTCGGGCGCCGACCGCTGGGCGGCCGCGCGCGAGCAGTATGCGCCAATGCTGGTCGAATGGTTGAGGATGCTCTTCAAACTGCGCATGCACGAGCTGGCGGCACAAGTCGACAAGATGGCCTCCCTCGGGCGCGAACAGCAGAAGCAATTGCTGGGCTACACTCTGGAAACCATGCGCCAGTGCTTCCTGCATTCGGCGGCAGGCCTGCCGGTCGACCTAGGGTCGGGCGACCAGAAGTTCGACGCCATGTTCCCGCAAATGGTTACGGCCAACAACATAGAACTGATAAACAATGCGCTCGGAGAGGCACTTATGGCCATCGAGCGCAACGCCAACGCCAAAATAGCGCTCATGCAACTCTCGTTCAACATGAGCAAGGCGCTCAAGAAAAGATAGATTATAACCCCAACGAGAAAAGATGGAAGAAAACAAAGATAAAGAGCTGGAGAATAAAGCCGCGACGCCGATACCCGACGACGTGGAAGAGGTGGCCAGCGCCGAAGATATAGAGGCATTCATGCGCGAGCGACGCAAAGCACGCGCCGAGCGCAAGGCGCCCGTGGAACAAGAAAACCCCGAGGTGGAGGAATACCGCAGTGAGGAAAGCGCACTCGACCCTTATCTGGACCCCGACCCAGAGATACCGTGGCCCAAATATGAGGAACCGGTATACCTGAGCCGTGGCTGCCGTCGCTGCCCCAAGAGCTACGTGCCCGTGGGCCAGTGCGAACGTCAGAGTTGTTCCAAGGTAACAAGCACCAACTGGATGTCGGGCATCCGCCAACCCACCATGCGGCCGTTCGACTGCGTGGAGGTGCGCTTCAAGAACAACCACAAGGACTTCTACCGCCTGCCCGACGGACTGGATGTTACGGAAGGCGACGTGGTGGCCGTCGAGGGTCAACCCGGGCACGACGTGGGCATTGTGTGCCTCACCGGCGAGCTGTGCCGTCTGCAGATGCGCAAACACCGCATCAGCCCCGACTCGGAGAACATCAAGAAACTCTTCCGTCGTGCCAAAGACGCCGACATCGAGCGCTGGGATTCCTCGATGCGCGAAGAGCACGACGCACTGATACGCACACGCCGCATCGTGGCCGACCTCGGGCTCGAGATGAAGATGAACGACGTGGAGTTTCAAGGCGACCACTCGAAGGCCATATTCTACTACACCGCCGACGAACGCGTAGACTTCCGCGAACTCATAAAGATATTGGCCGACGAATTCCATGTGCGCATCGAGATGAAGCAAATCGGCGTGCGCCAAGAGGCTGGCAAAGTGGGTGGCCTCGGCACCTGCGGCCGCGAACTGTGCTGCAGCACCTGGCTCACCACCTTCAAGAGCGTCACCACGGGTGCCGCCAAGACACAGCAAATCATGCCCAACCCGCAAAAGCTGGCCGGCCAGTGCGGCAAGCTGAAGTGCTGCCTCAACTTCGAGTACGAGGTCTACGCTGACGCCCTCAAGAAGTTCCCGCCAGCCGGACAAGCCATAAGGTTCCAGAAAGGACTGGCCCTATACAAGAAAACCGACGTCTTCCGCGGCGTGATGTGGTACGCCTACGAGGGCGAGAACGAACTCATTGCCGTCAAGGCTGAAGACGTGAAAGCCATAATCGAGATGAACCGCCAGCAGCAGTACCCCGAGAAACTGGAAGACTATCAGGTGGAACTCATGTCGACTTCGGCCCTGGCACAAGAAAGCACCGGCGAAGAAGTGGAGCGCGAGATACAACGCCTCTCCGAAGGCGGCAACGGCGTGGTGGGCGACGAACCCGAACACCGCGGCGGCAACAACCGCGGCGGCGAACAACGCCGCCCCCAACAGCACGACCGTGGCGAGCGCCATCAGCAGCGCGACCGCAGCGAACGGCCACAGCGCAACGACCGCCGTCCAGAAAGCAACCAGCAGCCCAAAGAGCGTCCAGCCGGCAACCGCCCCATCAACAAACCGCGCCGCAGCGGCGGCAACGGTCGCGACAGGAAAGGATGAGCACCATGACGAGAAAAGGTATAAAGACACTGACATTGCTGATAGCTTCAATTGCCATGACGGCTTGCGGCAAAGGCGTCTACTACGACCAGAGCCTCGCAGTCGACGAACACGGCTGGCTGCAGACCGACAGCCTCGACTTCGAGGTCGAGGTCGACGACACAATGCAACTCTACGACTTCCTGGTCGAGGTGCGCAACAACGTGCAATACCCCTACTCCAACATCTTCCTTTTCATAAACACCACGTTCCCGGACGGCAGCATAGCCCGCGACACCCTCGAGTGCCCACTGGCCGACGACATGGGGCAGTGGTATGGCAAACGCGCGGGACGCTATGTTGACTCGCGCTACCGCATACGTCAAGGCAGCATGCGCTTCCCCATGCTTGGCACCTACCGCTTTTCTATTTCCAACGGCATGCGCGACAGCGCCGTGAACGGTGTGAAAGACATCGGGCTACGCATAGAATACAGCAATAAGAATTAGCTCCTGAAACTTATGGCTACCAAGAAAAAAGAAAGACCGAAATACATAAAGACCCTCTGGTGGATATTTGGAGGACTATGGATATTCATCTTCCTCTTCTTCTTCCTTCTCAGTATCGGTTGGCTGGGCTTCATGCCCTCGTTCGAAGAGCTTGAGAACCCACGCAGCCTGCAAGCCTCCGAAGTGCTGAGCGACGACGGCGAAGTGCTGGGCTTCATCGGTCTGGAGAACCGCTCCAACGTCACCTACGACCAGATATCGCCCAACCTCATCAATGCCCTCGTAGCCACCGAGGACGTGCGCTTCTACAAGCACAGCGGTATCGACTCCCGCAGCCTTTTCCGCGTGCTGTTCAAGACCGTCATCGGCCGCCACGGCTCTTCGGGCGGCGGCTCGACCATCACACAGCAGCTGGCCAAGAACCTCTTCCCCCGCGGCAAGCGCAGCAAGCTGGGCGTGGTGTTCGTCAAGTTCAAAGAGTGGGTGGTGGCAGTGAAGCTGGAGCACAACTACTCAAAGCAGGAAATCCTGGCCATGTACTTCAACACCGTCGACTTCGGCAGCAACGCTTTCGGTGTAAAGACGGCATCCAAGACCTTCTTCGACAAAACACCTGCCGAACTCGACGTCGACGAGGCGGCTCTGATGGTGGGTCTGCTCAAAGCCCCGACCACCTACAGTCCCATACTGCACCCCGAGGCTTCCAAAAACCGCCGCAACACCGTGCTCTCACAGATGAAACGCTACGGCTACCTGAGCGAGGAGGACTTCGAGATGTACAAGGAGAAACCCGTCGACATGAGCCACTACACTCCCCAAAGCCACAACGACGGTCTGGCAACCTACCTGCGCGAATACCTGCGCACCTACATGAAAGACTGGTGCAGCCACCACCGCAAACCCAACGGCGAGCACTACGACGTGCACCGCGACGGCCTGCGCATCTACACCACCATAGACTCGCGCATGCAGCGCTACGCCGAGCAGGCCGTGCGCGAACACTTCAGCAAAGAGATACAACCCGCCTTCGACCGCGAGCTGAAAGCCCGCAAGGGCAACCCCTTCTGCGACATCACACCTGAGCAACAAGACAAATTCCTCACCCAGGCCATGAAGAACAGCGACCGCTACCGCAACCTGAAGGCCGACGGCAAGAGCCAGAAAGAGATACGCGCCATCTTCCACGAGAAGGTGCCCATGCGTGTCTTCTCCTGGAAGGGCAATATCGACACCGTCATGTCGCCCTGGGATTCGCTCATCTACTACAAGCGCTTCCTCAACGCCGGCCTCATGTCGGTCGAACCCGGCACAGGCTACGTGAAAGCCTACGTGGGCGGCATAAACTACCGCTACTTCAAGTACGACAACGTACAGTCGCACCGCCAGGTGGGCTCCACCTTCAAGCCTTTTGTCTACACCATGGCTCTGCAGGACCTCGGCATGTTCCCCTGCACCGAGGTGCCAAACTCGCAGGTGTGCTTCGAGGTGTGGAATGCCCCTGACTGGTGCCCCAAGAACAGCACCCACGAACGCGAGGACGAGATGGTAACCCTCAAGTGGGCTCTGGCCCACTCGGTCAACTGGGTGTCGGCCTACCTCATGAAGCAGGGCTCGCCCGACCAAGTCATCAACATAGCCCGCAAGATGGGCGTGCGCAGCCCCATCGACGCCGTGCCAGCCATCGCTGTCGGCACCCCCGAGATCACGGTCTACGAGATGGCCGGCGCCATGGCCACCTTCGCCAACAAGGGCGAGTATGTCGAACCCATCTTCGTCACCCGCATCGAGGACAGCAAGGGTATGGTGCTCGAACGCTTCACCCCGCAACGTAGCGAGGCCCTCGACGAGCAAACCGCCTACATGATGATCGAGCTGATGAAGGGCGTGGTGCAGAGCGGCACCGGCGTGCGCCTCAACTACAAGTACCACCTGAACAACTACTCCACCGCCATAGCAGGCAAGACCGGCACCACGCAGAACAACTCCGACTGCTGGTTTGTCGGCATCACCCCACGCCTGGCCACCGCCGTGTGGACCGGCGGCGAGCTGCGCTCCATCCACTTCCGCAACATGACCTACGGACAAGGCGCCGCCATGGCTCTGCCCATCTTCGGCCTCTACATGGAGAAGATATACAAGGACCAGCGGCTCAACTTCTATCGCGGCGACTTCGACCGGCCGTCCGAGCCCATCGACATGGACTGCTCCAACTTCCAGCAGGAGATAGAGAACGAGGGCTTCGACTGGGACTTCTAAGGTGAAAGGGTAAAGGTGAAAGAAGAGAAGATAGACTTACTGGGAAAAACCCTCGAGCAGCTGCAGCAACTGTGCGCCGACCTCGGGTTTCCCCGTTTCACTGCCAAGCAACTCTGTGACTGGCTCTACCGCAAGCGCGTCGACAGCATCGACGCCATGACCAACCTCTCGCTGGCCAACCGCGAGCGACTGAACAGCGTGGCCCGCATCGGGCGCAGCTATCCCGTGCGCTGCCAGGTCTCGCGCGACGGCACCAAGAAGTACCTCTTCGGCGTGGAAACCCCTGCCGCTCCTGCCCATGTCGAGACTGTCTACATACCTGACGACGACCGCGCCACCCTCTGCGTCAGCTGCCAAGTGGGCTGCAAGATGGGCTGTCGCTTCTGCGTCACCGGGCAACAGGGTTTCCACGGCAACCTCTCGGCCGGCGACATTCTGAACCAGCTCTTCTCCATACCCGAGTTCGAGCAGCTGACCAACGTGGTCTTCATGGGCATGGGCGAGCCAATGGACAACCTCGACGCCGTGCTCGCCGCCACCAGCGTGCTCACCTCCGACTGGGGCCTCGGCTGGAGTCCCAAGCGCATCACCGTCTCCTCCGTAGGTATCGTACCGGGCCTGAAACGTTTCCTCGACGAGAGCCAGTGCCATCTGGCCATCAGCCTGCACACCCCCCTGGCGGCCGAGCGACTGCAGATGATGCCCGTCGAACGGGCCTACCCCCTGGCCGACGTGCTGGCCCTGCTGCGACGCTATGACTGGAGCGGCCAGCGACGCCTTTCGTTCGAGTACACCATGTTTCGCGGCCTGAACGACGACCAGGCCCACGCCGCCCGCCTGGTCGACGCACTGCGTGGCCTCGACTGCCGCGTCAACCTGATACGTTTCCACGAGTCGCCCGAGGCACCCTACAGCACCTCGACCCCCTCGACCATAAAATCATTCCAGGATTACCTGAACCGCCACGGCCTGACATGCACCCTGCGTGCCTCGCGCGGACAGGACATTGACGCCGCCTGCGGACTGCTGGCCGGACGCCAATAGCGACGCTACCGGCGACGCACCGCCATCGCCACGGCCACCCATCCCAGCGTGATGCCCATGGCATTGGCCACCAAATCGTTTATGTCGAAGCCGCGCCACGGCAGCAGCCACTGCACCCCCTCGGTCAGCAGGCCTACGGCTATGGCCGTCGGCAAGGCTGCCAGGCAGGCCCGCCGCAATGAACCACTGCCCCGGAACAGGTCGACCAGCAGCAGGGCACAGGGCAGATAAAGCGCTGCATGTATCAGGTGGTCGGCACGCAGGCCGAACACGTAGTTGTCGAGCGGCAGGCCGAGTCCGTTCAAAGGGGCCCACATGAGGAAGGCCAGGGCGGCAAAGTACCACGGCCGCAGCTGCCGGCGCCCCTGCCGTCCCAACCATCTGATGGCAAAGTTCTTGACCCGTTTGCGCACCAGCGAGCGGCGGCTGCGCCGCCGCCACAGCTCGCCGTCGGTCGGCAGGCCGCCGGCCTCGACCAGCAGTCCCACGATGTCGCCGCGTCGGCAACTCTCGGTGGTGTAGCAGTTGTCGCCCTGCATGGTATAGCTGTCGCCGTCGACGGCCACCACGCGGTGCAACAGATGGCCTCCGGCGTGGCGGAAGAGCACCACGTCGCCCACGACGGGGGCGGCCGCAACGGGAGCCAGCGTGAGGGTGTCGCCCGGCCGCAGCGTGGGTACCATGCTGGTGCCCATGAGGGTGAGCCGCACCCGCTGGCCGGCGGCAAACTGCTCTTCGGCCAAGGCAAAGTATATCTCGTTGGCTACCTGCATAGCCCGTAGATTGTGTCGTGGCTCAGGTGTGCAGCCTCGCTGTCGGGCCGGCAGCCCAGGCGGTAGGCGGGCACCCGCCCTATGACGTGGCCCACAAAGTCGACTAGCCCGTCGAGCAGCGTGTCGTCGCGCTGCAGGCAGGGCGGACACGAGGGCTGCAGGGCGGTGAATGCCTCGATGGTGCCCAAGCGGCGTATACGGTTCTCGGGCCGTTGTTCCAGGCGCAGCAGGGCCGCTATCGGGAAGTGCTCCTGCCGGTAGCAGTCGGTCTTGCCGCTCCACGGCGAGCCGTAGACCGTGCCGTCGGCACTCACTATGGGACTGTCGTCGTTGAGCAGGCTACTACCCTCGATATGATTGAGCCACAGCCGTGTATGCGTACTCTTGCCCGTACCACTCTCGCCCAGGCAGAGCACGGCGCGGCCGTCGCAGACCACCGTCGACGTGTGCACCGGCACCCGTCCGTGCCGCAAGGCGCCCATGCCGTAGGCTATCCACAGGGCGAAACGCAACACCCCTGCATCGGCCACGCGCGTAAGGGCGAACCGGGCCTCGGCCTCGTGCGGCGTGCACAGCAGCCAGGCCTTGTCGTCGAACGTATAGCAGTAGCCACCCTCGGCCGTGCGGCCGAAGCGGCACACGCGGTCGCCGTCGCCGAATTCGAAGCGGTGCAGCCACCGGCACTCGGGCCGCGCCACGTCGGCATCGAGCCTCACCTCGATGGCTGGCTCCACGTCGCGTGCCGCAAACAGACCCATGCCCGGCAGACCCATGGCCAACGCCACGTCGGCACCCCCTTCGAGGCGCATGCCAAGGCCTCCTATCGCGAGGTTGACCCTCATAGCAGCAATCCCTGTTCGCGCATGGCGGCCACCCACGCCTCGGCATCGTGCCGCGCCGTGGCGGGGTCTACATCGTACTCGTCGCACAGCACCTGCACCACGTCGGCCAGCACGAAGTCGCGGCCTTCCAGACGCTTGTACAGCAGCACGGCGCTCTCGTTCAGCCCTACCACCTTCGTCATGTCGGCAGTACCCTCGGCCTGGCCTATCACTATGTGCTCGCCAGCCACCTCGCGTAAACGCTTCTTGGTATCAATTCTCATCGTACTTTTTGTGTTAAGTCTTTGTTCACATAACGCACACTGCACCCATTTATTGTGTCGCCCCGCCATTTGCTGCCGCCGCGTCCACACCCTCTCACCTACCCTTCCTATAGCCTTCCGGTCCGGTCGTTCTTATATCGTTCTTATGTATTTCTTATGTTGTATTTATGTTTAAAACATAAGAAATACATAAGAAATACATAAGAAGTACAGTGAAGCGGCAGGAATATGTTTTTGCACCGGCACACAATAATATGACGGCCATGGCGTTTTTGAGGAAAACAACTGCCATGAACCCCAAAGTAAGCATCATCATGGGCAGCACCAGCGACCTGCCGGTCATGGAGAAAGCCTGCCAATTCCTCGAAGAGATGGAGATCCCCTTCGAAGTAAACGCCCTCTCGGCCCACCGCACGCCGCAAGAGGTGAGCGACTATGCCCGCAACGCGGCCAGCCGCGGCATACGCGTCATCATCGCCGGCGCCGGCATGGCGGCCGCACTGCCCGGCGTCATAGCCGCCGAGACCCCGCTGCCAGTCATCGGCGTGCCCATCAAAGGCTCCTGCCTCGAAGGCCTCGACGCCACCATGGCCATCCTCCAGATGCCCCCGGGAATACCAGTAGCCACCGTCGCCATCAACGGCGCTCAAAACGCCGCCATACTCGCCATGCAGATGCTCGCACTGGCCGACGACGCGCTCATGCAGAAATTCGTCGCCTACAAGCAAGGCCTCAAAAAGAAAATAGTCAAGGCCAACGAAGAACTGGCCAAATTGGAATACAAATACAAGTGCTAAGATGAAACGCACACCGACCCTCATCGCCGCCGCCATGCTCCTGTGCTCACTGGCGGCCTGCGGCGAAAAAGACAACGACAACAGCAACAACAACGGCAACGACACCATAAGTGGCGCCACCACCCACGAGGACAACATGGCCGAAGGCCGCATCGGCCTCGGCACCTTCGTCGACTACAGCGGAACAGCCCTCAACAACGTCTACGGCATCGACTTCGACAAGGACGGCAACCTCGAATTCCGCATCAGCGACGACCACCAGTACATCAGCTACGTGTGGAGCGAAAACGGCAACAACATCGTCAACGCCGACGGAGAGTGGGACATCGTCGAGCCGCTGACAAAAGGCGCCTCCGTGAATTCGAGCTGCCGCTGGGACGGCCAGGGCGACGCCATGCTGCCCGCCAACCTGCCGGAGAAATTCTACGTGGGCTTCCGCTTCCGGCTGCACGACGCCATCCACTACGGCTGGGCCAAGGTGAAATACGAAAACAACAACCTGGAATGGGACGAATGCGCCTACAACACCGTCCCCTCCGCCACCGCCATCTGCGGCGAAGACTGACAACCCAATAGCGCCACACCTCAAAACAACAGGACAATGATCACCATCGGAATCACAGGCACCCTGGGGGCAGGGAAAGGCACCATCGTCGACTATCTGGTCAAAAACCGCGGCTTCGTGCACTACAGCGTGCGCGCCTTCCTCATCGACGAAATCAAGCGCCGCGGACTCGAACCCAACCGCGACACCATGACCGCCGTGGGCAACGACCTGCGGGCTCAGCACTCGCCGTCGTGGATCGTCGAGCAACTCTACCAGCAGGCCTCGGCATCAGGCTGCAACTGCATCATCGAGAGCATACGCACCCCTGGCGAGGTCGACGCCCTGCGCGGCAAGCCCAGCTTCTACCTCTTCGCCGTCGACGCCGATCCGCGCGTCCGCTTCGACCGCGCCGTGCTCCGCGGCTCCGAGACCGACCATATCGACTACCCGACATTCCTCGCCAACGAACAGCGCGAGATGGACAACGCCGACCCAAACAAGCAGAACCTCAAGTACTGCATCGAACATGCCGACTTCCGCTTCGACAACGGCGGCACCATCGAACAACTGAACGCCCAGGTGGAACAAGTGCTGTCGCAAATCACCTACCACCGGCCCTCGTGGGACGAATACTTCATGGAACTCGCCAACGCCGCCGCACGCCGCGCCACCTG
The DNA here is from genome assembly GCA_902778925.1 of uncultured Bacteroidota bacterium. GTDB lineage: Bacteria > Bacteroidota > Bacteroidia > Bacteroidales > P3 > Colimorpha. The sequence continues at coordinate 10,842 of CACYZN010000039.1, forward strand.
CGACCGCGGCCGCTCGGGATGCGTCATCGTCAAGGACAAACAGCTGCTCGTCACCGGCTACGTGGGCTCTCCCTCGGGCCTGCCGCACTGCGACGAGGTGGGTCACCTCTTCCGCCAGACCATCGACGCCGACGGCCACATCTCCACACACTGCGTCCGCACCGTCCACGCCGAACAAAACGCCATCTGCCAGGCCGCCCGTCGCGGCATTGCCCTAGACGGCGCCACACTCTACTGCCGCATGACACCATGTCGCACCTGCGCCATGCTCATCATCAACTGCGGCATCAAACGGGTCGTCTGCGAACGCAAATACCATGCCGGCGCCGAGAGCGAGGAACTGTTCCGCCAGGCCGGCATACAGATAGAGTTCTTCCATGACGAAGTGCAGCAATACGCCAACCAGTAACCAGCGACATGTCAAGAAAAGCCTACATACAGCCCAAAATTACCTCTACCACATTCCGCGCCGAGGTGGGCTATGCCGCAAGCGGCCTCACCGCCGGCAACCCCCTCGACGGCTTCATCGAACTCATGACCGGGGAAGGCCAAAGTGGCTACCAGGAGACCGAGGTCTTCAGCGAACACAACACCTGGACCTCAGACAACCAGTCCGCCTTCTGGAACTGACCGGCCCACGCCAGCCGTCCTCCCGTTCCGCATGTTGCCATGTCATGGCAACCACCAAAAGACTGCCTGCGCCCGCTCTTCCCCCACAACCGATTGCACAATGCGGTATGCCCCACCCCGCATACCCCATGGGCGGCCGTTATCGGCCGCCCATCCCATCCATATCACTCCTATTTATCACATTAAGCCAACTAGCGCATCCTGCCCATGCCACTCCATGTGCTTTCTATTACGATATGGGAGGTACATTATCGACGCGTCTTTACCCTATAGTGCCACAAGCATACGAAAATGTGAACTATAAAACAAAAAAAAAGGGAACCGTGTCCGGTTCCCTTAGAAAGATTGGCGGCGACCTACTTTTCCACAAACAAGTGCAGTATCATCGGCGATGCTGGGCTTAACTTC
>CACYZN010000040.1 GCA_902778925.1 uncultured Bacteroidota bacterium
GGCCATGTGCTCACAGAAGTGGGCCAGACCCTGCTGGTCGTCGCGCTCCATGATGGAACCGGCGTTGCTGACCAGACGGAACTGAATCATGTTCTCCGGCTTCTTGTTGTTGCGGATGTAGTAGGTGAAACCATTGTCGAGCTTGCCGTAGCGGATTTTCTTGTCCAGGGGTACCTGGGCGCTCAGATCACTCTTTTTGGCAGGCTTGTCGCCGCCAGGCAGCTGGGCCAAGGCGGCGCCGCTGAACAGGAGGGTCAGCAGCATTGCAAATAGAAATGCAAATAAGAAGGTCTTTTTCATTTTGTTGTGTGTATTAAGGTTTATGTTTTATGTTTGACAGTTGTTTGTTTCCCAGTTTAGCTTTTCGTCTCGTCGTCCCGGTACTCGAGCAGGTCGGCCGGCTGGCAGTCGAGCACCTGGCATAGGCGTTCCAGGGTGCTGAAGCGCACGGCACGGGCCTTGCCGGTCTTGAAGATGGAGAGGTTGGCGGGCGTGATGTCCACCTTCTCCGCCAGTTCGCCGAGCGAAATCTTGCGCTTGGCCATCATCAAATCCAGATTCACCACTATCATATCGTCAACTCCTGTTCTTCCTGCATGTCGCGGCCAATCTTGAATATCTCGGCCATAAAGATGAGGGTGAGCCCGAAAAAGATGCGGGTGGTGTGTATCGAGACTGCCGGCTTCGGTTGCCAGTCGCTGCCTTGCAGCAACTGCACGGCGAGGCTACGTTCTATATAGGTGCTTATGTCTATGCAGAGCGACATCACTATCATCAGGGCGCCGATCCAGGTGAGCCATGTGATGTTGCGCCGAGGGAACACCCGGCCGCGCCGCACATTGCAGTAGAACGAGATGAGTGCAATGAGCACGAGCACCGTCATGGCTATGCCGGCCAGCACGGTGGCAATCTGCAACACCATGCACCATGTGGTCTTGGCCGGGTGCAGCTGTTGCTGTTCGGCGGCGGTGATGTTGACGTCGAAGCGGCTTATGGTGGCGGTGGCTTCAAGTCCGTCGGCCATGCCGCTCACCGGGTGCTGCTGCTGGTAGAGTGCGGGTCCGCTGCCCAGGTCGGTGATGATTACGCCATATTCATGGCTGTTGTCGCCTATCGCCGGCAGCCCGATCGGGTCGGCGGCGCTGACCACATTGAGGAAAAACAGGCCGACGCATAGTGCCGTTATGCCGATCATGATGGCATAAAGTGTTCTTATTCGGGCTATTCTGTTCTTCTTGGTCATGTTTTTCTCTGTTGTTTCCGACTGCAAAGATACAACTTTTTTCTAATATGCAAGAAAAAAAATCACGAAAAACGAAAAAAAAATATCGTTTCACAATAAATAGTGCATGTAAAACGATATGCAAACTGGCTTTGCCGCGTCCGGTTGCCAGGGTTGTAATTATTGCTTCCTACTATAATAAGACGTAAAAACGGGGTGAAATCTTACACCCTATGTAAAATATTTTTCCGCGATTTGCGGGTGACGCGTCGCGCAGCCTGCCGCCTGCCGCCTCAGCACTCGTATCTCTCCAGGGCCTGGCGGAGCTCCACCGGACTGATGTCGTGGTGTATCTGGCCGTCGATGGCGTAGCTGATGGCGCCGGTCTCTTCGCTGACGATGACGCTCAGCACGTCGAGCTGTTCGGTGACGCCGATGGCCGAGCGGTGGCGCAGGCCTAGGTTGGGGTCGATGTCGAGGCGCGAGGTGACGGGCAGTATGCAGCGGGCGGCCAGCAGCTTGTTGCCGTGGGCTATGACGGCGCCGTCGTGCAGGGGCGAGTTCTTGAAGAAGAGGGCTTCGATCAGCGCCGACGAGGCGCGAGCGTCGATGCGCTCGCCGGTATTGATTATCTCCTCCACCTCGTTCCTGCGCTTGAAGACTATCAGGGCGCCGGTCTTCGACTGCGACATGTGCATGCAGGCTCCCACATAGGCCTCGTAGTCGATGGTGTTTTGCTGCTGTATGTTGTGCTGCCAGAAGCGGAAGCGTTTCCACAGGCTCTGGTCCAGCTGGGTCTTGGTGCCCAGGAAGAGCAGGAACTTGCGTATCTCGGGCTGGAAGATGACTATCAGCGCTATCAGGCCCACGCTGGTGATGGCGTTGAGCAGGGCGCCGAGCAGCCGCATGCCGGCCGCGTTGGCACCCCACGAGGCTATGAGCACTATCAGCAGCGCCCAGAAGATAATCATCACGTTGGTGCCGCGGGCCATGCGGTAGATGTAGTATACCAGTCCGGCCACGATGGCTATGTCTACGATGTCGATTATGCGAAGTGAGAGCATGGTTGTGGGGTTTAATGGGTTGTCTGTCTACTGGTGAGCATCATCAGTTCTATGGTCTGGCGGGCGGGGCGGGGGTCGTGCACTCGCACCAGGCGGGCTCCGCGGTCCAGGGCTATGGCGTCGAGGGCTATGGTGCCTTCCAACGCATGCTCGGCGTCGAGCCCCAGGGGCTGGTAGACCATGCGCTTGCGGCTCAGGGCCGCCAGCAGGGGCTCGGCAAAGAGCGTGGCCACCTGGTCCAGGCTGTCGAGCAGGCGCAGGTTCTCGACGACCGTCTTGCCGAAGCCGAAGCCGGGGTCGAGCCAGATGTCTTTCACCCCCATGCGCCGCAGGGTGTCGACCTTGGCCGAGAGGTAGCGCACCACCTCGTCGACCATCTCGTCGGCCGAGCGGTCGGCGGCGGCGGTCTGGCGTGCAAAGTGCTGCGTGGCTCCGTGCATCAGCACGTATGGCACCTGCATCTCGGCCACGGCGGCAAACATCTCGGGGTCGAGGTCGCCGCCACCTATGTCGTTCACTATGTCGGCCCCGGCCTCGATGGCGGCGCGTGCGGGTGTGGCAAAGCAGGTGTCTACCGATATTACGGCCTCGGGCAGCTCGGCCCGCAGCAGCGCCACGGCCTCTGCCAGCCGCCGGGCCTCCTCGTCGGGCGGCAGCAGGGTGGCGCCCGGGCGCGACGACGAGGCGCCCAGGTCTATGATGTCGGCCCCGTCGGCCAGCAACTGCCGCGCGTGGGCCAGCATCGCCGCCGGCTCGCGGTAGCGCCCGCCGTCGTAAAACGAGTCGGCCGTGATGTTCAGTATGCCCATCACCACCGGCCGCCGGTATTCCACCAGCCGGCCGCCTGTCTCTATGCTGAATGGTTCGAACTGCATTGTCCCTCTTTCTTTTATCACCTGTAACGCCCGCGGGCTCGTTTTATTGTGTCATTCATTCGCATCTTGCCAAACTCCTTTCCCTCCTTCCTCCCCCTCCTCTCCGTCTCCCCTCCGGCCGTTCTTATGTCGTTCTTATGTATATCTTATGTTGTATTTATGTTTAAAACATAAGAAATACATAAGAAATACATAAGAACGACATAAGAACTAGGCGGTTGTAAAAGGGGCCGAATTGCAGGAAAATGGCCGTTTGATTTAAATTATGTTAAATCAAGGCGAGGTGTGGGCGCGAAATGTGTAAAACGGAAGGTGTCGGGTGGCGGGCCGAGGGTGGCGGGACGGGGGGGATTGCCTTGTATCGCTACAGTGTGAAGCGCATCTCCAGGCGTATGTAGCCTTTGCGGTCGGCAGCCAGGTGGTCGGTGTAGCTGAGGCGGCGCACGTAGTCGATGCGCAGAAAGCGCAGTATGTTCTCGATGCCGAGGCTGTATTCCATGTAGGGCGTGGTGCCGAGGGGCTGGGTGACCGAGGGCAGGCGGTAGAGGCCGGTGGGGTCGCCCGCGGCGGGATTGTTGCGGTCGGCCAGGCTCCCGACCAGTATGTTGAAGCCCACCACCTCGCGCAGGCCCAGGCGGTTGACGAGGGGTATCAGGTTGAAGAGCCACCCCTTCAGGTGGTAGGCGGCGAAGAGGGCGGCATAGCGGTCGGCCACGAACTCCATGGGCTGCATGGTGTTGAACGAGGTGGGCGAGAGGAAGATGCCCGAGTTGCCGTTGGGAAAGTAGAGCTGGGTGAAGGGGGTCCTGGTCCACACTATGCCCGAGTGCAGGCGCAGGTCGATGTGGCCGAACGACGAGAGCCAGAAGCGCTTCTCGACGGCAAGGTGGGTGTGCTGGTAGAGCGAGCCGCCCACGAGGTAGCCCACGCGGTGGGTCAGGTTGACGGTGGGATAGTCCCAGGTGAGGCGCAGGTTGTTGCCGTTGCCTATGCGGCGGTTGTCGACGGCACGGCCGGGGCTGAAGGTGAGGGTGGTCGACCACTCGGCGGCGTCTACACGCTCCAGCTGCTCCAGGCTCCCGTCGGCCCGGTAGCGGTAGTACTCCAGACCGCCGGCCGCTTGCTGGCGCTTCAGCTCGAGGCGGGTGTCGAAGCCCAAGCCGTTGCGCCACTGGCGCCGCAACGAGGCGTTGGCACGCAGGGCGTAGACAATGCCGCGCTCGCTGTTGTCCGACATCAGTATGTTGTCGCGGTCGAAGTTGTCGAAGGCCAGACCCGGAGCCTCCACTTCGTACGACGAGCCGACGCTCAGCAGGTTGTGGGGCGCCTCGTGCGAGTGGTGGTACTTGTCGTCGAAGGTGTAGGTGTAGGTGAGGTTGTACTTGGGCTTGTGGTCGCTGAAGCCGTAGGCCAGGTAGCCCTCGACAAAGTGGCGGGGGTGCAGCTTGGCGGTGGTCATGCCGCCCAGACGCAGTCGCCAGCCCTCGGCCTGGTTGTGGCTCAGCAGGTTGTAGACGGGGCCTATGTCGAAACGGCTCTCGGCTCGGCGGCGGTGAGTGGGCACGTAGCCGCTGAAGGCCACCTTGGCCAGACTGCGCAGGGTGCGGAAGCCCGACCGCTGCTCCAGCTCCTCGCGCATGGCGCCGTAGGTGGCCTCCTCGGGGTTCAGCGGCAGCGGGCGCGCTATGGCGCTGTCGCCGCTCAGCATACGCTTGGCCAGGCTGGTCTCGGCCTCGCCGGTCAGGGCGTCGAACAGACTGTCGGGCAGCAGCGTGGCCGTGTCGCCCAGCACATAGTCGGTGTGGTAGCGCACCTGGTGCATATAGAGCTTGCGCAGCTTGCGGCCCACGTACATGCGCATGTAGGTGTCGCACCGCTCCGGCAGGTAGTGGCCCGTGGTGTCGCGGCGGAAGGTCTGTATCACGTTGAGCCCCTGCACAAAGTTGATCACCACGTGGGGCGACACCGACAGCTCGTAGCGCGTCAGGGCATAGCTGCTGTCGAGGGCCACATACATGCGGCCGGTGAAGCCGTAGGTCTCGCTGTTGGTCGGCACGAACGAGAGCTCGACGCAACGCTGGCCGTCGACCACGGTGGTGTCGGTGATGTAGTAGCGGTAGAAAAGCACCGCCATGGTGGGGGCGAGGGGACTGACGAAATGGTTCAGCATGAGCGATATGTCGGCATCGTAGATGTCGATGGGCGAGAAGATGGCGTCGATGTTGGCGTCGCGGCCTTCCTCGCCGAGCATGCGCCCCAGCCCCTCGAGGCGCCGCGCGGTGAGCAGCGAGCGCTCCTGGCGCGGCGTGCGGCGGTAGGATTGGGAGTATACTTGCTCCTGCATCGAGAGCGGCAGTATGGGAGTGTCGTCGAACGGCGTGCGGCCCACATACTTCTGCAGGAACGCATAGTGGCGCCATATCAGGTTGCGCTCGTAGTTGGGGTGGAAGTCGTCGAGGCTCATGGTGAGCTTCTCGTAGGTGGTGCGGCTGTAGCAGTCCAGGCTCTCTATGCGGTTGGAGTCGACGCGGGCTATCACCTTGCGCACCAGCTCGACGGCGGGATTGTGGCGGCGGCGGTAGCGGCGCTTGCTGCGGGTGGCCGAGATGTTGACGGCGTCGAGCCGGTGGGCCTGCGGCTTCAGCTGCACCTTCAGCCGCCGCTGCCGCTCGCCGGGACGCACGTCGAGGGTGGCCTCCTCGTAGCCGAGCATGTGCACTATGGCGCGGCGGTAGCTGCCGCTGGTGGTCAGGTGGAAGCGGCCGTCCATGTCGGTGGTCGTGCCTTCGTTGCTGTGCTCGAACTGGATGGTGGCAAAGGGCAGCGCCTCGCCGGTGACGGCGTCGTAGACGTGGCCCTGCAGCTCGGTGGTGCCATTCTGGGCCAGGGCCGCCGTGGCAAGAAGCAGTGTGAGCAGTAGCAGCAGTGGACGTTTGTAAAGCATGGGGCAGGGCAGGTGGTAGATGTGGGGGTCAGGTGGTGGCACTCTTGGACCGCGGCTCGAACTGGGCCAGCACCACGCCGGCTATCACTATCGCCATGCCGCCCAGGTTGCTCCACGAGAAGGTCTCCTGCCCGATGATGATGGCCGCTATGAGCGAGAAGACCGGTATGGCGTTGTTGAAGACGCAGGCCTCGGAAGCACCCAGCACCCGCACGCCCAGGTTGTAGCCGGCATAGGCCAGCGTCGAGCAGCAGATGCCGAGCACCAGCAGCAGGCCCAGCATGCGCGGCGAGTAGGAGAGCAGCGGCAGCTGGCTGCCGTCCAAGGTCAGCACCAGCGGCAGAAAGTAGACCAGGCCTATGATGTTCTGCCACGTGGTGACCACGATGGGGTTGTAGTGGTCGACCACTCGCACCAGCAGCAGGGTGTAGACCACCGCTATGACCACGGCGCCGCTCAGGAAGAGCAGGCCGCGCCCCAGGTCGGCACTCGGGTTTAGGAGCGAGCTCCCGAGCATCACCCCGATGCCTATCAGCGAAAGCACTATGCCCACGATGAGGCGCAGGCCTATGCGCTTGCGGTAGGCGAACCACATGCCGAAGGGCACAAACAAGGGTATGGTGGCTATGACGACCGAGGCCAGCGAACCGCTCACGAGCTGCACACCGCTGGTCTCGCACAGGTGGTAGATGAAAGGCTCGCACAGTGTGAGGAGCAGGAACCACTTCAGGTCGCCCCTCAGCAGTGCCATCAACCCCTTGCCACGTCCGCGGCGCAGTGGCTGCAGCTGCCGGGTGAGGGCCAGCGTGGGCACCATCACGGCGGTGGCTATGGCCAGCCGCAGCGCTATGAGGATGGTGACGGTCATGTGCTCTTCGGTGAGGAAGAGCTCTTTGGTCAGGATAAAGCTTATGCCCCAGAAGACGGTGCTGAGCACCAGGGCTGCATAGACGAAGACTTTGTTTTTCACTGCTTAGAATGGGTAATTGATACCAAAGTTGGCCACCAGACTCGAGAAATCCCACTGCGACGGACGCCAGCGTTGGCCGGCGGCAAAGCCCGGGTCGTAGAGCGGCAGCGCCAGGTCAAGGCGCAGGGTGGCAATGGTTACGTTGATGCGCAGGCCCAGACCTACGCCCACTGCCAGGTCGCGCCCCAGGTTGGCCCACGTGATCTCTCCCCCGGGGTATTGGTCCGAGGCGTTGAGGAGCCACACATTGCCGATGTCGGCAAACAAGGCTCCCTCAAAGATGCCCACAATGGGGAAACGACCTTCGAGGTTGAGCACCAGTTGCAGGTCGCCCACTCGCTCAAGCATGCTGGTGCCCCCCTGGTAGCTGCCGGGCCCGAGGTGGCGCAGCTGCCAGGCTCGCATGGTGGTGGGACCGCCGCCGAAGAAGCTCTTCTCGTATGGCATCGACACCGAGTTGCCGTAGGGCAGACCGATGCCGACCAGCAAACGCGCCACAAAGCTCGAGCGGCGCCCGAAGTAGTGGTAGCGCGTCAGCTCGCCGCCCAGGCGCGCGTATTGCGCAAAGGGCACACCCAGCAGCTGTTTGATGCCGTTGTCGTCGGTGGTCGCGCCCAGCAGGTCGCTCGTGGCCGCCAGCAGGTTGCCGGCCGACTCGGCGGTGAGGTGCAGCGCAGTGAAGTCCTGCCGCGTGCCGTAGACTTGGTTCGAGTAGGTGTAGTCGTAGCGCGCATCAAGTATGAAGTGACTGCTGTATTGGTACTTCAGACGCAGGTCGTTCAGCGCATCGAGTCGCTGGGCAAACGACTCCTCGAGGTTCATCATGCGCACAAAGGTCATCTCGACCGGCAGCAGCTGGTTGGTGGCGCGACGGCTGTTGCTCCACGTGTAACCGAAGCTCGTATTGGCAAGTATGCGTTCGTAATAGTAGCGGTACTGGTAGCTGCCACCCAGCGACACAAGGGTGTGGGGCCGCATGCCGGCTCGGTAGAAGCGCTCGGAGAAAGGCAGCAGGAACACCGGCATGTCGAGCGAAAGGTCGAGGCCGGCCTCAAAGGTGGAGAAGATGTCGCGGAAGCCGTTGTTGGAACCCGAGAAGATGAACTTGGGCAGCTCGACCAGCAGCGACCCCTTGGCACGCAGCAGTTCGGCACCGCCGAAGAGGTTCTTGTGCTGGTATTCTATGGCAGTCTCTAGGCCTAGGTTGCCGCCTAGCAGGAAGTTCGAGGTGCTGTCGCTGCTCCCTAGGGGCGAGGCATTGGTGAGCTCGAGCGAGAGCGATAGCCTCTGCTGGGTGGCGTTGATGAGACGTATGTGCGCGTCGACCAGCGGCAGACTGTCGCTCGTGGCTGGCGAAATGCCAAACTCGATGTTGATGTATTTGTGGTTGTGAAGCGCCAGGATGGAGTTGTAGCTGTTGGTGATGTAGCGTGGACGGTAGGTCATGCCCGGAAAGAGCATCAGGGCACGGCTTATGGTCTTCGGCTTGATGGTCATGGGGCCGGCATGGACAAACTGGTAGTCGATGCGCCGGCGGGCCGAGGGATAGTTGTATATCAGCGTGTCGTAGTCAAGCTCACCGCTACGCAGTCCTACGGTGCTGTTGGGATAGACGAAGATGTTGTTGATGTGGTAGACCTTCAGGTTCCGGCAGTCGACCATCACGTCGATGCTCAGCACCGACGTCGAGTAGGTGGTGTCGACACTGAAGGTGATGGCCTGCGGCGTGGCGTGGTAGTAGCCGGCGTCGCGCAGGTTGTCGACCAGCCGGCTGCGCTCGGCGGCAATGTTCTCTTGGTCGTAAGGTGTGCCAGGTTGCAAGGGCGAGGCGGCACGCCATTGCTCGAGCAGCCTCAGCACCTCGGGGGCGTCGGCCACGTAGACCACTTCGTCGACCATGTAGCGACGGGTGGCCTTCACGTGGAAGGCGATGTTGATGTTGTGTCGGGTGGTGCTTACAGTGTCGAAACTCACCGTGCTGCCGAAGCAGCCTTTGGAGGCTAGCAGACCCTCTAGCTGGTGCGCCGTCTTGTGGCTGCGCACTTCGTCGTATATGACGGGAGCCTGGCCCAGCCTGCGCCAGTATTTGCCCCAGATGGTGCTGTCGGTCGGCGCCCCTATGCTGTATATCCACTTCCCAACCGGTGCCCATTTCATGCCGAGAAACTTGGTGTTGGGCCGCTGGGTGTAGTAGTTGGGGGCTCGCTTCAGCGCGTCGTCGACTTCGGGCGTTGCTCCGCTGCCGTCGGCCATCTGCACGTCGAGGTCTATGTCGTGTAGTATATAGTGCCCTTCCGGAACGTATCGTCCTACGTAGCATCCGCTGGCTAGGAGCGATGCTGCCGCAAGCAGTATGATATGTAGGACTCTACTTCTCAATGTGGTTCAGTATGGTGTCGGTGCTGCCCAGGTTCTCGCGCATGTAGTTCAGGCAGGCTTGCGAGGCGGCGGCCAGCGCGTCGGGGTGGGAGAGGAGCGTTTTTAGGTGCTGCTCCAACTCGGCACCGTCGGCATGGCTGAAGCCTCCTCCACGGGCTATCAGGTCGTGGGCTTCCTGGAACTTGTGGTATTTGGGACCGAACAAGACCGGTTTGCCGAAGGTGACGGCCTCGAGGGTGTTGTGTATGCCAACGCCAAAGCCACCGCCGATGTAGGCCACGGTGGCATAGCGGTAGAGCTTCGAGAGCAGACCGATATTGTCTATGACGAGAACCCTGGAACTCTTGTTGCCCTTATGGCTCTTGATGGCTGAGTAGCGGATGCTGCCGGGGAAGAGGGTCTCTATTTGGCGCAGGTGGTCTTCGTCGATAAGGTGGGGCGCCAGGATGATTCTCAGCTTGTCGTTCTTTATTTGGGCCAGCAACTGCTCGTCGGGCGGCCAGGTACTGCCGGCCACGAGTACCGGACCGGTGTGGCCGCCAAGGAATTGCTCGGCCACAGGGTCGCTCTCCGCGGCAAGGGCTATCTGGTGCACTCGGTCAAAGCGGGTGTCGCCGGCTATGGAACAGTTGTAGATGCCGTGACTCTTCAGCAGTCGCAGGCTCTCTTCGTTCTGTACGAACAGATGGGTGAAGCAGTGGCGCAACTGTTGCAGATACCACCCCCCCCAGGGCCTGAAGAAGTACTGCTCCGGACGGAAGATGGCCGAGAAGATGTAGGTCTTGGCGTCGTGCTCGCGCAGGGCGTTCAAGTAGTTGTACCAGAACTCGTATTTCACAAAGAAGACTTCGTCGGGGTTGACTTTCTTGACAAACCGCCGCACATTGCTCGGTGTGTCCATGGGCAGATAGCATACCGCATCGGCTTGGGCATAGTTCTTGCGAACTTCGTAGCCCGAGGGCGAGAAGAAGGTGACAAGCACTTGGCAGTCCGGGTGCCTCTGGCGGTAGGCCTCAAGCACAGGCCTTGCCTGCTCGAACTCGCCAAGGCTGGCCGCATGGAACCATACGGTGGGCTTGTATCTCGACAGCTTGCCCAGTGCAGCATACACCCCATTCCAGCCTTTCACCATCAGACGGGCTTTCTTGTGACCGAATAAGGCCGCCATGCGGATGCCTATGGTGTAGAGGCGTATCCCTATTGTATAAATCAGTCTCATCGTCTTATAGATAATTCTCAATTTTATCAATAGTAATAGTAGTCGTAGGTGGTTTTGCCTGTAAGCGGGAACATCCACGAGAGTTTGATGTTGTACAACAGGTCGAAGTAGCGGTTGTGGTCTTTGCCGTTGAGACCCATCAGATTGTCTATCTGGTATGACCGCGTCGACCAGCTGACGCATTGGCTCACTTCAAACAATACCCGTATGTTGACGTAGGTGTAGTAGTTGCTCATGTAGATAAAACCGATGCCCTCGGATATGATAAAACCGTTGCGCAGGTGGTCGTACAGCTTGGCATAGTCGCCTTTGAGTTGCGGTACCGGATCACTGGTATACTCCTGCGAGAAGACGGTCTTCTGCATCATCCAGCCTCCCGACACCTTCAGCATAAATCCCGAGTTGGGATTGTTGGGTAGGAATGTGAAAATGCGGGAAAGCCCGAGACGCAGGGAAAGACCGCGGTTGTAGGCGTTTATGATGCCGTCTCTGCCGCCCCAGCCCATGGCATAACCCGTGGGGGTGAAGATGTTGCCCATACGATCTACCCTGTTCTCGAGGTTGTCGCTGCTCAGGCCAAACCAAAAGTCGCCGTCGAGCGAAACCATCCAGTTGCTGGCATACTTGTAGTCGCACCCAATGGAAAAATCCAGATACGGCCCTTCATAGAGGTCTTTCATGTTGCCTCCCATGGCACCTTCGCTCGCTGTACCTGTCGAAGGTATTTTGAGACCTCCGGAAAAACCTATGATATGACACTCCAGTGTGTCGGGCGTCGTCTTCACCTGGCCTTGCACAAATGCAGCTAGGCTCAGCATAATCGCCAGTATGGTGCTTCCTTTTGTTGTTTTTTTCATTAAAATTTCCCTCTGTGGTGAAATAAAATACTCCAACCTACGTTACAACACGTAAAACGACAATTGATTTTAAATATTGTTTAAAAACAAAAAAAGTATATACCAACATTATGGCAAAAGATTTTCCCAAACGCAGTGAGAATTACTCCGAATGGTATAATGAACTGGTAGTGCGCGCCGACCTCGCCGAACAGAGCGCCGTCCGCGGTTGCATGGTTATAAAACCCTATGGCTATGCCATCTGGGAGAAGATGCACGACCAGCTCGACCGCATGTTCAAGGAAACAGGACACCAGAACGCCTACTTCCCTCTCTTCATCCCCAAGAGCTTCCTCTCCCGTGAGGCCGAGCACGTCGAGGGCTTCGCCAAGGAGTGCGCCGTCGTCACCCACCACCGCCTCATGAACGACCCCAACGGCAACGGCGTCGTCGTCGACCCCGCCGCCAAGCTC
>CACYZN010000041.1 GCA_902778925.1 uncultured Bacteroidota bacterium
GGTGCGGTTGCCCTCGCTGTTAGCGATAACTACTGGTTCGTTACCTTCCATGACGCTGACACAGCTGTTGGTTGTGCCGAGGTCGATTCCGATGATTTTTGCCATAATATGTTTCCTTTCTTATTTTTGATTTCTTGTTTCTCCTGCTCGCTCCGCTCGCGAGATCTTGTAAATCTTGTAGATTGTTTCGCTTCACGGATTGAGCGTTGACACCCCCTTTACAACAACATCCGTGCCAATCCATCGGACTGACACGGATGCTGACAAAATGGCAGTCGGAAAGAACGATTATCTGACTACCACGATGCGGTGGACTATGTTGTCGCCGACTCTGACGACATACACGCCGGCGGGAAGTGCGCTGTTCTGTACCCTGCGGCCCATCATGTCGAACACCTGTACCTCTTCACCCTCGGCCCCAACCACCATGACGCGGCCGTTCTCGGCATATATTCTGACCTCCGACCGCTGACCTCCGACCTCGTCGATGCCTTCGCGGGGAGTAAGGAAGTGCACGTGGAAGGTCAGCTCGGTGCCGTTCTCATGAATGTCGGTAATCACAAAACTCGTGTCGGGCGTACCGTCGGTGAGGTAGGGGTGGGGGTCGGTGTCGGGGCCGAACGTGGTGCGACCCTCGGCTTGGCAGAAGTGTGCGCTGTAGATATCACCATTCACCGTGTCAATGTCGCTGCCCGGACGGAAAATCCAATACTGGTGAGCCTGTGTGTGGAAGTCGAAGAAGGCGTTGGCGAACATCCCGTTATAGTCGAGCGGCACGGTGTCGTTCCAACGGGCAACGATAAGACCGGTGCCGGGGATGCCGCTCTCGAAGATGTCGTCCTGACGGCGATACTCAAAGACAAACCACTGTGTGGGGTCGACGGCCGAGCGGATATAGTAGCAATTCTGCGAGGCGCTGGAGCCCACGCTACGCAGCGTGTAGTCGCCGTCGGAGGTAATCTCAATCGGGTCGTCCGACACGTGGAGTATCTTGTTCTTGTAGATGGCGGCCATCTGGTTGGGTTCATAGTCGTAGTGCATCATGTCCCAGATGAACGCCGGTTGGATGTTGCTGTAATAGAGATAGTGATAGAGGTCGGGCAGATCGAGCGAGTGGCCCATTTCGTGGCGGAACACATGGGCGGAGAAATAGTTGGGGTCGGCCCCTTCGAACTCGAAGTTGAAAGTGTTGGGACGCACGCCGTTGATGGTGACGCTGTAGTCGAGCGAGTCGTGGGGGAAATACTCCATGTGGGGCCAGAGGATGGAGGCCCATTCGCCTACATCGCCCTTGACGATGAAGCTGAGGTTGTCGATGTCGCCGTCACCGTCGCCGTCGAGCACTACGCCGGAGTCCACCAAATGCAGCGAGTCGACATAGCGGGCGGCACGCCCCAGCAGCTGTGCCTCGCGAGTCGATACCCCCATGAACGGCTGTTCCCAGGGGTGGTAGCCGACGGGGTTCTCCACGCTGTCGTAAGGTTGGAAGTAGCAGCGCGGCATCGGGTCGCGGTAGGAAACAATCACACCGTTCTGGATATTGTTGGTGTAGACGGTGTTGTAGTGAATCTTGCCATAAGAGAGGGCGTCGTAGAAGTTGTAGACACTCAGAAAGTCCGGCGTACGCCCGTTGAACATCGTGTCGATGTCGGCAAACGAATGGTCTATCTCCTCGTCGTCGGCGAAACGTAGAAAAACGACCAAGTTGGTCAACTCTCGTGTATCGCTTTGCGCTTTCACTCCGCAGGGGGAAAATAATGGCACTGTCATTATAAAGAGAATCAGTGCATTGAGGGTGTTCTTTATCTTCATGCTCAAGGCTTTTTTGAGTTGCAAAGATACGTTTATTTTTAGAAAACAGAAAAAAACAGACAGGAATGCTTGTCGGCAATGGCGTCGCGCAGGCCTGCAATACGGGCATAGCCGTCGATGGCGCAATGCACGTCGTTTTCGAACAGTATGACGATGCTGTGCCGTTCCTGTTGCGGTACCTCCACGGGGTCCTTCTGGCAGCCCGTGGCCATGAGGGCGACAAGAGCAAGCAGCAGCGGTGCAAGAGAAAGTCTTTTCATAATCCTTATTGTTTATATTCTTCAAACCGAGCATCCTGATGGCCAGGTTTCCGAGTGCAAAGATAAATCATTTTTGCGACATGGAGAAAAAAAACGCCATCATCCCTCCCCTTCCCTGCCCCGCACCCCCGGCACACCGCCCTCCGCCCCCCTCCCACAGGGCGCCGATTTTCGCCCTTTTCGCAACCCACTGAAATCCAACTCTCCTAGCCTTCCCCTCCGCTTCCCCTCCGGTAGTTCTTATGTCGTTCTTATGTATTTCTTATGTATTTCTTATGTTTTAAACATAAATACAACATAAGATATACCGGTACCGGTGCGGAAGGGGTGCACGGAGGGTGGAAAATGCATAAAAAAACTGTCCTCGCGGAGTGAGGACAGTTTGGAGGAATGGTTGAGCCTTAATGACAGGCATAGCGACGGGCTATCGGGTGCCCTTGCCGCCGCACCTGCTGCATTTGCCCGAGCCCTTGCAGTGCCTGCACTCGCCGTGGTCGCATTGCGGACAGTCGGCTTTGTCGCCGCCGGCAGCGAGCCAACCCGTACCTTGGCAGGACTGGCACAAACCAGAGCCGTGGCAGTAGTCCTTGGCCTTGGAGTATATGGTTCCGGGCTTGGCGGTGCAGTTGCCCGACCCTTGGCACACTGGGCATTTGCTCGAGCCCGAGGCTCCGCTGCTCGAGGCTTTGCTGCCGTCTGAGGCTGAGCCTCCAGACGAAGCACTGCCGGAGCTGGAACTTTCAGAACTGACAAGGGCCCAACTATAGATGGCTATGCCGGCCACCACGGCCACTATGCCGACGGTGGGCCAGCTGAGGCCGAAGGAGACGCCGATGTAGTCGTCGGAGTAGTTGAGAGCAGTGCTGAGTGTCCACATGCCATATTTGTCGCCGTCGTTGAAGCAGGCAAGACGTATGCCGGTCTCGCCGCCCACTTTGCCACTATTTATGCCTATGCCCTGAAACACCTGCACATCGATGCCTGTGGACGAGGTGGATGTGAGGCGCAACACGGGACCGACGTTGGCGCAATAGTGGCCGTTGCCAAAAAGGCCCGAGCCGTAGAAGCCCAGTTTGGAGGGTACATAGGCAAAGTTGGTGCCAAGCATTAATTTACCCTCACAAAAACCCACCAAGGCTTCGGAAAAATAGCGCGATGGGTAGGAGGCCTTGTCATCCCACCACTCTGACATCTTGATTGAGGCCGGAGCCACGCTGACACCGAGCATGGGCACCAGCTGGCGGTCGATGTAGCCAAGCGAGGCGCTTAGGCTCAAGTAGTCGGTATGGGCTAGGTAGCCGCGGTCGAAGGCGTAGCGCACACCGGCCTGCGCAGAGAAGGCCGTGGTGTCGGCCAGAGTGAGGCCCACGCCAGCAAAGGCTTGCCAGCCACGACCGGCGGGTGTGATGCGCACGGCTGGACCTACCAGCAGAGTGAGGCTCGGCTTTCCGAGGCCGAGGTAAGCGCTGGCACCGAAGCCAAGACGCTGTGGCACATGGGTAAAACTGAAACCTAGGTAGCCTTTGCAACTGTCGAGGCCAAGGCCATAGTTGAGCTCATAGTAATGCTTGAAGCGAGGCAACTGCGTCGAGTCGGCGAAGGTGGTGACAGTCTTCCAAAGCGACACTTGACGGACTGGTTTCTTCTCTGGCTGGGCGGTACGGAAGTTGGTCTGTTCAACAGGAGCCTGCGAGTACACCTGATGGTGATAGCAGAGCATGGTGGCCAAAAGTGCAACAAGTACAGTTTTTTGTTTCATTATAGGTAGTTAAAAATTCTAATAGTTGACTGTATCCAAGGCTATTGGATATACAGCGGCATATATCACCGACAGCACAAAGATAGGAAAAAAAACTAAAACATGAGGAAACAGTCCCATAATAAACTCGGCAAAACGACGTTACAAACAAAAAAAGGACAAATCATGCTGAACAGAATATACCGTGCCTACCTGCAGTCGCGCAAGGTCACCACCGACTCGCGGGCCATAACCCCCGGGTGCATCTTCTTCGCCTTCCGCGGCGAGCATTTCGACGGCAACGCCTTCGCGCCGCAAGCCCTTGAACAGGGTGCCGCGCTGTGCGTGGTGAGTGAAGAGTGGAAAGCGACGAGTGGGAAGTGGAAGGACGACGACCGTATTGTGGGGGTGCCCGACGTGCTGACGACGCTGCAGGAGCTGGCGGTGCTGCACCGCGGATACATGACGATACCGGTGGTGGGCATCACCGGCACCAACGGCAAGACGACCACCAAGGAGCTGGTGCGGGCGGTGCTGGCCAAGCGCTACCGCACGTCGGCCACCGAGGGCAACTTCAACAACCACCTGGGCGTGCCGCTCACGGTGCTAGGCATTCCGAAGAATGCCGAGATTGCCATAGTGGAGATGGGGGCCAACCACCCGGGCGAGATCGAGGCGCTGTGCCGCATTGCCGACCCCGACTGCGGCCTGATTACCAACGTGGGGCGCGCCCACCTAGAGGGCTTCGGCTCGTTCGAGGGGGTGATACGCACCAAGACCGAGCTCTACCGCCACCTGGCCACCAAGCACGGGCTGGCCTTTGTCGACGCCGACAACAAGATACTGATGGAGGAGGCCGAGCGGCTGGCCACCATACCGCCCACCGAGAGCTTCCTGCCAGCCTACGCCCCCGCCAACCCGATACTGAGCGACGAAGCCATCGGCCACACCCCGATGGGGGTGCTCACCTATGGCAACGCCGAGGGGGCCGACGCGCGCGGCACCATGGTGAGCGGCGAGCAGAAAGCAGAGGGCGGCGAGCAGAGGGCAAACCCCTTCCTGCGGTTCTACTTCGAGGTGGGCGACAACGTCTACACGGTACAGACCCAGCTGCTGGGCAGCTACAACTTTGCCAACTGCATGGCCGCCGTGGCCGTGGGGCTGCACTTCGGCGTCGAGCCGTGGGACATAAAAGAGGCCATCGAGCAATACCGTCCGTCGAACCAGCGGTCGGAATACCGCGAGGGCAAGCATGGCAACCACCTGTACCTCGACTGCTACAACGCCAATCCCTCGTCGATGGAGGCCGCCCTCGGCTCGTTTGCCCCCATCGTAGGGCGCAAAGCCGTCATCATAGGCGCCATGCGCGAGCTGGGCAGCGCCTCGCGCGAGGAGCACAAGCGGCTGGTGGCCCGCCTCGAGACCATGGGCCTAGTACGTGCACTGCTGATAGGGCACGAGTTCGACGAGGTAGACCTTCCTGCCGGCTTCGAACTGTACTCCACCACCGCCGAGGCCGCCGAAGCACTGCGCGCCAGGCCCATCGAGCTGTGCACCGTGCTGGTGAAAGGGTCGAACAGCAACCGACTGTGGACACTAGAAGAACTGCTGTGAGAATTTTACTTTCCACATTCAAATTTTTTTGTATCTTTGCAGTCGCAAAAACAATATTACGTACCGATGAAACGTAGCACTATACTGCTCATAATCATGGTGGTGGCCGCCGTGGGCGCCAGCGCGCAGAAGCCCGTCTACGAAAGCGCCACCCAGACCTTCGGCTACAAGACCGCCGACGGAAGCATGTGGAAGATAAACCCCGTCTACCAACGGGCCACCGAATTCCAGGGCACCACGCGCAAATGGGCCGCCGTGAAGCTCGACGGCCGCTGGGGCTGCATCGACGAAGACGGCAACATCATCTGCCGCAACATCTTCCCCGACCGCGAGGTGGCCATGGAAGCCGGCCAGCAGTGGGAACAGATGGCCGAGCCCGGCAAATGGGTCTACCCCGCCCGCAACCAGGCCGACGGCCGCTGGGGCTACGTCGACTACTACGGCCGCTGGAAATACCAGCCCATATACCAAGCCGCCAACCGCCACCTCGGCACCGATCCCAAGAGCTACGCCTCGGTCAAGAAAGACGACCGCTGGGGCTGCATCGACGGTCGCGGAGTGCTGGTCATCAACAATATATTCCACACCGCCGAGCAGGCCGAAGAGGCCGGTGCACAGTGGGCCATAGCGCGCAACTACTACACATGGCGTGTGCCCGTGCGCAGCCCCAAGAACAACATGTGGGGCTTCTGCGACTATCTGGGTCGCTGGGCCGTACAGCCCATCTACGAAGACCAGGTGCCCTTCGGCAACGACAACAACTACCCCTACACACAAGTGAAACAGGAAGACCGCTGGGGCAACATAGACCGCAACGGCAACATCATCACCACCCCCATCTTCTTCAACCAGGCCGAGGCCGCCGACGCCCTGCACCAGTTTGAGCACGGCCGCACCCTCGAGGGCTGGCGCTACCCCGTCAGCAACCCTGCCAACGGCAAATGGGGCTGGGTGGACTGGAGCGGCGAATGGCGCATCATGCCCATCTTCGAGGATGCCACCCACTTCGCCAACGACACAGGCCTGTTCGCCACCGCCAAACTCGACGGCTTCTGGATGACCATCGGCGACACCGGAGAATACCTCTCGCGCAACGTCTTCACCCTCTCGAGCGAAGCCTGGCTGGCCGGCGACCAATGGGACCGTGGCGAAGAACTGGGCCACTGGCTCTACCCCATCATGGACCAGGGCACCCAGGCCTGGGGCTATGTCGACTATCGCGGCGAGTGGGTCATCAAACCCACCCTGCAGGACGCCAAGCTCTTCATCTACACATGGAACAACCGCGTGGCTCCCGCCAAGATGGACGGCCGCTGGGGCTGCATCGACCACACCGGCCAGTTCGTGGTGAAGAACCAGTACGCCACCTCGGCCGAAGCACAGATGGCCGGCAGGCGCTGGGCCGAAGGGAAGAAGTTTTAAGAACAGCTAAACCATTTGAAAGTTGAAGACTCTGATACATAATGCGACCATCGTCAACGAGGGTCGCATTTTCGTTGGCTCTGTAATCATTGATGGAGATACTATCGAGGATGTGGTGGAAGGCGACGCATTCCACTTTCCTCTTTCCTCATTCCACATACAGGACGCAGCCGGGATGCTCCTTTTGCCGGGCGTGATCGACACCCATGTGCATTTCCGCGACGGCGGGATGAGCGAGAACCCTGCCGGCACCTTCTACAGCGAAAGCCGTGCCGCCCGTGCCGGCGGCGTCACCTCGGTGGTGGACATGCCAAATACCAAACCGCAGACCACCACCCTCGAAGCCCTCGAGGCCAAAGAAGCGCTTGCCGCTCGCGACTCGGCCGTAAACTACGGCTTTATGCTCGGCGCCACCAACGACAACATCGACGACCTGCTGGCCATCGAGCCCACCCGCTACGCCGCCATCAAGCTCTTCCTCGGCTCCTCGACAGGCAACATGCTCGTCAACGACAGCGACCAGCTCGACCACCTCTTCCGCGACGCGCGCAAACTCATCGTAGCCCACTGCGAGGACGAGCGCATCGTGCAGTCAAACATGCACAACTTCAAGCTGGAGCACCAAGGCAAGCCGACCGAGACTGCGGCGCTGCACCCGCAAATCAGGAACAGCGAAGCCTGCTTCATGAGCACCTACCACGCCATAGAGCGAGCCCGTCGCTACGGCACCCGCTTCCATGTTGCCCATATCAGCACCGCCACCGAGCTCTCCCTGCTCTCCAACTTCGACCTCGAGAAGAAGAACATCACCGCCGAGGTGACACCCAACCACCTGTGGTTCGACGACCGCGACTATGCCGAGCTGGGCAACCTCATCAAGTGCAACCCCGCCATAAAGAGCAACGACGACCGGATGGCGCTGTGGGCCGCCCTCGAGGACGGACTGATAGACACCATCGCCACCGACCATGCCCCCCACCCTCTCGAGGCCAAGCAGCGCCCCTACTTCGACGCACCCAGCGGCATACCCAGCATACAGCACTCGCTCCAGATGATGCTCGAAGCCTGTGGTGTTGAAAATGGCAACTGGGGAAAGGCTTCGGCACCAGAAGAGCTTTCCTCATTCCACTTTCCGCTTCCCACTATCGTGCAGAAGATGTGCCACAACCCTGCTCTGCTCTTCGGCATCGAGAAGCGCGGCTTTGTGCGTCCAGGCTACAAGGCCGACCTTGTGCTGGTGCGGCCAGGGGTGGAAGAGACCATCACCAAAGAAAGCCTCCTCTACAAGTGTGGCTGGTCGCCACTGGAAGGCATGACCTTCCACACCCGTATCGAACACGTATGGGTCAATGGCGACGACACCGGCAATGGTGCCGAACAGCTTGCATTTACAAAATAAAAAACAAAGGAAGCGAGGGGGCTCTACTTCGTTTTCTCGCCAAGGCTTAGGCCCAAGCCCATGAAGAACGAGCTGCCTTCCCAGGCCTTCTGCAAAGACTCCTTGTTGGCCAGGCTGAAGTCGTCGCGGTCTATCAGCGACGCATTGTAGCCCATAAACACCCTAAGCCTGTAGAACTGCAGTCCGACCGCGACACTGCCACCCATGTCGAAGTGGGCGTCGAGCTGAGTACCCACGTTGCGGTAGTTGGCCAGAGAAGATATACCCATATTGAAGACCGGGCCGCCAAACAGCAGCAGGGTGAAGCCTGAGCCAAGCGGGATCTTGTAGCTCAAGAAGAAAGGCATCTTCAGGTTGATGTTGGATGTGGTCGGGTTGGTGAAGCCCCGCAACGAGTCGCCGATCTGCTCATTGAGCTGTGCAAAGCTGACGTAGACTCCGGGGGTGATGCTGATCCTGCCGATAAAGGGAACGGTAGACGAGAGTCCCGCAATGGCACCTTTCATCCAGACACCGTCCTGTCGCAGGCTGTCGAGAGTGCCGTTTTGGTAGGCAAAGGTGTGCTCTTGATTGATGTAGCCCACATTGACGCTGACCTGAGCCGAGAGGCGAACAGGTGCCAAAGCTGCCATAGCAAATAGCAGAGACGATAGAAGCAGGATATGTAGGCGAGTCATCAATTAATGGTGTAAAAGACCGTTCCCCCATGTCTTGCGGCTGGGGGAACGGTCGATGGTTGTCATTATTTCTCGAGGCGGATACGGGCGTCGACGGCGGTGACGTAGCGCGGGTTGCCGAGGAGCGGGTTGAGGTCCATCTCGGCAATCTCGGGAGCGGCCTGCACGAGAGCGCTGACGCGAGCCACCTGCTCGGCATAGAGGTCGAGGTTCACGCCCTCTTGTCCACGCACACCTTGCAGGATCTTGTATCCCTTGAGGTGGGTGAGCATTTCCTTGGCTTCTGCAGCGGTGATGGGTGCCAGGGCGCTCTGCACGTCCTTGAGCACCTCGATGAAGATGCCGCCCAGGCCGAAAAAGATCTGGTGGCCGAACTTCGGGTCGCGTATAGCACCGATATAGACGTCGGTACCATCGAGCATGGGGTACATCTCGACGGCATAGGTCTCGGGTATGACGATGAGGCGGTCGAATTCCTTGGCCACGGTGTCGAGGTCCTTGACGCCTAGGGTGACGCCGCCCACGTCGCTCTTGTGGAGCGGGCCGACGACCTTCATCACCAGCGGCACATCCTTGGAGCAGCCGACCTCCTTGGCGAAGGCCAGTGCGTCCTCCTTCTTGGAGACCTCGACGCTCTTCTTGCGGCTGATGCCGGCGGCGTCGAGCAGTTCGTTGTAGTCGGAAATCTCCATGTAGCCGTCCTTGCAGCGGTCCACGGTGCGGCGGATGCGTGCCACGTCGATGGCGGGCAGCTCCACGTTCTCGGGCTGAGGCTTCGGGGTGTTGTAGACCTTGCAGATGGCATTGCCCAGAACACACTCCTCGGGGAAATTGATACGGCCCTTGGAGATAAACTCCTCGATTTCGTCCTTGACATTGATGATGGAAGGCAGGACTGGGAAGATAGGCTTCTTGCAGGTCTTCATCTTCTCGTCGAGCAGAGCATAGACCTCGCGGTTGCTGAAGAGTCCGGGCGAGCCGAAGATGACGACGGAGAAGTCGATGTCGGTGTATTCGTTCTCGACGGTGTCGATGATATAGCCGAGCTGTTCGGCGGTACCTGTAGCCAGGAAGTCGATGGGGTTACCCACCGAGCTGCCTGCGAACAGTTTCTCGAGCAGGGCAGGGCTGGCGGGGTGTTCTTTCAGGCTGGGCACCTCCATGCCGCCGTTCGACAGCACGTCGGTGAGCATCACGGCGGGGCCGCCGGCGTGGGTGATGACGGCGCAGCGTTTGCCCTTGATTTCGGGGTGCATGAATACGGCGCATACGGTGGTCAGCTCCTGACGGTTCTGGCAACGCACGATGCCGGCCTTGCGGAACAGAGCGTCGACGGCGGCGTCGTTGGTGGCCAGGGCGCCGGTGTGGCTCGAGGCGGCGCGGCTACCGGCAGCACTGCCGCCGCTCTTGATGGCAGCGATATGGCAGCCCTTGTTGATAAGGCTACGGCTGTGCTTGAGCAGACGCTGCGGGTCGCCGATCTTCTCCATGTAGAGCATGATGACGCGGCTCGACTTCTCGGGGTCGAAGGTATTGTCGAGGTGCTCGAGCACATCCTCGATGCCGAGCTGGGCGCTGTTGCCCACAGCCCACACGCTGTTGAACTTAAGGCCGTTGCTCATGCCGTACTCCTTGATGAACACAGCGGTGGCGCCGCTGCCGGTGATGAAGTCCACACCCTTGGGGTCGAGGTTGGGGATGGGGGTGTCGAAGCAGCCGGCGTAGTTAGTGTTGAGGAAGCCCGTGCAGTTGGGGCCGATGAGCGAGCCGCCGACACTGTTGATGGTGTCGACGATATGCTTCTCGATGGCGGCGCCTTCGGCGTTCTCCTCCGAGAAGCCGGCGCTGACGATGATAAAGCCCTTGCAGCCCTTCTCCTTGGCCAGCACGTCGACCGTCTGGGCACAGAACTTGGCGGCGATGCTGAAGGGACTTTCGAGGAGGTTTTTCAGCGACTTGCCGCCGGGTTTATGGACATCACTGGAAGCACCGCAAATCACGATGCTACGGGGATTGAGTAGTTCTTTTGCTATCATATCTGTGGTTTTATTTTATTTGCAGTATTGATGTAACGTCTATCAGCAACAAATATTGTACGACGAGGCAACTTTTTCCATTTTTCATTTCCAGCACGCAGCCGAAACGATACACGAGCCACTTCAAACCTGACACACAACAACTTTTCCACAACAAACAGGTCCTTTCTATATGCATTCTATATCCTTTCTATATGCATTCTATATCCTTTCTATATGCATTCTATATCTTTTCTATATGCATTCTATATCCAACCTATATCTTCCAGATGGTGTCCAAAAAGGCTGCGGAGCACCATTCTATATGGTGCTCCGCAGCCTTTTCAGTCTGGATTAAGACGCTATCGTGTCACCTTATCACCACCACCTTGCGGGCGGGATAGTGGCCTATCTTAATCATGTAGGTGCCGCTGGCTGTGACGTCGAAGTGCAGCGCCGTGCCATAGTCGTCCTGCTTGGTGGCCAACAGGCGCCCGTTGACGTCGTAGAGCGCCACGGTGTTGCCCTCGGCGCCCTCGACCACTACCTGGCCGTGGCTGGAGTACACCTTGGCGTTGAGCGCCTCAGCGCCGTCGATGCCCTCGCCAGTGACATAGACGGTGTCGTGGACAGTGACGGTATCGTGCAGCCAAAGGGTGTCGGTTCGCGTCAACCACAGCGTGTCGGTCACAGTCACCGTGTCGTAGATGTAGTTGTCGACTGTATCATATACCGTGTTGGTCACTGTGTCGGTCAGCGTGATGTATGTCGTGTCGTGCACTGCATACGGCACATCGATGTAGGTGGTGTCCCTGACGACAGTGGTGTCGTGCACCATTACATTGAGGTACGTCGTGTCGTGCAACAGCACGTAGGCGGTATCGTACAGCACCACCGTATCCTGCCACGGCTCGCCGTCGGCG
>CACYZN010000042.1 GCA_902778925.1 uncultured Bacteroidota bacterium
CAAGTGGCAGTCGGGACAGTATAATCCGAATGGCCAAACATACGCTTTTTTTCCGAACCGGCAAACTATTTAACATTTTTTCTAGGGCCGCCGCCCCGCGGCGGCGGCCCCGACCTCCCATTCCCTACCCCTTTGCACCCACCTCCCTCCCACTCAACTCTCACTTAACTCTCACTACCCTCCTATTGTTCTTATGTATTTCGACGATACTTAAACGACAGTTCAACAGGTGAGAGGTGAAAGGTGAAAGGTGAGAGGTGAGAGGTGAAAGGCTAAATTCGAAATTCGAAGTTCGAAATTCGAAATTAATAGTAAAAAGCCCGCGGCGGCGCCGTAAGGGTGCCGCCGCGGGGCTTTCGCTAGTGTGTGTATGTGTTGCGTTACTTCACGACCAGCTTGCGCACCGAGGTGCCGCTGGTGGAGACCACGCGCACGTAGTACACGCCGCTGGCATACTGGCTCAGGTCGAGCACCGAGGTGCCGGCGTCGAGGCTGTAGCGACCGGCGGTACGACCGCTCTGGTCGACCAGGCTCACTTCGGAGGCCTCGCCAAGCTGCAGGGTGACCTGCTCGGCGGCGGGGTTCGGGAAGAGGGCGAGGACAAGGCCGTCGACGTCGTCGATGCCTTCGCCGCCTGACACCGTCACGCTGCGGGTAGCCCAGGCCGAGAAGCCGCCGTCTTCACACACGGCGCGTACACCGACAGTGTAGCTGCCGGCCGAGAGGTTCTCGAAGGTGTAGGTGGTGGCGTTCACCACGGCTGCGGGGGTGGGGTTGGTCCAGGCACCCTGAGTCGAGGCCACCACGGTGATGTTGTCTATACCGACAGTGTAGTAGGTGGAGTAGTTGTTGGTCCAGCGGAAGGCGATACGGGTGGCTGTGGCGGGAGCGGCGCTAAAGTTGACAGTGTCGACTGTAGCGTCGGTGCTGACGGCGCAGGTCTCGACAACCACAAAGTCGCTGTTGTAGTCGCTGCCGGTAATATAACCCACCTCGAGGGTGCCGTAGGAGGAGCTTTCATACTCATAGGAGAATATCATCTCGAGGGTGTTGATGTCGGCCGAGAAGTCGGGTAGCACAACCACGACATCCTGTCCGTAGTCGGTGCCGGTCGAAGCCATGATATAGATGAAGTTGCCGTCGAGACCTTGCTGATAACTCGAGCTACTGACCACGTGCGGGGCATAGCTGGCTGTGGAACCGGTGAAGTACTGATCCCAGCAGTTGGGCATAGAGCCGGTAGCGCTATTGGTGAAGTCCTCGTTCCAAGGCAGGGTGGCAATTGCATCGCACAGCGTGGTGAACGAAGTGCCGACGGCACGGGCGGTGTCGGCACCGCCGCAGAAGGCACGGATAGCAACGGTGTGCGTCATGCTGGAAGCGACACCAGTAATGTCGTAAGTGGCGGCAGTGGCGGTGGCGACCTGCTGGCCGTCGACATAGACGAGCCACTGGGTCTGGCCTTCGCCGGGAGTCCAGGTGACGGTGGCACCACTCTCCGTGATGTTGCTCACCTGAACGTTCTCCACTCGGCGGCAGGCGTCGAGGTTCTCGACGTGGATTTCGCGGAAGTACATGTAGTTGCTGCTCATCGAGCCCACAACCACGCGGTTGCCGGTGCCGGTGTAGCTGTCGAGGTAGACAACCTGCTCGGTGACGTCGGAGGAGCTGCTGGCGTGCGGCAGGGCCACGGTGTCGACCCAGGTGATGCTGCCGTCGGCCTCCATGACACCCACGCGCATCGAGGTGGCGCCGCTGCTGGTAGCGGCCACGCTAGTGCGCAGCTGGGCGCCGTTCAGCGGCTCGGCGACGGCGGGCAGGGCAAACCAGGCATTGCTGGTGCTGGTGTAGACATAGGAGCTGCTCAGGGTGAAGCTCTGCCAGTCGAAGCAGGGCGAGATACCGTAGGTGTAGGCGGCCTGCATTTCGGCCTGTGCAAAGTCGAGCGGCAGGTGCATCAGGGCGCACATGGTGGTGAAGCCGAGGGTGCTGCTCCACAGGGTGTCGCCGTCGGCGCAGAGGGCACCCACACGGACTGCGTAGCTGGTGCCGGGCTGCAGCTCGGCGAGCGTGGCAGGCGAAGTGGTGTTTTCGGCCTCGAGCCATGTGTGCTCGGCAAGGCTGCGGTACTGCACGGTGTAGGCATCGGTATTGCCCGACCAGATGATGGTGGCATTGGTGCTGTCGACACTGGTCACGACTGCGGCGGGAGCGACACAAGCCGTCTCGTCGAACTGGCAGTCACCCATGAAGGAGATGTCGGCCACTGCGGTGTCGACACCCTTGTAGCTGTAGGCCGATACGTCGAAGTAGTTACTGAGTGTGCCGTCCTGATAGCCATAGATGCCGTTGCCACTATGGCCACGCCAACCAATACTTTTCCAGGAACCGGTCTTATTGACCACGGCCACCACGATGTTGGCGCCGCTGTCGGGAACATTCCATGTGCTGTCGAAGGCAATCGTAGTCCAACCGATCTGGCCGACATTCAGCTGGCCGTTGGAGACCACCTTGGTCAAGGCCGAGGCGGGAAGGGCGGTGGCTACGGTGAGAGCGGCACTGTCGGTTGTACCCACATACACATCGATGGTGCGAACAAGGTAGTCAGTCGGTATCGAAGAAACATACCACTGCAGGCCGTTGACCATGGTCATGTCGCCAATGATCGAACGGGGGTAAAGAACCTGCGAAGTACCATAGTTATAATTGCCTTGGAAGGGCGAATGGGTGACGCTGGTGGTGCCGGTAATCGAGGCGCAGGGGTCGAACACGATAGCGGTGCTCACGGCAGTGGCGGTGTCGGCATCGCACTGGGTGAGGAAGGTGGCGGTGTAGCTGTGCGAGCGGTCGAGGTCGGTGAAGAAGTGGTAGTTCACGCCGTCGGTGGCCATGGTGTCGGTCGAGGTGCTGTCGGTGTTGTCGCGCAGCACGACGAGGGCGCCGGTGGCCTCATAGCCACGCTCGTCGTTGTCCCACATGAAGGCTGCGGAAGTGCCGGTCGAGCCGGTCTGGCGCAGGTTCAGGACGGGGTAGCAGGCCTGCTCGGTGGTGAAGGCCAAGGGACCACGCGGGTCGCTGAGCCCGTTGCCGCAAATGGTATAAACCCAAGCTCTGTAGTTGGTACCCGTTTGGAGGTTGTCGATGGTGACGGAGTGGTTAGTTACGTCGACCGAGTCGGTCCACTGCGTGCTGTCGTTGACGGTATACACAACACGGTAGCCATCGGCATCGCTGACATTATTCCAACTGAGAGTGGCCGAATTGGGGCTGAGGTTGACGACTTCAAAGCCAGACGGGCGGCGGCAACCGGCGTTGGCGATGCTGATGTCGTCGAGGTAGTTGGCGTAGCCGTTGTTGCAATAGACGCGGAAAGCCACATAGAACTGGCTATTGGCATCTATCGTGGAGGTGTCCGTATAGACGCTGTATTCTGTCCAAGTACCATTATTGCTACCTTGACTGAACATGGGGCGGAAAGTGGTGATGTCCAACGAATCAGTCATAAGACCCACCTCGATATTCGAGCTACCGTAAGCGCTTATTATAGCCCAGAAGGTAATTTCAAGGCTGGCGGGGTCGGTGCCGGCAGGCATGGCGGGCGAGATGAGGTAATGGTAGTTATAGGGATAGAAGTACATGCAAGCCGAGCCACTGTGAGGGCTGGTGGTGCTAACATAGTGGGAGCCCGAGGTACCAGTCTGTACAAACTGCCAGCAAATGGGGTTGGTACCGGTGCCGGTAGGCATACCCTCGAAGCCTTCGAAGAAAGGCAATGTAGGCTCACCGCAAAGAGTGCGTACACTAATGCTGTTCCAACTGGATTCAGTAACAGTTTCTGCGCAAGCCGAACGCATGAAGATGTAGTAGCCTGTGGAAGCAGCCAGACCGGTAACGGTGAAGCTGGTGTCGCCTGCAGGAATCTCATAGGTGTGTGCAGCGGGGCCAGCGATGGTGTCTTCTGTATTTACAACAAGGATATAACCATCATCGTTCTCAGTGCTGAGGTCCTGCCACGAAATCTGGATCTCATTGATGTCGGGATCGGCAGTGAGATTGACCGGACGCATGCAACTGGCCGGTTGGATAGAGATATTGTCAATGTGCAAGTCGTTGTCGCCACCAGAGACTGTGCTCTCGCCGTAGAAGGCAATGTTGATGGCTTCTCCATTGTAGTCGAACACAGGCACGGTTATAGTGCGCGGTACATCGTTTAGACTGGTGTAAGGTTCATCGTCGCGGATACTGTCGCCACCAAACTGGTAGAGCGGAGTCCAGTGGATGCCGCCGTCAGTGCTGGCAGCAATAACAAAGCGATCGTCCGGACCGACAGGATCAGGGGGATTTCCATTTCCCCAGTCGGTTAGCGTAACATCAAAGGTGAGGATGCAATTGTCGACCACATTTATAAGGGGCGTAACAATCCAATAGTTGCAACCGGTGCCATAGACATTGACTTTGACACTACGCGAGCCACCCATAGAGTTGGTGCTTGTATTCCATCCAGAGGTGGTGCTGGTGAGAGAGGGCGTGGTGCTGAAGAAACCAGTATAGCGGCTCCAGCAGACATCAATGTTAGATGCCCAGTCGTCGAAGTTTTCAAGCCAAGGAGTCGTTTCGGGAGTGCAGGGTGTACGGAAGGTGAAGGCCGAAGCCCACGGAGTGGGTTCACCGTCACAGACGGTACGTACCCAGACGTGGTAGACCGTGTAACCGTTGAGGTTGGTGAAGGTGGCGGTGGTATCTTCTCCGCTACCGAGGTTAGCCATCACACTGTCGGGAATCGAGTCGATGGTAGTGACACAGTACTCATAGGAAGCACCTTCTTGGCCATGCCAGGTGAGGGTGGCGGTATTGTAGCTCAACGAGGTGAGGGCCAATTGGGTCGGCCGCTTGCATGTGGCGTTTTGAATAACGACATCATCAACATAGATGGAATAGGAACCAGTGCTATAGACACGGAAAGCCACATAGAATATGTCATCGGCTGTAAGGGTGGTGGTGTCTATATAAAGGGTGTACTCTGTCCATGCGTTGCTGTTGCTACCATAGCTGGTAGTCTTACGGAAGGTGGCGGTGTCGGTGGGGTCGGTCATGAGGCCCACGTCAATGCGCGAGTTACCGCTGGCGGGTATCTTGGCCCAGAAGTTAATCTCAAGGTCTGTGGGGTTGGTACCCTCAGGCATGGCAGGCGAAATGAGGTACTGGTCATTGTAGGGATAGAAGTACATGCACTGCTGGCCGCCGTGGGGCGAGGTGGTGCTTACATAGTGGTTGTCGCTGCTACTGGTACTTGTCTTGATGAATTGCCAGCAGAGGGGGTTGGTACCTGCACCGGTGGGCATATTCTCGAAGCCCTCGCTGAGTGGCAACTCGTCCAGCGGGGCGCAGTCGGTGAACAGGCTTACAACGTTGCTCCAAAGGGTGTCGCCGGCGGCGCAAAGAGCAGCAACCTGGAAGTTGTATCTGGTGCGCGGGTCGAGACCACTGATGGTGCAGGTAGTGTCGGACGGCTCGGAATGGTTAATCCAAGCGGTGGCGGTGTCTGCCTTGTACCGCACAGCCCAGCTACTTTCGTCGAGGCCGCGGGCCCAGCGCATGTCGACACTGTTTATACCGACATTTTCGACCATCAGATTCGGGGCCAGGCAGGTGAATGTGCAGTTGCCATAGAAGAAGATGTCGGGACGATAGGTGGCTGCCGACAACGAAGGCGGATTGGCAGGATCGGCGTTGGTACCGTCACTCTGATAATAGAGGGTGGTATTGGGGGCTACATGAGAAGACCAAGTATAGCCAGAGCCATCGAAAGAACCTGTGTTGTTGTCAACCACAACTACAAGGTTTGCGTGGTGGCCGGTTGGCACATAGACGGTGTCGAACATGATGGGGTTGTAGCCAATGTGCGAGGTCATCTGCACACCTTGTGCCACCAGGGTGAGCTCGTTGTAGGGGATGGCTGTTGCGGAGGTAAGGGTTGCCTGGTCGGTCTCGCCAATGTATACATCGACAGTGTATACTTTGGTACGATCTTGCTTCGAACTGAAACCGATACCTGTGATACCGTCGCTTAACTGGGAGACGGCGCTCATCGGGTATAATATCTGGCTGTAGCCGTAGTTAAAATAACGGTTGAAGGGGGCACTGCTGTTGGTTTGCGAACCGTCGCCCACCGGGCCACAGGCACTGGTGGTGAAGGACAGGACAGAGGCACTGGCGGTGTCGGGGTCACAGAGGGTGCGCAGCTCGATGGTGTACTGGGTACCAGCATTGAGACCTGTGATGAATGTCGAGGAGCCCTCTTCATAGGTCATAGACCATTGGCGGACGATGCTGCTTGAGTCGCGCAGGGTCAAGAAGACGCCTGTCTCGGGACGTGCGGCAGGGTTGCCGCGATACTGCCAGCTGACAAAGGCCGAGCTGAAGTTGACGTTGCCAACAGTAGCCTCTATCACGGGGTAGCACGAAAGGGAGGTGTGGAAGCTGCCAAGCGGACGCCAGAGAGAGACATCGCCACCACAGTTGGTGCGCACCCAGACGAAATAGGTAGTGTTGGGTTGCAGACCGGCCAGGATGGTAGTAGTATCTGACAAATCGGTAACGTCGAAGGCTTGCGCATTGGTGTCACTTTCGTCGTTGACAGTGCTGTAGCGCACCTCGTAGGTGCCGGTGGTGGCGACGGAGTTCCACTGAATAGCGGCGCTCTCGAAGGTGATGGAGCTCACTGATCCAGCGGCCGGGCGCTGGCAGGTGGGTATCGGTTCGACGCGCAGGTCGTCGATATTCCAGTACCAGTTGGTTACGGTGCCAGTGTGGCGGAAAGCGGGCATGGCGCCGGCAGGCACATCGACATAGGGTACCTCGTCCTCGCGGTAGGTGGCGCTCTCGAAGTCGTTGTAGGCATAGGCCTGCAACGCCACAAAAGTGGCAGTGTCGGCGGTATCGGTAATGTAGCCCACTTCCAGTGTGCCACAAGCTTCATTGGTTACACTTTCGGGGCGATGCCAGAAGCGGAGCTGGTTGCCGCTGATTTCGCTGGAAAATTCCGGCAGCACCAACAGGTTACCAGTGGTGCGCGAGTAGTTGAAGCGCAGGGCGTGTGTACCGCCGTTGGCGACAGCAGTGGTTACGCCACAGTAGTTGTCCGACGAACTGGGGCCGGGAGTGAGATGCGTGAAGCAGTAGGGCACACCTGTGCCGGCAGTCTCGAAGTCTTCGTACCAGGGAATTTCGTTAGCGTCGCAGGCGGTACGGAAAGCAACGGCACGCATGCCGCTGGTGTCGCCATCGCCACAGACAGCACGCACACTGGCCGTATAGGCTGTGTTGGCGTCAAGACCGGTGAAAGTGTATTCGGCAGAGTTGCTGATGGTCACGAACTGGCCATCGAGATACACGGCCCAGGAGGTCTCGCTGCCGCCTGCCGTCCAGTTGATGGTGGCTCCACTACTGGTGATAGACGAGGCGTCGAACGCAATGCTCGCAATCTTGGGGCATGTGTTGGTAAGCACAACATTTATGTCGTCCACGAAGAAGGCGTCGCCTGTGGGGTTCACCGAGCCGTCCTTCGTATACTTCCAAGTGAAGGTATGAGTACCAGCGGCCACCTCATACTCGTAGGTATCCCAAGCGGCCAGTCCGCCATAGGCAAACTGCTGCTCATCGTCGATCAAGAAGATACACTTATCATAGAAGGTGGTAGTACCTTCGCCATAGATGCCGCCGAGGAAACTAATCGAACCGGCGGTGGTGAAGGTAAACGTAGCCGAAATCTCGGACGAGGAGCCGGCAATGCCTGAGTTGCCGCTACTGATACAGTAGGTGCCGGAGTGTCCGCTGCCCGGCGACGTGTTGGTCACCGTCCATGGATGGGAGGCATCATTGGTCCATGTGGCGGGAATCGTGCCGTCCTCGAAACCGAAGTCCAGCACATTCTGCGCCATTGCTCCGAACGGCAGCAGGCTTAGCACTGCCGCAAGAGTCAAAAACAATAGGTGTTTTTTCATAATAGCTGAGTTTTTTATTGGTTTAATTATTCTCTATTTCACACTATATATTTGATTTCTAATGGACTTAACCGCAGGCCGTCCAAAGAAAACCAACGTCAAAGTTAGTCTTTTTTTCGTAATGTGAAAACTTTTTAACATTTTTTCTGCTATCACTCCCTCCCTCGCCACCCCCGCCACTCCCCTTCCCCACCCCTTCAGGTCCGGCCGTTCTTATGTCGTTCTTATGTATTTCTTATGTTGTATTTATGTTTAAAACATAAGAAATACATAAGAAATACATAAGAAGTACATAAGAAAGGTGAAAGGTGAGAGGTGAGAGGTGAAAGAGGGGGAATTGAAAATTGAAATTGGGAAGGAATATGTAAAAAAGTGCGGTGGTTCGGCTTTTTTTGTGTAGATTTGCAACGGCAAATAATAAACCACATTAGCGTTATGGAATTTAAACTCAACACTATAGAGGAGGCTATCGACGATTTCCGCGAGGGCAGATTTGTGATTGTGGTCGACGACGAGGACCGCGAGAACGAGGGCGACTTCATCATGGCGGCCGAAAAGATCACGGCCGAGCATGTGAATTTCATGCTCAAGAACGGCCGCGGAGTGCTGTGCGCCCCCATCACCGAGCAGCGGTGCCACGAGCTGAACCTGGACATGCAGGTGCACGACAACACGTCGCTGCTGGGCACCCCGTTCACGGTGACAGTGGACAATCTGGAGGACGGCTGCACGACGGGAGTGAGCATGCACGACCGCGCGAGCACCATACGCGCGCTGGCCGACCCGGCCACGCGCGCCGACCAGCTGGGCCGTCCGGGCCACATCAACCCGCTGCGCGCCCGCAACGGGGGCGTGCTGGTGCGCGCCGGCCACACCGAGGCCGCCGTCGACCTGGCCCGCCTGGCAGGCCTGCGCCCCGCCGGCGCCCTGATCGAGATTATCAACGACGACGGCACCATGGCCCGCATGCCGCAGCTGCAGGAGGTGGCCAAGCGCTTCGGGCTGAAGATTGTCACCATCAAGGACCTCATAGCCTACCGCATTGCCCACGAGACACTGGTGCGCCGCGAAGAGGAGGTATTCCTGCCCACCCGCTGGGGCAACTTCCAGCTGGTGGCTTACACACAGCTCGACAACGGGTCGACACACATGGTGCTGCGCAAGGGCGAGTGGGAGGAAGGCGAGCCGGTGCTGGTGCGCGTGCACTCGAGCTGCGCCACGGGCGACATATTCGGCTCGTGCAAGTGCGACTGCGGCGACCAGCTGCACCGCGCCATGGAGATGATAGAGAAGGAGGGCAAGGGCCTGATAGCCTACATGAGCCAGGAGGGACGCGGCATAGGGCTGGTGAACAAGCTGCGCGCCTACCACCTGCAGGAGCAGGGCTTCGACACCGTCGACGCCAACCTGAAGCTGGGCTTCAAGGCCGACGAGCGCGACTACGGCATCGGCGCCCAGATACTGCGCGACCAAAAGGTCACCAAGATGCGCCTGATCACCAACAACCCGGTGAAGCGCACCGGCCTCGAGGGCTACGGCCTCGAGGTGACCGAGATAGTGCCCTGCCTGGTGGAGCCCAACCGCTACAACGAGCGCTACCTGAAGACCAAGCAGAACCGCATGGGCCACGAGCTACACCTGAAGTAGAATGAAGATAGCACTGATAGGATACGGCAAGATGGGACACGCCATCGAGGCCATGGCCCGCGAGCGCGGGCACGAGGTGGTGCTGCGGCTGGACCGCGACGACCCGTGGCCCGACAGCCTGGGGGCCGACGTGGCCATCGAGTTCAGCACCCCCGCCACGGCGGCCGACAACCTGCGGCGCTGCCTGGAACGCGGCGTGGCCACGGTGGGCGGCACCACGGGCTGGTACGCCCGCTACGACGAGGTGTGCACGCTGTGCCGCCAGCGCGGCGGCCGTCTGCTTACGGCCACCAACTTCTCGGTGGGCATGAACATCATGTTCGCCCTCAACCGGCGTCTGGCCGAGCTGATGCGCGGCCAGTCGGCCTACAGCGTGGCCATCGAGGAGGTGCACCATGTGCACAAGCTCGACGCCCCGAGCGGCACGGCGGTGACGCTGCAGGAACAGATTGCCGAGTGCGGCCACCGCAGCGCCGACGAGGTGCCCATCACCTCGGTGCGCGAGGGCGAGGTGCCCGGCACCCACACCGTACAGTACAGCAGTGCGATAGACACCATCACCCTGCGCCACGAGGCCCACTCGCGCCAGGGGCTGGCCCAAGGGGCGCTGCTGGCGGCCGAATGGCTGGTCAAGGCCCCGGAAGGGGTGTTCTCGATGGAGGACGTGCTGCGATGAACAAGACCCACGCCAACCCCTGGGTCATCATTGGACTTACCGTCCTGCTGCTGGCGGCCATGGCGGGCAGCTGCCTGCTGGGGGCCGTCGACTTCGAAGCCTCGGAGGTGCTGCAGTCGCCCATCTTCTGGCAACTGCGTCTGCCCAGGGTGCTGATGAGCGTGCTGGTGGGCGCGGTGCTGAGCGTGTGCGGCGCCGCCTACCAGAGCGTGTTCCGCAACCCCCTGACCGACCCCTACGTGCTGGGCGTCTCGAGCGGAGCCTCGCTGGGAGCCGCCGTGGCCATACTGCTGGGCCTCGAGGCCTGGCTGTGGGGCGTAGGCGGCATGGCGCTGGCAGCGGCACTGCTCACCGTGTGGCTCATTTACCGCATCGCCTCCATAGGCAACCGCATGCACACCACCACCCTGCTGCTCACCGGCGTGTGCCTCACCCTGCTCATCTCGGCCGTCATCTCGTTCCTCATGGTGCTCAACCACGAGAAGATGGACAGCATCATCTTCTGGACCATGGGGTCGTTCGGCAGCTCGTCGTGGACCGACGTGGTGCTGATGGCGCCGGTGGCGGTGGCTGGCATCGGCGTGGTGCTGTGGCACGGGCGCGATCTGAACCTGCTGCTGGCCGGCAGCGAGGCCGCCCGCAGCATGGGCGTCGAGGTGGAGCGCGTGAAGCGCGTGCTGCTGGTGGCCACCACACTGATGGTGGCCTTCGCCGTGAGCTCGACGGGTGTGATAGGCTTCGTGGGACTCATCGTGCCACACGCCGTGCGCCTCGTGGCAGGACCCGACAACCGGCGCGTGGTGCCCTACGCCATGCTCTGCGGCGCTCTGTTCGTGCTCGTGTGCGACACGCTGGCACGCACCCTGCTACGCCCCAGCGAGCTGCCGGTGGGTAGCATCACCTCGATTATAGGAGCCCCGCTGTTCATATACCTGCTGTATAAGAACAAGAGAGGGTACTAGTCAGTAGTTAAGGAGACAGTAGTTAAAGTAGTTAAGTAGTTAAGCCGTATGATAAGGCTCGAGCATATAACGGTCGGTTTCGGCCAACGCACCATTCTGCACGACCTCGACGCCCGCATCGAGGAGGGCTGCATCACCGCCGTGATGGGACCCAACGGGTGTGGCAAGACGACCCTGCTGCGCTGCATGGGCGGCCTGCTGAAGCCCCAGTCGGGCCAGGTGCTCGTGGACGGCCGCGCCGTGCAGGACTACACAGCCCGCGAGCTGGCACAGCGCGTGGCCTTCGTGCGCCAGCATCAGCAGACCGACTTCGACTTCTCGGCCTTCGAGATCGTGCTCATGGGCCGCAACCCCTACCAACACCACCTGCAGAACGAAAGCCAGGCCGACTGGGACATCGTGGAGCGCTGCATGCGGCAGACGGGTACCTGGCACCTGCGCCTGGCTCGCCCACGCGAGATGAGCGGCGGCGAGCTGCAGCGCGTCATGATAGCACGCGCACTGGCCCAGCAGACTCCGCTGCTGCTGATGGACGAGCCTGTGTCGAACCTCGACATAGCACACCAGATCGAGGTGATGCGGCTGCTGCGCTCGGCGGCCCACACGGTGGTCATCGTGATACACGACCTCAACCTGGCACTGCACTTCTGCGACCGCCTGCTGCTGCTGCACGAGGGGCGGCTAATATTCGACGGTGCGGTCGCCGAGGGGCTTGTGCCCGACCGCATCCGCACCGTCTATGGTGTCGACGCCCACATGGCCGAGGGCCGCGTGGCGATAGACTACTGACAGCCGTTAAGCCTTTACCATTTGTTGTAATGTACGCGGGCAGGATCCCACTTGTCCTTGGGCTGGGTCGTACCGTCGTGGTATCCGATGGGCACTACGGCGTAAGGTACCACAGTAGCAGGCAGCTGCAGGGCTTTTTTAATCGGGTCCATGCGGTCGGGATAGGGATAGCAGGCCGTCCAGCAGGCACCGAGGCCATAGGCTTCCACAGCCAGCAGCAGGTTCTCGGTGACGGCGCCCATGTCGTCGCGCCACAGGTGGTTCACCTGGGTCACGGCCGGACCGTCGGGGTCTTCGCGCGTCGGGGCGGTGAAGGTGGTGTCGGCGCAGAGGATAATCACAGCGCCGCTCTCCATGAACTTCTGCATGTTGAAGTTGCCCTCAAACACGGTCTCATACTGGCTCTTGTCGGTCATCACCACAATCTGCCAGGGGCGCAGGTCGCGACCGCTGGGGGCAGCCATAGCGGCACGCAGCAGGTCCTCCATCACCTCGGCAGGGATAGTGTCGCCGTTGTAGGAGCGTACGC
The DNA here is from genome assembly GCA_902778925.1 of uncultured Bacteroidota bacterium. GTDB lineage: Bacteria > Bacteroidota > Bacteroidia > Bacteroidales > P3 > Colimorpha. The sequence continues at coordinate 12,607 of CACYZN010000042.1, forward strand.
TCTTGCGGGCGAGGATGTTCTCCATCACCACTCCCGAAGTGCTGGGGGTGTCGCACTGTTTCGTGCAGCAGGCGCCGAACAGCATGGCTGCAGCTGCCATCATAACGATTACTTTCTTCATATTATTTGTATATTAAATATTTCTCTCGGGTCTTCTTGAACTCATCCAGCGCAGGTTGCCACGTGGCACGTATCTCCTCCTCGCTCATGCCGGCCTCAATCTGTCGGCGCAGGTCGCCGTTACCGGCCAGTTTCTCGAAGAAGTTGCTCTTGAGGAAGAATTTTCCTCTCGGCACGAGGTGGTACATCTCCATCAGGTATCTGAGGCTAAAGGCTGCAGGAGCCTCCTCCTGTCGCAGGTCGAGGGTGTCGGTGCCATAGGTGACCCATTCGAAGGGGTAGTCGGTACCACGTCCTACACCGCAGTTGGTGCCCTCGAAGAGGCAGAGGCTGGGGTAGAGGGCCACAGCATGGGCGGTGCGCAGGTTGGGCGACGGGGGCACAGGCAGCTCGTAGCCAATGCTGTCGCGCCGGTAGCCTTTCATCTTGACGATAGTCAAGTCGCAAGTGTCTTTTATCCAATGCTCGCCGTTAATCATCTGCGCATACTCCCCTATCGTCATACCATAGACCACCGGCACAGGATGCATGCCGACGAAGGAGCGGTAATGAGCGGTGTCGAGCACCGGACCGTCGACAAAATGGCCGTTGGGGTTGGGGCGATCAAGGACGCTAAGCGGGATGCCCGCTTCGGCGCAAGCCTCCATCACATAATGCAGTGTGCTGATATAGGTATAGAAGCGGCAACCTACATCCTGCAGGTCGAAGAGAACATAATCCACATCTTCGAGCTGCTCCTGCGTAGGCTTCTTGTTCTTTCCATAGAGCGAGACGATGGGGATGCCCGTCTTGGGGTCGACGCTGTTGTCTACCTTGGCACCCGCTGCCGCGGTTCCGCGGAATCCATGCTCAGGGCAGAAAATCTTCCTAATATCGGCACCTAACGCCAACAGGGTATCTACAAGGTGGGTGTTCCCAACCATCGAAGTCTGATTGGCCACCACCGCAAGGCGAGGATGTCCCCCAAGAGCATATTCATTGCCAAGAAACACTTCGGCACCCGTTCGCAGAGTAATCTCTTGTGACAGAGCCATTGTCTGCGCATGGCAGGAGAC
>CACYZN010000043.1 GCA_902778925.1 uncultured Bacteroidota bacterium
TCATGGTGTCACCACACAGAAACGAACTTATCATATAGTTATAGAGATTATTGTAATCAGGCATATGCCCATCAAACAGTGAATCCATTCGCGCATAGACTTCCATTTTCTCACAGGGCGTCATGTCGGCACGGAATTGCCCGCAGATGTCCAGATAAGCCTTCCACTGTTCCGACTGGGCATTTGCGGCATGCGAAGCCGCCATGCACACCGCTAATAGGATGGCTCTCTTGGTTGTTTTCATATTGAATGAGGTTTTAATAAGATGTCTAATCTTCATGGAATTATTTCATTTCGTATCTATTTTGCTGACGGCAGACATGCTGCGCGGCGGCGCTCGTTGAGAGTCTTCGGTTTGGCGGTACGGATATGCTTGTCCGTTGCGGCAAGGGTTCCGTACCAGTCTTTGCCGTGGAGGCGATAGTAGGTGCGGTCGTAGAGTGTGGCGTAATCCTCGGCATGGAGGTTGCCACGCTCCACCTCGCGCCAAAGAAGGGCAAAGAACTCTTCATAGTTGCCTTTGGTCAGTTGGTCGGTCATCTTCTGCAGCAAGGGATAGGCGTGGTTCCAGGCGTCGAGTTCGTAGCGGTGGTAGTTTTTGCCGCTTCGAAGCAGAGTCTCGAAGTCGGCGCGGCTGGCAAGGGCGGCAGAGAGCACGGCGTCGTCCTCGTGGTTGAGGTAGCGCAAGTATTCGTCGCGCAGGTTGGCGTAGTCGGCCAGCAGGGGCACGGAGAGCGTGTCGGGCAGCGAGTAGAGCCAAGCGTCCGGCTCGTAACCGCAGAGCACCATGCGTTCCAGCACCTCGTAATGGCTGATGTAGCAGTACTGGTCCCCCACGCACTCGCTACGCAGAAGGCATTCCAGGTAGCGCTTCAGGTCGCGCACAAAGGGGTAGTGGTTCGAGAGCCTGGAGCAGAAGAGGGGTATTGCAGCGCAGTAATCGCCTGTAGCCGTGTACGCCACTGCATCCGTCACCCCCTGCTGCATGTCCATAGGCAGGAGCGAATACTGGTCGCCGAGGTAATAGTATCGCACATAGTCGTCACCCATCTCTGTCAGTGGGTTGTCGCTGTCGAGCATTCCATCTTCGGTAGAGGATTTCAGATAGCCTTCGATATAATCCTCGAGCGGCGGCATAAGCATTTGTTCGCGACGGAGGTTGACGTTCTTGATGTCGGCGACTGGGCATTGCCAGACGGTGCGGTTGTTCTCGCCAGAGGAGGTGAACTGCGTGCCGTAGAGCTGTGGCAGGCCGCGCGCTGTGCGCAGCCGGTCTTCGAGGTAGGCCAGATTGGAGGGGTCGGCGTTGGTGTCGGCCACCGCTTGGCGCATCTGCTTGACGTAGCCGTACTGGAACCACGGGCGCATGTGCTGGGCGACGAGCCAGGCGTCGGCAGAGCCGTAGGAGCAGACACGGTCCCATGTGGGGAAGCCCAGGGTGTCGATCAGCCACTTCAGCTTCACCAAGTTGGCCGAGTCCACCTCTTGCATCCTGCGACCGAGCGAATCTTCGTCGGCGGGCGTGAGCGAGGGATTGCGGAAAGCACGGCGTGCCGCTTGGTCTTCCTGCTGCATCTGGTGGAGGGTTTCGGCATAGCTGTAGTCCTTCCTGCTGTGGACGGCCTGCTGGATGGAGTCCAGTTCCGGCCACCAGTCGCAGTCCTTCAAAAACCTGTATTGGTCTACGTAGTAGAACACGAGGGGGTTCCACCCTTTCCATCGGACCACGCGGTAGGCCAGCCGCTTGAATGTCGCTGTATCACCGCATTGCAGGGCAGCCTCCATGTAGTTCATCTCTTGCTGGCGGACAGGGATATATCCATCGAACAGGGAGTCTATTCTCGCATAGAGTTCCATTTTCTCGCAGGGTGAGATGTCGGCACGAGACTGCTTGCGGATGTCCAAATAGGCCTTCCATTGTTCGGACTGGGCGTTGGCGACAAAGGAGGACAGGACAAGTGCCGCCAGCGGTATGAAAAAAGCCGGTAGCTTTCGATAGCGTTCCGAGGGATGGCCAACGGAGTGCAGCCAAGCGGAGAACAAGAGGTTTTCCTTTGTTGCTTTCATGCTTTGTATTTATCGTGGGAGGTTGTCGGACGTTTTCATGAGTCTTACGGTGTGGGAGGTTCCGTCGGCAGAGGTGAGTGTGAGGAGGTAGAGGGCTTGGGGGCGTGAGGTGAGGTCGATGGTGTAGCGGTTGGGGCCGTCGGGAGTGAGGCGGACTTCTTCGCGGCGGCCATAGAGGTCGGTGAGGTAAGAATTGTGAATTCTGAAATCTGGATTTTGAACCTGTATGGTCACTTTGCCGCAGGTTGGGTTGGGGTGGATTGAGAATTGGGGATTGGGAGTTGAAGGTTCGTGAATGCCGACGTTGCCGATGACGAGAGTCTTGGTGAGCGAGGCTGGGTTCCAGTAGCTGGTGCCGGGCTGGCTGGCGGTTACTTGGCAGACTCCCTGCGAGCACAATGCCAATATTTCGAAACGGCCGTTTATCAGGCTGACCATAGCCATCGAAGGGTCGGAGACGCTGTAGACCACCGGCAGGCCGCTGGTGGCGGTGGCGTTGAGCGGCAGGTAGGGGTTGCTGCCGGGATAGGAGATGCGCAGGGTGTTGGCCCCAGGCCAGACTATCGACTGGTCGGCGTGAAGGTCGGGGTATACATAGGGCGAGCGCATCGAGGTGTCGACCAGTTTGGCGAGGTACTGTCCATTGCCACAGAAAATGTCGCCGAAGGTAGTGGGGGTGCTGAAGCTGTTGCCGGTGACGAATACGGCCGTGTCCGTCAGCAGCAGGTGGCCGGCCTGGCTGGTGCGATGGGTGCAGTGGAAGGGGTATATGGCCACCTCGTGGCCCTCGTAGTCCCACTGGGCCAGAGCCAATCCTGTCTCAATGGCGCCTTGGGTGGTAAGGAGCGTATCGGCAAAGAAGACGCTGCCACTGTAGGCGACCTGAGTAAAAACACGGTTGTTGCGTGCAGCGATGCTGAAACCACCTCTGGAGGCGCCCCAACTCGAGTGCATACGTCCATAGGAGAGGTAGTGCCCGTCGTCGATTCCAACGCGTAGCCAGAAGGCATCGTTGCGGTTGGCCAGCGTGTCGCCACGGTAGACGATCTGGTGTGGATTGTCGTTGCCGGTGAATGCGTCCGTTCCAGCAACGCCAAGTACGAAGAGCGACCCCGTGGCGGTGTCGACGCAGGTGGCGCTGAGTCCCACCGAAGGATAGTTTCCCTCCGAAGGCACACAATTGAATTGCATCAGCAGGTTGGCATTCAGCCCAGTGTCGAGGCGGAGCATACAGTCGGTACCCCAAGCCAGCGAGAGGGTGTCCACCTGCAGAGCCAGCCCGTTCGATCGTGCAATGGGTATGCTATCGTGTTCTACTTTTATATTGAAGGTGAAGTACAACTGGTCGTCTTCGTGGATGTCGAACGACTTGATGTCCATCCAGGGGGTGTTGATGGGGTTGACCCACGGCGCATCGCCGGCAATGTAGGTGGCGTCAATCAGGCTGTCGAAATGCGGCGAGAACTTCAGCACCTGCTGGTTCCACCACCCCGTACAGTAACGGGGTATGAAGGTGAGGAACCGCGTCCCATCCACCATGAAACGGTAGCCGCTCAGCCCCCCGTCGCAAAAGTACATAGGGTCAAGTCCCGAAAATGCATCGTCTTGTGTATGACGGACGACATAGATGTTCCCGCGGCTGTCGACGTCGAAATGCTCGGCAGCCAAACCGTCGCCGTACAGTACCTGTCCGTTCCTCACCGGCTGTCCCACACTGTCGAGGTAGGTAACCTGCAGGAAATGCTGTTCCAGCAACGAACCGTCCAGCCCAATGGTGATAAAGGCGGTCGCCCACCAATTATAGATACTGTCCGTAGACATCAACGTCTCGCTGCTGGTCAGCAAAGTGTCCAGATAGTAGAGCTTCGTCTGCACCTGCGGTGTGCCATACGAGACGATGGTGTGAGGCAGCGGCATATCCACCATCACCATCAGCGCCGTGTCGCCCAGCATGCGCAGGTCGAAGACGTCCACACTGCAGATGTCGACACCCCTCTCCCAAGGGTTGATGATGCGGTGCCACAGGTGCTGCCCGTCGGGCGACATCTTCACCAGCAGCAAACTGATGTTGTAGTTGGTGATACCCTCGAAAGGGTCGACGCCGTCCAGCGTGCCGCCACTCCCCACCTGCATCAGGCGGTAGGTGTTGCCCTCGCTGTCGGCCACCAGACCCCGGGGAAGGTTCAGGTAATTGTCGCCATAGCCGTGGAAACTCTTGGCCCAGTCGAAATGCTGGGCGTTGGCGGCGAGGGACAGCAGGACGAACGTCGCCAGCAGGATGATTCTCTTGGTTGTTTTCATATTGAATTGCTTTTAATTATCGTGAGAAGATGTCCGATTGTTTCAACAGGCGGACAGTGTGGGGCTTGCCCGATGCGGTGGTCAATGTCAATAGATAGGTGGCCTGGGGGCGGGCGGTGAGGTCGAGGCTGTAGCGGCCTGTGCCCTCGGCTGTGAGGCGCACCTGCTCGCGGCGGCCTGTGAGGTCGGTGAGCCAGGCGGTCTCGGATAAGGACTCGCTGCTCTCGATGGTGACACGTTGTCGGAAAGGATTCGGATAGACCACGAAAGACCCCTCGTCGCCCACCACGGTGATGCGCACATCGCCTGTGTCAATGGAATCGGTGTGTGTAGTGTCGATGGGCACGACATATACATACGGGGTCATGAAGGTGGTGTCGACATACTTAATTATGTAGCTCTTGTTGTTGCCGGCATAGAGGGTGATGTCGCCGAGGTAGGCGTTGCTGGCCAAGGCGCCGGTGATGTAGAGTACGCTGTCGCGAAGCAGGCACTGGCCGATGCGCGACTTTTGGTCGTCGTTGCCAAGGTCGATGACGTTCTGCAGATGGCCCTCGTTGTCGAAATGCACGATAGCCAGCGTAGCACAATCGTTCAGGTCACCAGGCCAGTGGTGCTGATACACTGTGTCGATGCCTACAAGCTGGCGACTGTACGTCACCTGCATCACCACGTGGTTCTCCTGCACGGCGAGGGTGCCCGCAGTCGCGGCGCCGTCGGGAGCAGGGGCGCAGCCCGAGCCGAGGTAGCCGCCGTCGGTAGCCCGCAGGTGCACAAAGCCTGCCCCTTTGTGGCGGTGCCACGAGGAGTCGCCCAGGCCGAAGTTGATGCTTTGGTAGTGTGTGGTGTCGAGACCGACGCCGGGACAAAAGTCGCCGAGGATGTAAAGGCTGCTGTCTTCGTCGTGCATCAGCAACGAATAGTAGGTGCTGCTCCTCGACTCAAGGGTATACGGGTAGGCCGCCCACTCCTCGCGGACCTGCGGCTGGTGCACCCACAACAGGGTGCCGTCGGGCGAGTACTTGAGCAGGTAGGCGGTGAACATCTGCCCGTGCTCGGTGTGGATGCGCAAGTCGGGCTGCAGGCTGTCAAGCAGTATGTCGCGGTAGTAGGCCGTGTCGTATATCTCCACCATATGGTAGCCATGGTCTGTCGAGTCCCACACGACAGTATCACCTAACATTTCACCGACGAGTGGCGACTCCACCGTGCCGCACAGGTATATGTTGCCGTGGCGGTCGCAGGCCAGGCTCTGCTCTCTACACATCTTGAAATCCGCCAGAACATTCGACGTCTCGCCGTACCCCACGGTGTCGTAGGCCAAGTACTGGCAGAACAGCACGCTGTCGAGATTGGGCGTAAGCTTCAGCATCTGCACGTTCCAATTCTCGGCGCGGAACGGCACCTCGAAGTCGTAGATACGGCGGCCATCCACATAATAGCGCACACCGCCTACGCCGCCATTCCAGGTGGCAAGCTGCGTAGGCACGGTATAGTTCCCGCCACAGGTGTCACATGGCACCCACACCGTCACCGACTCGGAGGCCATGCGTGTCATAATTATGTTCCCCTCGCCGTCCATAGCCAAGGCGTTAGGCCCGAAATTCTCGTCGACCAATATCTTCAGCGAGTCTTCTGGGTGCAGCCTGTCGGCGCCGGTGAATTGGTTGCCGTGGGTGTCGAGGCAGGCTCGCGTCAGGTAATGGGTGGCGGTAATATCGCCATCAAGCGTGAAAGTGGAGAAACAGAGCAGATAGAGATGATCGAACTGCAGACTGTCCTTACCGATAAATAGGCTGTCGAAGTCGGTGTTTTGCCAGCCATAGCGGGTGCCGAACACATCGAGCCACTCCTGACAGCCCGGCGCGATAAGCCTGTAGCACACCAACATCGCCGTGTCGCCCATGGGCAACAACCCCACCGCCGTGCCACCGCTGGTGTGGTAGCCGTAAATCTCCTTGTGCCACACCATCTCACCTTCGGGCGAAATCTTCGCCACCACCATATTGCCGTTTTCTCCACGGTCGGGCAGGTTTACTCCACAGAGCGACGCACTACTGCCGTACTGGGCACAGATATAGAGGTTGCCGCCACGGTCGGTCATCGAGCCGGCAATCTTGTTGGCGACATTGCTTGAACTTTGGTCGTAGCCGTCGATAGTTTTAGCCCATTCAAAATACTGGGCGTGAGCGGCGAATGCCAGCAGCGCAAAGAACGCAAAACAGATAATCTTCTTTGTCATTGTTGTGCTTTTTAGTGCTTATTTCAATCAAGCCTTTTTGGAGGGCTTCTTTATATATGACGCAGAAGTGCCGTTTTTGCTTCATTATTTAACATCATTTAACACAAGATGCCATTTTCATAAAAAAAGAAACCCCGCAGGGGTTTTGGCTGCTGTGCCGTCCCTGCGGGGCTCTATTTACCTTTTACCTCTCACATTATTTCTGCCAGAGTTTCTGCCAGTTCTTGTACTCGCGCTGTTTCCAGGCGCCGTTGTGGTAGGCGTAGCTGACGATGGCGGGGATGACGGTGGTGCCTTCGGCATAGACCATC
>CACYZN010000044.1 GCA_902778925.1 uncultured Bacteroidota bacterium
GATGACCGCCATCATCAGCCACCGCAGCGGCGAGACCGAGGACACCACCATCGCCGACCTCGTGGTGGCCATGAACGCCGGCCTCATCAAGACCGGCTCGGCCAGCCGCACCGACCGCATCTGCAAGTACAACCAGCTGATGCGCATCGAGGAAGGCCTCGGCGACCAAGCCTACTACCTGGGCCGCGACTTCAAGTTCATCAAGAAGTAGCACCCGTAGCCCGATACACGTACCGATTTGGGGTAGCCCCCAAATCGGTACTTTTTTAAGACACCATGTTCGACGACACCTATCGCACGCTGGCCGCCCCGGCCGAGGGGCTGTACAAGGAGAAGGGCAGCAAGTTCCTGGCTTTCGCCTACCCCGTGCACACCCTCGACGAGGTGAAGGCCCGCCTCGACACGCTGCGCAAAGAGTATTTCGACGCCCGCCACCACTGCTATGCCTACATACTGGGCCCGCGCAAGGACGCCTGGCGCGCCAACGACGACGGCGAGCCCAGCGGCACCGGCGGCCGCCCCATACACGGCCAGCTGCTCTCGGCCGACCTGACCGACACCCTGGTGGTGGTGGTGCGCTACTTCGGCGGCATACTGCTCGGCGCCTCGGGTCTGGCCAACGCCTACAAGACCGCCGCCCGCGACGCCATAGACCACGCCCAGATCGTGGAGCGGACCATCGACGTGCGCTACCGCCTGGGCTTCGCCTACGAGGCCATGAACGATGTGATGCGCCTGCTGAAGGACTACGACCTGAAGCCCCAGCAGCAGCATTTCGACCTCGACTGTTCGCTCGAGGTCGAGGTGAGGCAGTCGCTGAGTGTCCGCTTCTACGACGCCGTGGCCGACCTGCGCTGCGTCAGGATCGACGTGCTCTAGCCACCCGCCCCCAGACCTTTATTTCACCGCCTCCACTACCCTTCCGGTAGTGTCGTTCTTATGTACTTCTTATGTATTTCTTATGTTGTATTTATGTTTAAAACATAAGAAATACATAAGAAATACATAAGAACGATATAAGAACTACCGTTGGGGAGCTGATTTAGAGAGCATTACGACATACCCAAGCTTGTAAAGTACTGTAGACGTGGCGACAAGGGGTTTCCAGGGGGTGGAGGGTGGATTGAGAAAAGTTTTGGGCGAAAGACGTTTAATTGTCAAAAAATGTGTATCTTTGCACATTGATATTAAAGTAAGAAGATGACGCTACTCATTGTCTTTCTGCTGGGTGCGATGTGTATATCGTTCCTGTGTTCGGTGTTGGAGTCGGTTCTGATGTCCACGCCGCTGTCGTTTATCACCATGCGCGAGGACGAGGGCTACAAGGGCGCCGTGCTGTTCAAGAAGTACAAGCAGGACAATGCGCGTGCCATAGCCGCCATACTGAGCCTGAACACGATAGCCAACACGATAGGTGCCGCCGGCGTGGGTCGGCAGGCGACGTTGGTGTTCGGCAGCGAGTGGTTCGGACTGGTGTCGGCCGTGACTACCATATTGATACTGGTGTTCAGCGAGATAATACCCAAGACGCTAGGCACCACCAACTGGCGGCGGCTGATGGGCTTCACCGCCTACACCATCCGCACACTGATCATAGTGCTCTACCCGGTGGTGATGCTCGTGGAGTGGTTCACCAAGCTTATCTCGAAGAAGGACGACGAGGAGACGGCGGTGAGCCGCGAGGAGGTGGCCGCCATGGCCGACATGGGCGAGGACGAGGGGGTGATAGACCAGGACGAGAACAAGATAATACAGAACGTGATAAAGCTGGGCGAGATAAAGGCCTACGACGTGATGACGCCGCGCGTGGTGGCCGCCACGGCTCCCGAGGGCATGACCCTCAAGGCCTTCTACCGCACCGACGAGTACAGCCACTTCTCGCGCATACCGGTCTATGCCGAGGAGGAGGACTTCATCACCGGCTACGTGCTGCGCAGCGAAGCCCTCGAGGAGCTGGCCGAGGACCACTTCTCGAAGACCCTGGGCGAGATAAAGCGCGAGATACCCCTCTTCAACGAGGAGATGTCGGTGGCCGACATCTGGGACAGCCTGCTCAAGCACAAGGAGCAGATAGCCGGCATCATCGACGAGTTCGGCTCCTTCCAGGGCATCATCACCCTCGAGGACATCATAGAGACCATCTTCGGACTGGAAATCATCGACGAGAGCGACGAGGTGGCCGACATGCAGCAGTACGCCCGCGAGCGCTGGCAGCAACGCCAACGCCGATTCAAAGAAATAAAGCTTCCCGAATAGCCCATGGCAATGGAGGGTCTCGTAGTACGCACCACCGGCAGCTGGTACCGCGTGCTGGCGCAAGCAGGCACCACGGTCGACTGCCGCCTGCGCGGCAACTACCGCCTGCGGGGCAACAAACAGACCAACCCCGTGGCCGTAGGCGACCGCGTGGTGTTCGACATGCAGGACGACGGCACGGGCGTCATCGGCGAGGTGGCCGACCGCCGCAACTACATAGTGCGCCGCGCCACCAAGCTCTCGAAGCAGACACATGTCATAGCCGCCAACATCGACCTGCTGTGCGTGGTGGCCACCCTCGGCCTGCCGCGCACCTCGACGGGCTTCATCGACCGCCTGCTGGTCACCGCCGAGGCCTACCACATACCGGCCTGCGTGGTCTTCAACAAAAGCGACCTCCTGTCCGACCCCGAGCTGTACGCGGCCCAGGCGGCCATGGCAGCCATCTACCGCCACGCCGGCTACCCGGTGCTCGAGGTGTCGGCCCTCACCGGCATGGGCCTCGACACGCTGAAAGCCGCCATCGCCGGCAAGACCGTCCTCTTCAGCGGCCACAGCGGCGTGGGCAAAAGCGCCCTGCTCAACGCCATCGAGCCCGGCCTCGGCCTCAAGGTGGGCCAGATTTCGGACTGGAGCCTCAAAGGAAAACACACCACCACCTTCGCCGAGATATTCCCCTTTGCCGACGGCTACCTCATCGACACCCCCGGCATCAAGGAGTTCGGCATGGTCGACTTCACCCCGCAGGAACTCTCGCACTTCTTTCCCGAGATGCGGGCCGTGCTGCACGGCTGCCACTTCGCCAACTGCACGCACCGCCACGAGCCCCAGTGCGCAGTGAAAAAGGCCGTCGACGACGGCCTGATCAGCGAGGAGCGCTACAGCAACTACCTAAGTATCATTGAAAGCATCGAGGCCGGCAGCTAGCGCCACCTGAGGGTCTCGACCAGATGGTCGAGGTCGGCCTGTATGTACTCTATCACCGGCGCCAACGAGTCGTTGTTGGGCACCTTGTTCAGGTACAGGGCGCCGCGCAGGAAGTGGCGCTCGCGGTCGGTGAGCCAGAACTGGTACGTCGACGCCACACGGCTGCCGCGCAGACGGTAGACCGTGCCGTAAACATTGGCCTCGGGGTTGCTGTACTCCTGCTCGTCGATGCCAGAAGTGAACTGATAGTGTTTCTCCAGCAGGCGCGACGAGGTGTCGGTCTGGCCGCGCAGGTCGTCGGCGCCGTGCAGGCGCTTGTAGGTGAGGAACACCACGCCGTCCCACTCGGGATAGAGCAGGTCCACCCACTCCTCACCCTTGGGGGCGTCCTTCTCCCGCAGCTCGACGCGGGTGTTGGCCTCGAAGGTGAAGGGGAAGGTCTTGCAGGAACCGGTAATGGCAATCATGGTATCGGTACCAAATACGAGCGTGTCGCCAGGGTGGGAGCAGAGGCTGTCGACAAGCCAGTAGTCGTGCTCCGGCATATCGATACGCAGGTAGGCCCGCGGCTTGGGCGTAAAGTCGCCGCCACCGCAGCCCGCAAGCACCGTAGCCACGGCGACAATCGAAAGTATATGCCTAATATTCATACTGTTTTACTTTTTACTTTTCGCTTTTCACTTTTCTTGCTATCTTTGCAGCGTGAACCGCATCGAACACTTCCTGCGCGCCAAGACGCAGTACAACCTGCACTCGCCCCTGGTCTACCGCCTCTACACCGAGGTGCTCTTCTCGCGCTGTCCCGGCCGAGGCCGCTCGTTCGAGGATGTAGTCTGGCGTCTGGAAGAGTACTACGGCCTCCCCCACTCTCACCCCTCACCTTTCACCTCTCACCTCTCCACTCCCGACGGCGTCATGCTTGTCGTCGACCACCCCCATGGCAGCGAAGCCGACTGGCAGGCCATAATTGCCAGCGCCGAGTGGCAGGTCACTCTCGACCTCTACACTTGCGGCATCGCCATTGCCAGCAGCCGCCTCACAAAACAGCACTTCCTGCTGCGCTAGCGCATCTGGCGCCCGTCGAGCATGGGCACGAAGCTGTAGGTGCCGAACTTCTCCACACGCCAGTCCTCCTTGGCCTCGCCGTCCTTGGTGATGCGCAGCATCTCCTGCTCGCCCTCGCCGAGGGGTATCACCATGATGCCACCCACCTTGAGCTGTGCCATCAGGGCGGCCGGCACGTCGGGGGCACCGCAGGTGACGATGATGCGGTCGTACTGGCCACTGAGGCCCTGGTAGCCGTCGCCCAGGAAACACTGGGCGCGGAAGCCGCAGTCGCGAAGCAGCTTGGTGGTACGGTCGAAAAGGCCTTTCTGGCGCTCTATGGTGAACACGCGGGCACCCATGCGGCAGAGCACGGCGGTCTGGTAGCCGCTGCCGGTACCGATCTCGAGTACCTTCATCTTGGGCTGCACGGCCAGTAGCTGGCTTTGCATGGCCACTGTCGAGGGGTGCGATATGGTCTGGTCGCAGCCTATGGGCAGGGCGCGGTCGTCGTAGGCGGCCGTGTCGAGGGCGCTGTCGAGGAACCAGTGGCGCGGCACCTCGTTCATGGCGCGCAGCACCGCCTCGTCGGTGATGCCCTGCTGCCGCAGCCCGTCGACCATCTGCTGCCGCAGGCCTTTGTGCTTGTAGGTGTCCTGCATCATTCGTCGGCCCCCTGGAAAGCCTGCGCGCGCAGGGTGATGGTGGTATTCTGGGGGGTGACCATCACGGCCGGCATCCCCTCTTCGGTGATGTGGCCAATGATGTGTACCTCGGCAAGGTCTTTCACCTTGTCGTAGTCCTTCTGGTTTATGGAGAACAGCAGCTCGTAGTCCTCGCCGCCATTGAGGGCGCAGCTGACGGGCAGCATGTTCTTGCTCATCTCGGAGCACACGCGCGATGTCTGGTAGTCGATAGGCAGGTGCTCCTCGTACACCTCGCAGCCGCAGCGCGAGGCACGGCAGATGTGGAGCACGGCGTCGGCCAAACCCTTGCTGACGTCGATCATGGCGGTGGGCACCACGTCGTGTTCGCGCAGGGTCTTCACTATGTCGAGGCGCGGCTCGGGTTTGAGGAAGCGTTCGAGCACGTAGTCGTAGCCGGCCAGGTCGGGCTGGAAGTTGGGGTCGGCCTGGTAGGTCACCTTCTCGCGTTCGAGCACGAGCAGTCCGGCGTAGGCCGAGCCGAGGTCGCCGCTGACGCAGAGCAGGTCGTGGAGCTGGGCACCATGGCGGTAGGTGATGCGGGCGGGGTCCACCTCGCCCAGTGCGGTGACGGTGAGCACCATGCCGGCGCGCGAGGTGCCGGTCTCGCCACCCACCAGGTCGACGCCGTAGCGTTCGCAGCAGAGGCGCAGGCCTGCGTAGAGCTCGTCGAGGGCCTCGACCGAGTAGCGGTTGCTTACAGCCACACTCACCAGCGCCTGGCGCGGGGTGGCGTTCATGGCGGCCACATTGCTCAGCGCCACGGCGACGGCCTTGTAGCCCAGGTGCTTCAGGGGGGTGTACATCATGTCGAAGTCGACGCCCTCGACGAGGGTCTGGGTGTTGACCACGGTGTTGCCCACCACGGCGCAGTCGTCGCCGATGCCGGCCACCGTCGAGGGGTTGCGCAGCACGAGGTCGGCGGTGAGGCGCTCGATGAGGGCCACCTTGCCCATGTGCGATATTTCTGTTCTGCCTTCTTGGTATTCTAATTGTTCCATAGTCGTTCCATGATGATGCCGGCGGCCACGGCAGCGTTGAGGCTCTCGGCGGTGCCGCCGCGGTTGGGTATGAGTACTGGGTGGGTCACGGCGGCCATGGCTTCGGGCGAGATGCCACGGCTTTCGTTGCCCACGAGGAGCACGGCAGGAGCCTGCGGCAGCTCGACGTCGGCCAGCGGGCGGCCGCCGAGGGTGGCGCCGTAGACGGGCATGCCGCACGCGGCGAGCCACTGCGGCAGGTCCACATAGTCCACCTGCGTGCGGAAGATGGCGCCCATGGTGGACTGCACCACCTTGGGGTTGTAGCAGCTGACGGTGTCGGCCGAGCAGACCACGTGGCGCACCCCGTACCAGTCGGCCGTGCGCAGCATGGTGCCCAGGTTGCCGGGGTCCTGTATGCGGTCCAGTGCGAGGGTAAGGGTGCCATGGCCCCGGAGTTCCGGAAGCTCCTTTCTCGCCACGAGCATCCACACCTGGTTGGGGCTACGCATGCCCGACAGGCGCTCGAGCTCGGCCTGGCTCACCTCGTACCACTCTTCTCTCTCCACTCTCCACTCTCCGTTCTCCGTTCTCCACTCTCCGCTCTCCACTCTCCGCTCTCCGCTCTCCACTCTCCGCTCGCCGGTGGCGCATACCACCCTGATGTCGAAGCCCGACCGAAGCGCTTCGGCGCACATCTTGGGGCCTTCGACAACAAAAACACCCTCCTCGTCGCAGAGCTTCTGCTGACGGTAGGCTGCCAACTCCTTGAGTTTGCTTTTCGAGATCATTGCCATAGAAACGCGGAATGGACAAAAGTATTGCCCTGCACCGGAAAAAGATTTCCGCTGCAGGGCATATGGGTCAACAGGCTGGTTACAGCTCTATGTACATGTTGTTTTCCTTGGCCAGGCGGCGCAGGTTGATGATGGCGTAGCGCATGCGGCCGAGGGCGGTGTTGATGCTGACGCCGGTGCGGGCGGCGATGTCCTTGAAGTCGCACTTGCCGTAGTGGCGCAGTATGACGACGCGGCGCTGCTCGGGGGGGAGCATGCGCACCAGCTTGCGTATGTTGGCGCTGGTCTGCTTCTTCATGATGACGTGCTCGGCGTTGTCGTCGGGGAACTTCAGGTTGTCGAGCACATCGCTCTCGGGACGGTTGGGCACGAGGGGCATCTTGCTGTTGCGGCGGAAGTGGTCGACGATGAGGTTGTGGGCGATGCGCATCACCCAGTGCACAAACTTGTTCTCGTCCTTGTAGAGGCCGCTTTTTATGGTGAGCACCACCTTGTAGAAGGTCTCCTGGAAGATATCGTCGGCTATTTCACGGTCTTTGACAACCGAGAAGATGTAGCCATACACCTTGGCCTGGTAGCGGTCGAGCAGGGTCTCGAAGCAGGCGCTGTCGCCCTCTTGGTAGCGGGTGATGAGCTCGTTGTCTGTCAGTTGTCTTGTCTTTAAATCCGTCATTTCCTCTTGATTTTTAAGGATTAAAACTGATAGCGGTGCCTCGATATCCTGCGGTTTTGTTACACTTGAATTCGGCTGCAAAGATACACTTTTTTTTAAACATACAAGACAAATGTTAAATTTTTTTGCCCCACCCACCCCATCCCACCCATCTCCCACTTCCATTTCCCCTCTCTTCACACCCCTTCGCCTCACCCTTCACCCCTCCGCTCCCTGCCCTTTCACCTCTCACTTTCCACATCTTACCTCTCACCCTGCACCACTTACCCCCAGTTTTTCACCCTCCCCGCTCGCCTTCCCCTCCG
This sequence comes from uncultured Bacteroidota bacterium, assembly GCA_902778925.1. Taxonomy (GTDB): domain Bacteria; phylum Bacteroidota; class Bacteroidia; order Bacteroidales; family P3; genus Colimorpha. The sequence goes on from CACYZN010000044.1 coordinate 7,687, forward strand.
CCTCCGGTCCGGTCGTTCTTATATCGTTCTTATGTATTTCTTATGTTGTATTTATGTTTAAAACATAAGAAATACATAAGAAATACATAAGAAGTACATAGGATGGGGAGAGCGGGGCGAAAAAAAGTGGTGGCGGGTCGGGAAATTTTCGTACATTTGCATCCTGTTTCGATAGACGATATATGAGCGAATTACTTGCGCAACTGAATGAACCGCAGCGCGAAGCGGCGGCCTGCACCGAGGGGCCGGTGATGATAATTGCCGGCGCCGGCAGCGGCAAGACGCGCACGCTGACCTACCGCATAGCCCACCTGGTGGAGCAGGGGGTCGACCCCTTCCGCATATTGGCACTCACCTTCACCAACAAGGCGGCCGGCGAGATGAAGGACCGCATCATCAAGCTGGTGGGCCCCGAGGCACGCAACATCTGGATGGGCACCTTCCACTCGGTCTTCGCCCGTGTGCTGCGCGCCGACGGCAACCGGCTGGGCTACACGTCGAGCTTCACCATCTACGACACCGACGACCAGAAGGCCGCCATCAAGCAGATAGTGAAGATGCTCAACCTCGACCCCAAGGCCTACAAGCCTAGCTACGTGCTGGGGCGCATCTCGATGGCCAAGAGCAACCTGATCGGGCCCAAGGACTACATGGAGAACCCCGAGATATACCAGACCGACCAGGACGCCAAGCGGCCCGCCGTGGGGCAGATATACCAGATGTACGACCAGCGCCTGCACAACTCGAATGCCATGGACTTCGACGACCTGCTGTTCAACATGAACATACTGCTGCGCGACTTCCCCGACGTGCTGCTCAAGTACCAGCAACGCTTCAGCCACATCATGGTCGACGAGTACCAGGACACCAACTACGCCCAGTACCTCATCGTCAAGAAGCTGGCTGCCAGACACCAGAACATCTGCGTGGTGGGCGACGACGCACAGAGCATCTACGCCTTCCGCGGGGCCAACATACAGAACATCTTCAACTTCAAGCGCGACTACCCGCAGATGCGCCTCTTCAAGCTCGAGCAGAACTACCGCTCGACCAAGGCCATCGTGGGCGCCGCCAACAGCATCATAGGCCACAACCGCGACCAGATACAGAAGGAACTGTGGAGCGACAACGCCGACGGACGGCCCATACGCCTGCTGCGCTGCGACGACGAGCGCGACGAGGGCAACCGCGTGGCCGACGCCATACAGAGCACCCGCCTCGACGAGGACGCCGACTACCGCGACTTCGCCATACTCTACCGCCAGAACTCGCTCTCGCGTGCCGTCGAGGACTCGCTGCGCCGCAGCAACATTCCCTACCACATCTACCAGGGCATCTCCTTCTACGGCCGCCGCGAGGTGAAAGACGTGCTGGCCTACATGCGCCTCGCCGTCAACCCTCACGACGACGAGTCGTTGGTGCGCATCATCAACTACCCAGCCCGCGGCATAGGGCAGACCACCATGGACAAGATACGCGTGGCCGCGGCCGACAACGACGTGAGCATCTGGACCGTGCTGGAAAACATCGCCGACTTCGGGCTTGGGCTCAACAGCGGCCTGCAGCAGAAGATACTCGACTTCGTGTACATGATCAAGCGCTTCGAGGCTCAGGTGCCCACCGTCGACGCCTTCACCCTCGGCAAGCAGATTGTCTACGCCAGCGGCATACTGAAAGCCCTGCGCGAAGAGGACGACCCCGAGAGCGCCGAACGCATAGAGAACATCGACGAGCTGCTCAACGGCGTGCAGGAGTTCTGCGAGAACGAAGACTTCGAGCCCTCGACTCCTCAGGACATCGAGAACGAGGACGCCACCCAAAGCCCCGACGACGCAGAAGCTCAAAGCCTCCGCACCCTCGACGAGTTCCTGCAGCAGGTGCTGCTCTACACCACCGAGGACAAAGACAAGGACAAGGACGCCGACCGCGTGAGCCTGATGACCATCCACGCCGCCAAGGGATTGGAGTTCCCCTACGTATACGTGGTGGGCATGGAAGAGCAGATCTTCCCCTCGTTCCTGGCCTCGAGCCGCGCCGAGCTGGAAGAGGAACGCCGCCTGTTCTACGTGGCCGTCACCCGCGCCGAGAAGCAGGTGACCCTCAGCTACGCACAGACCCGCTTCAACAACGGGCAGCGTACTGGCGGCGAGGTGAGCCGCTTCGTCGAGGAAATCGACAAAGACTACATCGAGACACCGCGCCGCCAGCAACGCACCATGCCCAGCAGCCTGTGGAACATCGGACGGCCGCAGCCGACAGCCTCGCCTCTCAAAAAACACGAGCCCCTCAACACCAAACGCAGCGCCCCGGTGCCCAACAACCCCGCCGCCATAAGCGCCATCATGCCCGGCATGCGCGTGCAGCACGACAAGTTCGGCCAGGGCAAGGTCATCGCCATCGAAGGCAGCGGCGACTCACGCAAGGCCGTAGTCTTCTTCGAGGGCGGCATAGGCAACAAGCAGCTGATGCTCAAGTTCGCCAAACTGACAATCGTAGAGCCATGAGAATAGTTATACAGCGCGTGCTTTCGGCATCGGTCGATATTGCCGGCGTCCGCAAGGGCGAGATAGAGCAAGGACTGATGATTCTTGTGGGCGTCTGCGACGAGGATACCGACGAGGATATAGATTACCTCTGCCGCAAGGTGGTGCAGATGCGCATCTTCGACGACAGCGAGGGGGTGATGAACCTGCCCGTCACCGAGGTGCCCGGCAGCGGCATCCTCGTGGTGAGCCAGTTCACCCTGATGGCCTCCACCAAGAAGGGCAACCGCCCCAGCTACATACACGCCTCGCGGCCCGAGTTCGCCGTGCCGATGTACGAGAAGTTCATCGCCAAGCTTCAGTCGCTTTTTGGTAAAGAGATACAGACCGGCGAGTTCGGCGCCGACATGCAGGTCTCGTTGATCAACGACGGCCCGGTAACGATAATCATGGATTCAAAGCAGCGCTAACCCAGCGTGGTTTGCCGCGGAAGTCTTCATGCACCTTGGGGTTGAAGCCTTGTGCCTTGAATACGGCGCAGGTCTCCTCGGCCAAAGCCTCGTTGATTTCTACCACCACCTGGCCGTCGTCGGCCAGGTGACCTTTGGCAATGGTGGCGATGGCACGGTAGAACCGCAGCGGGTCGTCGTCGGGCACGAAGAGGGCCAGCGCCGGGTCGTAGTCGAGCACGTTGGCAGCCATCTGCGCCCGCTCACTGTCGCGGACGTATGGCGGGTTGCTGACGATTAACCCATACTGCCCATTCACCCCATTAGCCCCACCAAGCACATCTCCTTCCACGAACCGCACCTCCACGCCGTTGTTTTGGGCATTCTGGCGCGCTATCTCCAGCGCTTCGGGCGAGACATCCACCGCCGTCACGTCGGCCGCAGGAAAGGCCTTTTTCAACGCGATGGCAATGCAGCCGCTGCCGGTGCAGAGGTCGAGGAAGCGGAGAGTGGAGAGTGGAGAACTGAGAATGGAGAGTGTCCAGTTGACCATTTCGTCAGTTTCCGGGCGGGGTATCAGCACGTCGGGGCTCACCTCTATCCTGCAGCCGCAGAAGTCAGTGTAGCCGATGATATGCTGTATAGGGCGGTGGCGCTTGAGGTCCTCCAGCGCCCAATGGAAGCGCAGCAGGTCGCTCTGGTCGATGGTCTGCTCCCGCGAGGTCAGCAGCCGCACCTTGTCCCATCCAAGGAAGGCTTCGAAGAGCATGTCGAGGAACACGCCCACCTCGCCGCTGCCGTACATGCCGTCCAGCTCCTCATGGAAGAGGCTCAATATGTCGCGCACGCGATTACTGCGGAAGCGAAGGTTTCGAGTATTCATGCCCATTCTGCCCATTAAACCCATTAGCCCTATTTTCTCCCAAAGTCCGCCGGTATCTCGCCCCAGCGGTCGGTGTCCCACTTGCGTATCTCGGTGGTGTAGTTGTTGGTGCGCAGCCACTGCTCGGCGCGGTGGATGTAGTCCCACAGCTCGGCGGTCGAGGCGTCCTCCGGCAGCTTGCTCTTGCACACCTTCTGGCGCACCCAGCTGATGGCGTTGACGGAGTCGCTGTAGATAATCTGGTTGAGGCGGTGCTTCTTGAGGTAGCTCAGGCCGTGCACTATGGCCAGGAACTCGCCGATATTGTTGGTGCCCTTCTCGGCTCGGTAGTGGAAGACGCGGGTGCGCGTGGGGATGTAGATGCCCTGGTACTCCATCACGCCGGGGTTGCCGCTGCAGGCGGCATCGACGGCCAGCGCGTCGAGCACGGGCGGATTGGCGGTGCCGGGCTTCACGGCGGTCATGCCGTTCTCGTCGATGACGAGAGCCGAAGGCTTCCCGTTCTCCACTCTCCGTTCTCCACTCTCCACTCGGACCACGCTGCTATACGGCAGCTTTATCGCCGCCTCGGCCTCGGCCATGCTGTCGAAGCCCTTGTACTGCGCCCCCTGCACGCCCACGACCTGCTCCTTGCACTCGTCCCAGTCACTGTAGATGCCCGGCTTCTTGCCCTGCCACACCACGTAGTATTTCTGTTTCTTCGCCATAGTTTTCCGCGTGCAAAGATACGACATTTTTCCCGATTGGCAAAAAGTTCGTATCTTTGCCGCCGAAATGGAGGCTGTACCGTTCATAGGCATCGACCGGCACCGGCTGGGCGTCGACGGAGTGGGAGTGACCACGCTGGCGGCATTCCACGGCTGTCCGCTGCGGTGTAAATACTGCCTCAACCATCGTTGTCTGGAGTCCCCCGAGGGACTGCCGTGTTATACACCGCAGCAACTCTACGACAAGGTCTCTATCGACAACCTCTACTTCATCGCCACGGGTGGTGGCGTCTGCTTCGGTGGCGGCGAGCCGCTGCTGCGGGTAGACTTCATCACGGAGTTCAAGCAGTTGTGCGGCAAGAGTTGGAACCTCACGGCCGAAACGTCGCTGCAGGTGCCGCGAGCGTCAGTCGAGAAGGTCGCCGAGGTGATTGGCAACTTCATCGTCGACATCAAGGAGGGCAACCCCGACACTTACCGCGCCTACACCGGTGGCGACGCCATCCGTGCGTGGGACAACCTCGCCCTGCTCCTCTCCCTCGTCGGCCCCGACCACATCACTGTCCGTGTTCCCCTCATTCCCGACTTCAACACCGAGGCCGATACCGACCGCACCGCCCAGCGCCTCGCCGACATGGGCGTCACCCGCATCGACCGCTTTACCTACCGAGTACAATAAATTCTTTCTTTTTACGTTATCAAAACAAATAAGTCATAATATGAAAGAAAAAAACTCAAACGATATTCCAACACCTTCGGTCAGCGAGCCAGAGGCTGTGTATGCAAGGCTTACACCAGACCATCAGGCTATTGCTGGTATGCAGACTGGAGAGCATCGCAAAGGACGGATAACCGTAGATGAGTTCTGCAACATGTTGCACCGATATGTCGACGAGTATTATGACAGTATACAAGGTTGAGATTGATGAATCGGTACGCGAGGATGTAGAGGATCTGAAACAGTTTCTCCGCTCGGTCATGTCGCGCGAAGGTGCCCACCAATACATTGAAGCCATCTATGGTGAAATGATGTCACTCTCGGTATTTGCCGACTGTTTCGCAGAAAGCCGCTCCATGACCATCCGCGCCGTGCATCCGCACGCCCGTCGCATGGTATCGCGCAACCGAAAGTTTGTTTATGTGTTTCACCTCGAAGGAGATGTTGTTGTAATCGACCGCATTCTCAAAGCCAAAATGATAACACGATGACACACGGGAAGAACATCTGCAACCAACTGAAAGAGGTCCGCAAGCGCATTGCGGAGGAAAATGACATACCTCTGGAGATAGAGGAGTGCACGTACAAGGGCGAGTGCCGCGGCACCTGTCCGCGCTGCGAGGCCGAGGTGCGCTATCTGGAGAACGCCTTGGCCGACCGCCTACGCATCGGCAAAGTAGCCACCGTCGCCGGTCTCGCCCTTGGCTTGGCCGCCACCACGGCACAGGCGCAAGCGCCCGCCACGGCAGTCCTGACTACTCCGCAGGGCACCGATACCACACACAAGGTGATGGCTACGGGTGTGCTAAAAGGAAGGACACTCGACGCCAAGACCGGAGAGGCATTGCCCTTCTGCCATATCGTCGTGAAACAAGACGGCAGGCAGGTAAATGGAGGAACGTCCGACTTCGATGGAATGTACATCATCAAGTCTCTCCCTGCAGGGACATATACCTTAGAGATATCTTCCCCTGGATATGGGCGCTTTGTCCGCGAAGGGATTCGTGTTCTTCCCACGGGATTTACCATGTGCGACGTGGAATTGATCTCGGATTCGGCAGCGACACAAAAAAAACCCTACATATTCTTTATGGGTGAGATTGCGGATGAGCCTTCCGACACTTCGTTGCAATATCTCACAAAGCCAGAGGAGACTCCGCTGATTGAAGAGCCTCCGTTGATGGGTGCGGCGACGATAAAACCAGAGGACATTATCCCCGCCACAGGTAACTATGTCCCCGACCCTAATCCCGCCAACCCTCCATTCCAAGTTTTCGAGAAAGAAGGCGTGAAAGTCATCGTGCGGTAGTCTGTCGCCGCGCAAACAATGTCCCGCGCACCGGTGCGGAGGGCATTGGAGGGCGTGAAAGTGCACCGCGCTCATGTGCGGGATGATGAAACAGTCCATACAATACGCCCCGCTCATGAGCGCGGTGTCATTGCACAAAAACGACGAAAGCGCGCTCCGGTGCGGGGCGCGCTTTCTGCGGTAAATCTTGCTTAGGCGGTGGGCTTAGGCGCCGAGTTCGAGGCGCTTGAAGCCGGTGCACTTGAGGTCCTTGTCGGCCTTGGCGATGAAGTCTTTGACCTTCACCTTGCTCTCCATGATGTACTCCTGCTCCATGAGGGTGTTCTCCTGGAAGAACTTGTTGAGG
>CACYZN010000045.1 GCA_902778925.1 uncultured Bacteroidota bacterium
CCATATCGGCTACTGCCAGCCCACCCCCGACAATGTCGACGGCCAAGGCATAGTCGAGGTGAGCTACGGCACAGCCCTGGTCGCCACCAACACCGACCACCCGACCACCGCCCCCTACTATGCCAACTATCACAATGTGGTCGGCATAGCCAACCCGGGCGACATGATGCCGGTCGACATCACCTATAGTACCCGCTTCGCCTCCGGTGCCGTCTACGACTACGGCACCATCATCTGGATTGACTGGAACCACGACCTCGAATTCCAAGGCACCGAGGTGGTCTACGTGGGCGAAAGCGACACCACCGAGCCGTCGACCGTCCACGCCGAGGTCTATATCCCCACCAGCGCCCCGCTCGGCACCTACCGCATGCGCATCGCCGGTGCCTCGACAGGCTTCGACTCCTACATCAACAGCATAGCCGATGCCGCCAATGCCAACCCGTGCTTCAGCTTCAGCTGGGCTGTGGCTCACGACTATACCGTCCGCATCGCCTCGGCCACCACGTGCCCCAACGTCGACAGCGTCGTGGTCGACAGTATCGGCGACCGCTTCGTCAGCCTCAGTTGGCCCGCCTCAGCCGACTCGGGCGCCACCTACACCGTGACGCTCGGCGCCGACACCCTGGCCACCAACATCGAGGGCACCGACTACGCCATCGACGGCCTCGAGCCCAACACCCGCTACACCTTCGTGGTGAGCACCAACTGTGCCGACAGCAGCTCGTCCTACGGCGTCAACGTGACTGTCACCACCAACTGCGGTGTGATAGACATACTGCCGTGGAGCGAAGACTTCTCCAGCGTCGACGCCCTGCGCTGCTGGACCACCCTCGACCTCGACGGCGTGGCCACCTCGAACTGGTACCGCCAGCAGTTCGGCGAGGTGCGGTCCAACTTCAGCAACGACGGTCCCGCCAACGACTGGCTCATCACTCCCCCCATCGCCATCGACGCCAACTACGATGCCGTGCACTTGGCATGGGATGCCCATGGCAACCACGACCAGAACACCCTGACCGGCGAGCGCTACGACGCCCACCTCACCGTGCTCCTCTCCACAGCCGGCACCACTGCCGCCGCCTTCGTCGACACCCTGGCCAGCGGCATCCTGCCCGTCGACTGGCAGCACTTCTCCGTGCCGCTCGACGAATACATTGGCCAAACCGTCCACATCGCCTTCGTACATGACAGCTACTTCGACATGGGCCCCGTGGTCGACAACGTGACCATCGCCCCCGGCAGCGTCTGCGCCGCCCCCACCATGGTGCAAGTCACTGAGGTCAACACCGAGGATTTAAGCATTGCCTTCAACGGTATCGAGGGCGAGCAGTACTATGCCGTCATCGCCAACGACAGTGCGGTGCTCGACTCGGGCGCCACCTCCATCAACGCCTACACCTTCTACGGCCTCGAGCCCAGCACGGCCTATACCATCCGCGTGGGTCGTCTGTGCGGCGAGGAAGTGATACAGGCCTACCCCATCATGGCACACACCGCCATGAGCGCCACCGAGCTGCCCTACAGCACCGGCTTCGACAGCATCGAGACCGTGGCCTGGCACACCACCAGCGGCGCCTACGGCTGGTTCATAGGCACCGACACCGCCGCCTCGGGCAGCACCCACTCGCTCTACATCAGCGCCGACAGCGGAGCCACCCGCGGCTACACCGTCGCCACCGAGCCCAGCAACTATGCCTACAAGTGCTTCGAGGTGCCCGCCGGCCAATACAGCGTCGGCTACGACTGGATGTGCGAAGGGCTGAACAACATAGCCTACATGCGCGTCTTCCTGGCCCCTGTGGGCGCCGTGCTTGCCGACGGCATCACCAACGGCATCAGCCACTCGCACACCCCCGAAGGCTGGATAGCCCTCGACGGGGGCCACGCCCTCGGCGGCGCTGCCGAGTGGCAGTACGCCTACCACACCTTCGACGTGGCCACCGCCGGTCTCTACTACCTAGTCTTCTACTGGAACAGCGGCCTGGTGGGCACCGCCACCACCCCGGCCGTCGTCGACAACGTGACCTTCGCGCCCCTCACCTGCACCGCACCCACCGACCTTGTGTTCGACAGCATCGAGTCCGACGCGGTGAGCTTCAGCTGGACCGCCGCCGAGGGTAGCACCCAATGGCTCGTGAGCGTCGACAACGGCGCCTGGCAGCCGGTCTCGGCCACCAGCTTCACCGCCACCGGCCTCGCCGCCGGCGACATGCACACCTTCGCCGTGCGCACCTACTGCGGCGTGGGCGACACCAGCTTCGCGCTGAGCGGCACCTTCCGCACCAACTGCGCCGACAGCCAGATACCGTGGGGCGAGAACTTCGACACCATGACCACCACCGCCTACGCCAGCCCCATGACCTGCTGGAATGTCCTGGGCCAGGGCTTCGTCAATGCGGTGCCCTTTGCCGGATACGGCCAAGTGCTGCAGTTCTCACCCAACATGACCTCGGCGCCCGTCGTGGCCGTCCTGCCGCCATTCGACACCCCGCTCAACGAGTTGCAGATGACCTATATCCACGCTCCCGAACAGCAGTTCTCGGGTACCTTCAGCGTGGGCTACATCACCAACGTGGCCGACAGCACCACCTTCACCGCCCTCAAGACCTATACCGGCAACAGCTTCACCTTCGACGGCGGCATCATATTCTACTTCGACACCGTCGACTTCGCCAATGCCCCGGCCGACGCCCGCATAGCCTTCCGCTACATCTATCCCGGCTATCCCGGCATCGTCGACTGGTATTGGCTGATCGACAACGTGGTTGTGGCACCGCCCGCCGAGGAGGAGATATACAGCGTGGTCGTAACCAGCGCCGACCCGGCCATGGGCAGCGTCAGCCCCGACGGCGTAACCATGGTCTACGCCGGCAACACCTTCACCGCCTCCGCCACCCCGCGCCCGGGCTACCGCTTCAAAGGCTGGTCTATCGCACCGGGCTACACCTCGCCCGTGTACGACAATCCCGTCACCATCACCGTGAACAGCGACATGACGCTGGTGGCCGGCTTCGAGATCGACCACAGCGGCATCGCCGTCGCCGACGGCCTGGCCCACCTCGTCCTCGCACCCAACCCCGCCAGCGGCATGGTCCGCCTCGAAGGGCTCACAGCCGACGCCTGGCTGACCGTCTGCGACCGCAGCGGCCGCGAGGTGATGCGCACCGTCGCCAACAGCGACGACGCCACACTCGACATCAGCCACCTGGCTGCCGGCGCCTACTTCGTCCGCGTCACCAGCGCCGAAGGCACCGCCGTGCTCAAGCTGGTGGTGAGGTAAGACACCGTCATAGCGACATCGAAAAAGAGGCTGGCGCGTCACATCGACACGCCAGCCTCTTTTCTCTTGGGTCGAAACCTGCTACTCGGTCAGTCCGCCGAAAGTCTCCACAGCCTTCTCGAAGGCATCCTCGGTGGTGTAGGCCTTGTAGTAGGTGCAGCGGGTCACCACCGTCTGCGTCGAGCAGCGCACAGTGCCGTCGGCGCTCTTGTCGGCGTCGAAGCGCACCAGGGCCCACCCCTTCATCGTGTCGGCAAACTCGTCGCCCACGAGGGCATAGTGTCCGTCGACCTCGCACAGCTCCTCCAAAGCCACGTCGCGCACCGTCGGACGCATCGTCGGACGACCTATCTCAATCGCCTGCGTGAGGGTGAAGAGGCGCAGCCTGGGGCATGCCTTCAAGTCGTTGGCCACGAGGTCGGTAACCAGCGCCGGACGGCCGTCGACATCGGCAAGCCGCTGGTTGATGGTGGGCAGCGGACCGGCACACACCGGCATGCCCGGCATCACAAAGGTGGCCTCTGCCATGGCGCCGCGCGAAGGCATATAGACCACCGGCAGCTGCTTGGCCAACGTGGCAAAGCCGCCATAGGGGTTCTTGCCGTTGGTGAACACGGGGTCCGCCCACTTCAGCAGCTTCCACAGGTCGACCGTGTGGCGCATACGTTGACGCACGTCGAATTGTGCCCGAGTGCGACGCTTGGGTTGATTGCTGTGGGCCGACCGCACAATGGTCTTGCCATTACGAGTGTAGAAGGTAACGCCGGCCACTTTCACTCGGCCGTTTACCATGAGTCCGTTCATATTTGCTTTTGGCATATTGGTATGTTTTATAGGGTTTTTATGTTAATTTCTACTAATCTGCACCTCTTCCTCCCCCCTTCCTCTCCCCTTCCCCTCCGGTAGTTCTTATGTACTTCTTATGTATTTCTTATGTATTTCTTATGTTTTAAACATAAATACTACATAAGAAGTACATAAGAAGTACATAAGAAATGCCCTATCGGACAGCTTCTTGTAGGCTCGCTACATCGTACTTCACTGCTGCAAATATACTAACTTTTTCCAATACGATGAAAAAAAATCTTCGTCCCGACGACTGACAATTTGTCAGTCCATGTCATTTGGCACACTTGTTGACGCATGGATGGTATCTGTTTGAAGAATAAAAAATCAAGATATTATGCAAGGCAAGTTAAATGTTCAAACCGAGAATATCTTTCCGGTAATCAAGAAGTTCCTCTATTCGGACCATGAGATTTTCCTGCGCGAGCTCATCAGCAATGCCGTCGATGCCACGCAGAAGCTTAAGACCCTCTCGACCCGCGGCGACTTCAAGGGCGAGCTGGGCGACCTGACCATCGACGTGAAGGTCGACCCCAAGAAGAAGACCCTCACCGTCAGCGACCGCGGCATCGGCATGACGGCCGACGAGGTGGAGAAGTACATCAACCAGATAGCTTTCAGCGGCGTCACCGACTTCATGGAGAAGTACAAGGACAGCCACGAGCAGTTGATTGGGCATTTTGGTTTAGGTTTTTACTCGGCCTTTATGGTCAGTGACAAGGTGGAAATCTTCACCAAGAGCTGGAAGGACGAACCGGCCCAGCACTGGAGCTGCGAGGGCAATCCGGAGTTCACGATGGAGGAGGACCCGAAGCACACCGACCGCGGAACCGACATCGTGCTGCACATCGCCGACGACTGCAAGGAGTTCCTCGAGGAGAGCACCATCCTGCAGCTGCTGAAGAAATATTGCCGCTTCATGCCCGTGGCCATCCGCTTCGGCGAGGAGAGCGTGTGGGTGGATTCTGAAACAGATTGTGACAAGGACGGCAAGCCCAAACGCGTGGAGAAGAAGCAACCCCGCATCATCAATGACCCCGAGCCCGCTTGGAAAAAGAGTCCGTCGTCGCTGACAGATGAGGATTACAAGAAGTTCTATCACGAACTTTTCCCCATGAACTTCGAGGAGCCGCTGTTCCAGATACACCTCAACGTCGACTACCCCTTCAACCTCACCGGCATCCTCTATTTCCCCAAGGTGCGCAAGACCATCGACCCCAACCGAAACAAGATACAGCTCTACTGCAACCAGGTCTTCGTCACCGACCAGGTCGAGGGCGTGGTGCCCGACTACCTGATGCTGCTGCACGGCGTGCTCGACTCGCCGGACATACCGCTGAACGTCAGCCGCAGCTACCTCCAGAGCGACGGCAACGTGAAGAAAATCTCGCAGCACATCAGCAAGAAGGTGGCCGACAAGCTCGAAGAAATGAGCAAAGCGAAGCTGTCCGACAAATCCGACGAGTCTGACAAGTCTGACAAGTCTGACGTGTCCGTCCGCACCCAACTCGAGGACAAGTGGGACGATATAAAAATCTTCGTCCAGTACGGCATGCTGACCGATGAAAAATTCTGCGAGCGCGCCATGAAGTTCTATCTGCTCAAGGGTGTCGACGGCAGTTACTACACGCTGGATTCCTACCGCGAGAAGATCAAAGCCCTACAAACCGACAAAGACAAGACCGTCTGCTACCTCTACGCCAGCAATGCCGAGGAGGAGCACGCCTACATCGAGAAGGCCAAAGCCAAGGGCTACGACGTGCTGCTGATGGACAGCCCGCTGGAGAGCCACTTCATCAACCTGCTGGAGCAGAAAATCGAGAAGACCCGTTTTGTCCGCGTCGACAGCGACACGGTGGAGAAACTCATCCCCCACGACGACAACATCCCCGAGAAGCTCAGCAAGGAGGAGAAAGAGAAGCTGCAGCCCATCATCGAAGGCGAGATCGACAAGCAGCGCTTCACCGTGCAGCTCGAGAGCCTCGAAGAGAGCGACGCGCCGATGCAGGTGACGCAGAGCGAGTTCATGCGCCGCTACCGCGAGATGGCGCAGACCTCCGGCGGCGGCATGGGCTTCTACGGTGAGCTGCCAGAGAGCTACAACCTTGTGGTCAACATCAACCACCCGCTCATCGGCCGCGTGCTGAACGAGACCGACGCCGAGAAGCAGAAAGACCTCGTCCATCAGCTCACCGACCTGGCCCTCCTCGCCAACGGCCTGCTGAAAGGCGAAGCCCTCAGCAAATTCCTCAAACGCTCTGTCGAGATGATCTAATATGGTACA
>CACYZN010000046.1 GCA_902778925.1 uncultured Bacteroidota bacterium
CAACACCAAGGTCGTCTACACCGAGACCATGAACAACCCCCTGCTCCGCATCGCCAACATCCCCGAGCTGAGCAAGATGGCCCATGCCGCCGGTGCCAAGCTCATCGTCGACAACACCTTCACCCCGATGATTTTCAGCCCCTGCCAGCTGGGCGCCGACGTCACCGTCTACTCCATGACCAAGTACGTCAACGGCACCAACGACTGTGTGGCCGGTGCCATCTGCGGCTCCGCTGAATACATCAACAGCCTCATCGACGTCAACACCGGCACCTGCATGCTCCTCGGCCCCGTGCTCGACCCCATGCGCTCCGCCTCCATCAACAAGAACCTCCACACCCTCCACATCCGCATGAAGAAACACGGCGAGAACGCCATGTATCTTGCCAAGCGTTTCAAAGAGGTGGGATTCAAATACAACTACCCCGGCCTGCCCGAGCACCCCGACTACGAGCTATTCAACAGCATGTGCAATGAAGGCTTCGGCTACGGCGGCATGATCAGCATCGACATGGGCACTGCCGAGAAGGCCAGCCGCATCATGGAAATCATGCAGCGCAAGGGCGTCGGCTACCTCGCCGTCAGCCTCGGCTACTTCAAGACCCTCTTCAGCAACAGCGGCAAGAGCACCAGCTCCGAAGTGCCCGAAGACATCCAGAAGGAGATGGGCATGAGCGAAGGCCTGATCCGCTTCAGCATGGGTCTGGACAACGACATCGAAGCCACCTTCCAGCTCATCAAAGAGTCCGTCGAAGAGAGCAACCGATAAACCCCATCAGCCCACAGCGGCACTCTCTGCGAGGTGGCGCGGCCTTTGCCGCGCCACCTCGCTTTCATATCCATTCTTTTACAAATAACGTTAAAGCTCCGCTCAGATTTTTGTTTGTGGATTTTTTTATGTATCTTTGCAAATTCGGTTTCGTGTGTCGAGACCTTAAAAGATATTGTAATACAAAAATATAGCAAAAAAAGAAAACAAGATAATGGCAAACTTTCTATCCAAACTGTTTGGCACCAAGTCCGACCGCGACTTGAAGGAAGTGAAACCCTTCCTCGATGCCACACTTAAGATTTATCCCGAGATTCAGAAACTGGACAACGACCAGCTGCGTGCCAAGACCATCGAGTTCAAGGAGCGCATCCGCAAAGAGGTGGAAGCCGAGGAGAACGAGCTGGCCTCCCTGCGCCAGCGCATCGAAGAGGAATACGACATGCCCGTGGCCGAGAAAGAGGAGCTCTACAAACGCATCGACAAGCTGGAGAAGGAGTCGTACGACAAGACCCAAAAGGTGTTGAACGAGATTCTCCCCGAGGCCTTCAGCGTGGTGAAGGAGACCGCACGCCGCTTTGCCGAGAACAGCGAAGTCGTCGTCACCGCCACCGACCACGACCGCGAGCTCGCCGTGAAGCGCGACAACGTCAACATCGTCACCGGCCCCGACGGTCAGGACAAGGCCGTCTTCAAAAACCAGTGGATGGCTGGCGGCAACATGATCACCTGGGACATGGTCCACTACGACGTGCAGCTCATCGGCGGCGTGGTGCTCCACAGCGGCAAAATCGCCGAGATGGCCACCGGCGAGGGTAAGACCCTCGTGGCCACCCTGCCCGTCTATCTCAACGCCTTGCCCGGCAAGGGTGTCCACGTCGTCACCGTCAACGACTACCTCGCCAAGCGCGACTCCGAGTGGATGGGCATGCTCTTCGAATTCCACGGCCTGAAGGTCGACTGCATCGACAAGCACGAGCCCCACAGCGAGGAACGCAAAGCCGCCTACCGCGCCGACATCACCTACGGCACCAACAACGAGTTCGGCTTCGACTACCTGCGCGACAACATGAGCCGCAACCCCGAGGAGCTGGTGCAGCGCGGCCACAACTACGCTATCGTCGACGAGGTCGACTCCGTGCTCATCGACGACGCCCGTACCCCCCTCATCATCAGCGGCCCCACCGGCAAGGACGACGAGGACCAGGAGTTCGACCGCTTCAAGCCCGTCATCGAGAAACTCTACAACGCCCAGAAGAACCTCGTCACCAAAGTGCTCGCCGACGCCAAGAACGGACTGGCCGCCAACCCCGACCCCAAGCCCGAGGAGGAGCCTGCCAAGCTGCTGCTCCGCGCCTACCGCGGCCTGCCCAAGAGCAAAGCCCTCATCAAGTTCCTCAGCGAGACCGGCATGAAGGCAATCCTCCAGCGCACCGAGAATTTCTACATGCAGGAGCAGAACAAATACATGCACATCATCGACGATGACCTCTACTTCACCATCGACGAGAAGAACCGCACCGTCGAACTCACCGAGAAGGGCATGGACTTCCTCACCGGCCTCGGCGAGGACCGCAACTTCTACCAGCTGCCCGACATCGGCAGCATGCTTGCCGAACTCGAACACGAGCACATCACCCCCGAGGAGAAAGCCGCCAAGAAAGAGAAAATCTTCAGCGACTTCGCCATCCAGAGCGACCGCGTCCACACTGTAGACCAGCTTCTCAAGGCCTACACCCTCTTCGAGAAGGACATCGACTACATCGTCGACGAGAACCGTCAGGTCAAGATTGTCGACGAGCAGACCGGCCGTATCATGGAAGGCCGCCGCTGGAGCGACGGTCTCCACCAGGCTGTTGAGGCCAAGGAGAACGCCAAGGTCGAAGCCGCCACACAGACCTACGCCACCATCACCCTGCAGAACTACTTCCGCATGTACAAGAAACTCGCTGGCATGACCGGTACCGCCGAGACCGAAGCAGGTGAGTTCTGGGACATCTACAAGCTGGACGTGGTGGTCATCCCCACCAACCGTCCCATCGCCCGTATCGACATGGACGACATGATCTACAAGACCAAGCGCGAGAAATACAAAGCCGTCATCGACGAGGTCGAGCGACTCATCGGCATCGGCCGTCCCGTCCTTGTGGGTACCACCAGTGTCGAGACCTCCGAGCTGCTGAGCAAAATGCTCAAGATGAAACGCATCGAGCACAGCGTCCTCAACGCCAAGCTGCACCAGAAGGAGGCCGAGATTGTGGCCCATGCCGGCGAACCCGGCCACGTCACCATCGCCACCAACATGGCAGGCCGTGGTACCGACATCAAGCTCAAGGGCGGCGTGCGCGAAGCCGGCGGTCTCGCCATCATCGGCACCGAGCGCCACGAGAGCCGCCGTGTCGACCGCCAGCTGCGCGGTCGTGCCGGCCGTCAGGGCGACCCCGGCAGCAGCCTCTTCTTCGTCTCCCTCGAGGACGACCTCATGCGCATCTTCGGCTCCGAGCGTATCGCCAGCGTCATGGACCGCATGGGTCTGCAGGAGGGCGAGGTCATCCAGCACTCCATGATCACCAAGCAGATCGAGAAAGCACAGAAAAAAGTCGAGGAGAACAACTTCGGCATGCGTAAGCGCCTGCTCGAATACGACGACGTCATGAACAACCAGCGCACCGTCATCTACAACAAGCGCCGCAACGCCCTCTATGGCGACCGCCTCAGCATCGACATCAGCAACATGTTCTACGACACCAGCCACGACTGGGAAGGCTTCAAGATGGAGATGATCCGCGTCTTCGCCATCGAGGTCCCCTTCACCGAGCGGCAGCTCTTCAACGCCCGCCACGACGACGCCGTGCAGAAGCTCTACGACATGGTCTACAGCACCTACAAGGAGCGCATGCAGCGCATCACCGAGCTCGCCTACCCCTTCATCAAGCGCATCTACGAGAACACCCGCTATATCAATGTCGCCTTCCCCATCACCGACGGCAAGAAGACCCTCAACGTCGTCACCCCCGTCAAGAAGTCCTACGAGAATAAAGGCCGCGAGGTGCAGCTGAGCATCGAGAAAGGCATCACCCTGGCCATCATCGACGACCTCTGGAAAGACCACCTGCGCGAGCTCGACGAACTGAAGACCAGCGTCCAGAACGCCAGCTACGAGCAGAAAGACCCCCTGTTGATCTACAAATTCGAGAGCTTCAACCTCTTCGAGAAAATGCTGCTCGAAATCAACCGCGAGATCTCCTCTTTCCTCATCCGTGCCAGCCTGCCCGTCAAGGAAGACGAGGACATGAAGGAAGCCCGTCAGCCCAAGCGCGACAACCGCAATCTGAAAGCCAGCCACGACAGCGCCGCCACCGACACCCAGCGCGCCATGGACCAAGCCGCCCGCCAGCAGACCGGCGAGCGTCCCAAGCCCCAGCCCGTGCATGTCGAGAAGAAAGTGGGCCGCAACGACCCCTGTCCCTGCGGCAGCGGCAAAAAATACAAAAACTGCTGCGGCAAAAATGAAGAATAAAGAAGGGAATTGAAAACTGAAAAAGAGGAAAAAGAACAACAAGAAACTATAAAATCTATAATTCTATAAAATCTATTAAATCTAGAAAAACTAGAAAAAACTAGAAAAAACTAGAAAAAACTAGAAAAAAAAAGCCCCCCAAAAAAGAAAATGACCAAAGTAAGATTAGGAAAATCGGAGCTAATAGTCCCCAAGAACGGCTTTGGCGCCCTCCCCATCCAGCGCATCACCCTTGCCGAGACCGTGCACCTGTTGCACAAAGCCCTCGACAACGGCATGTACTACTTCGACACCGCGCGCTTCTACACCGACAGTGAGGAGAAGCTAGGGGCGGCCTTTGCCGACCGGCGCGACAAAGTCATCATCAGCACCAAGACCGGCGCCACCCGTGTGGAAGACTTCTGGAGCCAGTTAGAGACCAGCCTGCGCCTGCTGCGCACCGACTATATCGACCTCTACCAGTTCCACAACCCCGCCTTCTGTCCCAAGCCCGGCGACGGCACCGGCCTCTACGAAGCCATGCTCGAAGCGCAGCGGCAGGGCAAAGTGCGGCACATCGGCATCACCAACCACCGCATGGCGGTGGCGCACGAAGCCATCGACAGTGGCTTATACGAGACCCTTCAGTTCCCCTTCTCCTATCTTGCCAGCGACGACGAGCTGGCCCTGGCGGAGAAATGCCATCGTCACGACATGGGCTTCATCGCCATGAAAGGGTTGGCCGGAGGCCTCATCAACCATGCCGCCACGGCCTATGCCTACCTGGCCCAGTTCGACTATGTCGAACCCATCTGGGGCATCCAGCGCGAGAGCGAACTCGACGAGTTCATCTCCTTCCAGGACAACCCGCCGGTGCTCACCGACGAGATGCGTGCCCGCATCGAGCGCGACCGCCAGGAGCTCTGTGGCGACTTCTGCCGCGGCTGTGGCTACTGCCAGCCCTGTCCTGCCGGCATCGAGATCGAGAGCTGCAACCGCATGTACCTCTTCCTGCGCCGCGCCCCCTACAATGTCTACCTCACCAACGAGTTCTACGACAAGATGCAGCAGACCACCAAGTGTCTGGGCTGTGGGCAGTGCCGCAGCCGTTGTCCCTACAACCTCGACACCCCCAACCTCCTCAAGCGCAACTATGCCGACTTCATGGAGCACTGGAGCCGTAAAGAGCAGCTCAACCCTGAGGGGTGAGCGCCACCCGTAGCCGTACCAACGACCCCAAAGCCCAAGCCCATGAAACGGACATTATGCATACTGCTTGCCCTAAGTCTGCTGACCCTTGTCGGGTGTAAGAAAGACGACACCATCGACTGCACCGTCTATTGGCAGCTCTACGCGCCCGTCGCGGAGAAGCACCTCACCGTCACCGACATCGAGCGGGCCTTCCAGCAGACCTTCTTCGGCTATTACGAGCGTGTCAACGACAACACCGTGCGGGCGTTGCACACCACGCCGCGCGACGTGCGGTCCATCACCCTCAAGCTCGCCAGCATGGCCGATGCCCTGCTCGACGGCACCTCCGACCCTGCCCAGGGCCCCATCGAGGTGAGGGTCTTCATCGACTTTGGCGGCTCCTATATCGACGAAGTGTGGAGTAAGACCTACTGACCTTCCTAGGCATGAAACGCCCGGCACAACCCTTCTGGGCCTTGCTCCTCCCGCTGCTCCTCCTCATTGCAACGCCCGCAAACGCCTCAACCCCCTCCGCCTGCAACCCGCCCGAGGGGGACAGTCCTGTTGTCGTCACCACCCTGCTGGACACCGTCGACCCCGACGACGGAGTCGTCTCGTTGCGCGAAGCCCTGCGCCATGTCGTCGCCAGCGGCGCCCCTGCCACAGTCACCTTCAGCCTCAGCCAGAGTGCTCCCGTCATCCTTCTCGCCGACACCCTCCCCGCCATCGTGAATGCAGTCTGCACCATCAACGGCCGCAACCGCGGCCCCGGAGGCGGTATCGTCACCATCGCCGGCAGCGGCACCCACAAGCTCTTCACCGCCCAAAACGCCACCCTCACCCTCGACAGCCTCAACATCACGGGCGGCTATGCCCTGGGGCCAGGCGGAGCCATCCTCTGCTATCAGACCCTCCTCACCCTGCGCCACTGCACGCTGAACGGCTGCCAGGCCACCCACAGCGGCGGAGCCATATACTGCGGAAGCGACCCGCCCAACCTCTCGCGGGTCATTATCACCGACTGCCTGTTCACCGGCAACCACTCCCTGAATGGTGGCGCCCTCTGCCTGTCGGGCTGCGACACCTCGACCATCGCTCGCACACGCTTCCGTAACAACACCGTCGCCACCCGTGCCCACGCCCATTGCTATGGCGGGGCCGTCAAAATCGAGACCTCCCTGTGCCACCTCGACAGCTGCCTATTCGCCGACAACCACGCCTCCCTGCGCGACACCGACATCATCCTCAGCGCAAAAAGCAACGGAGGGGCGCTATCAACAAACACGAGCCACGTCACTGTCAGCAATTCCCTCTTCGACACCAACCGTGTCCACGCCGCCACCAGCGGGTCTGCCATGGGTGGGGCCGTCTACACCAACAACAGCACCCTCCATATCGTCAACAGCCTCTTCCGCGCCGACTCCGCCGACGGCAAAGGGGGTGCCGTCTACAGCACCGGTGCCGACACCTCCCTCCGGGTCACCCTCAGCCAGAGCTCCTTCGTCGGCAACTATGCCCGTCAGGGGCTCGGCGGTGCCTTCTGTCAGGAAGGGAAGACACGCCACATCACCAACAACTGCACCTTTTATCACAACCAGACCGACATGGGTGGAGCCCTCTTCTTCCACAACGCCAGCGGCACCAGCACGATACTCAACAGCACCTTCGTCAGCAACCTTGGGGCCTACGGTCTGGGCGGAGCGATTGCCTGCCTAGGCGGCGACATACAGCTCGTCAACAACCTCTTCGATGGCAACCTCGGCGACTCAGTACCCAACGACCTCTACATCCACCGCAATACAACAGCGTCTGCCTATGGCAACGCATGGGCTGCCACCCCCGCCAATCTCGACAACGCCGAAGGCAACGTCCTCGTCGCCCTCCCCCAACTGCATGCCGACACCTTCGGTCTGCCCTTACCCGCTGTCCTATCGGTGAACGGCGTCCCCCACACCCTCTTCCCGCCCCTCGCCACCAGTGTCTCCGCCACTGGCGGCATCCGCACCGCACACAACACCGGTCTCTCCACCACCGCCCGACTCTGCTCCGCCGGATGGCGCGACAACCGCACCGGCGCCCTCCTCGCCTATGACCCCATCCCCGACAGCCTCGACCAGATAGGCTCGCTGCGACGCGTTGACAGTACCAGCATAGGCGCCATACAACCCATGCCTGACATACTCATCACTGACACCGTCACCGCCTGCGACAGTTACCCCTGGCGCTGCGACACCATCACCCTCTCCGGAGACTACCTTGACACAACTCATAACCCCATCCTATGGGACACCATCTATTCCCTGCATGCCATCATCCACCTGGGCACCCACCAATCATACAGCGAGAACGCATGCGAGCAATACACCTGGCACGACAGCACATACACCCACGATGGCACCTACACCTACATCTATACAAACAACGAAGGATGCCCCAGCACCGACACTCTGCACCTCACCATTGCCCAGCACGACGACACCACCTACCACATAACCGCCTGCGATGAATACACATGGAACAGCACAGCCTTTACTGCATCCGGGACATATACATTTGACCACCCTCTGCCAGGCTCACCCTGCACCAACATCGACACCCTCTACCTGACAATTAACTACGGATCGCATAACTCCTTCCATCAAGATGCCTGTGAACAATTCTCTTGGCACGAAATCAACTATACTCAAAGTGGCATTTACACATACGATTATACAAACGATGATGGATGCCCCAGCACAGACACTTTACTCCTCACTATATCACAGCACGATGACACTGCATACTACGTAACAGCATGCGACCAATACTCATGGAATGGCACAATATATTCAGCATCCGGAACATACATTTTCGACCATTCTCATCCGGGCTCACCCTGCACCAACGTTGACACCCTCTACCTAACAATTAACTTCGGCACACATAACTCCTATCACCTAGATGCCTGTGAGCAATACACATGGCATGATATCAACTACAACGAAAGCGGAACTTACATATACAACTATACAAATATCGAAGGGTGTCCGTGCTCGGACACCCTCCACCTCAACATCAGTCAGCACAACGACACCACTTACTATGTAACTGCCTGTGATGAATACACATGGAATGGCACATCATATACAACATCCGGGACATACACATTCGACCACACACAGCAGGGTTCAACTTGCACCAACATTGACACCCTCTACCTAACAATTAACTACGGCTCGCATAACTCATACTATCAAGATGCCTGTGAACAATTCTCTTGGCACGAAATCAACTATACCCAAAGTGGTACTTACACATTCAACTATACAAA
>CACYZN010000047.1 GCA_902778925.1 uncultured Bacteroidota bacterium
CTTCTGTATCACGTAGGCGTAGCCGTCGCGCTCCTTGTCCAGGGCGGCAATCTTCGCCGTCAGCTCGCTCTTCTGCGTCCGCTTGTAGGCCTCGTCGAAAGCCTTGAACAGCCGGTCGTACTCGTCGCGCATCTCGCGGAAACGGTCCAACGCGCACTCCGCTGCACCGATTCTCTCCTCAAACGATTTCACCGCGCTAAAATAAAAGGCCACGGGATAATTGCTTAAAGCCTTTTCATTGAATTTCGTTGCATCCATAGTTCTTATTGTTTTTGATGATTATTTGTTGTTTCAAATTTTTTTCTGGCCGAAATGACCCATTTCAGGCATTTTCAAAATCAATTGGCGTTGTAATGATTCATTTTGGCCATTTTAAAAATCATTTGGGGCTGTAATGATCCATTTTAGCCGTTTTCAAAATCAATTGGCGTTGTAATGATTCATTTTAGGCATTTTCAAAATCATTTGGGGCTGTAATGATTCATTTTGGCCGTTTTCAAAACCGTTTCGCCCTTTCGCACGTTGTCGGCAGAGCCGACGGCATACCAGCGACAGGCGGTTTCAAAAGCGGTCGGGGCTGTATTATTCGTTCCTCTTCAGGTAGAACATATTGTTCTTGTAGTCGAAGATGATTTTGAAGTGGCTGAAGAAATTGTTGCCGAGCAGGATGTCGCTATTAATAAGTGATAAACCCATCCTGGGTCCCGGCAACTTCGCTACGGTGCGGCGATTGTCATCCATATGACCGATCGGGAAATCCACACTGTCAACGGCTGAACCGATTTGGGACAGGATGAGCCACGCAAGCGAGGCGGTGTCTATCTGGCTGAAATGCTGGTCAACCCGTGTCAAGAACGCGGAATCGAAGGCCGTACCGACAGCGTTCCCCAAATCCAGAAACGCCCGTGCCGAAATGGGGCTTCCGCCCTTCAACTTGAACCCGTCCACCTTGATGCACCTGTATCGTTGACAGTCTTTCGAATTAGTGTATTCCATGGGAATTGCCATATACTGCCCTATCGTCTCCGGAAGGTGGTTGCTCAGCACCATGTATTTGTTCCGATAGTCAATCTCCACGACATATCGTTCAAAGACATCGCGGCCAATCGTGGCCTTGATGGGTAATTTAGACATCAGCTCTGCCCATCGGGTTATGTCTATGGTATCCATGCGGAATGTAGTATGCCCGATTGTATAATAGAGACTGTCCATGGCGCAATGCTTGCGTTCGTCTGATATGGTTTCCCCACAACATGTACCCACTAATATTGTGTCAACTCGGAGAGCCTTGTATGACATATTGAGTTTTTCTGCCAAGTCGGGAGAAATATCCGAATGATAGCAGCCATTGTCAATTAAAACGGTGTCAATCTTCACCCCGTTTATCTCCATGCTACAATAGATACCGTCGCCGTATCTGTACATCCAATCCGTCTCGAAGATGATGGGGATGGTGTCCTCAAACGGAGGTTCGACAACGGCTTCTTCCGCCGTGCCGCTCTTGCAGGCGGTCATCATTCCGAGGGCGCACACCATAGCGCCGAGCAATAATACTTTTTTCATAATTGATATAAGATTAAAGATTTGAAATTACAAAAACCATCCCGCCCCGCCGCAAGTTTGCGGCAGAGAAAGGCAAATGAATTAAAAACAAAGAGGAAAGCCTCCCGACGATTACCTGTGTAATTCGTGGGGGGGGGTGACTATCAGCGAGTTATGAACATTGTTCGGTATCATCCCGTTTTCGTTTCACACTGCAAATATACACATTTCCCGCCACATGGAAAAATATAAATTCCCTGGTTTCGCAAAAAGTGAGTATCTTTGCAACCGATAACAGCATAGCTATGGATAAGAAGGATAATGTCGAGAAGCCCCGCATCCACTGGACTTTGGCGCTGATACCGCTGGCGGTGCTGGTGGCGTTGCAGGTGCTTGTGATTAGGGAGTTCGGCTCGGACGCCCTCGACGGGGCGAGCCAGACGGCGCTGCTCGTGGCGGCGGCGGTGGCGGTGACGATGGGGATGGTGTTCTTCAAGGTGCCGTGGAAGAGCATCGACCACGCCATCTCGGACAATGTGCGCACTATCGGCGGCGCCATACTGATACTGTTCCTCATCGGCGCCGTGTCGGGCAGCTGGATGCTGAGCGGCGTGGTGCCGACGATGATATACTACGGCATGCAAGTGGTCTCGCCGTCGGTGTTCCTCTTCATCGCCTGCCTCATCAGCGCGCTGGTGTCGCTGGTGACGGGCAGCTCGTGGACCACCATCGCCACCATCGGCATCGCCCTGATGGGCATCGGCACGGCGCACGGCTACGGCGTGGGCTGGACGGCGGGCGCCATCATCTCGGGCGCCTACTTCGGCGACAAGATATCGCCCCTCTCCGACACCACGGTGCTGGCCTCGTCGGTGGGCGAGGTGCCGCTGTTCAAGCACATCCGCTACATGCTCATCACCACGGTGCCGTCGTTCACCATCGCCTTGATTATCTTCCTGGTGGCAAGTCTGGTGCATGCCGAGCAGGGCGGCGTGCAGTCGGCCCAGTTTGCCGAGGGCTTGAAGAGCGCCTTCAATATCAGCCCGTGGCTGCTGCTGGTGCCAGTGGCAGCGGCGGTGTTCATCGCCTTGCGACTGCCGGCGGCCATCGTGCTGTTCCTCTCGGCTTTCATCGCCGGGGTGGTGATGCTCTTCGCCCAGCCGGACATCGTGCAACATGTGGGCGGCGGCAATAGTTTTCGCGGCTTGATGCTGACCTACTACAGCGGCACGTCGCTCGACATGGGCAACGAGGCGCTCAGCAGCCTGGTGCAGACGCGCGGCATGCGGGGTATGCTCAGCACGGTGTTCCTCATCTTCTGCGCCGCCGCCTTCGGGGGTGCGATGGCGGGTGCCGGCATGATACAGAGCCTCACCGACGCCCTGGCGCGTGGCATCAGCGGCCGCCGCTCGCTGGTGTCGACCACAGTGGCCACAGGCCTGTTTGCCAACATGGTTACCGGCGACCAGTACCTGAGCATAGTGCTTACCGGAAACATATACAAGAAATTATACAAAGAGAAAGGCTTTGAGGGGCGTCTGCTTAGCCGCTCGACAGAAGACTCGGCCACGGTCACCTCGGTGCTTGTGCCGTGGAACACCTGCGGCATGACGCAGTCGCTCGTCCTCCACGTCCCCACGCTCACCTACCTGCCCTACTGCTTCTTCAACCTCATCTCGCCCCTGATGTCCGTCACCATAGCCATGCTGGGCTACAAGATTTTCCGCACGGAAGACAATAAATAGGCCAGTCTGACGTTAATCAGAAAAAAATATAACATGAAATTAATCAGAAAGATACTGAAAGGCGTGTCGCTCACGGCGGCGATGTTTGTCTTCCAGTCGTGCTACGGCACGATGGAGGATTACTACGACACCCAAGTCACTTTCCATGTGGTGGATAGCGACACTGGCGAGCCAATGAAAGGAATCCGCATTATGGAATGTGAGCTTAACCCCAACGACTCTACAGTTGTTGGAAATTGTCGTTGGATAGCTGATTATACTGACGAAAACGGTATGGCCACAATATGGACGTACGATGGTATGCATCTTTTTTCCTTTGATGATACGAACTCGTTGTATACCTCTTTCGATACCATCATATACCCCAACAGTGTAGATACCGTCAAGATTGTGATGTCTAAGGCGGCAAAGTCGCTGACATGAACCTCGTCGCCAGTGCCCTCTTCCGTCGTTTCCGAGCTATGGAGACGCGGGTGCATGAGCTGAACTATCTGTTCTGGGAGTGCACCACTCGCTGCAACCTGCATTGCCGCCATTGCGGCAGCGACTGCAAAGACTGCAGCGGCGAGAAGGATATGCCCTTCGAAGATTTCCTGCAAGCATTCGATACCATTCCCACAGCCGAACGTGCACCACACTTCACGGTGGTGATTACCGGTGGCGAACCGACATTGCGGCCCGACCTACCCGAGATAGGCAGGACACTGAGAAAACGCGGCGTGGGATGGGGAATGGTCAGCAACGGATGGCTCTACGACGAGGAGATGCATCGGCGTATGATAGCTGCCGGCCTCGGCTCCCTAACCATCAGCCTCGACGGGATTGGAGAAGACCACGACTGGATGCGCGGACGGGCAGGCAGTTATGAGCGTGCCTTGAACGCCATAAGCATTGCGGCACGGCAGCCCCGACTCAACTTCGACGTGGTCACTTGCGTCAACCAACGCAACCTGCCTCACCTTCAAGAAATACACGACACACTGGCATCGCTTGGCGTCAAGCAGTGGAGAATCTTCACAATTATACCCATCGGGCGGGCCATCGACGTCCCCGAACTGCACCTCACCGACGAGCAGTTCGTCGCCCTGATGGACTTCATCGCCGACAAGCGTAAGACACGCCCCACGCCGATGAACGTCACCTTCAGCTGCGAAGGATATCTTGGCCAATACGAGTGCAAGGTGCGGCAGACACCCAATTTCTGTCATGCCGGTATCAACATTGCCTCGGTACTTATCGACGGTACCATCTGTGCCTGTCCCAATATCGACCGCGAGCGATTCGCCCAGGGAAACATCTACAACGACAACCTGTGGGAAGTGTGGCAGACGCGCTTTGCCCCCTTCCGCGACCGCCAGTGGGCCCGGCAAGGTATGTGCAAGGACTGCAAGGTATTCAAAAACTGTCTGGGCAACGGAATGCACAACTGGCACGGCAAAGGTACGTCGCCCATCAACTGCCACTATAGGAAGGTGTGCGGTGCGAGGTGAAAGCTGAAAAATGAAATAATTTGGTCAGTTTATAAAAAGTGCGTATCTTTGCAGCCACAAATAACGTTAAAAATCAACAATTAAAACAGACACAATATGAGCGTTATCAAACCTTTTAAAGGATTCCGCCCCCCGGTGGACATCGTCGAGAAACTGGCTTCGCGTCCCTACGACGTACTGAACAGCGAAGAGGCCCGCGTGGAATGCGAGGGCAACCCCTACAGCCTGTTGCACGTCACCAAGGCTGAGATCGACCTCCCCAAAGGCACCGACGAGCACTCGCCCGAAGTGTACCTCCAGGTCGTCAAGAACTACAACCTGTTCAAGGACCTCGGCTGGCTGGTGAAG
>CACYZN010000048.1 GCA_902778925.1 uncultured Bacteroidota bacterium
CGACATCAAGTCGTATCCCAACGACTATACTATTCCAGAGGACAACACGGAGGTATCAGGGCTAGCGCTGCCGTGCTTCAACACTTGCAACGTGCTCGAGATGGCAGGGCAGAACTACGGCAAACTGTTTGCCACCGACTCGCTGACGGTTATCTTCAAATTATATCCAGAGACGAAATCGGCCAAGCTCCGCTACATCAGCACCGGCCACGGCGGCTGGGGCGAGGGCGACGAGTTCGTGCCTAAGACCAACACCATACTTATCGACGGCAAGGTGGCCTTCACGCATACCCCCTGGCGGCAGGACTGTGGATGTTACCGCGACCTCAACCCCGTGAGCGGCAACTTCTGGAACGGCCTCAGCAGCTCCGATTTCTCGCGCAGCGGCTGGTGCCCCGGCACCGCAACCCAACCCGTCTATTTCGATATGACCCCTTGGGCCGACGGCGAGGAGCACACCCTCACCGTGGCCATCCCGCAGGGCAAGCCCGTCGAGGGCATGTTCAGCCACTGGGCCGTCAGCGGTACATTGATTATTGAATATTAACCCAACAAACCGATATTATCATGAAGAAGATTATAGCTCTTACCCTCCTTGCCTTCCTTACCGGAGGCATGGTCTTGGCACAGCATGGCAACTGCGGCAACTGTCCACACCATGCAAAGCATCAGTCCCGTAATTGTCAACCTAGGCAGGAGCCTCAGGTGAACGCCGACGGCATCGACATGCTAATCGTCCGCGCCTTCCCGACGGTGAAATCGGTCAAGGCCAACAAAAAATGGACCGAGGTGCGCGACGCCGACAACAAACTGCTCGGCTATGCCGTATACAGCAAGCCCGCTTCCGACAGTATAAGGGGCTACGCTGGCGAGACACCTGTGCTTATAGCCCTCGACGCTAAACAGGTTATCACCGGCGTCTATCTGTTGCCCAACTCGGAGACGCCCAAGTTCATTCAGCATGTCGCCGCCAGCGGCTTTTTCGGCAACTGGAACGGCCTCACGGTGAAGCAGGCCAAGAAGAAGAAGGTCGACACTGTGAGTGGCGCCACCTTCACCAGCCGGGCTGTGGCGCTGAGTGTGAAGGCCGCTTTGGAGAAACTGTAAACTAAAACAAAGACAACCATGCAGAATACTCATCCAATATCACAGGACCTCGTATATGTCGGTGTCAGCGACCGCCGCACCGCCCTCTTCGAGAATGTCTATCCTATCCCGCGCGGGGTGTCGTACAACAGCTATGTGCTGCTCGACGAGAAGGCCGCGCTGTTTGACACCACCGACGCCTCCGTGGCCAGCCAGTTCTTCGAGAATGTGCAGGCAGCCCTCGCCAGCCGCCCGTTGGATTATGTGGTGGTGCACCACATGGAACCCGACCATGCTGCCACGCTGATGGACCTCCTGCTGCGCTACCCCGAGGCAACAGTGGTCTGCACCGCCAAGGCCGCACAGATGATTGAGCAGTTCTTCGGCAGCAAGCCTGAGAAGGTGCAGGTGGTCAAAGAGGGCGACTCCCTCTCGCTGGGCCGTCACAACCTCGTCTTCACCATGGCTCCCATGGTGCATTGGCCAGAGGTGATGATGACCTACGACACGACCGACAAGGTGCTCTTCAGCGCCGATGCCTTCGGCACCTTCGGCGCACTGAGCGGCAATATCTTTGCCGACGAGATGGACTTTGAGCGCGAGTGGATTGACGACGCCCGCCGCTACTTCACCAACATCGTGGGCAAATACGGCGTGCAGGTGCAGAACGTGCTCAAGAAGGCCGCAGCATTAGACATCAAGATGATTTGCCCGCTGCACGGCCCTGTGTGGCGCAGCAACTTGGAGTGGTTCATCGGCAAGCACGACCTCTGGAGCCGCTACGAGCCCGAGGATAGGGGTGTGGTCATCATCTACGGCAGCATCTATGGCCATACCGAAGCCGCCGCCATGCGTCTTGGCACACTCCTCGCCCAGCGTGGCATCAAGAATATCAAGGCCTACGACGCCAGTCGTACGCATGTCAGCGAGCTGGTCAGCGAGTGCTTCCGCGCCAGCCATGTGGTCTTTGCTTCCAGCACCTACAATAACGGCATCTTCACCCCGATGGAGAACCTCTTGCTCGACCTCAAGGCCCACACCTGGCAACGCCGCACGGTGGCCCTCATCGAGAACGGCAGCTGGGCCGCACAGAGCGGCAAGTTGATGCGCGCCGAGATGGAGCAGATGAAGGACATCACCATCGTCGGCGAAACGGTCTCTCTCAAGAGCGCCGCCCAGCCCTCGCAGGAAGAACAGCTTGCCGCCCTCGCCGATGCCATTGCCGCCACTCTATAACCAATAACCCATAACCAATAACCATTACATCATGATCGACAACAAAGCAATCTTCAATATCAGCTACGGCCTCTTTGTGCTCGTGGCTCGTCAGGGCGACAAAGACAACGCCTGCATCATCAATGTGGCCCAGCAGGTCACCAGCGACCCGCTGCAGCTCATGATATGCGTCAACAAGCAGAACCTGACGCACGACATGATACTCCGCACGCTGAAGTTCAATCTCTGTCCGCTGAGCGAGGAGGCCACCATGAAGCCCTTCCAGCATTTCGGCTTCCAGAGCGGCAAGACGGTCGACAAGTTCGCCGAATGTGAGACAGAACTCCGCACGGACAACGGATTGCGCTACCTGCCCAAGTTCATCAACAGCGTCATCAGCTGCGTCGTCACCAAGAGCATTGACCTCGGCACCCACACCATGTTCATCGCCATGCCGATGGAGGCCCGTGTGCTGAGCGACAGCCCCAGTATCACCTACGCCTACTATCAGCAGCACATCAAGCCCAAGCCCGCCGCCGCTCCCGCCGCAGGCGGCAAGAAGAAGTGGGTCTGCGAGGTATGCGGCTACGTCTACGAGGGCGACGAACTCCCCGCTGACTTCGTCTGCCCCTGGTGCAAGCACCCCGCCAGCGACTTCAAACTAGTGGAATAGTCAATATTGTATCTTGTAAAAGTCGATTGTTGCTGGGTTTTGGTATAAAAAAGATACAATTTTTGTATAAAACTGGCTTTTATTTATGACATTTTTGTATATTTGCAGCGTGATTCAACAATGAAATAATATGGATAAACTGCTGCAACGGTATAAAAACCAGCTTGATAATACTAGTGTCGGTTTTGTTAGATACCCTCAAAACACCATTCAATGGGGTGCCCGGCTGAACGCTATCCTCGGTGCACGGGGAGTTGGTAAGACTACTTTAATCTTCCAACACATCAAACTTTCGGGACAGCGCGACACATCGCTAGTCGTCTTCGCCGACGACATCTATTTTGCGCATCATTCTTTGCTCGATTTGGCTGATGCTTTCTATAAGGATGGTGGAAAGTATCTGTACATCGACGAGGTTCATAAATATGCCAATTGGTCAACGGAAATCAAGAACATCTATGACCAGATTCCACAACTGAACATCGTATACACAGGTTCGTCCATCCTTGATTTAGAGAAAGGCGGTGCCGACCTCTCCCGACGGCAGTTGAAGAATTACATGTATGGCATGTCGTTTCGTGAGTGGCTGCAAATGGTAAAGGGTATTGATGTTCAGGTGCTGTCTCTCGAGCAGATACTTGCTGGCGAAATACAATTCCCCTATGACCAGCATCGTCCGTTGTTTTTGTTCAAAGAGTATTTGCAGAATGGATACTACCCTTTCTGTATTGAGGGTAATTACCTTGAGCGACTGAACGCGGTGATAGACCAGACCCTCGAGACCGACATACCACAATTTGCAGGACTAAGTGTGGGAGTTATGCGCAAACTGAAGCAATTGATGCAAATTATTTCACAAATCTCACCATTCAAGCCCAACTACAGCGACCTGGCACGAGACCTGACAATCAACCGCGGCGACCTGAAAGATTATCTTTACTATTTAGAGAAATCGGGGCTTATTCAATGTCTCTACGCGCCAGACAAAGGTATGAGCCTTCTGGCTAAAATGGAGAAGATTTATCTTGACAACCCCAATCTGATGTATGCGTTAGGAGGCAGACTGGTTGATACAGGTAATCTGCGCGAAACATTCTTTTACAACCAAATGCGCGTCCGTAATGAAGTTCGTGGTTCAGAGGTGTCCGACTTTACCATAGGCGACTTTACCTTTGAGGTCGGTGGAAAGAAAAAGACTCGGCGTCAGATTTCCGACATACCGAATGGTTATGTGGTGAAAGACGACATTGAGTATGCCTATAAGAACACTATTCCCCTTTGGACTTTCGGCCTAAACTATTAAATTAATTGGCTACTCACCTGTTTTGCTAACAGGATACAAAAAATGAAGAAAAAGCAGTTTTTCTTCATTTTTTTTGTAAGATTTGGGGCAAAATATACGTCTTTTATTATAGATGGAGCAACATAGCAGACAGCGATACGAGGACTACAAGTCCTTTATGCGGCGACACCAGAAGACGGTGTGGCGCGTCTGCTACGACTTTGCCCGTGGCGACATACCACGCTGCGAGGACATGGTGCAGGAGGTATGGATTATGCTCTGGCTCAAGTTCGACACGATGACGGGTCGGTCGGAGTGGCAGCAGCGCGTATGGGTTCGGAGGGTGACACGCAGCGTCCTGGTCGACCTTTATCGAAAGAAACATCCTGACTTGGAACCAGTCACCGAAGAGATGTCAGAGTCTGTCTTCACCGAA
>CACYZN010000049.1 GCA_902778925.1 uncultured Bacteroidota bacterium
GGGATGTCGTGGGTGCGGGTGTATTCGGCTGCGATAATCTTGCCCTCGATGCCGCGTGTGCCGAATCCCGGGCAGATGACTATACCAGC
Source organism: uncultured Bacteroidota bacterium (assembly GCA_902778925.1). GTDB lineage: Bacteria > Bacteroidota > Bacteroidia > Bacteroidales > P3 > Colimorpha. The sequence goes on from CACYZN010000049.1 coordinate 90, forward strand.
CAACCCTTCGAGTTTCTCGCCCATATTCTCTTGGGTAATATCCTCGCTGTTGACGAAGTGTAGTTTGGCCTTCACGTCGTTGTATATGCCGGCTAGGTTGAGGCTCTCGCGAATGCTCTTGTAGGCGTCCTGAAGGTCGTACTTGCCCACCAGCCCGATATGCACCTCGCGTTTGGCGTTGCGCTGCTTGTCGAGGAAGTCGTGCCAGGCCTTCATCTCCGGCATCTCGCCCACGGGGATGCCTATCTTGCGCAGGATGGCGGCGTCCAATCCCTGCTTCTGCATGCTCACCGGTACCTCGTAGATGCTCGGCATATCCTCGCTCTGCACAACGCATTCGAGGTCGACGTTGCAGAATGATGCCACCTTCATACGCAAGTGGTCGTCCAGATGACGCTCGGTGCGCAGCACAAGGATGTCAGGTTGGATTCCCATGCTTTGCAATTCCTTCACGCTGTGCTGCGTGGGCTTGGTCTTCAGCTCGTCGGCAGCCTTCAAATAAGGCACGTAGGTAAGGTGAACACAGACGGCGTTGCGACCCAGTTGCCAGCGCAACTGACGGATGGCCTCCATGAAGGGGGCGCTCTCGATGTCGCCGATAGTTCCGCCCACCTCGGTGATGACGAAGTCGAGCTGCTCGTCTTTTTCCTCCTCGCGCAGCATACGACGCTTGATTTCGTCGGTGATGTGGGGCACCACCTGGATGGTCTTGCCCAAGTAGTCGCCCTTGCGCTCGCGGTCGATGACGGTCTTGTAGATACGGCCGGTGGTGATGCTGTTGTTGCGTGTTGTGTGGATGCCGGTGAAGCGCTCATAGTGTCCTAGGTCGAGGTCGGTCTCAAAACCGTCGTCCGTCACGTAGCACTCGCCGTGCTCGTAGGGGTTCAGGGTGCCAGGGTCGATGTTGATGTAGGGGTCGAATTTCTGAATAGTGACCTTATAGCCGCGTGCCTGCAGCAGACGGCCGATGCTGGCGGAGATGATGCCCTTGCCCAACGAAGAGACCACGCCGCCCGTAACGAAAATGTACTTTGTGTCCATAATGATGATAAAATTATATATTGATTGATTTCATGATTGGTTAGTGTGAGAAGAGAATCTCCCGGTATTTTGGTAGCGGCCACAGCTCGTCGTCGACGATGAGTTCGAGTTTGTCGACGTGGTAGCGGATGGGGACGAAATAGGGTAGCACGCTGTCGTGGTAGGCGATGGCACGCTCCCGTTCGTTGGCGATGTGATTGGCCTGCTTGCGGGCTTCCACCATGTTGTCCACATTCTGTTTGATGGAGGCGATGTGCTCCGAGAGTTCCTCGATGAGCGAATCGTCGTGAGCCGAGAGGGAGCGTGCCTTTTCGGCATCGTAGACTTGACGCATTTTGTAGACGTTGTCGAGCAGTGCCGACTGGTAGCGGGTTGCCACGGGGATGATGTGGTTGAGGACGATGTCGCCTAGCACACGCGCCTCGATCTGCACTTTCTTGATGTAGGTGTCCCATTTGACCTCGTTGCGGGCGGCCAGCTCGGTGCGGTTCATCACGCCAGTGGCCTCGAATATCTGCACTGACGAGGGCGAGGTGTAGGCATCGTAGATGAGTGGCACGCTGCTTTCGCAATCCAAGCCGCGCCGCCGCGCCTCCTGTCGCCATTCGTCGCTGTAGCCGTTGCCGTCGAAACGGATGGCTTTCGACTCGCGGATGTACTCACGCAGCATTTCGAAGATGGCGTGCTCCTTCTGCTCACCTGCCGCCATGCGGGCGTCCACCGACTTGCGGAATTCATACAGTTGCGAGGCGACGGCGGTGTTGAGGGCAATCATGGCGCAGCCGCAGTTGGCCGAGGAACCCACGGCACGGAACTCGAAGCGGTTGCCGGTGAAGGCGAAGGGCGAGGTGCGGTTGCGGTCGGTGTTGTCTACCAGTACCTCGGGGATATGTGCCACACCGAGTTGCATGCGGCGTTTCTCGTCGAGGAGGATAGCTTGCTCCTTGTCGGCATTCTCCAACTGGTCGAGCACGGCCGACAACTGGCTGCCGAGGAAGACGCTGATGATGGAGGGCGGTGCCTCTTGAGCACCCAGACGGTGGGCGTTAGTGGCCGTCATGATGGAGGCCTTCAGGAGGGCGTTGTGCTTCTTGACGGCCATCATCACGTTGACCAGGAAGGTGACGAAACGAAGGTTCTCCTCGGGAGTCTTGCCGGGGGTGAGGAGGCCGACACCGGTGTCGGTGCCCAGCGACCAGTTGCAATGCTTGCCCGAGCCGTTGACGCCGGCAAAAGGCTTCTCGTGTAGCAGTACCTTGAAGCCGTGACGGCTGGCTACCTTGTGCATCAGCGACATGAGTATCAGGTTCTGGTCGACGGCCAAGTTGGTCTCGTTGTAAATGGGCGCCAGCTCGAACTGATTGGGTGCCACCTCGTTGTGTCTTGTCTTGCAGGGAATGGCATATTTGTAGGCTTCGAATTCCAGCTCCTTCATGAACGACTGCACTCGAGCGGGGATGGCTCCGAAGTAGTGGTCTTCCAGCTGTTGGTTCTTGGCCGATTCATGGCCAAGTAGGGTGCGTCCCGTCAGCAGCAGGTCGGGGCGGGCAGAATAGATGGACTCGTCAACGAGGAAATACTCCTGCTCCCAACCCAGATAGGAATAGACCTTGCGTACGGCGGGGTCGAAAAGGTGGCACACCTTTGTGGCGGCGCAATCGACGGCATGCAACGCCTTGAGCAGCGGTGTCTTGTAGTCAAGTGCCTCGCCGGTATAGGAGACGAACACCGTGGGGATGCAGAGGGTGTCGTCGACCATGAAGGCGGGCGACGAGGTGTCCCAGGCCGTGTAGCCGCGGGCTTCGAAGGTATTGCGGATGCCGCCGTTGGGGAAACTGGAGCCATCGGCCTCCTGCTGTGCCAATAGTTTGCCCGAGAACTCCTCAATCACGTCGCTCCCCGGCTGACCAGCGTACTCGATGAAGGCGTCGTGCTTTTCTGCGGTTCCTTCGGTGAGCGGCTGGAACCAGTGGGTGTAGTGTGTCGCGCCCATATCCAGTGCCCAGTTCTTCATGCCTACAGCCACATTGTTGGCAATCTCGCGGTTGAAAGGAGCCCCGTTGTCAAGCACATTGCAGAACGCCCTGTAGGTCTCGGCCGAGAGGTAGCGTGCCATCTGTTTCCGTCCGAACACATGGTTACCATAGTAGTCGGAAACCATGCCGGCAGGAGGCTGGACGGCGACCGCCTTCTTGGCGAAGGCCTCCTGCAACACTTTGAATCTAAGATTACTCATTGTTTAGATGATGGTTATATGCTGGAAATAATATAACGTTTCCCGCTAGGTGTTGTTTTCTGGCGGGTTGTTTGTTATACGTATGTGATTGTGTCAGTCTTTGCGGATAGGCTCGCTGGTGAGTCCGACGCCAAGTTTCTTGAAGATTTTGCGGTCGACTTCGCTGGTCATGACGGTGGTGTGCATCTGGCAGCCGTCGAGCATGGGCAGACAGTCGAGGGCGCGGCGGCAGTTGTCGTCGAGCAGGCTCAATATCGAGAGGGTGACCAGCACCTCGTCGGTGTGCAGGCGCGGGTTGCTGCCGTGCAGCATGTTGACCTTGGTGTGTTGGATGGGCTCTATCATCTTTTGCGAGATGAGCTTGACGCTGTGGTCGATGCCGGCGAGGTGCTTCAAGGCGTTGAGTAGCAGGGCGGCGCAGGCGCCGAGCAGGTCGCTGGTGGTGGCAGTGATGATGGTGCCGTCGGCCAGCTCGATGGCAGCTGAGGGTGCCCCTTCACGGTCACGGCGCTCCTTGGCGGCCACGGTGGCGCGGCGGTCGTCGGTAGAGATCTTGGCCTGCTTCATGAGCAGCGCTATCTTGTTGATCTCGCTGTCGGTAGCCTTGCCATTGGCGTAGTCGCAGAGGGCTGTGTAGTAACGGCGGATAATCTCGTCCTTGGAGGCCTGGCAGCAGACGTCGTCGTCGCAGATGCAGAAGCCGGCCATGTTGACACCCATGTCGGTGGGCGACTTGTAGGGGTTCTCG
>CACYZN010000050.1 GCA_902778925.1 uncultured Bacteroidota bacterium
GCCCTGGTTTCCTTCAATGAACTCGTTGTCGGGCCCGGTCACGATGGTGTGTTCGATCAGGTGACCTTGTACCTTGTTCTCCTTCTTGATGGAATTGTTCTCGTAAGCGTAGGCATACTGGGCACCATACAAGGTGTACTGGGTGACGGGAGCGGCATTCTGGTAAGTGAAGTATTGCTCTAACGGAGCCCACGACGCATTGTCGAGGAAGTCCTGCTTACGTTGCGGATCGATGACGATATGGAACTTCTCGGGGTCGAGGCCGGCGAAGATGCTGTCACCGGCGAGGATGAAGTTCTCCGGACCGAGGGCGCGACGGCCGCCGTCGTTGTCGATGAGCAGCGTATTAAACTCCGTCAGGTTGCTACAACCCACGAAGGCCGAGTCGGGGATGGTGAGGAGCATCGGCACCGAGGCATTGCTCGTCTGCCCGTCATTGGCATAGAATTCCACCCGCGTCAGCTTCTTCTTGTCGCGGAAGGCTTTCTTGGCGAAGGTCATCGTGCGGTCGGAGGTGAAGGCGTTGCCGTCGTCGTCGAAGCCGCCATAGATCTTGGCCACCGTCGTCGTATCATCGACAGACTTGATATAGGTATGATAGACGAGGTTCTTCGACGGTGTGGTGATGATGTAGCCGCCACCCACCAGACCTACCTGGTGGATGTTCGACTTGATGTTCTCACGCATACCCTTCTGCAAGGCGTCGCCGTTGTACGAGCCACTGCCACCCCAGCACTTTGAGGAGAGGAAGCCGGCAGTATTGGTGGCTGCGGAGGCGGCCCTTAATTGTATGAAATTTAATATCGTCGCTTTGGTTAATGCTCTCTCTGCGGCCTCCAAGGTTGCCCTTGCTGTTGTTACAGCATTAAAATAAGGATTAACAATGCCTGCTAACAGCGCTTGGAGAGATGAATAACAACTTCGGAATTGAAATTCACCCATCTGCCGAATAGTTTCAAAGGCCGGTAATGCCGCAGTGTACGACAACACATTTCCTGCTTCATTAATCAAGCCCAGTTCACGGAGAAAACGTCCAGGACCATGCGTCATTGCCATTGTTATTTCCCATTGATGCTTAGCCCCTGGCCTCATCATTAAATGGGTTAGATTCTGGATCAAATTTTTATCAAGGGTCTTGCTTTTAAGCTGGGACAACACCTGATCTCTCGCAAGTATCACGTCTTCCTTGGCAATTTCAGCCGCATGGAGTTCTATGGTCGCATCGGTAACCGCCATCTTCTTTGCTGCATGGGCGGCTATTTCTGATTTTATGGAGGCCACAGTCAAAAGCACTTCGACGGCAATACGCGGCACCGTCCACCACGACACATCCTGGCTCACTACCTGCGAGGTCTGTAGGATGCCGCCCGGATTGGTCATATAGCTGTAGTTCAGACCGTTCTCGTTGTAGTCCTTACGCCTATTTGTCGGGTCAAACTCCACGGGTTCGATGTAATCCCGATAAGGCTCCCAGTTGGGGTCGTCCAAAAACTCCTGGAAGCGATCGGTCGATACCAGCACCTTGAAGTCGGGATTCATGTTCTGGCACGCTTCACTATACTCTTCCTGCGGACCGAGGTTCTCCCAATGGTCTGCGCCGTCCTCCACATAGTAGAACATGCGGAGTTCCTTCAGGTTCTTACAGCCTGCTAGGGCACCGTTCTGGATGACCATCTTCAGGTCGCTGTGCGAATTGTCGCCGTTGCCGTTGGTCTGGTAGAACTCGATGGCCTTGACATGCGTGTTGCCCTTGATGGCATTGCGACCCAGGGCCAGCGTCTTGTAGTTGTAGTTCGAGCCCATGTCGTTGTAGATGCGCATCACACCGTTGGCATCGTCAATGTCGTCGTTGTCGACCCCCACCACATAGGTGTAATAGACGGTGGCGTCATCGTTGGTCTGCAGCAGGTCGGCGGCATTGAAATTCTTGTAGTCGGCATTCCAGATGCGCAAGTGATTGTCCATCATCTCCTTCTTGTCGTTGTTGGTCAACGGCTTGGTCTCGTTGGCATTACGGTAATAGTGGTATTTCACACCGTTCACTGTCTCGTCATTTACCGTAGCATCGTAGATGATGATGCGGTTGCGGAAGGGTAGCCACGTCTCGCTGGTCAGATAATTCTGGTACTCCGAGCGGTGGCAGCTGATTTTGGCTTTCGGTGAACCGTCGAAGGCAGTCTCGGCGATGCTGAACACCTGGTCTGCCTTCAGCGCCTCCCAGTGGTCAGAGCCTTTGGTGGTGTACTGCATCATCTTGATTTCCTCCAGGTTCGGACAGTTCTTGAAGGCCTCTTCGTCAATCATGAAGTCGAAGCCTACCAGCGCGTCATAGAGGTTGTTGCCGGTATCCTTGAAGTAGAGGCTCTTCAGCTTCGTGCTGTTCGCAAAAGCACGCGGGGCGATGACACCTAAGCGCGAGTGCTTGCGATTGCCGTCGAACACATCTATCTTGATGATGTCGTTGTGTATCTGTACGCCGTCGCTGTCGAAATTGTCCTGGTCATAGCCCACGATGGCGGTGATGTGCGAGGCTTCGCCGTCGCCGTCATAGAACACCAGGTCGTCGTCGCTGTGGAATACCCAGCGCTTTGCCTTGCGCACCTCGTCACTCACGTAGTATTTGTAGTCGGTTTTCGTCAGATAGCGGTATTTCACGCCGTGTTCGGTATATTCTTTACCGGCAGGGATGCTCTTTTCGCTGATATAGAGGAATATAGGACCGTCAACGTCCTGCAGCACGTGCACGCCGTCCTTGCGCCAGGGGTCGCTGATGAAGACTCCCTTGTCTCTGTTGGCTGTCCAGTGGTTGAACTTGGTACCCTCGGGCACACTCAACTTCACTCGGTTGCCGCTCTTCCAGTATGGCTTGCCGTCGAACTGGGCAAAGGACTCATCAACCATCTCGTAGGTACAACCTTCGGGAAGGTTCACCTTATTAAATACGCAGACGCCCTGCTGAGTCTCCAGATAGCGGGTGCAGTAGCAGTCCTCGAAGGTAGCCTTGGCACCGTTGGCCAGATTCACAAAGGTAGCGTTACCCTGATAGTCGGCTTGCACCGGGTCGAACATACAGTTCTTGAACGTGATGTCCACCTCGCTCAAGCCTACCAGTCCGCCCATCCGGCTTCCCCAGCCCACGAATGAGCCGGTGAAGACGCACTTCTCCAAAACAGGTTTCACGGTGACGTTGCTGTTAATCTTGCCGATAAGGCCACCTGTGGTCAAAGTTCCCTTGTTATAGGTAACGAAAGCAATGTCCGAGCGGCAGTCCACGAGCTGCGTGCCACGGCTGGCACCCGCATCGTCGATACACACGGCGATACCGCCGTTCTGCGCGTTGTCGGTAAACACCGTGCCCGTGGTCTTGACGTGGCGAACGATGGCTCCACGCAGACAGCCGAAGGGCGCAGTGGGGGCCTTGGCATTATTGAAGCCAGTGTCATCTCCGACGGTAAATGTCAGCGTGTGGTTGTCACCGTCGAAGACACCGCAGAAAGGTCTCTCCAATGAGCCTACTTGTATTCCCTTGGTGTCGATGTCAGCCGACAGTCGGAAAAACTGGTTTTGGAAATTCTTACCCTCAGCCACTTGTTTGGCCAATGCCTCCCATTCGTTGCTCGATTTCAGGAGGTAGGGGTCAGCACTGTTGCCACTGCCCAGCCATGCAGTCTGTGCCCAGCCGATAGTCGTAGAGCAAACCAGCACAGCAAGCAATGTGAATAATCTAGTAGTTTTCATATCCATAATTTTTAGTTTTTGTCATTTTCTAGGGGCAAATATACAAAAAAATGCCTAATGCCCATAAATTTCGACCATTTTTTTTTCATTTTCGTCTAAAATGAAAGAGGTTCAGACAAGATTGTCAGGTTCCAAGACAAGATTGAACGTAAACCGAACACGGGGACAGGTACCTGTCTCACGCTATCTGATAAAAAAAATAGGAGCCTAACCCCCATTGGTCAGGCTCCTTGTGACCTCTGTCAGTCCCCACTTTCTTTATGCCATGCAACTCGTAACTCCCATCGTAGTTGCGATTGCCGTCAGTATGCTGATAAGCAACTGAATAAGCCATTTCCAGGTCTCTTTCTTCATCGTTTACCTCCTTTCCTTAAAT
>CACYZN010000051.1 GCA_902778925.1 uncultured Bacteroidota bacterium
CGCCTCGGGCGAGGTGCTGGTAACCTCGCAGCACTACATGACCCGCATCGAGATGTACAACTCGCGCGGCATATTGGTCTACAGCGAACCCACCAGCGGACACGAGCACCGCCTCAGCCTCGAAGGACTGCCCGCCGGCTCCTACATAGTGTCGGTGCAGACCACCGCCGGCTCCACCGCCAAACGCCTCGCCGTGCAGTAGCGGAGGGCAGCAAAGGAAATACTACGACAAACATAATAGCAGTATCTATGAAAACGACAACACATTCCCTCATGGTGGCGCTCGCCGCAACGCTGTTTCTGCTTGCCCCGCTGGCAGCATGGGCGCAGGTGGCCGAAGTGTCGGGGGTACCCTCGAAAAAAGAGATTGTACGTAGCCTCGACAATAGGTATTCCATCGTCTATTCAAACGATGCAGGACTCAATTGTTTTGTCCTCGACGACCCCTACACCCAACCCCTGCGATTCTCACTGCCGGCAACAATTCAGGTGAACGACATCGAAGTCGACGGAGACAACGTCTTTTTCTGTGGCTCGATGGGAGCCCACGGCATGATAGGTTACTTCGACTGGAAAAAGGTGTTCTGGTATAACGACCGAGTCTATTACATTGTGTGCAATTCTCTTTACGCGAGTAATCTCTACATCCATGTAGACAGTTACACGCGGATGGACTATTTCTACGACAATAACGCTGGCCGACACGTGCTGGCTTTGGTGGGCAACTCGGTGATAGATGACTCTCTGTTACTGAGTCGCACCGTGGTTGCAGCAGCGTCACCAACTATGCTGTATACATCGTTCCCATGGTCTTTCAAATACTTGTACAACAAAGACGGCGAGATTACCTACACCGACATTGCAGCCCTAGACCGCTCGGTGGTTGCCGTGGGGCACCACGACGGCAGAGGTTGCTTTCTACGTACATTTAAAAAAGGCTATGATTTTCCAAGCTATCCCTATGACACCGCGTTTGCCACCGAAATCATACTGGACGGCGTCTCGGCGGTAGGACCGTCGCTGGTGGAGGGTATTGCCCCAGATGTAGTTTCTGTGGTACATCAGGGCACAGGCACCACGACAGTCGGGCATAGCCTGTTTGTCAATCCGGCAACAGGCGTTGTGTCGGCAGCCGCTGACTCTTACTATTTCACCACCATGTCGACGGTATCCTCGTTCGACCTCTTCGACCTGCGCTTCAACAACATCTTGTATCTGCTCGAGGATGCCGACCACCTCGCAGTCGGCGCCAAAAGTCGCTGGCTCGACATGTTGCCCACCACCACCTCACCGGCCACCATCGACAGTCACCGGTTGCTAATTGGCAGTCAGACATCGATAGATGTGAGTTGGCAATTTTTCAAACCTATCACAGCAGGGTCTTCGCCTTCGGGACTCCTCTCGATGTACCGGCCACTGAATATTGGAACCACTACGACCTGCAGCGTGCACCATTCGCTGGGCCTCACCTACCAGACACCGACAAGAGAGAGGCTTCTTGTAAGTTTTAACGACCCAGACACTAATTATGTAAACTACTTCTTCCAACCATCCATTATCAATACGACGGCGCCGGTGATTTGTCCTTGAAACCAAAAACCACAGCAATATGAAACGGATATTGTTTATTGCGATGTTTGCGCTGGCGGCCACGGCGGTCGCAGCGCAGTATGCCGACCTCTATTACCACCGCGTGGGCGACACCATAGAGCAGAACCCCAACAACGGCTACTTCACGTGGTGGGACTGGGACCGAAGCCTGCAGACAAACGAATGGTTGGATGTCGATTGGTTTTCACTCCCCGCAACCGTGCTTATGCGCTTTGAAACCGACGTACCGCTCAAGGTTGTCGGCATTGCCGGCATTGTTACAGCATTTGCCAATGAGTCATGGGGCCAACACACCGATTCGACAGCCCTGCAGGAGTATTTCTTGCTCTACGAAGCCGACAGTTCGGGTGTCAACGTCAAAGGGCAGTTGCCCTGGCGCCTGCGCGACCCGCACCGCTATGTGCACATCTACGCCAACGGACTAAGCTATGCACACCCTGACTCTTGCTGCAAGCACCGGCCCAACGATTCTATACTGCCGCTATACGAGTACTACTTCGACAGTGCCATCACGGTATATGACTCGTTCTACGTCGGCGGCACATGCTTCAGCAGATACACAGCCCTTCCCCTAAGCTTACACCAGTATCTGACTGCATATTTAACTGCGCGCTTTTGGGACTCAAGTACTACATTTAACTGCAAAGGCAACATTATTGGAGGCTTTTGCAATCAAACACCAGCTTACTACTATATAATGGATTGGGTATATAACCTTGAGGGCGAAGTCGTTGATACAGTATACGGATGGCAACCGGCCAGCTATGATGGCAACCTGCTTGTCTACCCCATAGTGCAGATGGACACCACGGTGCCGCCGCCCGACATGTGTGTCGCCCTGGGCAACGTGCAGGCCTCCATCTCGGCCGACGGCTGCCTCACCGTCAGCTGGGACC
>CACYZN010000052.1 GCA_902778925.1 uncultured Bacteroidota bacterium
TTCCATTTCCGAAGCCACGTCGAAGAGCGGCACCTCCATCGTGTCTGGGTCAAAACTGCGGCTGGAGACGATGGGCTTGCCCATCATGCCCATCACGCTATACAATGTCTTTTCTTTGGCGAGGTAGAGTGTTTTCATCTTGCTCTGCGGCATATCGGTCATCACGTCCATCCCTCGGTAATAGGAAGTGTATGTGGATGCCGAGCCGCCGCCGACCATCCAGTTGCTGTATGTGGCCACTCCGCGCCAAAGGCCCTGTGCGCTTGCCGCGCCAAAGGACAGAAAGCCCAAGGCGATGGCGGCGAGGGATTTGATGATGTGGTGTTTCATATTGAATATGTTTTAGTTCGTTAATTACATTTCCCGTCAGGGGTGCAGACCTTGGGAAGGAATGAGACGGTGTCGACCTTGTTGTAGTCCAGTTCCGTCACAGGGACGGTGATGTTGCGGATGTCGGTGGGGCCGAAAGTGGCGGTGCCGTCTCTCGCGACAGTATAGGTGCATTTCATGCGACCCTGCGGGTCGAGCAGCAAGGTGGTGGGGATGCCGTCAACGCTGGTAATTGTTTGCGGCTGTGGGGCGATGGCGTTGACGATATTGTTCAGTCGGTTGTCGGCCATTTCCCAGCCCAGCTCCTCGAACGACTGGCCATAATGCCAGAGGAGGTTCCACACCACCGTCCACATATTCTTCACCATCAGAGGACGGTACTGCGACAGGGTGTCGTCGATCCAGTAGCGGGGCGAGTCGATGTGGTAGGTGCGGTAGAGCTCGTCCGCATACTGTGCCGAGCTGTAGCTCTCCACCACGAAGTACCAGTGCACGAGGCTGGTGTCGCACTCTGCCATCTTCCGTGGGTAGACGTCGCGCATGCTCTGCACACAGTAGCCGCAGCACGGGCTGGTGAGCACCACCACCTTGTAGTGCGTGGTGTCGGCGGCTATCAGCTGCCGCAACTGCTCCACCGTGACGGGGGTGAGTTCTGGCATCGCAGAGACCTTGCGGTAGTTCTTCACCGTAGGCTTCTCCATCATGCAGCTCGTAAGCATCATCGCGCCCAAGGCGAGGGCGGCGAGGGATTTGATGATGTGGTGTTGCATATTGGATATGTCTTAAATGTCCATCGGGTGAAACACATGGGGATAGTAGTCCTCGATGGTGAGTGTAAGAGTGTCGTTGATGGTCTCGTAGCTGAATGGGGTGTTTTCATCTCCGAAGATGGTACCGGAACTCACGCCGTCGAAGGTGTAGGTCGTCTCAATGGTTCTTGCTCCGGTCAGTTCGCCCTCAAAGATGGCCTTTCGGAAAAGCAGCGCTGTGCTGTCGGACATGAACACGAGTTCTTCCTCCCAATAGGTGTCATCAAACGTCGTATTAACCATCCTACCCTGCCAGGCGGTGTGTACCAGTGATACTTTGCCGTCGTTGTCGCTCGGCTGGATGGGGTCGTTTTCTTTCTCGCAGCCAACGGTGGCCGTCAGCAGCATCGCGCCCAAGGCGAGGACGGCGAGGGATTTGATGATATGGTGTTGCATGTTAAATCTGTTTTTGATAATTTACTTCATTACTACAATTTTTCGGGCTGGGCGGTCGCCGACCTTCACAATATAGACCCCCGTCGGCAATGCCTCATTATGGACGCTGCGGCCGGTGATGTCGAAGATGCGGACGGTCTCGCCCTCGGCACCGTCCACGACGATTTGCCCTTGGCTCGAATACACTTTTGCATTCAGCATATCAACTCCACTGATACCCTCGGTACTGTCGGCAACAAAGTAGGCTATAATAGACATATCCTGTGTGACAATGATGGTGAGCGGGTTTTCTGTGACAATGTTTTGGTAGCCCGGAGTAATACCCCATCCCTCGAAGTGGTAGCCCTCGTCGGCGGTGGCCGTCAATGTCACTGTGTCGCCATAGGCATAGGTTCCGCCCCCCGTGACGCTGCCCATTGTCTCGTCATTGCTGACTACGGAAACTGATAATGAGTCGAGAGCGAAAAAAGCGGTGAGTGAAGTATCGGTGGTGAGCGTTATCGTCAACGGATTGTCTGTGCTGCCGTTGCTCCAATGGTCGAAGTGGTAGCCTTCGTTGGCCGTGGCAAGCAGTTCGGCCTGCGGATTGTCGCAGGTGGGTTCGCTGACAATCTCGGCACTTCCGTGCGTTTCATCGTCGGCCGACACTTCCAGCACATATGTCGGTACTTCGATGAAAGCGGAGAAATGGTTGTTCCATTCCGGCACGGCAGCGTATGACGAGGTGCTGCCACAGGGGATGTAGACTCGGGCGGTGTCGGGGATGTTCCATAGGGCACGATAGCCGACCGTGCAGTGAAGGAATGCATCGGAGAAGATGTTCCTGACGCACCGGCCGATGGTGATTGACGGCAGGCTGGTGCAGCCTTCGAATGCCATATTGGGAATGGACGTTATGCTGTCGGGCAGGTGGACGGAGACGAGCAACGGGCAATAGCCGAAGACGTAATCGCCCATTGTTTTCACGCTGTTGGGCACATAGACCGACGTTAGGGTCTTGCAGTTGTAGAAGGTGCCCATCATAAAGTTGTGGGTCGAGAGGCCGGTCACCGTGTAGGTGGTTCCGCAATAGGATACCGTTTCGGGGATGACTAGGTCGCCGGCGACATAGTTGCTGTCGCTGTTGTTGGTGCGCGGGTTGACTACGCTGACCTGTGCCGAGTCGCTGATTTTGTAGTAGAGAGTCTGCCCACTCGGAGCGGTGGCAGAAAAGTCGTAAGGCGATTGACCATATACCTTTGCCGTAAAGGTCAGTGCTGCAAGAAGTGCGAGAAGTGTTTTTGTACGTTTCATTGTTTTATATTGTTAAAGGTTTATTGTTTCTTGATCACGGGCGGCATCGAGGGAGTCGAGGTGGTCGAATGCGATGTCGGAGGTGGCATTCCATTGCTGGGTGCGGCTTCGCTCTTTGAGTTCCTTATGGTTCTGAAAGAGTATCTGCGCTTCCTCTTCTACGATGCCGGTTTCGTAGATGGTGACGCAGCGCAGGTCGTGGAAGATGTAGACGGTGACATCGTCGGGACGGGTATCACCAGGCGCAATACTCTTGTATGGCGTTTTGCGATGGGCGCGATATAAAGTGAATTGGGGGGCGTTGCTGAGGAATAGCCTTTTTGCCTCGTCGGGGATAGTTGTGTCGTTGATGAGTTTGTTTCTGTCTGCCGTGAGGCCGAAGAGGCTGTCGATGGCTGCCCAGCCCTCGTCGGTCTCGGCCTGGAGCACGGTGACCGGGAGGCGCAGGGTGTCGTTAATAACCTTGTCCTGTACGTATGTGACGCGCACGCCTGGGAGCCGCATGTCGGCGAAGTGGCGGTAGACGTCACTGCACTCGTCGTAGCTCAACGTGTGCGGAAGGAACTTCCACGCTGCCGCGCCGCCCACGAGGAGCAGGGACAAGATTATGATTATGAGCGTGCGGTGTCTCATAGTTTGGCAATGAGGGTGGTCTGTTCGATGGTGTTGATGGTTGCGGCGCGTGCTTGGGCGCTGCTGACGTAATGGCCGTCAGGGTCGGGCGTTGCCGCAATGGCTATGACGGCCACCACCGCAGCGGCGCCGATGAGGGTGCGCGTGGCCCGCTGGCGGCGTTCCCGCCGGTGGCACCATTCGGCAAGGCCTTCGGTCATCGCCCGCATATCGGTTTTATAGTCTTTTTGCATTTTGTCTCAGTTTATTCATTATTCGGTTTACGCGCTGATATACAGCGTTGGGTTCCATTTTAAGCCTGGCAGCTATCTCCTCGGCCGAGTAGCCTTCGAGGCGCATACGCATCAGGTGTTGCTCGTCGGGGGTGAGGGCAGAGAAGAGGTCGTCAATCCGCTCGGCGACATCGCTCTCTTCGGTGAAGACAGACTCTGACATCTCTTCGGTGACTGGTTCCAAGTCAGGATGTTTCTTTCGATAAAGGTCGACCAGGACGCTGCGTGTCACCCTC
>CACYZN010000053.1:0-1912 GCA_902778925.1 uncultured Bacteroidota bacterium
ACCAGCGGCCGCGGTACCTTCACCATGACCTTCAGCAGCTACGAGCTCGTCCCCGCCGACGTCCAGCAGGCCCTCCTCAAGGCCTACGAGGAAGCCGCCAACGAGGAAGAGTAGTCCTTATAGCGTCAATACAACGAAAGCTCCACCTTCTTGGTGGGGCTTTTCTTGTATGGCCATGCAATAAACTGGAGGATTATGCCGTTGTTGGAAGCGACGAAATAAGCAACTATGAAATTCTTGAAATGGCTGGGGTTTGACCCAGAAAAGCATAGCGTCAGGACGGAGATTCTCGCCGGGCTGACTACCTTCCTCACGATGGCCTATATCCTGGCCGTGAATCCCAACATCTTCGATGCGCTGGGCGGCGAGATGTCGAAAGCCAACGGCGCCGTCTTCACCGCCACAGCCCTCGCCGCTATAATAGGCACGCTGGCGATGGCCTTCATCGCCAAGAAGCCCTTTGCCCTCGCTCCCGGCATGGGACTCAACACGTTCTTCGTCTACACTGTCTGCATAGCCATGGGCCACAGCTGGCAGTTCGCGCTGACGGCGGTGTTCCTCGAAGGTATTGTGTTCGTCATCCTCACGCTCACCAATGTGCGCAAGTGGATTGTCGACGCCCTCCCGCTGTCGCTAAAATATGCCGTGGGCGCAGGCATCGGCCTTATCATAGCCTTCCTCGGCTTCCAGAACGCCGGCATCGTAGGGCAAGGGCCCACATTGGTGACCCTCGCCTTCAAGCTGCCCGACGGGTCCTTCAGCGGCACCGCCCTGCTGGGCATCCTTGGACTTGTCGTAACGGGAGCCTTGGTGATGAAAGGTGTCCGCGGCAGCATCCTTTGGGGCATCCTCGCCACCACAGCATTAGGGCTCATACCCATGTACAATGTGGTGGGGGCGGACGGCGCCGTGAGCCGTGTGGCCCTCACCTCGTTGAACGGCATCATATCGGTACCGCCGAGCATCGAAAACATTGCCTTCCAGTTCACTTGGAGCGAGCTCGCCAGCGCCAAAGGCATTCTCGACATGATTGTGGTGCTCTTCACCTTCCTCTTCCTCGACATCTTCGACACCATGGGTACCGTCATCGGGGTGAGCGAGAAGGCCGGTTACGTCGACAAAGAGGGCAATGTCGACGGCATCAACGAATGCTTCATGGCCGACTCGATAGGTACCATCTGCGGCGCCGCCCTCGGCACCAGCACCACGACCACCTATGTGGAGAGCGCCGCCGGTGTGGCCGACGGAGGCCGGACGGGTCTCACCGCCTTCTCTACCGCCATTTTCTTCGCCATAGCGCTCCTCTTCGCGCCGCTCTTCCTCGCCATCCCGTCAGCCGCCACCGCCCCTGCGCTCATCGTGGTGGGCATGATGATGATGACACCCGTCTTGAAGATCAACTGGAAAGACCATGTCGAGGCGCTGCCGGCCTTCATCACGATGGTGGTGATGCCTTTCAGCTTCAGCATCAGCGATGGCATCCTCATCGGTCTGATAAGCTATGTGCTCCTCAACGCCCTGTGTGGCAAGTTCAAGAACATCACTCCCACCATGTGGGTGCTGGCAGTACTTTTTGTGCTGAGATATATCTTCATCTAATCAGGTCGCGCGGGAACGTCATTTACTGATGCTACCACAACTGAGGAACAGCACCGTCTAACACATCGGGGCCTACCTTGGCAAGAGTTAAAGCACCAGTGATGCTTTGCAACCGATGAGGATGAGCAAGCGTCCTGGATAAAACAAAGGAGTGGCGCCGTATGGCGCCACTCCTTGCATTGTTGTGGCTTATGCTTATTTCACCACGAGTTTACGTATGGACTGGATGTCTTGGCCAGAGATGCGCACGAAGTAGGCGCCACGGGCAAAGTCGGTCAGTTCGACACGGTGTGTGGTGGCGGCATCGGCGCTG
>CACYZN010000053.1:1944-2401 GCA_902778925.1 uncultured Bacteroidota bacterium
GTTGGGATAGAGCGACACATTGCCTCCCTCGATGCCGTCGATGCCGGTGCCATGGCTGGCGGTCTGGAAGATGATGGTCTCGCTCCAGCCGCTGAAGAGCGTGTCGGAGCAGAGGGCGCGCACCTGGGCATAGTAACTGGTGGCAGGGGTGAGGCCGTTGAGGCTGTAGGTGGTGCCGGTAACGGTGAGGGTGTCGGTACCTGCCGACGAGGTGAGCTTGATCTGCCAACGGTTGGCGCTGCTGTGGTCGGTCCAGTGCAGCACGACGCTGGTGGTGTCGACAGTGCCGTCGACCACTTCGAGGTCGGTGGGCACGTCGCAACCCTCGACGACGACGGTCTGGGTGGTGACGGCGGTGGTGGCCCAGTCGGAGTAGGTGGTGTCGCCGTCGTAGTCGTCGACGCAAACCGAGCGCACGGCGATGGAGTAGGCGGTGCCGGGCTGCAGGTCGGTGAAG
>CACYZN010000054.1 GCA_902778925.1 uncultured Bacteroidota bacterium
GGTCCCAGCTGACGGTGAGGCAGCCGTCGGCCGAGATGGAGGCCTGCACGTTGCCCAGGGCGACACACATGTCGGGCGGCGGCACCGTGGTGTCCATCTCCACTATGGGGTAGACGAGTAGGTTGTGATCATATCCGGCCGGTCGCCAGCCGTATATTGTATCGACAATTTCGCCATCAATGTTGTAGACCCAATCAACTTGATAGTATTGTGCTCGTGATTGTTCGCAAAACCCCGCGAAGTCGCTGCCTTTGCAATCAAAACCAATAGCCACATCCCAATAACGACCGACTGAATAAACAGTCAGGTACTCTTCTAAGCTCGAAGGGAAACCGGTGTATCTGCTATAGCAGGTTCCGCCGACGTAGAACGAGTCGTACACCGTAATGGCGCTGTCGAAGTAGTACTCATATATAGGCAACACAGCTTCGTTGGGCATGTACTTGCAGCAAGAGTCGGGATGGGAATGAACCAGCCCGTTGGCATAGATGTGCACATGGCGGTGCGGGTCGCGCAGGCGCCAGGGCAGCTGCCCCTTGAAGTTGACGCCCGTGCTGTCTGCTTCGTAGAGCAAGAAATACTCTTGAAAGGCGGTCGAGTCCGTAAATAGTGTCGTGTAAATACTGGCTCTTGACGATACAATGCCGGCAAGGCCCAACACTTTGAGGGGAATGTCTGTCTCGAAACGAATAAGATTAATTGCAGAGAATTGATGCCACTCGTAATTCACCCATTCATTGGTCTGCAGGCTTCGGTCCCAGTCCCACCACAAGAAGTATCCGTTGTTTGGGTTCTGCTCTATGGTGTCGCCCACGCGGTGGTAGTAGAGGTCGGCATACTGCGCCGAGGTTTCATGGTGCTTTGGCTTTTGGTTTCAAGGACAGATTACAGGTGCCGTGGCATTGACGATGGCTGGCTGGAAGGTATTGCTGTTGTAGGATGTGTCAGGGTCGTTGAAGCTTACGTCAAGCCTCTCTTTTGTCGGCATCTGGTAAGTGAGGCCCAGTGAGTGATGCACGCTGCAGGTCGTAGTGGTTCCAATGTTCAGCGGCCGGTACATCGAGAGGAGACCCGAAGGCGAAGCCCCTGCTGTGATAGGTTTGAGGTTTTGAGGGTTCACATCCAATGTCGTCTGCCGGCCAATCAGCAACCGGTGGCAGTCGATGGCGGCCGGTGAAGTGGTGGTGGGCAACATGTCGAGCCAGCGACTTGTGACGCCGGCTGCGAGGTGGTCGGCATCCTCGAGCAGATACAACTCCTTGTCGAAGCGCAGGTCGTAGAGGTCGAACGAGGATAATGCCGACAATGTGGTGAAGTAGTATGAGTTGGCGGCTGGCGACACAGCGCCCGTCGACGGGTCGACAAACAGCCTGTGCCCGACGGTGGTGGTGCCTGTACCTTGATGTACCACGGTGACGACATCAGGAGCGATTCCTTCCACCAGCGACGGCCCTACCGCCGGGACGCCGGCCAACAGGATTTCGGTGGCAAACGCGGTGTCGTATGGATGGCTTGGGAAAATATCATCTTTTTTAAATGTGCGTAGGTAGCACCCCCTGCCGTCGTGATGTCCCACGGCAACCACCGAGCGGTCCAGGGCGGCAATGTCGGTGTAGGTAATCTTGCCGTCCTTGTTGTACAAGTATCGGAATGCCCATGATGACGGTGGGTATAGCGTCGTTGTCGACGCTGCGGCAACTACGGTGCGGTTTAGAAGCAGATAGTCGTCAACCACCGAGTTGCCCACCAAGGCCAGCACGTGCCGACCCGAGGTGATGTCGTAGAAGTAGTCCATCCGCGTGTAATTGTCTATATGGATATAGTGGCCTTCGGATGAGTAATTAGAATTGCACACGGTAAAATACACTTGGCCACTATACCAGAACACTTTTCTCCAGTCGAAGTAGCCTATCATGCCGTGGGCTCCCATCGAGCCGCAGAAAAAGACGTTGTCTCCGTCGACTTCGATGTCGTTTACCAGCATCGTTGCCGGCAGGGAGAACATCAAGGGATTTGTGTAGGGGTCGTCGAGGACAAAACAATTGAGTCCTGCATCGTTTGAGTAGACGATGGAGTACCTGCCGTCGAGGCTGCGTACAATCTCTTTTTTCGAGGGTACCCCCGACACCTCGGCCACCTGCGCCCATGCAGCCAGCGGGGCAAGCAGAAACAGCGCTGCGGCGAGCGCCACCATGAGGGAATGTGTTGTCGTTTTCATAAATACTGCTATTTTGTTTGTCGATAGTCTTTCCTTTGCTGCCCTCCGCTACTGCACGGCGAGGCGTTTGGCGGTGGAGCCGGCGGTGGTCTGCACCGACACTATGTAGGAGCCGGCGGGCAGGCCTTCGAGGCTGAGGCGGTGCTCGTGGCCGCTGGTGGGCTCGCTGTAGACCAGAATGCCGCGCGAGTTGTACATCTCGATGCGGGTCATGTAGTGCTGCGAGGTTACCAGCACCTCGCCCGAGGCGGGGTTGGGGGCGAGCGCCACCGATGCC